>CAYJPW010000133.1:0-29529 GCA_964372055.1 uncultured Polyangiaceae bacterium
CGGCGCGCCCGCGTCGGCTGCGGCCGGCGCTCCGGCGTCCTTGCCGGGCTTCTTGCCGGCGTCGGGCTTCTTGCCCGCGTCCAGGGCGTCGGCCGCCGCGGCGCCGGCATCTGCCGGCGAGGTCGCCCCCGCCCCGGCGTCGGGCTCGGGGGCCGCCGTCGCCGAGATCGCCGGCGTCGGCGCGGGGGCGACGGAGGCGCTCGGCACGGGCGCGGCGGTCGCGGTCGCCGACGCAGCGGTCGGGCTCGTGGTCTCGTCGGTGCACGCGGCGACGGCGAGCGACGCGGCGAGGAGGTGCGGGAGGGCGAGGCGCATGGGTCGGGGGGCTTGGGGGGCAGAGCCGTGAGTGCCTCGGTACTCCCGATGCGGAAGGACGTCGAGGACCCGCGCGAGCCGAGTCGCGCCGCTCGTTCTCTTCGACGTTCATCGAGGCCTTTGGCTTCAGCGCGGCCGCGGTTCGGGCCCGAGTGGGCCCTCCGGCGGCAAAGCTGGTAGCTTGGGGGTCGGATGGCCGGAGCGGTGGGATCCGTCGAGCGGGTGGTGGGTCGCTACGCCCTCTACGGCGAGATCGCGTCGGGCGGGATGGCCACGGTCCACTTCGGGCGGCTCCTCGGCCCGGTGGGCTTCTCGCGCACCGTGGCGATCAAGCGGCTGCACCCGCAGTTCGCGAAGGACCCCGAGTTCGTCTCGATGTTCCTCGACGAGGCGAGGCTCGCCGGCCGGATCCAGCACCCCAACGCGGTCGCCACGCTCGACGTGGTCGCGCTCGAGGGCGAGCTGTTCCTGGTGATGGAGTACGTGCAAGGCGAGAGCCTGGCGCGTCTGTTCCGCGGCATCCGCGCGCAGCGCGCGCGCATCCCTCCGCCCATCGTCTGCAGCATCATGACCGGGGTCCTCCACGGACTCCACGCGGCCCACGAGGCGCGCACCGAGCGCGGCACGCCGCTCGGGATCGTTCATCGCGACGTCTCGCCGCAGAACATCATGATCGGCGCCGACGGCGTCCCCCGCGTCCTCGACTTCGGCGTCGCCAAGGCGGCCGGCCGCGTGCAGACGACGCGCGACGGCCAGATCAAAGGCAAGCTCGCGTACATGGCTCCCGAGCAGATGCGCAGCGGGGCCATGGATCGACGCGTCGACGTCTACGCCGCCGCGGTCGTGCTCTGGGAGGCGCTCACCGGTCGCCAGTGCTTCGCCGGCGACAACGAGGGCGTGGTGTTCGCCAAGGTGCTCGAGGGCGGGGTCGAGCCTCCCTCCCGGCACTACCCCGACATCTCGCCCGCCGTGGACGCGGTCGTCATGCGCGGCCTCGCGCGCGAGCCGGACGATCGCTTCGCCACCGCACGCGACATGGCCATCGCGCTCGAGGACGCCTTGCCCCTCGCCTCGCCGCGCCAGGTCGGGGAGTGGGTCGAGCGGATCGCGGGCGACTCCCTCGCCAAGCGCGCCGAGCGGGTGAAGGAGATCGAGAGCGTGTCCTCGAGCATGACCGCCCCCGTCCACCCCGGCGGGGGCGCGGCGCACGCGGCCGATCCCGAGGGAAACGCGCCGACGACGATCTCGGACTCGCGGTCGTTCGCGGCGCCGGGCTCGGCGAGGGAGCACGGACCGCCCCCCCCGATCGACGCGTCGTCGTCGCAGGTCTCGAGCATCTCGGTGTCGCGGGCGCGCTCGACCGGCCCGGTGCCCTCCGGCCAGGGCCGGGCCGCGGTGGCGATCGCGGGCGCCGTCGCCGCGCTCGTGGTCGCGATCGGCGCGGTCGTCCTGCTGCGCGGCGGCGCGCCGTCCGCCGAGGCGGGCCCGGCGGCGACGTCGCAGGCCGGCGGCGCGGTGACCGCCGCTTCGCCGGCGATCGCGACGCCGCTCCCCTCCGCCTCCGCCGCGACCGCGGCGACGGCCGAGGCGACGGCCGGAGCCCACGCGACCGGCGCACCGAGCGCGGCCAAGCCGCCGCCCGCGAAGGCGGCGCCGAGGACGCCCGCGGCCTCGAAGCCGGCGAGCAAGCCGCCGGCGCCGAGCTGCAGCCCGCCGTACACCATCGACTCCAACGGAATCCGTCGTCCCAAGCCCGAGTGCCTGTAGGATGCACGGGCGACCCAAGCGCGATCCGCGGTCGCTCGCTCGGACGACGATGAACCGCTTCTTCTCCGTGACCCAGGACAAGCGCGCGCTCGCGGGCGCTGTCGCCCTCGCGGCGCTCGGCGCGTGGCCGCGGCCGGCGCGGGCCGACATCAAGCAGGAGTGCAGCGCGGCCTACGAGCAGACCCAGGCCGCGCGCAAGGACGGACGCCTCCGCGAGGCGCGCGAGCGGGTGATCACCTGCTCGCAGGACGCCTGCCCGGGGTTCGTGAAGACCGACTGCGCCCAGTGGCTCACCGAGATCGAGGCGAGCCTGCCGACGGTGGTGTTCGAGGTGCGCGACGCGGGCGGCGCCGAGACGACGGCGGTCCGGGTGCTCTTCGACGGCCGCCTCCTCAAAGAGCGCCTCGACGGCAAGGCCGTGCCGGTCGATCCCGGCGAGCACACGCTGCGCTACGAGCTCGGCGGCGCCGAGCCGATCGAGGAGCGCGTCGTCGTCCGCGAGGGCGAGAAGAACCGCAAGCTCGCCGTGTCGTTCGCGAGCGGCGCGGCGCCTGCCGGACCGGTCGCCGGTACGCCGCCGGCGCCGGACGCCTCCGCAGACACCGGGGGCGCGCCGGCGGTCGCGTACGTGCTCGGCGCGGCCGGCGTCGTGGGCGTGGGGCTCTTCGCGACGTTCGGGATCCTCGGGACGAGCGAGAAAGGCGATCTCGAGGACACCTGCGCGCCGAGCTGCAGCGACGATCAGGTGAGCGCGGTCCGGACCAAGCTCCTCGTCGCCGACATCTCGCTCGGCGTCGGCGTCGTCTCGCTCGGCGTCGCTACGTACCTCTTCCTCTCGGCGCCCTCGAAGCCCGCGCCGGCGAGCTCCGCGCGCTGGCGCGTCGATTGGCGCCCGGCCCCGGGCGGCGGCGTGGGCACGCTCGGCGGCGCGTTCTAGCCGGCATGGCGTCGGAGCGCCGCCCCGTCCTCTACCAGTTCGGGATCTCGCATTTCTGCGAGAAGGCGCGCTGGTGCCTCGACCACAAGGGGATCGCCTGCGAGGTCCGCGACGTCCTCCCCGGCGCGCACATGCTGCTCGCCAAGAGGCTCGGCGCGCGGCGCACGGTGCCCATCCTCGTCGACGGCGGCCGCGTGCTCGACGACTCGACCGACATCGCGCTCCACCTCGAGCGCACGCGACCGGCCCCGGCGCTCCTGCCCGCCGACGGGCCCGCGCGCGACCGCGTCCTCGAGCTCGAGGCCTACTTCGACGACGTGCTCGGCCCCGACCTCAGGCGCTACCTCTACGGCCTCTTGCTCGCGACGCCCGGGAGCGCGGCCGCGGCGCTGTTCTCGTTCCACTCGGCGCCGGCGCGACTCGTCGGCCGGCTCGCGGCGCCGGTGCTGGAGGGCGCCCTCCGGCGCACCTACCAGATCACGCCGGAGAGCACGGAGCGCTCGCGACGACGCGTCCTCGAGGCGGTCGACCGGATCGATCGAGCGCTCGACGGCGACGCCGAGCGCTATCTGGTCGGCGGCGCGCTGACGCTGGCCGACATCGCAGGAGCCTCGCTGCTCGGACCGCTGCTCCGCCCGGCGGGCTCGCCGTGGGCGGCGCTCGAGCTCCCGGCCGGGGCGCGCGAGCTCGAGGCCGAGGTGCGCTCGCGCCCGGCGGGGCGCTGGGCGCTGGCGCGCTACGCCCGCGATCGGCGCGGGGCGAAGGCGTCGAGCTGAGGCGCGCGCGACGGGTAGCCGGTATCGCGCGACGTCAGTCGACCTTGGCGAACAGCACCACGTAGTTCTTGCCGTAGGCCTTCGCGCAAGCAGGGCAGGTCGTGTAGTCGAAGTAGAGCTTCGAGATTCGCTTCCCGCGCGACTCCACGTAGCGCTTCATCTCCGACGCCCACTTGCCCGCGTCACGGAACGGGCCCTCGAACACCTTCGTCAGGAAGGTGCCCGAGAGGCTGGCCATGTCGGCATCGGGGACGGGCCTGGTGACGTCGAGGTACAGGTCCGAGCCCCACGGAGAGGAATCGTCGGCCAGCATCATGCCGGTCGGGGGCGCGGCGCCCGCCCCGGCGATCTTCTCCATCGCCCTGGTGACGGTGCGCCCCAGTCCCAGCGGCACGTGGAACAGCGCCCTCACGTGCTCTTTCAGGAAGGGCTTGTCCTTCCAGACGATCTCCTTGTCGTCCCAGAGCGTCGGGTCGAACGGAGGACAGCAGCCCGTCGGCTGGGCGGCGGGCGACCGAGTCGCAATCGTCGGTTCCATGCCGTCACCTCCTGCATCGCGTAGGCCAGCCCGTCTTGTCGCGCCACGCTGCGCGTTTCGGCGCAGCTCATCGCGGATCCCGTCGCGCTGTCCGCAAGCCTTGCGGGGCCCGCTCACCGCGGGCTCGCCGTGGACCGCGCTCGGGCTCCCGGCCGGGGCGTGCGAGATCGAGGCCGAGGTGCGCTCCATGACCCGCCGAGGGGCCCCGTCCGCGACGGCCGCCATCGCAGGACCGAACCATCGCGACGCGGGCGTGGCGGTGGCTCCAGAAAGCGTCGAGCGAGGCTCTCGGGGCCGTGCGCCGCTGCTAGGATGACAGGGTGTCCGAGCGCCTCGCATTCCAGGAAGCGCGGCTTGGCCACACCCCGATCCGCGATCTGGGCCTGACCATCGCGGGCACGCGGCTCGAGCCCATCCTCGCCCAGTTCGAGCGCGAGCTCGCGCGCGCCGGCATCCGCGCGGTCCGGCCGCGCTTCTACCTCTCCACCGAGTGGGGCGTGCCGGAGGACTCCGTCGCCATCGCGATACCGTTCTACCTGGCGCGGCCCGATCTGACCGCGCTCCACGCCGAGCGCGTCGGGCACGTCGAGGGGATCGGGCGGGGCGACATCCTCCGCTACCTGCGCCACGAGATGGGGCACGTGGTCAACTACGCCTACCGGCTCTACGACGACTCGGACTGGGTCCGGCTGTTCGGCGCGATCACCCAGCCGTACGTCGACGACTACCGCCCCGAGCCGTTCTCGCGGCGGTTCGTGCGCCACCTGCCGGGCTGGTACGGCCAGAAGCACCCCGACGAGGACTGGTCGGAGACGTTCGCGGTGTGGATGACGCCGGGCGCCGACTGGCGGCGCGAGTACGCCGAGTGGCCCGAGGCGCTCGCCAAGCTCGACTACTGCGCCCGGGTGATGCGCGACCTCGGCGACCGCCCGCCGCTCGTCACCGACGACGAGCTCGACGAGGACGTGAGCGAGATCGAGGAGTCGCTCGACGACTGGTACCGCGAGCAGACCGACGAGGGCGGCGCGCTACCGCTCGGGCTCGACGGCGCCCTCAGGGCGGTGTTCGACGATCCCGACCAGCCCGGCGGGCCCGACGTCGAGGCGGCGCACCCGCCGACGCCTGCGGGGTGGAGCACCGCGGCCGCGTTGATCGCGCGCCTCGAGCGCGACCTCATGGCGACGGTGTACGTGTGGACCGGGCACTTCCCCGAGCGCACCCGCCAGCTCCTTGGGCACCTGCGCGGTCGCGCCGACGCCCTCGGGCTCGCCTACGATCCGGCGCGCGAGGGCGCCGTCGCCATGGCGCTGACGACCATGGTCACTGCGCTGGCGATGAACCACGTGCACCGCGGGGTGTATCTGCCATAGGCGGGCGGCTCTTCCGCGCGCGCGTGATCTTCTTGCCGTAGCGGGCGAGCGCGAGGTCGACGATCTTGGCGATGAGCTCGGGGTAGTCGATGCCGGCGGCGGCCGCGGCCATGGCCAGCTCCGAGCCCTTCTCGAGGTAGCAGCTGGCGTTGACCTCGAGCACGTAGATCTCGCCGGTGTCGGTGTAGCGGAGATCGACGCGCCCGTAGTCCATCACGCGCAGGGCGCGGTAGGCGTCGACCGCCGTCTTCTGCAGCCGCGCGCGCAGCTCGTCGGGGATGTCGGCGATGACCGAGCGGGTGCCCTCGTAGGCCTTGCTCTTCTCGTCCCACTTCGCGGCGCTGTCGGCGACGTGGATCATGCCCTCGGGCATGCCCGAGAAGTCCATCTCGATGGGCGGCAGCGCCACCGGGTCGTCGTTGCCGATCACGCCCACGTAGAACTCGCGGCCTTCGATGAACTCCTCGGCCAGCGCCGCGTCGTCGAGGTCGTCGTGGATGGCGAGCACCCGGCGCATCAGCGACGGGGTGTCGCGCACCAGCGACTTGGCGCCGATGCCGATCGACGCGTCCATGCGCGCCGGCTTCACGAACAACGGCATGCGCAGGTTGCCGCCGGTCTCCATGCTGGCCGAGGTCGAGAACACCGCGAAGCGCGGGAACTGGATGCTGTCGAACGCGAGCAGCTTCTTGCCGAGCACCTTGTCCTGGGTGATGTAGAGCTCGCCCGGGCCCGAGCCGGTGTACGGGATCTGCATGAGCTCGAGCACGCCGGCGACGCAGAGGTCGGCGGTCGCGTCGTCGCCGAACATCTCCATCAGGTTGAAGACGAGATCCGGCTTGCGGCGGCGGAGGCCGCGCACCAGCTCGTCCAGGTTGCCGTGGATCGCCAGCGTCGACACCTTGTGCTTCTGCTTGCGGAGCGCGGCGGCGACCTGCTTGACGACCACGTCCTCGGCGTCGTTGTCGTCGTCGATGTACGACAGGATCGTGATCCGCATCCGAGGAGCATAGGCGACTCGGTACGCCCGGAACACATCGTGGGGAGTAGCGTGCGGCTGCTCCGGCACTCCAGCGACGCGGGTCGGTAAGCTCGCTCTCCAGCGCGTGCACGCCGAACGCGCACGCGTGCCGCGCTAGGGCCCGCGGCTGGCGATGACCGGACGGGCGCCAGCCCCGGCGCTCTCGAAGAAGGCGAGGAGATCGGCCGCGCCCTCCACCCCGACCGTGCGCGAGGCCATGGCGCGCGCGCTCGCCAGCGCAGCGCCCTCGAGCCCGAGCGCGGCATAGAGGATCTCGTACGCCTCGTCGCAGGCCGCCTCGTCGCGCGGATCGGGCTCGCTCCGGCGGAGCGGCGCCCGCGGCGGCTCGCCCCTCGCGGCGGCGAGGCGGCGGCGCACCGCGAGCTTGAGCTTGTTCTTGAGCACGAGGAACAGGAACACCGCCGAGCCGTTCATGTCGGCGAGGACGTGATCGCGCCCGTCGATCCACTCGGCGTCGAGCGTCGCCTCGAGGGTGTGCCAGCGCGGATCGTCGAGCGCGCGATCGAGCCTCGCGAAGAACCCGACCTGCCCGGCCCGGTGCGCGGGGTCGCAGAGCTTCTCGAGGTGGCAGAGGTCGTGGAGCGCGAACGCGAGCCCGTCGGCGTGCGGCGCCGTGGGCGCGCCGTCGTCGAGCAGCGACACGCAGCGCCGCCCTCGCGCCTGCAGCCGGAGCAGGTCGCGCGGCGTCGGGATCGAGAACGAGAGATCGACAGGCCGCTCGCCCTCCGCCCAGGCGAGCAGCGCGCGCGGCACCGGGCTCGGCACGCGGCAGAGCTCGCGCTCGGCGAAGAGGCGCACCCAGGGCGAGGCCGCGCCCGACCGGAGCGGCGGCCGCCGCTCGGCCTGGAGCCAGCGGGCCCCGGCGGCGCGGTGCACGCGCTCGGCGACATAGATGCAGGCGAGCTCGGCGTCGCCCACGTGCCCGGCGGCGTGCGCGGAGCGGGCAGCCGCGTAATCGAGCCGCGCGGCGACCTCCTCCGCCTCCCGCGCGCGGGCCGATCGGGCGTTTCGCGGCGCCGGCGTGCCCGCAGCGGATGGTGGGCTCGCGGGGCGAGCGCCGGGGGGCGATCGCCGCGTCTCGCGCTCGGGCCCCATGCCACCGCAGCGTAGCCGAGCGCGCGCCGGCCCTGCACGCGCGGCCGCGACCGCGGCCCCCTTTCCGTCCCAGCCCGTCCGCGCTACCACGCGCCCCGATGACGTCGCCCAGCGCCTTCCCCGGGGATCCGCCGGTCACCGCCGAGCTCGCGCGCTCCCACAAGCTCAGCGCCGACGAGCTCGCCGCCATCCAGGCCCGGCTCGGCCGCATGCCGACGTACGCCGAGCTCGGCGTGCTCAGCGTCATGTGGAGCGAGCACTGCTCGTACAAGAGCTCGCGCGTCCACCTCGCCCGCCTGCCGACGAAGGGGCCGCGCGTCCTCCAGGGCCCGGGCGAGAACGCCGGCGTCGTCGACATCGGCGACGGCTTCGCCGCCGTCTTCAAGATGGAGTCGCACAACCACCCCTCGTTCATCGAGCCGTACCAGGGCGCGGCGACGGGCGTGGGCGGCATCCTCCGCGACGTGTTCACGATGGGCGCGCGCCCCATCGCCAACCTCGACTCGCTCCGCTTCGGCCGGCCGGAGCACGAGCGGACGCCGGCGCTCCTGCGCGGCGTCGTCGCCGGCGTCGGCGGCTACGGCAACTGCATCGGCGTGCCCACCGTCGGCGGCGAGGTCCAGTTCGATCGCGCCTACGACGGCAACATCCTGGTCAACGCCTTCACCTGCGGCGTCGTCCGCACCGACCGCATCTTCTACGGGCGCGCCAGCGGCGTCGGCAACCCGGTGATCTACGTCGGGGCGAAGACGGGCCGCGACGGCATCCACGGCGCCACCATGGCGTCGGACGAGTTCTCCGCGGGCGGGCCGAGCCAGCGCCCCACGGTTCAGGTGGGCGATCCGTTCATGGAGAAGCTCCTCCTCGAAGCCTGCCTCGAGATCTTCGCCGAGGACCTCCTCGTCGGCATCCAGGACATGGGCGCCGCCGGGCTCACCTCGTCCTCGGTCGAGATGGCCGGACGGAGCGGCAGCGGCCTCGATCTCGACCTCGATCTCGTGCCGCGCCGCGCCCGCGGCCTCACGCCGTACGAGATGCTCCTCAGCGAGTCGCAGGAGCGCATGCTCCTCGTCACCCAGCCGGGCAAGGAAGAGCGCGTCTTCGCGATCTGCAAGAAGTGGGAGCTCGACGTGGCGATCATCGGCCGCGTCACCGACACCGGCCGCTGGGTGATCCGCGCCACCCCGGGCTACGATCCGCTCGCCGACGCGCCGCCGCCGAGGAACGCCGTCGTGGTCTGCGAGCTCCCGGTCGACTTCCTCACCGACGCTGCGCCCAAATACGATCGCCCCCAGCGCGACGACGCCTCGCTCCCGGCGCGGCTCGCGTTCGACGCCGCTACGATCGCCGAGCCGGCGTCGTGGAGCGCCGAGCTCCTCGCCATGGCGGGCTCGCCGAACCTCGGCTCGCGCCGCTGGGTGTGGCGCCAGTACGACCACATCGTCCGCGGAGGCACCCACGTGCGCCCCGGCCACGACGCCGCCGTGGTGCGGGTCCCGTGCGAGCGCGACGGCGTCACCGTCGACAAGCTCCTCGCCTTCTCGAGCGACTGCAACGGGCGCCTCTGCGAGCTCGATCCGTTCGGCGGCGCCGCGATGGCCGTCGCCGAAGTGTGCCGCAACCTCGCCTGCACCGGCGCCGAGGCGGTGGGCCTGACCGACTGCCTCAACTTCGGCTCGCCCGAGCGGCCCGAGATCATGCGCCAGTTCGCCCGCGCCATCGACGGCATGGCCGCGGCGTGCAAGGCGCTCGAGGTGCCCATCGTCAGCGGCAACGTCAGCCTCTACAACGAGACCGACGGCCGCGCGATCCTGCCGACGCCCACGGTCGCGGCGGTGGGGCTCGTGCGCGACGCCGGCGACGTGGTCAAGAGCACGTTCCCGCGCGCGGGCCTCGCCGTGCTGCTGCTGGGCGGCGAGCGCGGCGGGCCGCTCGGCGGCTCCGAGTATGTCGCCCGCCACACCGGCGAGGTGAAGGGGACGCCTCCTGCCATCGACCTGGCCCTGGAGGCCAAGCTCCAGCGCCTCGTGCTCGATCTGCTCCGCGCCCGGCCGCGTCTCGTGGAGAGCGCCCACGACGTCTCCGACGGCGGCCTCGCCATCGCGCTCGCCGAGTGCTGCGCCGCCGGCGACGAGGTCGACGCCCGCTGCGGCGCCGAGATCGCGATCCCCGACAGCGAGCCCGTCACCGAGGCGCTCTTCGGCGAAGCGCCGAGCCGGATCGTGCTCTCGGTCGCGGCCGACCGGGTCGCCGAGGTCGAGCGCCGCGCCCGCGCCGCCGGGGTGCCCGTCGCCAGGATCGGGACGACCGGCGGGGACCGCCTCGTCGTCCGCCGCGGCGGCAAGGAGCTCGTCGCGGTGGGCGTCGCTGCCATCCGCGAGGCGCGCGAGCGCTGCCTCGAGCCCATCGTCGGGACGTGAGCGAGGGCGACGTGGCCGAGTCGGTTCGACCGCGCGCGTCCAGGCCGAGCGAGGCGCCGCCGAGCCGACGCGCCTCGAGGCCGAGCGAGCCGCCGCCGAGCCGCCGTTCCCGCCTGACCCGCGAGCCGGCGCCGGGGTCGCCGCCCGGCACGCTCACCATCGGCGCGGGGCGTGCGTCGCGGATCTTCCTCATCGACTACAGCCCGGAGGCCTGCTCCGAGAAGGAGCTCGCCTCGGTCGACCAGATCGTCCCCTACCTCGTGGACGATCGCCCGTCGGTGACCTGGATCGACGTCCGCGGCATCGCCGACGCGGCGACGTTCGAGCGCCTCGGCGAGATCTTCGATCTGCACCCGCTCGCGCTCGAGGACGTGGTCAACGTGCCGCAGCGGCCGCACACCGACACGTACCCGGATCAGCAGCTCGTCATCGGCCGGATGATCCAGCTGAACGAGGCGGGCCTCGTGGTCCCCGAGCAGATCGCCATCCTCTTCGGGAAGGGCTTCGTGCTCACCGTGCAGGAGGAGGACACCCGCGACTGCCTCGACGCCGTCCGCGACCGCATCCGGCGGGGGCGCGGGTCGATCCGCGAGTACGGCGCCGACTACCTGGCCTACACGATCATCGACGCCGTCATCGACGGCTTCTACCCGGTGCTCGAGCGGATCGGCGAGCAGCTCGACGAGCTCGAGCTCGAGGCGACCCACGCGCGCCGGCAGATCTCGCGCGAGATCCACGACGTGAAGCGCGAGCTGCTCACCGTCCGCCGGGCCATCTGGCCGCAGCGCGACGTGATCAACGCGATGCTCCGCGAGGAGTCGCCGCACGTGAGCAAGGAGACGCGGGTCTACCTGCGCGACACCTACGATCACGCGGTCCAGGTGATGGACATGGTCGAGACGTTCCGCGAGATCGCCTCCGGGCTGATGGATCTCTACCTCTCGGGTGTGTCCAATCGGATGAACGAGGTGATGAAGGTGCTGACCATCATCTCGACCATCTTCCTGCCGCTCACCTTCATCGCCGGCGTCTACGGCATGAACTTCGTGACGGAAGCCTCGCCGTACAACATGCCCGAGCTCCGGTGGCGGTACGGGTACCTGTTCGCGCTCCTGCTCATGGCGCTCAGCGTCATCGGCCTGCTCGTCTATTACCGGCGGCGAGGGTGGCTCGGCGGCAAGCGCGACGAGTGACGCGTCGCGCGGCCGGCCTCGACGGCAGCGGACCGATCGCCTTGCGCAGCGGGCGCGAGCGTGGTTCGGTGGCGCATGCTCGGCGTCGTCGTGGGCTTCAGCGCGTTCGCGCGCCCGAACACCCAGGACCGCGCCTTCTCGCTCGACGTCGTCGATCTCGACGCCGACAAGCGCGATCAGATCGTGCTCGGCTTCCTGGGGCACGGCTTCGCCCGGAGCCCGCGCGCGCCGCACCGCGCCGCCGTCTTCGAGAAGAAGGGGCCGGGCGGCGCGTTCGTCGACCTCTCCACGCGCGAGCTGCTGCGGCCGATCGAGACGTCGAGCGCGCGCCGCGCCTTCTACGGGCACGGCGTCTACTCGGCCGACGGCGCGAGCCTGTTCGCCGTCGAGACCGATCGCGAGACCTTGCAGGGCTTCGTGGTGGTGCGCGATCCCGAGAGCTTCGAGGTGCTCGGCGAGTTCCCGAGCCACGGCGAGAGCCCCCACGACTGCCTGCTCGTCGACGAGGGACGCACGCTCGCGCTCACCAACGGCGGCGGCGCGCTCGGATCGACCGAGGCGCCGTCGGTGACGTTCGTGGACGTGGCCAGCGCGCGGCTGCTCGAGCGGATGCTGCTGCTCGAGCCGCGCATCAACGCCGGGCACCTCGCGGTCACCGCGCACGGAGCGGTCGCCGTCGCCTCGGCGCCGCGCGACGGACTGCCCGAGCTCACCTCGACCGGCGGCGTCTCGTTCGGTACGCGCGGCGGCAAGCTGACCACGATGAAGAAGCCGGCCGCGACCGTGCGGCGCATGCTCGGCGAGGCGCTGAGCGTCGCCGTGCACGAGCCCTCGTCGATCGCGGCGGTCACGCACCCCGCCGGCGACATGGTCACGTTCTGGGATTTCTCCTCGCAGCGGCTGGTGAAGAGCTGGGACGTCCGGAGCCCGCGCGGCGTCGTCCTCAGCGCGGACGGCGCTTTCTTCGTCGTGACCCACGGTGACGAGGCGACGCTCTCGCTGGTCGCGACGGCGACCTTCGAGGTCGAGCCGCGGCGCTTCGGCGCGCGGCGCGCGTCGGGGTCGCACCTCTATCTCTTGTAGCTCCGAGCGGCGCCCGCCGAGGTCACGGCGCGACCCCGACGACGACCGTCGACGCCGGGCTCTCGACCGCGCCCGGCCCGAAGGGGAAGTCGATCGGCTGGTTCTGGAGCCAGCGGGGGAGGAGGTTGTTGTAGAACGGGCTCTCCCTGTGGAGGTCGGCGCCGCCGGGGAGCTCGTAGGTCATCGAGACGCCGTCCGGGCGCGCCTCGACCACGAAGCGGACCGAGGGGCCGGCGGAGAAGCCGAAGTCCGGCGCCGAGCCGTCGGTCGGCAGGGTGCGGGTGCGCGGGCTCGCGACGTTGACCGTGTACTGGCCGCCGGGCGCGGCGTAGGGGCCCTCGTTGTAGGTGACGAGGCCGAAATTGTCGAAGATGCTGCGGAGGGTGAGCGTGTGGATGCGCCCCCAGCGCCACTCGTCGGGGGCGCCGAGCCCCGCCTCGAGCACCGCGGCCGCGTCCTGGATCGCGAGCACCAGGATCTCGTCGCGCGTCTCGGTGACGCCGGCGGTCGTCACGTCGTCCCAGAGGAGATCGCCCGAGGCGACCGAGGTGGGGTCCTTGAGGGCGCGCGCGACGAGGTGCAGGCTGACGCGGAGGCTGCCGACCTCCATGCCCGCGGCGGCCTCCTCGTCGCCGAGCGCTCGGGTGACGATGGCGGAGAGGACGGTGTGGAACGCGGCGCAGCCGATCGACTCCGCGGCCACGACCGGATCGCTCGCCTTCGGAGCCGTCATCGGATCGGCGAGCGGATCGGCGCCGTCGAGGCCGGTCGGGCAGGTGTAGCCCCAGGCGCCGAGCGCGTCGACGAGGGCCTGCTCGCCGGCCGTGAGCCCCGCGGTCTGCGCGGCGGCGAGGACGGCCGGGACCACGATGGCGCCGTAGAGCGAGGAGGTGTCGTGCTGGATCGCCTGCATCGTCGCGACCGAGTGCGCGTCGCCGCCGGCCGCGAGCAGATCGAGGATGCGCTGCTCGCGCGTGCCCTCCGCCTTGTCCCAGGCCTGGAGCGCGGCTTGACCGTCGTTGGTGATGTCGCCGTCGGCGCTCGCGCCGGTCATGTCCTGGTTCGCGGTGGCGATGGCGCCGCCGGCCGGGTCGAGGAGCTGCGGGAGCGAATCGAGCGGCACGGTGCCCTGCCACTCGGCGCTGCCGTCGCCCGGGAGCGGGAGCCACGGCGGCAGGCTGGGCGACGCCCAGGGCCGGAGCGGCACGGTGCCGTACGGGAACCAGCCGATGCTGCCGTCCTTGTCGATGATCACGAAGTTCTGATCGGCGCTCGACGCGAGCGTGACGGCGCTCTTGCCCTCGTCGACGCTCGACGCCCGCGCGAGCGCGAAGAACGCGTCGAGATCGGTGCCGCCCTCGTGCGCCGTCCAGCGCACGCTGATCGCGGTGTGCGCGGCGTCGTCCTGGCTGACGATCGGGCCGTGGTGAGGCACCCACCGGAACGTCTTCGTGATCGGCGTCCCCGACTTGGCGTCCTCGAACGTGAACTCCTTCTCGAAGATGGGGACGGTGGCTCCGTTGAACACCACGCCCTTCAGATCGGGGGTGAGCTCCTCGACGTACTCGTCGGCGAGATCGTAGTAGGCGGTGGTGACGCCCCAGCCGATCGACTCGTTGTGGCCGACCATCACCGACGGGAGCCCGGGGAAGGTGCTGCCCGCGACGTGGTAGTCGCCGGTGCCGGCGCTCTTCGCGTCGAGCTCGACGCCGAACCAGATGCTCGGGTTCGTGAGGAGGAGGTGCGGATCGTTGGCGAGGATGGCGTGACCGCCGCTGGTGCGGCCCGGGCCCACCGCCCAGTTGTTCGACCCGATCTCGGCGCCCTCGAGGGCGCGGACGCCGCTGCCGACGCCGGAGAGTCGCAGCGTCGCCTCGCCGAGGAGCAGGGCGAGCGGCTCGACGCGGGCCTTGGCCTCCTCGGAGACGAAGGCGCTCGCGGCGTTCGCCGCCGCCGCCGGCACCGTGAACGCGTCGAAGACCGGCCGGACCGAGAAGAGGTCGGGCGCGAGCGCCGGGTCGAAGGCCGGGTAGCGCTGCGCGAGGTCGAGCTCGCTCGCGCTGTTGTTGGAGAGGTCGTTGAGGACGTAGAGGCCGATCGCCGCGCTGTCCTCCGGGGTCCAGTCCTTGATGTTGTCCTTCACGATGAGGGCGAAGTCGTACTCGGTGGTGAGGGTCGCGCCGTTCGCGCCGGCGCGCGTGTCGGTGATCCACGCGTTGACGCCCCTCGAGTAGGCGTCGAGGTGCCCCTTCACCCGATCGCTCGCGTCGGCGTAGAGCTTCTCCTCGAGCGGGACGCCATCGCGCGTGGCGAAGAACTGGCGGTTCACGTAGTCGCGCTCGAGCACCGTGCTGCCCGCCTTGACGAGGCTGCCGAGGCTGCCGCGGACCAGGTTGCGGACGAAGTCCATGAAGAAGAAGCGGTTCTGCGCGTGGAAGTAGCCGAGCGCCGCGAAGCAGTCGTCGTCGGCCGCGCACTGGAGGTGCAGCAGACCGTAGGGATCGGTCACGGCCGTGACCGGCGCGCTCAGGCCCGGCACGGCGATCCCCGCGGCGCCGCCCGCACCGCCGCCGCCGCCGCTGGTGCTACCCGTCGTCGTCGTCGCCGGGAAGGAGTCGGTGTCGTCGCCGCAGGCGGCTGCCAGCGCGACGGAGGAGAGGACGGCGCCGAGCGCGCCGAGCGTGCGAAGGATCGACATGCACGTAGTCAACCACGGAGGCGCTCCGGGAGCGCGCCCTTTCGGGGGCGCTCGCGAGCCCTGACCGCGCCGGGTTACTGGCAGACGCGGGGCCCGAACGGGAGCGTCTGATCCGTGGCGATGCCAAGCTGCATCGGGCTCTGGTGCTGCGTGCCCATGTAGAAGTGCGTCTCCTCGGGCGTGCCGCCGACGTAGGAGAGATCGCCAGGCCCCGTCTCGTAGCCGGCCGCGACCACGACGGCGCGCGTGCCGCCGTTCGGATCGCGGAGGATCATGCGGGTGCCCTTGGACGGGCGCGCCGCGGCGGTCCAGAACATGTTCACGTACCAGCCCTCGTCGACCACCGGGAAGTCGGTCGGGCTGCCGATGCCGGCGCCGTAGAACGAGCCGCCCTCGAGCGGCGCCCACACCTGGCCGCGGTGCATCACCAGGCCCGTCTTCGCCTGCGAGAGCGCGTAGTGATCGGCGAGCTCCTCGGTCGAGGTCGTCGGGTACGGCGGCGGCTCCTCCTGCGTGACGAGGTGCGCCTCGATCACGATCGGCCCCGTCGCCGGCATGGCGAGGGCGTTGCCGCCGTCGTTCATGCGCGGCATCTCGCCGGTCTCCATGCCGCACGGGCCCTTCGAGGGCTCGAGGAACCCGATGTCGAGATCGAACGCGCCCGCGGCCGGAGCGCCGCCGGCGACGAAGGTGTCGACGACGATCCAGGCGTAGCCCTTGGTCACGTCGGCGCGCGCGTGCTCGTCGCCGCGGTCGAGGCAGTCGGCGCCGTCGGGCGCCGAAGGATCGAGCGCCGAGAGGACATGCACGTCGACGTCGACCGCCGCGGCGCCGTACACCGCGGCGCTGAGGAAGCCGTCGGCGGGGACGGTGACGCGGTAGAGGATCTCGGGGCCGGACTCGTCGAGATCGGCCGCGCAGGCGTAGGCGGCGATCGCGTTCGAGCCCTCGGCCGAGGTGTCGCGCGCGTCGTGGAACGGGAACGTGTCGACGCAGGTGACGCCGGGAGGGCAGGGCTCGGCGCCGCCGCCGCCGCCGCCGGCACCGGTGCCGCCGCTCGATCCGGAGGTCGTTCCGCCCGTGCCCTGCGTGCCCGAGGAGGTCGGCGTGGATCGTGGTCTCGTCGCCGCCACAGGCGGCGGCGAGGAGCACGGAGGCGCAGGCGGCGAGGGCGGACCGGACCATGGCCGCAGCGTACGCCGAACTCCGACCGGCGTTCACGCTCGGGCCCGCCCTCGGTCGAGAGCTCGCAAGTCGCTCTCCCGCTCGGGCGACGCGCGCGGAAGGCCTTGCCGGCGGCAGGCGCCTTGCCGATGATCATCGACGTGCTCCGCGCCGGTTGTCTCGCCGCAATGGTCTCACTGCTCGGTTGCGGCGGCGACCTCCCGGCCACCGGCGACGGAGGCTCGTCCGGCCGGTGCGAGCGCTGGGTGGCCCGCGCGCCTCGTACGATCTCCGGGCTCGGTGCTGCCGCACCGGTCGACCCGGAGCTCGTCGCATCGTCGACCGAGGGGACGGTATCGTTGATCTGGCAGGAGGACTCCGTCGTGCGCGGCGCGCGACTCGACGCCTGGGGACCTTGGACCGACGCACCCCTGGGACAGGCCGAGGACGTCCTCGAGGCGGCCGGCGCGATGACGGGCGTGGGCCCGGACAGCCGGGTCGGAGTCCTCGCGTGGCTGGGCGCAGGCTCGCTTCGTTTGAGCGAGCTCGCGGAGGGAGACGATCCCCCTTCCTCGTTCCCCGTCGCGCTCGAAGCCAAGGACCGTCCGCGCCGCCTCGGACCTCGGGAGCCGGACGGCGCGCGCCTGCTCGTCTACTGGAGCGACGCGAGCGCGTCGACGCACGTCGGTTGGCTGAGGAACGGCGCGCTGCACGACGACTTCGGCGCGATCGCCTGCGGAGGCCCTGCAATGCTGGCTCGAGGCCGCGATGGGTATCTGCTTGCGATGGGGACCCAGAGAGCCCTCGGCTCGTGCGCGACGGGTGCGAACGACAGGGCCATCGAGCTCGGCGTGATACGCGCCGATGGCGGCTACGCCATCTCGCACCTCGTGCTCCCGCCCGCGGAGCTGGGGACCCCGTTGCTGGAGGTCGACCTGCTGGCGCTGGCGCCGCGCCGAGACGGCTTCATCTTCGCGTGGCGCTTCATGCAATGCTACTACGGCTTCGCCGAATGCTCGCCGTTGAGCACCTGGCTCCAGGTGTTCGATCACGACGGCAAGCCCAGGGCGGAGCCCAAGGCGATCGACGCCGACGTGCTCATGGCGGCCGGCGTCGGCGAGCTGCTGGCCATCGTGACTGGGGGAGGGGACGCGTACGAGCTCCAGGTCCTCGACGACGACGCGCGTATCGTCGGCTCGGCCAGTCTCGCCGTGCCCATCGGCTATTCGGCCGCCCTCGTCGGCTCCCCCGACGGTGGCTCGGTTCTGGTGGCGTCGCTGGTGGACGACGAGCACGGCGTGCAACGGGTCGACTGCTCGCGCCGCTGAGACGCCTCGGTCGCGCCCGCTGCCCGACCAACGCTCGCCCGTCCGTCGGGCGCGAGCGGTCCGCTACCAGATCGCCGACAGGTCCAGCTCGAAGCGCGGCAGCACGGGTTCGCCGGAGACGCGCTCGGGCGCATCGAGCTCCTCGGGCGCGATCCCGGGGCGATAGACGTGGACGTGGCGGGTGAGCGGGTCGATGAGCCACCCGAGCTCTGCGCCGTTGTCGATGTACTCCTGCATCTTGGCTTGGAGGTCGGCCAGGGCATCGCTGGGCGAGCGGAGCTCGATGACGAAGTCCGGGCACAGGGGCGGGAACTTCGCCCGCTCTCGGTCGCTCAGCGCCTCCCAGCGCTCTCTCCGGATCCAGGCCACGTCGGGCGAGCGCTCGGCGCCGTTGGGCAGCACGAACCCGGTGGACGAGTCGAACCCTACGCCGGATCCGTCCCGCTCCACCCACGCGCCGAAGCGCGTCGTGAGCGCGAAGTTGGCCCTGCCCGTCTCGCCGCCGGTCGGAGGCATGACGATCAGCTCTCCGTCCTTGGTCCGCTCGATCCGCAGCTCGGGGTAGGCGCGGCACAGGCTGAAGAGCTCGTCGTCATCCAGGGGCACCGCCAGCCGGATCGTCGCCGGCAGGCGGTCCTGCGGCACGGGGAGCCGGATCCCAGGAGTCTCGGTCCGCAACATGCCTTGCGCCACCGGACCAGTATAACCCCAGCGCACGCGCAGGCACGCAGGCCCCGCGCGGCCTCCGTCCGCGCCGAGCCCGGGCGAGCGCTGCCCGCGACATCACCGCGCGCGCCGCGCATCCGTCAGGCCGAGCCGCGCCGCTTGCGCCCGGCTCCCGGCACACCACGCGGCCCTGCCTCGAGCCGCTCCAGCACGGCGCGCGGCGACATCGTCGCTCGGTAGACGTAGAGCTCGCCGGCGTCCTCTTCGCCGAGCACCTCCTCGCTGACGCGGAGCTGCTTGCCGACCGCGAGCAGGATCCGCGCCGGGAAGCCCTTGCGGATGGCCTCGACGCGGTTCCACACGGCGGCGCGGCTCCAGAAGCCGAACGCCTCGAGGAACACCTCTTCGCCGGTGCGCTCGTCGGAGAAGACGAGGTCCGGGACGCACACGACCTCGCCGGGGAGGGCGAAGATGCGCTCGTTCGGCGCGACGGTCCAGCTCGAGCCGAGCTTCGCGAACGCCTCGCAGAAGGCGGCGAGCTCGGGCGAGAGGCGCGAGGGCTCCTCGGCGGCGGGCACGAGGCGGTCTTCGGGGCCGATCTCGAACGCGAGGCGATCGCGCGACTTGCCCCAGCGGACGTCGGCGCGCACGTGGTAGCGGCGGCAGGCGAGCACCGACGGCAGGAAGAGCGCGAGCTTGAGGCCGTAGCGCTGCACCGAGTCGAAGAGGCTCATCGGGCCGTCGACGACGAGGGCGTAGCCGCGCGACGGATCGCCGCCGACCACGTGGAGCAGGCCGTGGAAGCGCGCCGCCCGGAAGACCTCGCGGTAGCGCGCCGGCGTCTCGCCCTCGAGGAGCACCTCGACCCGCACGGCGCGCAGGAGCACCGCCTGGGCGAGCGCGACGTTGTAACGCTCCACCAGCTCGTCGGGACCGATGGGCCGGAAGCCGCGGAGGACCTCGCTCCCGCGCAGATCGGCGTAGAGCCCGGCCTCGAGCGCGGCCGGCGGCGTGCCCAGGCGCGCGCCCACCTCGGCGAGGACCGCGTCGCGCGCGAAGCGGCCCTTCACGTCGAGCTCGCGGTGGGCGGTGGCGGCGGCGAGGAAGACCTCGCGGCGGATCGCCTCGGGATCGACGCCGGCCGCCACCTCGTAGGTGGAGCGGTCCTCGAGGAGCTTCTCGAGCCCGAGCGCCACGACGCGATCGCGCACCGAGACCGGCACCGCCGCGAGGCCCGCCTCGACCTCGTCGCGCGCCCTTCCGACCATGGCGCGGAGCACGTCGATCATCGCGGCCGCGATCGCGCGCGCCCGCGCGGCGTCGTCGCCGCGGAGGTAGAGCGGGACGAGCTTCTTGTCCCGCCGCCGCACGCGGACGAGGTCACTTGTAAGCAACGTGCTCCCTGCGCTTGTCGCTGGTGCGCTCCTCGGCGGTGCCGGCGGCGACGAGCTCGTAGAGGAGGGCGCTCTTGCCCTCGGCCTTGCGCAGCACGCGCCCGAGCCGCTGCACGTGCTCGCGCACCGAGCCCGAGCCGGAGAGGACGATCGCCACGTTGGCCTCGGGGACGTTGACGCCCTCGTTGAGCACCTTCGAGGTGACCACGGCGCCCAGCGTGCCCTGGTTGAACGCCGCGAGGATGTAGCTGCGCTCCTTCACCTTGGTCTGGTGGGTAATCGCCGGGAGGAGGAAGCGGCGCGAGATCTGGTAGACGGTCGCGTTGTCCTCGGTGAAGACGATGCAGCGATCGCGGCGGTGCGCGTGGAGGAGGCGCTCGAGAACGTCGAGCTTCTTCGGCGCCGCGAGGGCGAGGCCGCGCTGGCGCCGGTAGGCCGCGAACGCGCGCCGCCCCGCGTCGCTCTGCGAGGAGAGCATGATGAAGCGGCCCCAGCCGTCGGGCTGGGACATCCGGATGCCGTGGCTGCGCAGGAAGCCCAGGTAGAGGGCGCGCTCGGCCTCGTAGAGCGCGCGCTCGTCGGCCGAGAGGGGCACCTCGAGGCGGATCGTCTCGTAGGGGGCGAGGTACTCGCCCGAGAGCTCGGTGATGTCGCGCCGGAACACCACCGGGCCGACGAGCTCCTCGTAGAGGGCCTCGCGGCCGTCGGCCCGCTCGGGCGTGGCGGTCAGGCCGAGGCGGAAGGGCGCGAGGCACATCCGCGCGGCCATCGCGTACGACTCGCTCGGCAGGTGGTGGCACTCGTCGAAGACGACCAGGCCGAAGCGCTTCCCGAGGTGCTCCATGTGGAGGAACGCCGAGTCGTACGTGGTCACGGTGAGATCGGTGACCTCGTGGTACCCGCCGCCGACGAGGCCGACCTCGGCGCCGAACGCCGCCGCGAGCGCGTCGTACCACTGGTTCAAGAGGTCGATCGTCGGCACCACGACGAGGGCGCTCCGCCGCCGCGACGCGATCGCCATGGTGGCGACCTGCGTCTTGCCGGCGCCGGTCGGCAGCACGACCACGCCGCGGCCGCGCGCCGCGAGCCAGGCGCGAAGCGCGCCCTCCTGGTACGGGAACGGCTCGCGCCGCACCGCGGGCTCGAAGGCGACCTCGGCGTAGGCGCGGGCGCCGTCCTCGTAGACGAGCCCGCGCGCGCGGAGCCACTCGATCGCGGCGGCGTAGCCGACCGCCGGGACGCGGTGGACGCGGTCGCGCGCGTCCCACCGGCAACCCGGAGGGAGCGCGGTCGCCTCGCGGCCGAGCCCGTGGAGCCGCACCGTGCCGCCCTGGAACGAGAGCCGGATCGGCGCCTCCATCGGCGCTTGCATTAGCGCGACCGGCCCGCGTTGAACATGGGAGGTCCTCGTCGCGGGGCGACGCGGGGACGGAGCGCGCGTCCGAGCTCGCTCCCGAAGGGCCGGCAACGCTTGACACGCACCGGCGGCTCTGGTCTCTGAAAGGATCGGCCCGCGAGGGGCCGGACGGAGCCTACCAACCGCGGCCGTCGGCCGTACGAGGTGATCCTTGTCGAAGCTCTTCTCCTTCAAACGGTCCGTCTCGCAGCTGCCGATGGCCGTCGCGACCCTGATGTTCGCGTGCGCAGGGTTGCCCGCCGTCGGATGCGGCGGCGATGACACGTCCGGCGCGGGGGCTTCGGGCACGACGAGCAGCACGAGCGGCACCGGCACAGGTACCGGCGGCGCCGGCGGCGCGGGCGGGGGCACGAGCACCACCGGAACCGGCACCGGCGGAACGGGCGGCGGCTGCGCGACGGCCGACGAGTGCCCCGGCACCGACACCGAGTGCCAGACCCGCACCTGCGACGGCGGCGTCTGCGGCTTCGACAACGCGCCGGCGGGCCCGGTCGCGACCCAGGTCGCCGGCGACTGCAAGGTCAGCGTCTGCGACGGGAACGGCGCGACCGCGTTGCAGAACGACGACGCCGACGTGCTCGACGACAACAACGGCTGCACCGTCGACACCTGCGACAACGGCAGCCCGGTGAACCTGCCCGCGCCCGCGGGCACGGCCTGCACCGACGGCGGCGTCCTCTGCGACGGCAACGGGAGCTGCGTCGAGTGCGTCACCGGCGCCGACTGCATGAGCGGCGTCTGCGATCAGAACCTGTGCGTGCCGCCGACCTGCGCCGACGGCGTGGTCAACGGCAACGAGACGGACAAGGACTGCGGCGGGACCGACTGCGCGCCGTGCGTCGACGGCTACACCTGCGCGATCGCGAGCGACTGCCAGAGCGGCGTCTGCGTCGGCGGCTCCTGCGCCGCGCCGACCTGCTCGGACGTCGTCGAGAACGGCAGCGAGACCGACGTCGACTGCGGCGGCGGCGCCTGCGCGCCCTGCGGCCCCGACCTCGGCTGCGCCGTCGACGCCGACTGCGTCGGCGGAGCGTGCTCGGGCACGGTGTGTCTGCCGACGTGCACCGACGCGGTCACGAACGCCAACGAGACCGACGTCGACTGCGGCGGACCGACCTGCAGCCCGTGCAACGACGGCCAGACGTGCGCCGTCGGCGCCGACTGCGTGAGCGGGGTCTGCTCGAACGGCACCTGCGCCGCCGCGGCCTGCAACGACGCGGTGAAGAACGGCTTGGAGAGCGACGTCGACTGCGGCGGGATCTGCCCGGCCTGCGCCGACGGCCAGGCGTGCAACGCCGCCAGCGACTGCCAGAGCGGCGTCTGCACGGGCGGCTTCTGCGCCGCGCCGGCCTGCAACGACGCGGTGAAGAACGGTGCCGAGACCGACGTCGACTGCGGCGGACCGACCTGCGGCGACTGCGCGGACGGCCAGATCTGCATCACCGCCGCCGACTGCCAGTCGCAGGTCTGCACGAACGGCGTGTGTCAGGCCGCGGCCTGCGGGGACGCGGTCGTCAACGGGGCCGACGCCTGCGACGACGGCAACGCGTCGAGCGGCGACGGCTGCAGCGCGACCTGCACGGTCGAGAGCGGCTACACCTGCTCCGGCTCGCCCAGCTCCTGCGCGCCGACGTGCGGCGACGGCATCGTCGTCGGCGCCGAGCAGTGCGACGACGGCAACGCGGTCAGCGGCGACTGCTGCTCGGCGACGTGCCAGGCCGAGGCCGGGTGCGAGGTCGAGCCGAACAACACCTACGCCACCGCGAACGACTTCGACCAGATCCAGGTCGGCGGCGCCGTGAAGGCGTCGATCAAGCCGATCGGCGACAAGGACTGCTTCCAGATCACCAACACCACCCCCGTCGACATCAAGGTCGAGACGTTCGACGGCGGCGGCGTGACCTGCGCGGGCATCGACACCGTGGTCCACTTCTTCGACCAGGGCGGGACCGATCTCGGCAGCGACGACGACGGCGGCATCAGCGCCTGCTCGCTGATCGAGGCGCCGTCGGACAGCTGGGCACGGCAGCTCGCGCCCGGCACCTACTCGGCCTGCGTCGAGGAGTTCGGGAACAACGGGCTCATCAGCCTCTACCAGGTGAAGATCTCCTTCACGGCGGTGTGCGGCAACGGCACGCAGGAGGGCTTCGAGCAGTGCGACGACGGCAACCAGGTCGGCGGCGACGGCTGCGAGAACAACTGCAAATTCTCCTGCGGCAACGGGGTCATCGCCGGCGCGGAGGCCTGCGACGACGGCAACTCGGCGGCGAACGACGGTTGCTCGGCGACGTGCCAGGTCGAGGCCGGCTACGTCTGCGCCGGCGCGCCGAGCGTCTGTACGGCCATCTGCGGGGACGGCCTGACCAAGGGCCCCGAGCAGTGCGACGATGCCAACGTCGCGAGCGGCGACGGATGCTCGGCGACCTGCACGATCGAGCCCGGGTTCACCTGCTCGGGAACGCCCAGCGTCTGCACGCTTCCGGAGACGATGTGCAACGACGGCGTCGACAACGACGGCGACGGCAACGCCGACGCCGCCGACGCCGACTGCGCGGTGCCGGCCTACTTCCCGGCGTGCGCGGCGGGCCAGGACCTGAGGGTGTTCCGCTCGCTGGACGTGCCCAAGAACATCCCGGACAGCAACGCGACCGGCGTGACCAGCACGGTGACCGTGGCCAACGGCGGGACGGTGCAGCGCCTCGCGGTGGTCTACAGCATCACCCACACGTGGGACTCCGATCTCGACCTGTTCCTCACCCCGCCGGGAGGAGGGCCGCTCGACATCTGCAGCGACAACGGCAGCAGCGGCGACAACTTCACGAACACCGTGCTCGACTCGACCTGCGCGACCAGCGTCGTTTCGGGCGCCGCGCCGTTCGCGGGCTGCTACCAGCCCGAGACGTCGTTCGCGAGCCTCAACGGCACCACCGTCGACGGCGTGTTCACGCTCAAGGCGGTCGACACCGCCGCCGGCGATTTGGGGACGCTGACGAGCTGGGCCGTCGTGCTCTGCTCGACCCCGTAGCCTCTCCGGGCTTCGCGGGGCGGCAGGCGCCGCCCCGCCGGCGCCTCTTCGCTCCCACATCGCTGCGAAGCTCAGCCCACGAGCAGGGCGGCCATCTCCCGCTGGGCATCCGCCCACGTCGGGAGCTCGGCCGCGCGCTCGATCGCCGCGGCCTGCATCGCCTCGAGCCGGCCGGGCCGCGCCACCTCGCGCATCGCGGCGGCGAGCGCGACGGCATCGCCCGGCTCGACCAGGAGCGCCTCGCGGCCGCTGCGCACGACCTCGGGCACGGCGCCGGCGCGGCAGGCGATCACCGCGAGCCCGTGCGAGAGCGCCTCGGCGAGCACGATCCCGTAGCCCTCGTACCGGCTGGGGAGCACGAGGACGTCGGCGTGCGCGAGCTCGGCGGCGAGGGCCTCGTCGTCGATCTCGCCGGTCACCCGCGCGGCTCGGCCGAGCGACGCGGCGGCGGCGAGCACGCGCGCGGCGTAGCAGGCATCGCGATCGGCGGGCCCAGCCAGGGTGAGGCGCGCGCCGGGCAGCGCCGCGACCGCGAAGGCGCGCACGAGCGTGAGCGGATCCTTGCGCGCCGTCAGCGCGCCAACGAAGAGCAGGCGGACGCCGGCGCCGGCGGCGCGCCGGGGCGGCGCCGCCCGCGTGCCGAGCCGATCGCGCCCCGGCCGCACCACCGCGATGCGCTCCGGCGCGACGCCGACGCGGGCGAGGGCGTCGCGCGTGGTCTCGCTCGTGGCGATGACGCGGCCCGACGCTCGGAGGAGCGCTCGCTCGACGGCGAGGCGGATCGCCCTTCGAGCGCCGCTCCGCTCGCTCGCGGCGAGGTGGTGGACCAGCGTCACCAGGTGCGAACAAGGGCGGCCACCCGAGCGCGCGAGGTGGCGCGCCGCGGCGAACGCCGCGCGCGGATGGCAGAGCTCGTCGACGACGACGGTGCGATCCTCGCGGGCAGCCCGATCGAGGAGGCGCGCGACGCGCAGGCTCTCCCTCGCGAGCGCCGGCCGCCGCGGATCGAGGCTCACGACCTCGACGCGCAGCCCGCGCGCGCGGAGCCCCTCGATCACGAGGCGATCGTAGAGGTACCCACCGGTCTTCTGCTCGATCGCGCCGTCGATGACGAAATCGAGCACGCGCGAGGCGACCGTCAGGCGAGGCCGCCGTGCGGCGAGACGCTCGGCCCCGGCGTCGGCGCGCGGTAGCGCGCGAACGCGACCGGCGACTCCTCCAGGGTGACCGTGAGCGTCGTCCCGGCGAGGCGGGGGAGCTTGCGGCCGAGATCGCGGTGGATGAAGCGCGCGATCATCTCGGTGGTCGAAGGCTTCGACGCGAACGCCGGGAGCTCGTCGAGGTTCTTGTAGTCGAGCTCGTCGAGGACCTCGCGCAGCCTGCGGCGCAGGAGGCCGATGTCGATCACGATCCCGTGCTCGTCGAGCTCCTCGCGCTCGACCTCGACCGCCACGCCGTAGGTCGCCCCGTGCACTCCCTGCGCGGGGCCGAAGATCTCGCCCTTGAGGCTGTGGGCCACCATGATGTGATCGCGGACGCCGACCGTGTACATGCGGCGCACTATACGCCCCCGCCCCGGCGAGAAAAGGGGACGCTCGTGCCGCGAGCGGGCCGTCGGGGGCTCTAGCGTTTCCCGAAACGGACGACCGTCGCGGTGATCTCGACGCTCAGCCCCTCGCAGACGAGGGGTGGAGCCGGGCGCTCGATCGCGACACGCTGGACGTGCTTGCCCGCGGCAAGACCCTGGAGATCGAAGGGCTCGGTCGCGATCGGGGCGAGGCGCTCGACGAGCGTCTTGGGCCCGCGGACGCGCACCGTGGTCGGGGAGGGAGCGAGCTCGCCCGCGAGCACGAACCCGTCGAGCGGCGTGTTGATCGCCGTCAACTGCAGCGGCACGTCACGCGTGAGGATCTCGTCCCAGCGGAGATCGAGCGCCGCCGGATCGACGGTGACGACCTCGAGACCGGCGGGCAGCGGCACCGTCGCGGCGGAGAGATCGATCCGGGCAGGCGCGCTCCGGAGGTCGAGCGCGATCGGTCCCGCGTCGCCGGCGCGCAGGCGCTCGACCTGCTCGCGCGGACCGCGCACCGTGACGGCGATCCGCGGCGGCAGCGGCGCCGCGGGGACCTTCTCCGTCTCCGGCGGCAGCTCGATCGCGAGCTCGACCATCACGCGCCGGCTCGCCTCTTCGCGCGCGCACCCCGCGACCACGGCGCCCGCCAGCGCGAGCGCGGCGAGGCGTCGCCCGCGCGAACGCGTCACGGCTCCTCCTCGTCGCGGTGATCGAGGACCTGCTGCGGCGCGCCCCGGAGATCGCCGCGCGCGAGGGCGGCGTACAGCGCCGGCGCTTGGGCGAGCGGCGTGGGCGGCGCGAGGAGCCGATCGAGCCGCTCGTCGACGAGCAGCTCGCAGACGAGGTCCCAGCGGCGCGCGATCGTCCAGCGGCCGCGCCGCGCGGGCGCGATCGACGCGACCTGGGTGGAGCGGAGCGTGACGCGGTGCGGGTGGAACGAGCCGCCGAGCCCGAGCTCGACGGGGCGCGTGCCGTACCACGAGGCGATCACGATCTGCGCCTCGACGCCCGCGCCCGCCACGAGCCCGGCGAGCGCGGCGGGCGAGCCGGACGCTTCCACGAGGGCATCGGCCGCGGCGAGGTCCGAGCGCTCGGGGTGATCGGTCGCGCGCGCGGCGCCCAGCGCGCGCGCGAGCTCCCGCCTCCCGGCGTCGGGATCGACCCCCACGACCGACGCGCCCGCGCGGGCCGCCGCGAAGGTGACGAGGAGGCCGACGGCGCCGAGGCCGGTGACCATCACGCGATCGCCGAGACCGACGCCGGCGTCCCACACCGCGTTGACCGCGGTCTCGAGGTTGGGGGCGAGCACGGCGCGCTCGGGCGGCGTCGCCAGTGGCAGCGGGCGCAGCGCGCCCTCCGCGACGACGAACCGATCGTGGTGCGGGTGCAAAGCGAGCACGCGCGCGCCGCGCCGGCTCGGAGCGACGCCTTCGCCGAGCTCGTCGATCACGCCCACCGCGGCGTAGCCGTACGAGATCGGCAGCTCGAAGCCGCCCTGCATCGAGGGGAGCGCCATCGCCTCGCGGATCTCGGGCGGCACCGCGGCGCCGAGGACGAGGCGCTCGGTGCCGGCGCTCACGCCCGAGCAGAGCGTGCGCACGAGCACCTCGCCGGCGCCGGGCGCGCCGAGCGGCTGCGCGCGCAAGGCGGCCACGCCCGGCCGCTCGAACCAGAGCGCGCGCGCGGTGCGCGCCGGAACCGCCCGACGCGGCGCGCTCAAACGCCGAGCCCCGGGGGAGTGCCCCCGACCCGATCGCCGGCGGGGTGGGCGCGCTCCAGCTCGAGCAGGACGTCGCCGCCGAGCTGCCAAACGCGCCGCGTCACGAAGCGGCGCGCCTGGGCGAGGCGCTCGGTGCCGAGATCGCCGACGGCCTCGATGCCGGCGCCGAGCACCATCGGCGCCAGGGTGATGACCAGCCGGTCGGCGAGGCCGGTTCGCAGGAACGAGGTGAGCACGCGATGGCCCCCCTCGACGAGCACGCGCGCGACGCCCGCCGCGGCGAGGTGATCCAGGAGGGCGGCGAGATCGACGCCGTCGCCGCCCTCGGCGGCGGGGAGCTCGACGCGCGAGACGTGGGCCGGGAGATCGCGCGCGCGCGGCGCCCGGCCGGGGCAGGTGACGAGCACGGTGGGCGCCGACGCGTCGGCGACGACCTTGGCCGTCGCCGGCACGCGCCCGCGCGCGTCGAGCACGATCCGGC
Source organism: uncultured Polyangiaceae bacterium (assembly GCA_964372055.1). Lineage (GTDB taxonomy): Bacteria > Myxococcota_A > Polyangia > Polyangiales > Polyangiaceae > CAYJPW01. The sequence goes on from CAYJPW010000133.1 coordinate 28,003, forward strand.
GCGGGCTCGCGCCGCGGACGTGGCGCACCGTGAGCAGCGGATCGTCGGTGAGCGCGGTGCCCGAGCCCACGATCACGGCGTCGCTCGCGGCGCGCAGCTCGTGCGAGAAGCGCGTGGCCTCGGGCCCGCTGATCCAGCGGGCCTCGCCCGAGCGGGTCGCGATCCGCCCGTCCAGCGACTGGGCGAAGTGGAGCGTGACCGAGGGCCTCTGTGGCGACGCCATCCGGAGAGCCTACCTCCTGGGTCCGAGCGGCGCGAGCGGACCACCATCGCCAACCGCGCGGCGCCGCGCTACATGGAAAGCATGAGCGCCGCGCTGGCACCGGGGTTCCTCATCGCTTCGCCCCCGCTCGGCGATCCCAACTTCGATCGCACCGTCGTGCTCCTCGCGGTGCACGGCGACGGAGGCGCGCTCGGGTTCGTGGTCAACCGCACCGCGTCGATGAACCTCGCCGAGCTCCTCTCGCTCGCCGGCTACGGCGAGGGCGCCGGCGGCGAGGAGACGCCGGTGTTCGTGGGCGGCCCGGTGCAGCCGAGCTCGGGCTGGATCCTCGCCGCCGATCCGGCGCTCGGCGAGGGCTCGAGCGGCGTCATCGAGGTCGGCGAGCGCGTGCGCATCTCGTCGTCGCGGACCGCGTTCGACGCGCTCGCCCGCGACGTGCGCGGGCGGGCGCCCGCGGCCGCCGACGACAAGCGCCGCCTCGTGCTCCTCGGCTACAGCGGCTGGGCGCCCGGCCAGCTCGAGGGCGAGATCGCCGCCGGTGCGTGGCTCCCGGTCCCGTTCGACGAGGGCATCCTCTTCGACGTCAAGGTCGAGGAGCGCTGGGAGAAGGCCTACGCGCTGCTCGGCCTAACGCCCGCCGGCATGATGACGATGCGCACCGTCGGCGAGGCGTGACGGGTCGCGAGCGGGGGCTCTGCCCCCGCGCCCCCCGGACGAATGTCCGCTCTTCAGAGCTCCAGCGCCATGAACACGTCGGCGCGCCGGTTCTGGTTGTAGTCGGGGATCTCGCGGAACCCGGCGCCGCGGTAGAGCGCGAGCGCCGCGTGCATGTCGCGCTTCGAGTCGAGCACGAGGCGGCGGAAGCCGGCGGCCTTCGCGTGCGCCCGCGCCGCGTCGAGGAGCCGCTTGCCGAGGCCGGCGCCGCGCAGGGCGCGATCGACGAACATGCGCTTGAGCTCGGCGTCGTCGCCGCCGAGATCGAGCACCGCGGTGGTCGCCACCACCACGCCGCCGCGATCGGCGATCCAGAGCTCGCCGCGACCGCGGCGGTAGTGGGCGACGAGGCCGGCGAAGTCGCGGTCGAGGGCCGGGTCGGGCGAGAAGCCGAGCTCGACGTAGAAGACGCGGCGCAGGAACGCGATCGCCTCGGCGTCGCGGGACGCGGGGCAGGGCAGGACGCGGAGGTCGGGGTCGTCCGGGCGCATCGCCGCCCGGGAGGATACCCTCGGAGCAGCCTCGATGCGCATCCGCGCCCTCTGCCTCGTGCTCGCGTGCTCGGCCGCTGCTTGCGATCGACCGGGCGC
>CAYJPW010000134.1:0-18368 GCA_964372055.1 uncultured Polyangiaceae bacterium
CGGCCCGCCCACTCCGGGCGGCTGCTCGCGGCCCGGCGGTCCGCCCCGCGGCGGACGCTCGCCGGGCGGAAGCTGCCCGGGCGGAGGCTGCCCCACCCCGGGCGGGACCTCGCCCGGCGGACGTTCACCCGGCGGCCTCCGACCCGGCGGCAGCTCGCCCGGCGGCAGCTCACCAGGCGGCGGCTGGCCGACGCCGGGCGGCGGAGGCGGCGGCTGAGCCGGCCTCTCGCGCCACGGCCGCTCGGGCGCGAACGGCTGCGTCCCCGTCGGCGGCGTCGGCAGGATCTCGGTCGGCGGCAGCGGCCGCGCCGGCGGCGGAGCCTGCGGCGCGATCGCGCGGAGGTCGCCCACACTCCGCGTGGTCTCGACGATCTGCTCGCCGGCGAACGTCCGCTCGACGAACGCCGCCTGCGGGGCCGGCGCGAGATCGAGCACGACGGCGCCCTCTCGGCGCCCGACGACCGACACCGACTGAATCGAGATGCGGGTCTCGGCGTGGATGCTGACCCGCAGATCGACCGAGACCGCGACGCTCGCCTCGAGCACGATGCCCGGCGGGGGCAGCAGCACCGCGACGAACGGCCCTTCGAACGCGTCGAGGTACTGGAACGTCGAGCCGTAGATGCCGGCCTCGAACGGCACCAGCGGCGCGATCGACACCGGCCGGAGATAGGCGTCGAGCAGCACGACGTCGAAGCTCTCGAACGAGTACTCCTCGTAGTACTCGGCGAACGCCGCGGCCTCGAAGCGGACGTCGAGCATCGAGAAGTAGCGCGCGTCGAGCGCGCGGAGGGTCGGACGCAAGAGCCACACTCCGTCCCGGCGCACCGTGATGCTCTCGGCGAGATCGAAGTGCATGGCCACCGTCGTGGCCGCCCCGATCTCGAGCCCGGTCGGCGGGAGGTCGACCGTGATGAACCCGTCGGGAGCGAGGCCGGCGAGCTCCAGCGGACCGGCGATCGCGCCCTCCACCTGCATCTCGGAGAGCTCCTCGGACGCGAACGTGTGCACGACGCCGCTTGCGTCGACCGTCTGGATGAACGCGCTCGACATGCGGACGCGCAGGCTCGAGAACCTGGCGGCGCCGAGGTCGACGCCGGCGATGAGCTGATCGAGCTGGTTGTCGATCGCGACGAGGTCGACCATGGTCGGCTGCTCGAGCAGGATGACGGGCGCGACGTCGGCCCCTTCGAGCCGGACCTCCTCGATCATCACCATCGCGTGCGTCACGGACTGTCCGGCGATCTGCGGCCCGGCGCCGCCGCGCAGCGCGAGCGAGAGCGACGCGCCGGGTGCGACGTCGATGAGCGGCGCGGACTGGGCGGCCGCCTGCTCGGGAGGCCGCTCGGGATCGGCCAGTGCGACGCCGCGGTCGCCGGGCGAGCAGCCGCCGACGCCGAACGCCAGCGTCAGCGGGGCGAGGGGAACGAGCACAGCGATTCGTCTCATGTCGAGGCTCCTTGCCGGTACCGGCTGCACCCCCGATGCCGCGACCGCTCAGCGCCAACGGCGCACGCTCCCTCGCCGAGCGGCAGCTCGGCCTCGGGCGCGAGCCGCCGGCCGGAGGGAACTTTTCGCGACGACGCGTGACTCAAGCTCATGCGACGCTTCCCGCTCTTCGCGCTCCTCGGCCTCACCGCGGCTGGCTGCAGCGGAGGCGCGGCAGCGCCCATGACGCCGGCGGTCCCGGCGGCGGAGAGCGTCCCCGGCGCGACGCGCGCGCACGCCACGGCGCCGCGCCGGGAAGCCGAAAGCGCGGCGCACGACGAGGAGCCGGCGGGCACCGCCGGCTCGATCCATCCCTCGATCGCCGACGAGCCGCTGGCCGCGCCGATCGTCGAGCGATGGACGCCCCCGACGCCCGCCGCGCCGCCGATCTCGGCGCGCGGGTCGATGTGGGGCAGCGAGGTCCCCGACGCAGCGCTCGGCGGTCTCGGTCTCTCCGGCGTCGGCGAGGGATCCGGCGGCAGCCTCGACGGCATCGGCCTCGGCGCGGTGGGCACCCTGGGCCACGGCGCGGGAAGCGGCGACGGCGGGGGCCGCGGCTCGACGTCGGGGCGCGGCTCGGGCTCGCCGCGCGGCGCCGGCCCCGCCGCGAGCCTCGGCGCGACGGGCGCGGGCGTGCGCGCCGGCGAGTGGGACGACAACGCCAACTTCCGCGAGTTCCGCCGGTATGTCGAGCACGAGCGCGCGCTCGGCTTCGAGCGCGCCGATCTCTCGGTCCGCCGCTTCGTCGTGGTGCGTGACACGAAGGGCAAGGGCGTCCCCAACTGTCCGGTGTCGATCCGCGACGGCGTCGGCCGCGAGGTCATCCTGCGGACCGCGTCCTCCGGCCGCGCGCTGCTCTTCCCGCGCGCCGAGGGGCTGGGCACCCCGCGGCTCACCGCCTCCGCCAAGTGCGACGCCGCCGCGCGCCCGCAGACGTTCTTCACCCACCTCGCGGACGACGGCGTGGTCGAGCTCTCGACCACGGCCGCGCGCGTCCTGCCCGAGAGCCCCACGGTCGACGTCGTCTTCGTCGTCGACACCACCGGATCGATGTCGGAGGAGATCCGCGCGCTCGGCGCCACCATCGCGCGCGTCGCCGAGGTCCTCTCCCGCGGCGGCATCGCGGTGCGCGTCGGCCTGGTCGAGTACCGCGATCGCGGCGACGAGTTCGTGACGCGCACCCACCCGATGACCCGTGACCTCGCCGGCTTCGCGGCTCGCGTCCGCGAGCTCCGCGCCCAGGGCGGCGGCGACACGCCCGAGGACGTCAACGCCGGCCTCGCGGCCGCGATCCGGACCATCGAGTGGCGCCCCGACGCCGTCGCGCGTTTGGGCTTCCTGCTCGGCGACGCTCCGCCCCACCTCGAGTACGAGCAGACGACGAGCTACGCCCTGAGCGCGCGGCGCGCGGCCCACGAGGGCATCCAGCTCTTCACCATCGCCGCCTCGGGCATGGACGACCTCGGGCAAGCCGTGTGGCGCCAGGTCGCGCAGTACACCGGCGCCACCAACATGTTCATCCTGCGCGGCGGCGCGGGCCCGCAGTCGGTCGGCGGCGGCGACCCCAAGTCGAGCTGCGGCGGCACGCAGACGAGCTTCACGACGGGCAACCTCGATCGGCTCATCACCGACAAGGTCGAGCGCGCCGTCGCGGCGATCGACGCCGACCCGCTCCGCGTCGCCGGTCTCGGCCAGGACGAAAACGCCAAGCCGTGCGATCAGCGCGTGCGCTGAACGGTCCTGGGGCCATCGGGAAGCCGAGCACGGGCCTCGTCCGCCTGCGATGATGGAGCGGTGGAGCTCCCCGAAGAGGCGGACCCTGCGGATCCCTTCGAGCTCGACGCCGTCCTCCGGCGGCCCAGCTGGCTGACGATCGGCCTCGCGCTGTCGCCCGGCGCCGTCGGGCTCTGGCTCGCGGCAGTCGCGGTCACGATCGCGCCGACCGAGTACGACGAGAGCGTCCTCGACTCGATCGCCGCCATGGGCGCGATGCTCGTCGAGGCCGCGCTCCTCGGGGCGTACTCGGTCTGGCTGAACAACGCCGGCGCAGGCCGCCGTCGCGGGATCGCCACCGCGACCGCCGACGGCGTGTTCTTCGACGGCACGCGGATCGCGTCGCGTGACGCGCTCTCGCTCGGCACCGTGAGCCCGCTGCCGCGCCGCGGCGCGATCGTCCGCCTCTTCGGCCGGCGCGCGCTCGACCGGATCGAGCTCGAGGTCGCCACCGTCGGGCACGGCAAACGGCTGCTCCGTCGCCTCGAGCTCGACGCCGGGCACTCGCAGGCGACGCTCACGATGTCCTGGAACGCCCTCCGGAGCTCGAACGTGTTCCTGGCGCTGCTCTTCGCCTGGCCGATGGGCGCGTACGCCGCGCTCGCGTCGATCGCGGCCGCCTTCCGCGCGTGGACCGGCTCGCCGCCCGGCGGCTGGGTGGGCATCGCGACGGTCGCGCTCTACGCGCTCGCGAGCTGGCAGCTGTGGCGCGCCACCTCCACGCACGTGACCGTCGGGCCCGACGGCCTCCGCATCCGGCGCTTCGGGCGGACCCGGTTCATCGGCTACGCCCGCATCGCCTCGGTCGAGCGTTGGCCGGAGCGGCTCGCGGGCGCGGGCCTCGGTGTGTCGGAGGGGCTCGACCTGACGCTGGTCTCGGGCGAGGTCATTCCGCTGCGCACGCTGACGGCGCGGCGCAACCAGGGCGAGCTCACCCACGACTTCACCGCCGAGCGCATCGAGGAGACGGTGGCCGCGCACCGCCGGAGCGCCGAGCGCTTCGATCCGCGCCTCTTGCGGCGGGCCGGCAGCAGCGCGCCCGAATGGATCGCCGCGCTCCGAGGCGTCGGGGCCGGCGCCGGCGCCGGGCCGCGCACCTCGGCGCCCGCGCCGGATCAGCTCTGGGCGATCGTCGAGGACCCCGCCGCCGAGCCGCTGGCGCGCGCCTGCGCCGCGGTCGCGCTCGGCGGCACGGCGGATCCCGCGGCGCAGAAGCGCCTCCGGATCGCCGCGGGCGCCGTCGCCTCCCCCGCCCTGCGCGTCGCCCTGGAGTCGGCGTCCGACGCCACCGACGAGGCGGCCCTCGAACAGGCGCTCACCGAGCTGGAAGCGTCGCGGTGATCACCGCCGGGCGCTCGCCGAGGTCGAAGCGTCGCGGTGACCCCGCCGGGCGGTCGCTCAGGGCTCGACGCGTTGCAGCACCGCGCAGAGGTCGTCGCTGAGCGTCGCCCGCGGGTGGCCGGCGACGAACGCGCGCTCGTAGGCGGGCGTCGTCGGGCCGCACACGAGGTGGACCGACGCGCCGAGGTGGAGCGGCATCGCGAGATCGAGCTCGTAGATGTCGCCGACGACGAGCGTGTTGCCCGGGCTCGCGCCGCACCTCCGCCACACCGCCTGGAGCACCTCGAAGTAGCAGCCTCGGCGCAGGTAGATGGGCCGCTCGAGCCCGTCGAGCTTCTGGGTCGCGGGGAGCGCGTCGAACGCGGCGTCGGGCGCGGCCGGCTCCATCAACACCGCCTTGCGCGCGCCGCCATGGACGGGCGGCGTCGCGACCGTGCCGGAGAGCAGCGCCGCGATCTTGCGGGTGACGGCCTCGGTGTCCGAGTTGGTGACGACGTGGGTCGGGATGCGCGCGTCGAGCAGCGCCGTGAGCACGGCGCGCGCCTCGTCGCGGAAGACGATCGCCGAGTGCTCGTAGCTCGCGCGGTAGAGCTCGGTGAGCGCGCGCTCGCGCTCGTCGGGATCGCGGAACGCGCCGAAGCGGTCCATCACCATCCGCGCCGCGGTGCTGGAGCGGATGTACGGATCGGCGTCCCCCGGCGCCATGATGCGCCCGTCGAAGAGCCACCCGTGCTCGGCCGGCCGGGCGCGGATCGCCGCCTCGGCCTCCGCCCACGCCTCGTCGAAGGCGTGCGGTGACGGCGCGGAGCCCGCGCCGGCGAGGCGGCGCGCCAGATCGCGCCTGTACGCCTCGACGAACGGCTTGCCTTCCTCCTCGGCGGACGTGAAGGTGCCGTCGAAATCGAGCACGATGCAGGCGAAGCGCACGCCCGATGCTCGCACGGCTCCGGGGACGGAGCGCAAGATCTCGACGGCGGAAGCGACTCGACCTTCGGCTGGCGCTCGGGGATCGCGACCGCGTCAGGGCGTGCAGTAGACGTCCGTGCCGCCCGACAGGTACCTGTTCGCGGCGTCGACCCGGAGGCCGCAGCTCGAGGCTTGGGTGCACGAGAGCTCGAGGGTCCCCGTCGCCGTCGCTGGATCGCCCGCCGGAATGTAGCCCGTCGCCGATCCGCCGGCGCAGTCGAGGACGACCCGCACGCCGCAGGCGAGGGCGACGTCGGACGCGATCGTCAGCGAGGTGCCCGACTTGCACGGTGCGCTGGAGGGGCAAGCCGGCGAGAAGACGACCTCGCCGGGCACGTCGCATTTCTCGATGCACCCCATCCAGTCGCCGTAAGCGCTGGAGCACTCGCCGCCGACCGCGGAGCAGACGTTCGCGCCGGCGCCGCTGGTGCACGACATCAGCCCGTCGAACTCGAGCGAGCAGCCGGCGTCGTCGTTGTCCTCGATCCACAGCTCGCAGTCGGTCTTGCAGCTCTCGACGTCGCTGCCGCACCCGCCCTCGGTGCGCAGCGCCTCGCAGTACGCCTCGCAGCGCGGCATCGGGTCGCCGCCGCCGTCGGTCGCGCGATCGTCGCCGCCGCACGAGAACAGGAACGAGGCGCACACCACGCCGAGGAGGCGGACGGAGAGCCGCATGACGACGTCGTACGCCCGGAGCGCGGCGCGCCTTCCGCCGCGCGGGGAGAGCGACATGACCCGACATCGGCCGTTGCGCCGCCGACTGGCGGCCGCTCGAGCGACCGCGGAGGCGGATCGCGCCAGGGCTCGAGCGCGGAGGGCCGACGGCCCGAGGTCGACAGCGACTCGCTGCCGGCTGCGCTCACGCGTAGTCGCGGAGCTTCCGCCACAAGGTGTTGCGCGCGATCCCGAGGACGCGCGCGGCTTCCGTCTGCGAGCCGCCGCAGGCGTCGAGCACCCGGAGGACGTGTTCGCGCTCGACCTCGGAGAGCGGCCTGAGCGCGTCGCGCGGCCCGGCGGCGGGGCTGGGCGCGGCGACGATCTCGTCCGGCAGATCGGAGACGTCGACCTCGGGAGGCTGCGCGAGCGCGGCGCCGTGCTTCACCGCGTTCTGGAGCTCGCGCACGTTGCCCGGCCAAGCGTAGGCGAGCAGGCGCTGCTTGGCGGCCGGGGTGAAGCGGCGGAGCTTGGGGCTCTCCTCGCGGAGGAAGTGGCAGGCGAGCGGGAGGACGTCCTCGCGGCGCTCGCGGAGCGGCGGAACGCGGAGCGTGAGCACCTTGAGGCGGTAGAACAGGTCCTCGCGAAAGGTGCCGCGGCGCACCCCCTCGGCGAGATCGCGGTGGGTCGCGCACACGATGCGGACGTCGACGCCGAACGACCGCGTCTCGCCGACGCGGCGGATCTCGCCGTCCTGGACCGCGCGCAAGAGCTTGGACTGGAGCGGGAGCGGCATCTCGGCGATCTCGTCCAGGAAGAGCGTGCCCGCGTCGGCCTCCTCGAGCAGACCTCGCTTCGCGGTCGCCGCGCCGGTGAAGGCGCCCTTGGCATGACCGAAGAGCTCGGACTCGAGCAGCTCCGCCGGGAGCGCGGCGACGTTGACGGCGACGAACGGCGCGCGGCTCCGCGGGCTGTTGGCGTGGAGCACGCGGGCGACCACCTCCTTGCCGCTGCCGGTCTCGCCGAGCAGCGCGACGGGCGCATCGGTCGCCGCGAAGCGCGCGGCCCGCTTCAGCAGCTCGTGCATGGCCGGGCTCTCCGCCACGACGCGCGCCGAGCGCCGGAGGCTGGGCGCGAGGGGGACCATGCCGCAGACCTTGCAAGCCGGGCCACAGGAGTGTTCCACGCGTTCAATGATGGAACAGCGGCGGGCCGGGTCAAGGCCCGGATCGCCGCTTTTCTCGTTGCTTCGAGGGGGGCCCGAAGTTGGCACGTGCCCTGCTCCGGGTGTCTACGCCGAGCCCGAAAGAGCTCCCGGAGATCCCACCCATGCTCGATTCCCAGCTCCCCGTCGCCCGCATCGTGCTCGATCACTCCGAGTGCGCCCCCATCCTCCAACGCCACCGGATCGACTTCTGCTGCCGCGGCGACATGACCGTCGACGCTGCCTGCAAGGAGCGAGGCCTCGAGACCGCGAGCGTGCTGCGCGAGCTCGAGACCGCGATCGCGTCACGGCGCGGCGCGCCCGCGGAAGACCCGCGCGCGGTCTCCACGACCGCGCTCGTCGCGCTGATCGTCGACAAGCACCACGAGTACCTGCGCCAGGCGCTCCCGTTCGTCCGCGCGGTCGGCGCCAAGGTCGCGGGCGTTCACGGCGACCACAACCCCAAGCTGCGAACGCTGCGCGACGTCGTCGTCGAGCTCGCCGACGCGCTCGAGCCGCACCTCGACGCCGAGGAGCAGACGCTGTTCCCCGCGCTCACGGCTCCGAGCCCCGATCGCGCGCTCGTCGCGCGCGAGCTCGCCACGATGCGCGAGGAGCACCTCGCCGTCGGCCGCCTCCTCGAGCGGATGCGCGCCGCGGCCGACGACTACGCGGTCCCGGAGTGGGCCTGCAACAGCTACCGGGCGCTCTTCTCGGAGCTCGCGGAGCTCGAGGGCGACGTGCTGCGCCACGTCCACCTCGAGAACCACGTCCTCATGCCCCGCTTCGTCGAGGCCTAGGACCCATGGAACTCGTGACCCGGTATCTCGTCTCCGACCACCGACACCTCGAGGACCTGCTGGCGCGCGCGGCGGCGCCGGTCGATCTCGACCTCGCGGCGTTCGCCGAGCTCAGGGCCGGTCTCCTCCGGCACATCGCCGTCGAGGAGAAGCTGCTCCTCGGCACGGTCCGCAGGATCCCCGGAGGCCTCGCGCCGGAGGACGCCCACCGCCTCCGCATCGAGCACGCGGCGCTCACCTCGCTGCTCGTGCCCACACCCGACCGGGCGCTGCTCGGCGAGATCGAGCGCCTCCTCCGCGACCACGCGGGGCGCGAGGAGGGCGCGACGGGAGTGTTCGCGCGCTGCGAGCTCATCCTCGGCGCGAAGGCTTCGTCGGCGCTCGCCAAGCGTGCGCGCGCGTACCCGCGCGTCCCGCTGGCGCCGCATTTCGACGGACAAGGCGTGGTCCGCACGGCGCGCGAGGCGCTCGCCTCGGCCAGCCGGCTCTCGCCCCCGCGCGTGGCGGTCGTCTCGTGAGGTCCCGTGTGCTCTCGTTCGTGGCGGCCTCGGCGGCGCTCTTCGCCGGGTGTCACGAGGACCACGCGTCGCACGATCACGGCAGCGCCGCGCCGGCGTCGACCTCCTCCGCGGCCTCCGGCGCGAACCCCGTCCAGCAAGAGATGATCCTGCTGCACGGCGCGATGCGCACCGCCCTCGACGGCATCGCGAGCGGCGACGTCCGCGAGGTGCCCCACGCGCTCCACCGGGTCCACGAGGCGAAGGGCGCGACCAAGGCGGCACTCGAAGGGGGCGGCTACCGGCCGCCGAAGAACGGCGACAAGGTCGCCCGCTTCCGAGAGCTGGACGAAGCGTTCCACGGGCACCTCGAGCGAATGGTCGAGGCCGGCGCGCGGAACGACGTCGAGGCGACGGGCGCGGCGTTCGGCGCAGCGGTCGCCGCCTGCCAGGGCTGCCACGCCGAGTTCCGGAGGTGATGGCCAGGGGCCCGGCGCCGCGTCGAACGGCGCGGCGCTGCCCCATGCCCCGGCCGTGAGATCGACGCCCTGGTCGTCGGCAGCACGCGCGGGACCAGAGACGCGACAGGATGTCCCACGCAGGGCCCCGTTCGCTCGAGATCGCGCGCGGTACGAGAACTGCCCACGGGAGATCGCGTGAGCGTCGACGGCGCGATCAAGCAGCTCTTTCCGATCCTCATCGCCTCGATGATCGCCGCGTCGGCGTACTTCCAGGCGTCGGGCCTGAGCGCGCTCGTCGCCGACGCCATCGCCGTGGATCCCACGGAGCTGCCGCCGATCCCGGCCGCGCCGGCGATCCCTGCCGCCGCCGAGCGCGCCGTCGACGGCAGCATCATCCTGGCGAGGAACCCGTTCGACTCGATCACCGGACCTCTCGGAGCCGAGCCCATCTCGTTCGATCGCCCGCCGCCGCCCGCGGCGGACGACCCCCGGAGCGATCCGGCGTGCGAAGGCGCGCGCGTCTTGCTGATCGTCGAAGCCGAGGACCCGGAGTGGTCGTTCGCCGCCGTCGCCGACGGCCAGAACAAGCCCATCCTCCGCCGTCACGGGCAGGACGTGGGCGCCCGCGTGGTGAGCGCGATCGGGTGGGATCGCGTCTGGCTCACCGGCGGCGGGACACGCTGCCAGCTCGCGCTGGGCGCGGCGCCGCCGAAGCCCCCGGCGCGCACCGCGCCCGCGGCGCCCGCCAAGCGGCGCCGCGGCGGGCTGCCGCCCGACATCGCGTCTCGCATCCGCAAGGTGAGCAACAACGCGTACGAGGTCGACAGGAGCGCGGTGGACAAGATCCTCGAGGACCAGGCGGTGCTGATGCGCTCGAGCCGCATCGTCCCGGAGAAGCGCGGCAACGAGGTCGTCGGCGTCAGGCTCCGCAAGGTCGCCGCCGGCTCGCTGCTGGCGGTGCTCGGGCTCGAGAACGGCGACACGATCCGCTCGATCAACGGATTCGAGCTGAGCAGCCCCGAGAAGGCGCTGGAGCTCTACGCGCGCCTCCGCACCACCGATCACCTCGCCGTCGCCCTCGAGCGCGGGGGCAAGCCCACGACGATCGACATCGCGATCCGCTGACGGCTCCCGGCGCCGAGCATCGTCCGTGCCTGGGCCGAACCGCCGCCGCGGGACGGTGAGGCGTGCGCAACGCTGCCGCACTCGTGACATTTTGTCGCGAGCAAGTGGCCTCGCCCTCCGCCGATGCGCGGGCGGCGCGCGGCGCGGATGTTGCTGGCCGGCGCCGCATGGAAAGCACTGATCACGATCGCCCGAAAGCCCGTGGCGCGCGCTGGGTGTTCGCCACGACGGCCGCGCTGCTCGTGGGCTGTGGGCCCACGGTGTTCCAGGGCGCCGTCCCCATCGCGGTGGTGGGCACCCCGCCGCCGCCGCCGCCCGCGCCGCCCGCCGAGCCGGCGCGCGTCGAGGTCACCGAGAAGCAGATCGTCATCCACGAGAAGGTCCAATTCGAGCAAGACAGGGCGCTCATCCGTCCGGTCTCGTACGGCCTGCTCGACGAGGTGGTCGTGGTCATCAAGAAGCACCCCGAGATCAAGCGCATCGGGGTGGAGGGGCACGCGAGCGCGGAGGGTGACGACGACCACAACCTGCGCCTCTCGGATCGGCGCGCGAACGCGGTGATGAAATACCTCGTCGATCACGGCATCGCGAAGGGGATGCTCGAGGCCCGCGGCCACGGGGAGACGCGCCCCATCGCGGACAACGACACCGACGACGGGCGCGAGAAGAACCGCCGCGTCGAGTTCCAGATCCTCGAGCAGGACAAGCCCGCGACCGCGGCGGCAGGGGGGACGCCGTGACGCCCCGCGACCTCCGCGCCGCCGCCCTGGCGCTGTGCGCCATCGCCGCCGGCCTCGGCTGCTCGTTCGTGGCGCGCTCGCCCGAGCGGTACCGCGACGACACCTCCGCGTTGCTCGGCGCCCGGAGCGCCGCGCTGACGAGCTGCTACGACGCCGCGCTGGCGACGGATCCCGGCGCCCGCGGCCAGGTGACGGTGAAGTTCCAGATCGAGGAGGAGACCGGCAAGCTCGTCGCGCCTGCAGTCGTCCCCGCGCAGACGACGGCGCCGTCCCCGCTCACCGAGTGCGTGCTGCGCTCGCTCGACGGAGCGGTGCTCGCGCCCCCCGACGCGCGCGACGGCGAGGCCACGTTCACCTGGGACTTCTCGAGGCCGGGGGCGCCTTCGTCCGGCTGAAGCAGACCGCCCGCGGCAGCGTCCGGTCGCCGACGCCCACCCAATCGAAACGGACACGAGGCTGTCATCGGCGCCGCTCACGGTGTCTCCCGAAGTTCTTGCGAGTCGGAGCCACGACCTCGACGAGATCGATGGGCAGAGGTCGCCTCGCCGGCTCCCGACGCCCGGCCGCCGTCGTGGATCGAGGCAACGACCTGCACGCGACTCCCGCTCCGCCCTTTGATGCGCATCAACTCCGGGACGGGCACCCCATTCCATGGCGCCGTTCGACCGGCTCGGGCTGGCAATCGACGTGGGCTCGCGCGATCCTCGCGACTGGCCCGTGTCGGGTCGGCAGGTCGACGGAGGTCCGATGAGCACGCGGATCAACTGCTGGGAGTTCAAGAAGTGTGGTCGTGAGCCCGGCGGAGCGCACGTCCACGATCTCGGGATCTGCCCGGCGGCGACCAATCCAGGCGTCTCGGGGGTTCACGGTGGGACCAACGGTGGCCGGGCGTGTTGGGCGGTCGCCGGGACGCTGTGTGGGGGAAAGGTGCAGGGCACGTTCGCGATGAAGGTCGCCGACTGCATGCAGTGCGAGTTCTACAAGCTCGTCACCCGCGAAGAGGGGCGGAGCATGCTGCGGGCGCGCGACATCGTTGCCCGGGCGAAGACGGCCTGACCTCGGGCGCGTCGCCATGGCTCCCGCGCTCCAGCCTTCCGAGCCCACCCGATGACCATCCTTCCGCGGGTCGACTATCTGGCGCTCGGCGGGACGATCGCCAGCGTGAGCGCGCCGGGCGAAGCCGGCGCCGCGCCGAAGCTCACGGCGGCGGAGATCGCCCGGTCCGTCGCCGGCATCGACGAGATCGCGGATCTCCGCTGCGAACAGCTGCTCCAGGTCCCGTCGGCGGCGATCGCGTTCGCCGATCTCCTGCGCCTCCGCGACGAGATCGGACGGCGCGTCGCGGCGGGGGCGCGGGCCGTCGTGGTGACGCAGGGCACCGACACGCTGGAGGAGGCCGCGTACGTGCTCGATCTCCTCTGGGACGGCGACGCGCCGGTCGTGCTGAGCGGCGCGATGCGGCATCCGTCGCAGCCGGGCAGCGACGGGCCCGCGAACCTGCTGGCTGCGGTCCAGGTCGCCGCGGCCGCCGCGGCGCGCGGCCTCGGCGCGCTGGTGGTGATGAACGACGAGATCCACGCCGCGCGGTTCGTGCGCAAGTCGCATACGTCGAGGCCATCGAGCTTCCGCTCGGATCCCGGAGGTCCCCTCGGATGGATCAGCGAAGGGCGGCCCGTCATCGCCTCGCGCCCGGTGGGCCGGTTCCACGTGCGCCTGCCTGCCGACGCCGAGGTGCCGCCCGTCGCCCTGGTGCGGCTCGGCCTCGGGGACGACGGCAGGCTGCTCGGCGCGCTCGACGCGCTCGGCTACCGCGGCGCCGTCGTCGAGGCGTTCGGAGGCGGGCACGTGGCTCCCGGGACGGTGAGGCTTCTCGCCGACCTCGTGCAGCGAATGCCGGTCGTGCTCGCGTCGCGCACGGGCGCCGGCGAGGTCCTCGGGCGGACCTACCGCTTCCACGGCAGCGAGATCGAGCTGCTCGAGCTGGGCCTCCTCCGCGCCGGCGCGCTCGAGGGGCTGAAGGCGCGGCTGCTCCTCTCGCTCTGCCTGGCCGCGGGAAGGTCGACGGACGGCATCGCGGAGGCGTTCGCGGCCGCCGGAATGACGTCCGGACCGGTGACTCGACCGCCGAGCGCGGGCTGATGCCGGGAAGCGGCGATCGCACGCGCCCCCGGAGCTGAAGGGGCGTCGGACCTCGGGCCTCGAGCGGCGTTGATCGGACGAATGTCTCTTCAGCGCGCGAGCGGGGCCGCCGCGGAGAGCGCCGCGGCCGCGTCCGGACCGCGCGCGGCGAGCACGTCGACCTCCGCCGCCGAGGCGTCGAGCCTCCCCACCGCGGCCGCCTCGGCGCCCTGCTCGGCGAGGAGCCACGACGCGCCCTCGCTCGCCTCGGGCCCCGCGTGGCCGAGCGCCGTGAGCGCCCGGCGCACCACGACGGCGTCGTCGGTGACGCGCACGCGCACGCCCGGCGGGGCGCCCTCGAGCGGCAGGATCCGCGAGACGCCGTGCGTGATCCGAACGCCGCCGGCGCCGAGCATCTTCGCCACCGAGCAGTACTTCTCCATCGAGAGCCGCGCCGCGCGCGCGAGCTTGCCGGGATCGACGGCGCCCGAGGCGGCGAAGTGCAGGTGGATGTCGGTGAACACGGCCGGGACCGCGTCGGCGCGCTCGCCGTGCACGCGGATCTCGAGATCGGCCAGCGGCTCGCGCTGCTGCTGCAGGATCATGAGGACGTCGACGGCGCTGCACCCGGCGAGCGCGGCGAGGCACGCCTCCATCGGACGGAGGCCGGCGCCGACCCCGCCCACGCTCGGAGGCCCGTCGAGGACGAGCGTCTGCCCGCTGGCGTTCCTGGCCTCGAACGCGGCGCCGGTGAGGCGCCGGAGCGTGACGTCCATCGGATCGGCGCTCATGCGGTCTCCTGATCGAAGAGCGACGAGGAGAGGTACCGGTCCCCCCGGTCGCAGAGGATGCAGACGACGGTGCCGCGCGAGAGCTCGGCGCACACGCGCCGCGCGGCGAGCACCGCGCCGCCGCTCGAGACGCCGACGAAGACGCCGTCCTCCTTGGCGAGGCGGCGCGCCGTCTCCTCGGCGTCGTCCTGGCGCACGTCGACGACGCGATCGACCCGCGCCGGCTCGAAGATCTTCGGCAGATACTCCTTGGGCCAGCGGCGGATGCCCGGGATGCTGGAGCCGTCCTCGGGCTGCACGCCCACGATCTGGACCGCGCCGCTCTTCTCCTTGAGGAAGCGCGACACGCCCATGATCGTGCCGGTGGTCCCCATCGCCGAGACGAAGTGGGTGACGTCACCGGCCGTGTCCCGCCAGATCTCGGGCCCGGTGGTCTCGTAGTGGGCGCGCCAGTTGTCCGGGTTCGCGAACTGGTCGAGCATCACGTAGCCGCCCTCCGCCACGCGCGCGCGGGCGTAGTCGATGGCGCCCTCCATCGAGCGGTCGGCCGGGGTCAGCACCACGGTCGCCCCGAGCGCGCGCATCGTCTTGACCCGCTCGGCGGTGGCGTTGTCGGGCATCACCAGCTCGAGGCGGTAGCCGCGGGCGGCGGCGATCATCGCCAGCGCGATCCCGGTGTTGCCGCTCGTCGGCTCGATGAGGCTCACGCCGGGGCGGAGGTCGCCCCGCTCTTCGGCCCGCCGGATCATCGACCACGCGGCGCGGTCCTTGACGCTCGAGCCGGGGTTCTGGCCCTCCATCTTGCCGAACAGCCGGACGTCCGGCCGGCCCGCGAGGCCCGTCGGGAGCTCGACGAGCGGGGTGTTGCCGATGAGATCGGTGAGCTTCATGCGCCTCCGCGCCCGGATCGTGACATGCTCCCGGGCAGGAGCCCATGAGCCTGTCCCACCGATACCACGAGCTCGAGCAAGCCATCGACGGCGTGCTCGCGAGCTACGACGGCGACGACCCGATCAACAGCCTCGAGACGGCGGCGCTGCCGAACAAGCGGGCGGTCATCGAGGCGTACGGCCACCTGGAGCCCGCCCTGTTCATGGGCTTCTACAGCCACCGCGCCCTCGACCGCCACAACCTCAGACACGGCATCGCCGAGCACCTCTACGCCGCGCACGGCCTCCTCATGGATCAGATCGGGCGCGCGCTGCATTACCAGAAGTGGCACGGCCGCGTCGCGCCTGGGTGCCCCCTCACCGCCGAGGACGTGGTCCTCGAGCTGATGCGCGCGCTGCCCGACGTCCGCAGGCACCTCTCCGGCGACGTCCAGGCCGCCTACGAAGGCGACCCGGCCGCCGAGAGCCTCGAGGAGATCGTCTTCAGCTACCCGTCGCTCAAGGCGATCGCGGCCTACCGCGTCGCCAACGTGCTCCGCCGCGCCGGCGTCCCCATGGTCCCGCGCATCATCACCGAGCACGCCCACGGGCAGACGGGCATCGACATCAGCCCCGGCGCGACCATCGGCGATCGCTTCTTCATCGATCACGGGACGGGCGTCGTCATCGGCGAGACGGCGGTCATCGGCAACGACGTCAAGCTCTACCAGGGCGTCACCCTGGGCGCGCTCTCGGTGCCGAACCGCGGCGACACGCGCAAGCGCCACCCGACGCTCGAGGACGGGGTCACCGTGTACGCGGGGGCGACGATCCTCGGCGGCGAGACGGTCATCGGCCGAGGGTCGGTGATCGGAGGCAACGTGTGGCTGGTGACCTCGGTCCCCCCGGGCTCGAAGGTGTTCGGACGCGCCCGCGACGCGAACGACGCCGCGACAGGGAGCCAGCCGCCCGCGAACGGCTCGGCGCCGTGACGCGCCCCCTGAAGCGGCGTCGGACCTCGGGCCTCGAGAGGCGTCGGTCGGACGAATGTCCGACACCTCTTCAGTTGCACTGGATGTTGCAGCCGAGATCGAGCGCGGCGCAGGTCGCGGCGTTGCCGCTGGGGCAGCAGATGTGGCTCGCGCAATCATCCGCGCAGCCGCATTTCTCGAAGAGACCGCAGGCGCCGCACGTCGGGCCGCCGCAGTCGACGTCGGTCTCGCCGTAGTTCTTCTGGCCGTCGCTGCAGTGCGGGCCGCAGACGCCGGCCTTGCAGGCGCCGCTGGCGCAGTCGGCGTCGGCCACGCAGGTGGCGCCGAGCGCGCACGCGCCGCAAGGGCCGCCGCAGTCGACGTCGCTCTCGCCCCCGTTCTCCACGGCGTCCTGGCAGGAGGGCGCCTGGCACGAGCCGCCGCTGCACACGGCGCTCGCGCAGTCGCCGGCGGCCCCGCAGAGCAGGCCATCCGCGCAGGCCCCGCAGGCATCGCCGCCGCAGTCGACGTCCGACTCGGCACCGTTCGCGACTCCGTCGGAGCAAGAAGGAAGCTGACAGGCGAAGAGGCTGCAGACCCCGCTCAGGCAATCGCCGTCGAGGCCGCAGCCGAGCCCGTCGGCGCACGGCGCGCACTCGCCGCCGCAGTCGACGTCGGTCTCGACGGCGTTCTCGACGCCGTCGGCGCACGACGCGTCCACGCACTGGCCTTGCGAGCAGACGCCGCTCGCGCACTGCGAGGCCTCGTAGCAGACGACGCAGGCGCCGGCGGGATCGCAGATCATCCCGGGGTCGCAGACGGCGCCGACGTCGGGCACCTGCACCGGCGTCAGGCCGTCGCACGTGTCGATGGTGCAGACGTTGCCGTCGTCGTAGACGTCCGAGGGATCGAGCACGGACTGCTCTCCACCGGCGCCATCGCACTGCGTCTCCAGGCAGTCGCCGGCGACCTGGGACGGCAGCGACGTGCCCGCCGGCGCCGGCTGGAAGCCGCAGTGCCCCGCGTCGCACGACGGGATCGCGCAGGGCGTGTCGCTCAGGGCGCAATCGGCGGCGAGCTGGCACTCGGCCTCCCCGCCCGCCCCCGTACCCCCGCCGCCGGCGCCGCCCGCACCGCCCGCGCCGCCCTGTCCCGCCCCTCCGGCGCCGCCGTTCGACGTCGACGCCGTCGACGCCGAGCTGGTCGCGCCGCCCGCGCCCGGACCCGTCGCGGTCCCGGCGCCCGTGTCTCCGGTGAACGACGCGCCGGTGCAGGCGAGCGGGAAACCGGCGAGGAGCGCGGTCGTGAGCCCGAGAAGTGCGATGCGCATCAGGAACCCTCCGAGCTTGAGTGTCGAGCGGGCGCCGGGTCGGCTCACCGAGCAGCGATCCGACGCAGGCTCGCGGTTCGCCGTCGCGCCGAGCAGAGCGCCCGGGTCGACGACCGAGCTGCGAGCCGGGCGAGGCGCGCGAGGCCGCGTCGCTTGAAGGGATCGCGGGGCGGCGCGATAGTGGCGAGGATCACGCGAGGAGGCACGCGATGGCGCTTCGATCGGCGAGGTGGGTGGCGCTTCCGGCAGCGCTGGTTTGCGGCGGATGCGGCGGCGCCGAGAGCGGCGGCGAGACGACGGGCGAGGCGCCGACGCCGTCCCCCGCGCACGAGCTCTACCTGACCATCGGCGCGCCGATCGATCCGGCGACGGCGCCCCCGTTCCAGGACGCGCTCGACGACTGGACCTACCTGTTCGACGTGCGCGATCCCGCGAGCCCGGTCTACGAGTGCCAGCACGACGAGGCGGGGACGCTCCAGAAGATGGCCGAGCGCCGCACGCCCCACGAGATCCCGTGCATGGCCGCGCCGGGCGACATCCCGCTCGCGAGCGGGGGCAAGCTCGGCGGCAACGTCCCGCCTCAGGACATGACGGGATGGGCAGGGGTCGCCGAAGGCGGCGGCTGCGGCTCCTGGGCGGCGGCGACGTGCAACCGGCGCCTCGGCCTCACCCCCGCCGACGCGGACGTGACGATGGAGGAGTTCAACGCCATCGCCCAGGAGCTCGGGCAGAGCTCGAGCGGGGGCGCGGACGAGGTGGGCCTCTCACGCTACTACGAGGCGCGCGGCTACTGCGCCGCGTACCGTCAATGGTTCCAGCCGACCGACGCCGACTGGTCGAGCATGGCGGAGAAGCTGGCCGACGGCTGCGACGTGAAGCTCTATTGGGCGAAGTACGAGCACCCGGATCGCTACGTGAACGGCCACATCGAGACGGTCCTCGCCGTCGAGGGGAACAGCGCCGTCACCAACTCCTGGGGGCACGAGGGTCTCGTGGTCGGAGGCGCGTACAACTTCCACCACTCCCGCGAGCAGAGCTTCCGGAGCGATCCCGGCACGCCGGCGTGGCCGCCGCGCGACACCGACGTCTACGTGCTCGAGGTCTGCCCCTGCGGCTTCTTCGAGAGCCTCGGCAAGCTCGTCCTCGGCAACTGATCGCTCGAGCCTGGCGCGATCCGCTCTGCGGTCGCTCGAGCCTGGCGCGATCCGCTCTGCGGTCGCTCGAGCCTGGCGCGATCCGC
>CAYJPW010000134.1:18468-29510 GCA_964372055.1 uncultured Polyangiaceae bacterium
TCTGCGGTCGCTCGAGCCCGGCGCGATCCGCGCTGCATCGAGCTCGAGCCAGCAGCGTGCGGCGGCGTCGCGTGCCGCGAGAGCGCGGCATCAACTCCGACGCCGCACGATTGGCGCGCGCGCAGCGCCGCTGCAGGCGCCGCGCCCCGAGCACCGTGCCCGCGGAGCGCCCGACGCAAGAAGCGCACGCACCGAGTGCGGCGAAGGCCTCCGCGGCGAACGCCGAGTGGCACGCTTGCTGCTCGTGCGCCGAGGCGGAAAGGCGCGAAAAAAAAGACTCGCGCCGATCAGGAGCCCGGGCACATGCCGACCAGCACCTCTCTTCCACCATCGCCAACTAGGCGGAAGTCCGGCGAATCGGCGTGCCCGGTGGGGGGCATCGGGGACGCGCACGAGGGCGGACAAGTCGCCCGACCGCGGCGTCTCTCCAGCGCCGTCCCGACGCGAAAACTGCGGAGAGCCTGCAGTTGTCGCGCGACGCGCCAGGGGTCGTAGCGAAGCGCCCGCCAGGCTCCGAGTGGAGCCTGGACGAGCGAGGAGAGAAGGATCGGAGGCCCACATGCCCGACTTGAGATCGAGAACGAAGAGACTGGCGACGTTACTTCTCGGATCGCTGCTCGCGATGACCGGCTGCGAGGGCGCCGCGGGCCCCGCCGGCGCGAACGGCGCCAACGGCCAGGATGGTCAAGACGGCCAGAGCGGCCTCGACGGCCAAGACGGCCTCGACGGCACCAACGGCCAGGATGGCCAGGATGGCATCGACGGCACCAACGGTCAGGACGGCCAGAACGGCACCGACGGTCAGGACGGCACCGACGGCCAGCCCGGTCTGAACGGCGGCAACGTCGAGGTCGGCAACTTCCACGGGAGCGAGCGGCTCCTCGCGGACGCGCTGGCGAACGACGGCAAGTACTTCGTCACCGCGACCATCACCGGCGCGGCGGCCGACGCGGCCGGCACGGTGACGGTCGACTTCACGGTGGCGAACGCCGACGGCGATCCGGTCACCGGCATCCCCAAGATCAGCGCGAACATCGCCAAGCTGGTCCCGGCGGGCAACGGAGAGTCGTTCAACAAGTGGGTGCCCTACATCTACGGCTCGCAGACGGTCTCCAACTCGGCGAACGGCGACTGGCCCAACCCCGACGGCACCGCCGCCGACCAGGGCTCCCGCGAGGGCAACGGAACGCTCACCGACCACGGCGACGGGTCGTACACGTACGTGTACTCGACCAACCTCTCCAACATCGTCACGCCCGTCGGGGCGACGCCGATCGCGTACGAGCAGGGCCTCACCCATCGCGTCTCCATCATGATGGGCGGCCACAGCGGCGCGACGGCCGACGCCGTCTTCGACTTCGTGCCCGACGGCAGCGCCGTCACCGAGACGCGCGACATCGTGCGCACCGACGCGTGCAAGAGCTGCCACGGCGACGAGTTCCACGGCCACGGCGGCGACCGCCTCACCGTCGAGACCTGCGTCACCTGCCACAACCCGAGCACCACGGATCCGCACGGGGGCGAGTCGGTCGACCTCAAGGTGATGATCCACAAGATCCACTCCGGCGGCGAGCTCGCGTCCATCCCCGGCCCCGACGGCATCGTGTGGGACAACCCCGCGACGCCGGCGGACGAATCGGCGGACAACGGCTCGTACGCCATCTGGGGCTACCAGAACGCGAAGATCGAATGGTGGAAGGTCGGCTTCCCCGCCGTGATCGAGAACTGCACCAAGTGCCACCAGGGCCAGGGCGCCGACGTCGACAACTGGAAGACCACGCCGTCGCGTGCCGCCTGCGGCTCCTGCCACGACGACGTCGACTTCGTCACCGGCACCAACCACCCCGGCGGTCCACAGGCCAACGACAACAACTGCTCGACGTGCCACCAGCCGTCGGGCGGCGGCCTGGCCCCGATCACCGAGGCGCACGACTGGTCCACGAAGGACGTGCGCAACATCCCGGAGTTCACCGTCGACATGACGGTCTCGACGCCGGCGAACGGGACCCACTTCGTGGCCGGCGAGGCGCCGGTCGTCACGGTCGTCATCAAGGAGAACGGCCAGCCGATCGATCACACCACGATCAGCGCCGATCCGTCGGCCGAAGGCTGCGTGACGAACCCCTGCCCGGCCCGCGACGGCCTCTTCGCGGCCTCTTCGTTCTTCGTCCACGGCCCGCGCGCCGATCGCGTCCCCGTCCTCACCACGAAGGCTCGCGTGAGGATCACGAGCGCGGGCGCCGGACCGTTCGACATCAGCGCCGCCGGCGCGACCCTCGACCTCAAGCTCGACGGCGGCAAGGAGATCTACAGCGAGGCCCAGGGCGGCAAGATCTTCCCCGGGAACGTGAGCGTCCCCGTCTCGAGCGGCACGTTCGCGAGCACGGCCGCCGCGACGCCGGCCGAGATCATGGCCTGGCTGAACGGCAACGCCGCCTTCGCCGCGCGCGCCCGCGCGTACCTGGAGCCGGGAGGCCAGGTCTCGATCAAGAGCAAGAACCTCGGCGACTTCTATTCGCTGCAGCTCGGCGCCGGCGCGGTCACCTCGGCCGTCTTCGCCGGCGACACGACCGTGAAGGTCATCGGCGGCAGCACCGTGTCCAACTCGATCGCGAAGCAGGCCAACCCGGCGAACAACGACCCGAAGGTCCAGTGGTTCACCGATCACCTCACCTACAGCCTCGACCCCGTTGACGACCTCCGCCCCGGCACCTACGTGGCGAGCGTCGAGCTCAGCGATCGCGGCCGCAAGAGCGCCACCGACTACAAGACGCCTTCGGTCGCGAGGATCACGTTCCAGGTCGGCACGGCGACCGAGGAGCTCGCGCCGGCAGGCAACTGCGCGTCGTGTCACCAGGGGCCGGATGGGAAGGGCTTCGTCCTCGACTATTCGCGCCACAACAAGATCTTCAACGACACGGCCGTCGACCAGTGCGGCGCCTGCCACGACTACCAGTCGCAGACCGCGACCGGTCCGTGGGGCGGCGCGAGGCCCATCGCCAAGCGCGTCCACGCGGTCCACTTCGGATCGAGCCTGAACTACCCGCTCGTCACGGTGGACTACTCGGGCGGCGACCCGGTGCCGGGGCGCAACTGGGACATCACGTTCCCGCAGGACGTCAGGAACTGCGAGACGTGCCACCCGGCCAACACCTCGAGCGGAACGTGGGAGACCAAGGCCGCCAGGATCCCGTGCTCCGGCTGCCACGACTCCGACGCGGCGAGGTCGCACATCAAGCTGCAGACCTACGATCCGACGCCGGCCGATCCGTGGAACGGCGACGAGGAGGAGTCCTGCCAGGTCTGCCACTGACCGTCGTCTGAGAAGGCGCTGGTGTCCCGCCTGAGGACACCGGCAAACCGAAAGGGGCGGCACCATCGTGCGCCGCCCCTTTCGCACGAGTAGAGGAGGAGTCATGTTCCCGATCACCACCCCCCGCGCCGCGCTGCTCGTCGCCCTGGCCCTCGGCTCCGCCGCCTGCGGCCAGGAGAGCCCCACGTCGAACGTGGCGCCGCCGCCCAGCGCGAGCGCGCTGGCGCCGGCTGACGTCCTGGTGACGGTGAACGGGGCGGTGATCGGGAACGTCGACCTCAAGCTCAGGCTCAAGAACGACTCGCACGAGGCGGACGCGCACGCGAAGCCCGACCGCGCCAAGGCGGTGCTCGACACCATCATCCGCCAGGAGCTCATGGCCCAGCGCGCCGTCGAGCTCGGCCTGGAGACCGACCCGAAGTACCAGGAGGGGCTGCACCAGATGGAGGCGCAGGTGAACGCCTTCAAGCGCAAAGAGCTGGCGGAGCTCTTCGTCCGGCGCGAGATCGAGAAGAAGGCCGAGATCACCGACGAGGAGGCGCGCAAGGTGTTCGACGCCAATGCGTCGCGGTTCCGGACCGAGCTCCGGATCTCGCAAATCCTCCAGAGGAGCGAGGCCGCGATCGGCAAGGTCCAGGAGGAGCTCAAGCAGGGCACGCCGTTCGAAGAGGTCGCCGCGAAGCGGGTGCCCCCCACGCCCGACGGTCAGAAGCCGTGGGACCTCGGCTACATGAGCTGGAACAAGATGCCCCCCGCCTGGCGCGGCGTCGTCTTCGACATGAAGCCCGGCGAGGTGAGCGGAATCATGCGCGGGCCGAACGATCGCTTCTGGATCGTGAAGGTCGTCGACGTGCGCGAGACGCCGGACGTGACCTTCGAGAGCGTCAAGGCGGCGATCATGGCCGACCAGAAGGGCGCGAAGATCGACGAGCTCCGCGAGAGGACCGAGCGCGAGCTCAGGGCCAAGGCGAAGATCGCGTACTCGAAGACCGTGCCGGCCGTCCCCTCGGACGACGAATGAGGGCCTAGGCGGCTGGTGTCTCGGCGGGCACGCGCTCGTCCTCCGGGTGCGCGATCAGCGGCCGCGGGCCGGCGCCCGCCGCTGTAGGGCGCCACGGGACGAGCCGACGGCAGGCTATCCTGGCGGCGATGCTCTACGTCGTCCTCGGCCTCGTCGTCCTCGTCGTCATCGTCGTCCTCGTCGCGCGCAGCGGTGGTGGCCTCCCCTCCCGCTTCCCCCCGGGATCGCGCGCCTTCGAGGCCGAGCTCACCCTCGGGCCGCTGACCCTCACCATCGAGCAGCGCAAGCGGGACCTCGCGGCGGTCACCGATCCGGGGCGGCGCGCCAAGCTCGAGAAGCAGATCGCCTTCCTCGAGGCTCAGGTCGTCGAGAACCAGAAGATCATGGCCAACAACGATCTCTCCCCCGGTCGGGGCTACATCGGGTTCACCCCGCCGCCGGAGGATTGATGCGCCGGATCGTCGTGCTGTTCGCCGCCGGCGCCGTCGTGCTCTCGTTCTTCGACGGCTTCCACACCCACGGCGGGGCGACCACGTATCCCGCTCCGGTGTTCCTGAAGATGGCGTGGTGGACACCGCTCCTCTTCGGGACGACCGCGGCCGCAGGCGGCGCGCTCTACGCGCGCGGGTGGCGGGCGCTGCGCGCCCCTCGCGCCCTACCGCGAAGACCCACGCTCGCGATCGGGTTCACGATCTTCGCCGCGCTCTACTGGGCGAGCGGGTACGCGCCCCTCACCAACGCGGGGAAGCTCGGCCTCTTGCTCGCCGGCGCCGCGGCGATCTGGGGCCTCGTCGATCGCACCTGGCAGGGCGTGGTGCTCGCCGCGATCGGCGTGGTCGCGGGCTCTGCGACCGAGATCCTGCTCACCAGCCTCGGCTCGTTCCAGCACCTCTCCGCCGATGCGCTCGGGATTCCGCTCTGGTTGCCGGGCCTCTATCTCGCCGCAGGGCCCGCGGTCGGCCAGACCGCCCGGTGGATCCTCGAGGCCGAGCCTTCGACACGCTCGCCTGCAGCGGGTGGCTCGTCGGGGGCCCGCACCTAGCGCCAGGGCTTGTGCGGATGGGACGTCCGCGATGGCAGGCGTGGACGGCGGGAGCGCCCGGTCACTCGTACACCTTCTCGTCGACGGCGTCGGCCGCCTCGGCGTCGGCCTCGTGATCGCGCGCGCGCGAGCCGGCGCGGCCCTTCTGGTGCTCGGCGTACCACTCGTGCGCCACGATCATGCTCATCACCTCGTTGGTCCCCGTCCAGATCGAGGCGAGCCCGAGGTCGCGCACGATGCGCTCCACCGGGTACACGTTGGTGTAGCCGATGCCGCCCATCACCTGCATCGCGTGCCGCGCCACGGCCTGGCAGCTCTCGGTGACGAATTTCTTGGTCTCGCTGATGAGCCGGCGCGTGTCCGCGGCGGGCGCGCGCGCGTCGACGGCGCGCGCCGTGGTGTAGACCATCGCCCGGGAGGCATCGAGCAGCGTCGAGGCCTGGGCGATCTGGAAGCTCACGCCCTGGAACTGCTGGATCGTCCGGCCGAACGCCTTGCGCCGCGTGGTGTAGCTGCCCGCCACGTCCAGCGCGGGTCGCGCCGCCCCGATGGTCATCGCCGCGGTGCCGAGCCGCTCGGGGATCATCATCGTCTCGAAGACCTCGGCGGCGCCGTGGAGCTGGCCGACGACGTTCTCCTTCGGCACCCTGACGTCTTTGAAGACGAGGCGCCCCGTCCCGCCGCCGCGGCAGCCCATGAGGCCATAGTGGTACTCGACCTCCACCCCGGGGCCGCGATCGACGAGGAGGCACGAGAGACCCTGGTGCGGTTTGCGATCGGGGTCGGTCCGAGCGTAGACGAGGAAGAAGTCGGCGCCCTCGGCGCCGACGATGAAGCGCTTCTGCCCGTTCACCACGAAGTGGTCGCCGGCGTCCCTGGCCGTCGTCGTGGTCCCGAAGAAGTCCGAGCCTCCGCGCGGCTCGGTGAGGCACTCGGCCGCGAAGCGCTCGCCGCGGAGGAGCGGCGCGACGTACCGGGCCTTCTGCTCGTCGGTCCCGTGCTGGATGATCGCGTCGCACACGAGCTCGGCGCCCACCCCGAACACGCACGCGAAGATGTAGCCGAGCGTGCCGATCTCCTCCATCACCATGCACGTGCTGACCCAGTCCATGTCGCGGCCGCCCCAGCGCTTCGGGTAGCGGCAGCCCAAGAGGTTGCGCCGCCCCGCCTCCTCGAGGAACTCCCGCGGGAAGCGGATCTCGTCGCGGTCCATCGCCACGATCGTCTCGCGCGGCACCCAGCGCACCAGATCGCGGGCCTCGTCACGCAGGCGTCGCTGCTCGTCGGTCAGGAGACAGTCGTGCATGCGCGGAAGCTACACCCTCGGGCCGGACCCGGCGGTCACGGCGCGGCGGGCGTTTGCGCTCGGTCAACGCGCTCGCGCGCGGGTCGCCGAGCGCGGGCGAGGACCAGGATCGGGCTGCGGCGAGGCGCCGCCCACCCCGGGCCGACGGCGCGATGGCGTCCGAGGCCGGGACCGTCGTAGGCTCGGACGGCGCCCCCCGGGCGAGCAACCACGTGCGCATCGGCTCCCCCGGCGAACCCTCGTCCATGCTCGACGGCGACACCGAAGGACCGCTCCGCTCACGGCTGGAGCGCGGCGAGATCGTCGCCGATCGCTTCGAGATCGAGGCGCGGCTCGGCGTCGGCGGCACGGGCGCCGTGTACCGCGCCCTCGATCGCGCCTCCGGCGCGGCGGTCGCGATCAAGGTGCTGCACTGGGGGAGCCTCGCGCGCGGGAGGCTGGCGCGCGAGGCCGAGGTGCTCGCCGATCTCTCGCACCCCGGGATCGTCCGCTACGTCGCCCACGGCACCACCGCGCGCGGCGCCCCGTTCCTCGCGATGGAGCTGGTCCTCGGCGAGACGTTGGCCGAGCGCCTCGCCGGCCGCCGCCTGGCGATGGACCGCGCCCTCGTCCTCGCGCGCCGCGTGGCCGAGGCGCTCGCGTTCGCGCACGAGCGCGGGGTCATCCACCGCGACATCAAGCCCGACAACATCCTCCTCGAAGGCGGCTCGATCGAGCGGCCCAAGATCCTGGACTTCGGGCTGGCGAGCCTGGCCTACGATCCCGAGCGGCTCACCCAGCCGAGCTCGGATCGCCTCACCCAGCCCGGCCTCGTGGTCGGGACGCCCGAGTACATGGCCCCGGAGCAGGTGCGCGGATCGCGCTCGATCGACGCGCGCGCCGACGTCTTCGCGCTCGGGTGCGTGCTCTTCGAGTGCCTCGCCGGCACGGTGCCGTTCCACGCCGCCGATCCGCTCGCGGTCCTCTCCAAGATCGTGCTCGACGAGCCCCAGCCGCTCTGCACGCTCGCTCCCGACGTCCCGCGGGCGCTCGAGCTCTTCGTCGGCCGGATGCTCGCGAAGGATCCGGACCGGCGCCCGGCCACCGCCGCCGAGGTCGCCGCGGAGCTCGCCGCCGTCGCCGACGAGCAGGCCGCCATCGAGGCGCCCTCGCGCCGAGGACCGGCGCTCGGCGGCGACGAGCTCGTGCTCCTCTCGGTGATCGTGGCCATCGACGCGGCGGCGCCGCCTGCGCCCGATGAAGCCGACGACGGCCCGCCCGTCCCGCGCGAGACCAGCGACGCCGAGCTCGACCGCCTCCGCGAGGTCGCGCGCCCGCACGGCGCGGCGGTCGACCGGCTCGTCGACGGCACCATCATCGCGACGCTCTCCGGTCGAGGAGCCGCAACCGATCTCGCGGTGCACGCCGCGCGCTGCGCCCTGGCGATGCGGCGCGTACTCGTCGACGCGCCCCTCGCGCTCGCGACCGGGAGCGGCTCGCTGGCCGGGCGCCTGGCGATGGGGGAGGCGATCGAGCGCGCCGTCCTCCTGGCGCGCGCGGATCACGCGGCGCGGCTCGAGCGGCGCGCCCGCCCGCTGCCGGTGCGCATCGACGCGGTGACGCGCGGGCTGCTCGATCCGCGGTTCAAGGTCGAGACCGAGGGCGCGGCCCTCCTGCTCCGGCGCGAGCGCGAGGCGGCCGATGCCGCCCGCACCCTCCTCGGGCGCCCCGCCCCGTTCGTGGGCCGCGACACCGAGCTCGGCGCCCTGCGGGAGCTGTTCGAGCAGCGCGCGGCGGAGGGGAGCGCCGCTTCGGCCATCGTCGTCGGCCCGGCGGGCGCCGGCAAGTCGCGCCTCGCCGGCGAGCTGGCGCGCGTGCTCAAGCGATCGCAGGGCGCGGCGGCCCGCGCCGAGGTCTGGACGGTGCGCGGCGAGTCGCTGCGGAGCGGCTCGCCCTTCGGCCTCCTCGCGCAGACGCTCCGCCGCGCGCCGCCGGAGACGCAGCGCGCCCTCGATTTCTCGGGCGCGCTCGCCGGCGCCGCCCGCAAGGACGCTCTGCTGCGCGGCGACGCGATGCGGCGCGACTGGGAGGACTGGCTCCGGGCGGAGTGCGACGCGCGCCCGATCCTCCTCGTGGTCGAGGACCTGCAGTGGGCCGACCGGCCGAGCGTCGACGCGCTCGGCACGGCGCTCCGGCGCGTGCGCGACCGGCCGCTCTTCCTGCTCGCGCTGGCTCGCCCCGAGGTCGACGCGGTCTTCCCCGGCGTGTGGGCCGATCGCGGCGCGACCACGGTCACGCTGGGGCCGCTCGCGCCGGAGGCCATCGAGCGCATCGCCCGCGAGGCGCTGGGGCGCGAGCCGGACGCCGCCACGCTCGCGTGGCTGGTGCGGCACGCGCAAGGCAGCCCGCTCTACCTCGAGGAGCTGCTCTACGTCGTCGCGCAGGGGCGCGCCGGCGAGCTGCCCGGCACCCTTCGGGCGATGACGCGAGCCCGCCTCGACGCGCTGCCGGCGGGCGCGCGCCGGGTGCTGCGCGCCGCGAGCGTCTTCGGCGAGGTGCTCACGGCATCGGGGGTGGCGGCCCTCCTCGGCGGCGCGCCGCGCGGCGTGGTGCTCGCCGAGCTCGACGGGCTCGTCGAGCGCGAGCTGCTCTCCACGCGCGAGCCCGGCCGGGCGGCGGGTGGGCTCGCCTCCTGGGCCGCGGAGGAGCCTCGCGGCCTCGCGGTTGGCGACGCCGATCGCGAGTACGTCTTCCGCCATTCGCTCGTGCGCGAGGCCGCGTACGAGACGCTCACGCCGCCGGATCGCGCGCTCGGCCACGAGCTTGCCGCGACCTGGCTCGAGGCGGTGGGCGTGACCGAGCCGCTCCTGCTCGCCACCCACCTCGAGCGGGCCGGGCAGCCCCGCCGCGCGGCCGACGGGTACGCTCGCGCCGCGGAGCTCGCCCTCGACGCCAACGATTTCGGCGGGGCGATCGCGCGCGCCGAGCGCGCCGCCGACTGCGGCGTGGCGGTCGAGACGCTCGGCCCCCTGCGGCTCCTCCAGGTGGAGGCGCACCGGTGGCGCGGCGAGATCGCCGAGGCGCGGCGGCGCGCCGGCCAGGCCGCGCAGGCGCTCCCCCGCGGCGGCTCGCCGTGGCTCCGCGCGATCACGGACGAGGCCGTGGCGTCGAGCCGCCTCGGGGATGCCCACGACGTCGCCGGAGCCGCCGACGCGATCGAGCGGGCCCTCGAATCGACCGGCTCAGGGTCGATTTCTGCGGGGGTTTGGGGGCCGAGCCCCGATGGCGAGGGCGACGCCTCGCGCCGCGCGCCCGAGCCCGATCGCGATGCCGTCGCCGCGGCTGCGCGCATGACGATGCACCTCGCCTCGCTCGGGTGGGCCGAGCGCGCCGAGCGCCTCGCCGAACGCCTCGAGGCGGCCGCGGGGCCGCTCGCCACCTCCGATCCGTCGGTCGCGGCGCGGCTCGAGCACGTCCGATCTTGGCGGGCCGGGCAAAGGGGCGACACCGGCGCGCAGCTCAGGCACCTCGAGGCGGCCATCGAGCGCTTCGAGCAGGCCGGCGACGCGCGCAACGGCTGCAAGGAGCGCGTGTGCCTCGGGCGCGCCTTGAACGAGCTCGGTCTCGCGGCCAAGGCCGAGGCGGCGCTCCGCGACGCGAGGACGACCGCGGACGCGCTCGGCATCGACGCCGTCGCCCGATCGGCCCAGCAGGGGCTGGCGATCGCGCTCGTGCGACAGGGTCGGCTGCCCGAGGCGCGCCGCGAGGCGGAGGAGGTGCTCGCGTTCTCGCGCGCCCGGCAAGACCGTCGCCTCGAGGCGACGTGCGCGACCACGCTCGCCGCGATCCTCCGCCTCGAGGGCGACGCCGACGGCGCGGAGCGCGCAGCCCTCGCCGCCGTCGAGGCGGCGGCGGTGCCGCTCGACCGCAGCCTGGCCCTCGCGGCGCTCGCGGAGGCCAGGCTCGCGAGGAAGCGGCCTGCCGAGGCGCTCGAGGCCGCGAGCGAGGCGGCGGAGCTCCTGCAGGGGCTGAGCGGCGTCGATCACGCCGAGGGCGTCGTCCGGCTCGCCCACGCAGCGGCGCTCCACGCCGCGGGCCGGACCGATCTCGCCCGCGAGGTCATCGGCGCCGCGCGCGGCCGCGTCCGCGCCCGTGCGGCCGTGATCACGAACCGCGCGCACCGCGAGAGCTTCCTCGAGAAGGTGCCCGAGAACGCGAGGACCATGGCCCTCGCGCGCTCCTGGCTCGAGGGCGCCCGCGGCTGAAGAGGTGTCGCGACTGAAGAGGTGTCGGACATTCGTCCGATCAACGCCGCTCGAGTCTCGGGGTCCGACGCCTCTTCAGTCCGGGGGTGGGGGGGGGGGGCCCCCCCCCCCCCCCC
>CAYJPW010000135.1:0-29152 GCA_964372055.1 uncultured Polyangiaceae bacterium
AGTCGCGAGCGGGGGCTCTGCCCCCGCACCCCCGGACTGAAGAGGCGTCGGACCTACGGGTTTCGAGGGGCGTTCGTCGGACGATTGTCCGACACCTCTTCAGTCCGAGAACGCCGCCGTGAAGTTGTTCTCGGCGTCGATCCCGATCTTGAGGCGCTTCGGGAGCGCGCCCTCGGCCATCTTCTCGAGGATCGTGGTCGACAGCAGCGGCAGCAGCGACGCGCGGAGGATGTGGTCGATGTTGCGGGCGCCGGTGTCGACCTCGGTGCAGCGCTTCGCGATCGACTCGACCATCTCGTCCGAGTAGGTCGCCTCGATGCGCTGGCTCTTGCGCATGCGGTCGACCATGGCGTCGAGCTTGAGGCGGGTGATCGCGCCGAGCGCCGACGGCGAGATCGGCAGGTAGGGCACCATGGTCATGCGCGCCAGGAGCGCCGGCTTGAAATGGGCAGAGAGCGTCGGCTTGATGGCCTCGAGCACCTCGGGGATGCTCGGCTCGGTCCCCTCCTCCCAGGCCGACACGGTCATGTTGGTGATCTTGTCGGTGGCGAGGTTGCTGGTCATGATGATGACGGTGTTCTTGAAGTCGATGAGCCGGCCCTCGCCGTCCGAGAGCATCCCCTTGTCGAACACCTGGTAGAAGAGGTTCATCACGTCGGGATCGGCCTTCTCGCACTCGTCGAGGAGCACCACGGTGTACGGGCGCTGGCGCACCGCCTCGGTGAGCATGCCTCCCTCGCCGTAGCCGACGTAGCCGGGGGGCGAGCCGATGAGCCGGGAGACGGTGTGCTTCTCCTGGAACTCGGACATGTTGATGGTGACCATCATCCGCTCGCCGCCGTAGAGCAGGTCGGCGAGGCCGAGCGCCGTCTCCGTCTTGCCGACGCCGGACGGACCCACGAGGATGAACACGCCCTGCGGCGTGGAGAGGGGCTTGAGCCCGGCGCGGGCGCTGCGCAGCTCCTTGGCGATCGTCTTGATCGCCCAGTCCTGCCCCTTGATGCGGCGGGTGAGGCGGTCCTCCATCTCGAGCATCGCCTTGACGTCGTCCTGGACCATCTTGCCGACCGGGATGCCCGTCCAGGCGGCGACGACGGTGGCGACCATGGCCTCGTCGACGTCGGGGCGGATGAGGGGGACGTCGCCCTGCGACTTGTCGAGCTCGTCGATCGCGGCGACGACCTCGGCGCGGAGCGCGTCCTTCTCGGCGTCGGTCTTGGCCGCGTCCATCTTCTTCCGGGCCTCGACGACCTTGTGCGTCCCCTCCGTCTCCTTCGCGTAGGCGGCGCGGACCGTCTCCAAGTCGTCCTTGCCCTTGGCGAGCTTGGCCTCGAGCTCGGCGACGCGCTCGGCGTCGATGTGGACGCCGGCGTTCTTGTCGCGGGCGAGCGCCTCGAGCTCGCGCGTCAGGTTGGCGATGAGCACCTCGGCGTCCTCGACGGCGGCCGGCTTCTGCTGGAGGGCGACCTTGACGCGCGCGGCGCAGGTGTCGAGCAGATCGACGGCCTTGTCGGGGAGCTGGCGGCCCGAGATGTAGCGCGCCGAGAGGCGCACCGCCGCGGAGACGGCCTCGTCCTGGATGATGACGCCGTGCGCGGCCTCGAAGCGCGAGCGCAGGCCGCGGAGCATCGTGGTCGCGACGGCCTCGCTGGGCTCGTCGACCTTCACCGGCTGGAAGCGGCGCTCGAGGGCCGCGTCCTTCTCGAAGTACTTCTTGTACTCGGTCCAGGTGGTGGCCGCGATGGTGCGGAGCTCGCCGCGCGCGAGCGCGGGCTTGAGCAGGTTGGCCGCGTCGCCGCCGCCCTGCGGGCCGCCGGCGCCGATGATGGTGTGCGCCTCGTCGATGAAGAGGATGATCGGCTTGGGCGAGCCCTTCACCTCCGCGATGACGCTCTTCATCCGGTCCTCGAACTGGCCCTTCGCGCTGGCGCCGGCCTGGAGCAGGCCGAGGTCGAGCCCGAGGATCTCGACGCCCTGGAGGAGCGGCGGCACCTCGTTGTTCACGACCAGGAGCGCCAGGCCCTCGACGAGGGCCGTCTTGCCGACGCCCGAGTCGCCGACGATGATCGGGTTGTTCTTGCGGCGGCGCGCGAGGATGTCGATGATCTGCCGGATCTCGCGCTCGCGGCCGAAGATGGGATCGATCTCGCCGTTGCGGGCGCGGCCGGTGTAGTCGACGCAGTACTTGGCGAGCGCCGAGTCGGGGCTCGGGCTGCCCTTCCCGCCGGGACCCTTGCCCGCGGCCGCGCCGCCGCCGGAGGCGGCCGCCGTCTCGGCGTCCTCCTTCGAGCCGGAGAGGATCTTGGTGAGGTTCGTCTTGAGCTCGTCGCGCCCGATACCCTCGAGCTGCGCCCCGAGGCCGCTCATCGTGTACTTCATCGGGTTCTGCACGAGGCAGAGGAAGAGGACGCCGCTGCGGAGCTTCTGGAAGCCGTACTCGGCCGAGCCCACGAGCCACGCGTCCTGCATCCACTCGAAGAGCACGGGCGAGAACGTCGGCCGCCCGGCGTTGCCGGTGCGGAGGTCCTCGAGCCCGCGCTGCAGCGTGGCGCGGAGCGACGCGGCGTTGAGGTCGTAGTGCATCGCGAGGAAGGCGATGTCCGAATTCGCGTCGTCGAGCAGCCCCAGCATCAGGTGCTCGACGGTGACCTCGTAATGGCGCGCGTTGACGCACTGGCCGAGCGCCGTCTCGAGGGCGTTCTTCACGGAGTTGGTGACGCGCCGGATGATGTGCTTGGGGTCGACGAGCATGGTGCTCCGCATCCTACCGAGCCTTCCGGCTGGTGCGGCGGAGATTTTCGGGAGCCGCGCGGCACACGGGCTGCACGCGCGGCGAGGATGGGAGAGCCCCCGCGCGCGCGTCACACGTTCGAGGAGCACACGGGCGAGGTGCGCGTCGGCCTGGAAGCGCCCACGCTGGCGGCGCTCTTCGAGGAGGCCGGACGCGCGCTCGCCGAGCTCGTCGGCGAGGCCGGGCCCGAGAGCGTCGCCGAGGAGGCCGTCGCCCTCGAGGCGGCCGACCGCGAGGCGCTGCTCGTGGCATGGCTCGACGAGCTCATCTTCCGATCCGAGACGCGGGGCCTCGTCTACCGGGATCTCGCCGTGGACGAGCTCGGCGAGCGGACGCTGAGCGCCCGGGTCCGCGGCGCGCCGGCGCTCGAGCCGCGCACGCCGGTGAAGGCGGCGACCCTGCACGGCCTCGCGATCGAACGGCGCGGCGGAGGGTTCTCGGCGAGCGTCGTCCTCGACGTCTGAGCCGCCGGGCCCGAGGTGACCCTCATGGCGCAGCCGGTACCGAGCCTCGGGACGCCGTTCACGCGGATCTCGGAGTGCGTCTACGAGCTCGGCAAGGACTACCGGCCGGACATGCGCGTCCCGGTTCGGGTGTTCGCCGATCCCGGAGAGCTCGACGCGCTGCTGCGCGACCGGGCGCTCGATCAGCTCGTCAACGTGACGACGCTGCCCGGAATCACCTTCGCCGCGCTGGGGATGCCCGACATGCACGAGGGGTACGGCTTCCCGGTCGGCGGCGTGGCCGCGACGGTGCTGCCGGACGGCGCCATCTCGCCGGGCGGGATCGGCTTCGACATCAACTGCGGCGTGCGCCTGCTCGCGACGCCCTACGCCCACGCCGACGTCGCGCCGCGGCTCGGATCGCTGGTGCACGAGCTGAGCCGGAGCGTGCCCACGGGGTACGGGCGCGGGGGCAAGCTGGCGCTCGGCCGCGAGGCGCTCGAGCGCGTGCTCGCCGAGGGCTGCCCCTACCTCGTGCGCGAGCGCGGCCTCGGCGTGCCCGCCGATCTCGAGCACCTCGAATCGGGCGGCTGCCTGCCGCACGCCGACCCCTCGCACGTCTCGGAGCGCGCACGGCAGCGCGGCAGCGATCAGCTCGGCTCGCTCGGGGGGGGCAACCACTTCCTCGAGGTCCAGCGGGTCGAGTCGGTCGACGATCCCTCGGCGGCCGCCGCGCTCGGCCTCTTCGCCGGCCAGATCACGGTGCTGATCCACACCGGCTCGCGCGGCCTCGGCCACCAGGTGTGCGCCGACCACGTCCGCGTCATGGACGAGGCGGCGCCGCGCCTCGGCATCCACCTCCCCGACCGGCAGCTCGCCTGCGCGCCGCTCTCGTCGCGCGAGGGCAAGGCGTACCTCGGGGCGATGGCGGCGGCGGCGAACTTCGGCTTCTGCAACCGGCAGCTCTTGACCGAGCGGGTGCGCGAGGTCTTCGCGCGCGTCCTCGGCGCCCGCCCCGCGGAGCTCCGCGTCGTCTACGACGTCGCCCACAACACGGCGAAGATCGAGGAGCACTTCGGCCGCGCGGTCTGCGTCCATCGCAAGGGCGCGACGCGCGCCTTCGGGCCCTCGAGCGCCGAGCTGCCGGCGGCCTACCGCGGCGTGGGCCAGCCGGTGTTCATCCCCGGGAGCATGGGCACGGCCTCGTACGTGCTCGTCGGCGCGGACGCGTCGATGGATGTCTCGCTGGGGAGCGCCTGCCACGGCGCCGGGCGCGTCCTCAGCCGCGGCGAGGCCAAGCGCCGCGTCGGGCAGCGATCGATCCGGAAGGAGCTCGAGTCGGTCGGGATCGTGGTCAAGTGCCCTTCGGCCGCCGAGCTCGCGGAGGAGGCGCCGCTCGCCTACAAGGACGTCGACCGCGTGGTCGACGTCGTCGAGCGCGCCGGCCTCGCCCGCAGGGTGGCCCGGCTGAAGCCGCTCGGCGTCCTCAAGGGATGACGAACGCGTCCACGCCGTTGACGCGCTCGCGCGCGGAGCGCACCTTCGGGAGCCATGCGGCGATCGCTGCCTCTCCTCCTCTTGGGCTCGGCGACGGCCTGTGGGCCGGTCCCCGCGGCATCTCCGGTCGCAGGCGGATCCGCTCCGCCCACCGCCACGATCGTCGTCGATGCTCCCTCGGCGGAGGCGGAGCCGCCCCCGCCCCCGCCCGAGGACGAGAAGACGGCGACCGAGATCACCGCAGACAAGCCCGCGCCGCCCCCGCGTCCCGCCGACGACCAGGCCCCGCCCGAGCGCGCGGAGGACGACAGCCTGGGGCGCAAGGGCACCGGGCCCGGCGGAGGAGGCGCCGGCGCCCCGATCGGCCTCGGCGGCGGCGGCACCGGCGAGGGGATCGGCCTCGGCGACCTCGGCACGATCGGCCACGGCGCCGGCACCGGCAGCGGCCAGGGCTACGGCAGCGGGAGCCGCTCGGGCGCGAGCGGCGGGAAGCCGAAGATGGTGATGGGCGCGACGGCGGTCACCGGCTCGCTCCCCCCGGAGGTCGTTCAGCGCGTCGTCCGCCAGAGCTTCGGGCGCTATCGGCTCTGCTACGAAGAGGGGCTGGCGCGGAACGGCAAGCTCGAGGGCCGCATCGCCGTGCAGCTCGTGATCGGCAAGGACGGCGCGGTCGTGAGCGCCGACGCCGCGAAGGAGACGACGCTCGCCGACGCGGCTGTCGTCGCCTGCGTCGTGGGGGCCGTCCGCAGCCTGTCCTTCCCTGCGCCGGACGGCGGCGGGGTGGTCACGGTGACGTACCCCATCGAGCTCAGCCCGAGCGACGCGGCATCGAGCGGCGGCGCCGCGCCGGCGAAGCCCGCCCCCACCCCGCCGAAGAAGCCCTGACGTGGACGCGACCGGTCTCTCGTTCCTCGCGCACGCCCCCGGCGCCCGGCGGCGCATCGCTTCGCTCGCGGGCGCGCGCCCCGATCTCGTCGACGGCGCCGCCGCCGTGCGCGCCGCCGAGCGCGCGCTCGCCGAGGTTCCGTGGTTCGACGAGGGCGCGGTGCTCGCGTGGCTCCTCGCCGATCCCTTCCAGGCCGCGGTCGGCCTCGCCGTGCTCGCGGATCGGCCGCGCACGCTGCCGGGCGAGCGCCTCGCCGAGATCGTGCCCGAGCTCGCCGGCCTCGCGGTCCCGGCGGCGGCCGCGACGTACGAGCACGACCAGGAGGCGGTCGGCCCCGGCGAGCGCCCGACGCCGCTGCTCGATCACGCGTTCCGCGCGCTGGCGATCGCCTTGCGGCGCCGCGGCGGCGCGGGCGACGCGGCGCCGCTCGGCCTGCCCGTCGAGCTCCCGGGCGATCCCTCGTGGCGCGCGCTCCTCACGACGGTGCTGCTCTTCGCCGACGTCGCCAAGGGCGGCGATCCCGTGCTGCGGCGCGCGTGGGCCGATCGCTTCGGCGTCGACGGCGCCGTCCACAACGAGGAGTCGGCGCTCATCCTCGACGACCTCCTGCGACGCAAGCTCGGCAAGGTCCGCCCCTTCGCCGGCGAGCCGGCCTGGGCCGAGCGCGCCACGGCGCTCGTCGCCGCGACCGGCCTCGTCGGCATGCGCCTGCGCGGCGAGATCGGCGCGCACGCCGTCGGCGCCTGGCAGCGCGCACTGGCCCGCGAGCACGAGACCGCCGACCGCCGCGAGCTTGGGCGCGTCTGGGCGCTCGTGAACACCTGCGACACCGGCGCCGTCCGGACCGGCCTCTGGACGCCGGCGCTCGATGGCGCGTTCCGCACCGAGGAGGCGGCGATCGCAGCCGCCGCGCTCGCCGCCCCCGGAGACGGCGGGGCGCGAGAGCCTTCGGCGGCCGAGCGCCTGACGCGCCTCCGCGCCGGGGCGCTCTTCGATTCCGCCGACGTCGCGGTGGCCGAGCGGGCGCTCGCCTCGCTCGGCGCCGAGCGGCGCCCGCTCGAGGAGCGGCTCGCGTTCGCCAGCCTCTGGTACGCCGAGGCCGCCCTCGGCCCGCTCTCGGACGAGGGCGTGGCGCGCCTGCTCGCGCTCCTCTGCGGGACGGCGGCGCGCGTCCTCGACACCTCGCGGCCGTGGCACCTCGACCTGCTCGGCGTCGTCCCGCACCTGCGCGACGAGAAGGGCGCGCCGCGCACCTACCCCACGCGCCTGCTCGAGGCGCTCCTCGAGGCGGCGCCGCCCGCCGCGCTCTCGGCGGGCGCGCTCGGCGAGAAAGCGGGCGGCGCGCTCGTGTCGTTCCCCGCGGTCAAGGGCGGCCAGGAGGCGCTCATCGTCCGCCTCGCCGAGAGCGACGAGGCGCGCGCGCTCTTCACCCTGCTCCCGATCTACGAGCGCAAGGAGGCCGCCGCGTTCCACGCGACGCTGAAGGCGCTCTGCGATCTCTACGATCTCCGCAAGGACGAGTTCGACCGCGTCGCCAACGAGGCGAGCTACCTCGCGACCATGAACGCCGGCCGCAGCGACAAGGCGCGGATGCTCGACTTCGTCGTGCCGGGCACGATCGTCGAGGTCGGCCCCGGCGGCGGGGTGGTCCTCGACCTGCTCGCCGAGCGGTTCCCGAAGAGCCGCGTCGTCGGGCTCGACGCCTCGATCGCCGCCGTCGCCGCGCTCGAGCGCAAGCGGGAGCTCGAGACGCGTCGCTGGGAGGTGATCCACGGCGACGCCTTCCGGCTGCCCGAGATCGTGGGCCCGCGCTCGGTCGACACGGTCGTGTACTGCTCGGTCTTGCACGAGATCTTCTCGTACGTCCCCTGGGCCGACAGGGACGGCGATCCGCCGCAGCGCTTCCGGTTCGGGTCGGTCGCGGCGCTCGTGCGCGCCACGTTCCGCGCGCTCGCCCCCGGCGGGCGCATCGTGGTGCGCGACGGCGTCATGCCGGCGGACGAGCCGCGCGTCGTCGCCTTCAAGGACGCGGCCTGGCGCGAGGGCCTCGATCTGTTCGCGAAGAGCTACGAGGCGCGGCCCATCCCCTTCGAGGTGCTCCCCGACGGGCGCGTCCGCATCCGCCAGCCCGATCTCTACGAGTTTCTCACCACGTTCACCTGGGGTCCCTCGTCGTTCCCGTACGAGATCCGCGAGCAGCGCGCCGTGCTTCCGCGGCGCGAGTACGTCGCGCGCCTCCTCGAGGCCTGCGCCGAGGCCGATCCGCCCTTCCGCGCGCGCGAGGTCCCGGTGCCGCCGGATCTCGCGTCGTACCTCCAGCCCGGCTACCCGGCGAACATCCTCCCCCACCTCACGATCCACGACGCGACCGGCGAGCGCGAGGTTGGGCTGCCGGACGTGAACGGCGTCTGGGTGATCGAGAAGGTCTCGTAACCCTGCTCGCGACGCCGGCCCTTCGCGCTCCGGCCGCGACGCCCCCGGAGCGGGGCGCGCTATAATGCCGCGATGGCGGCGAACCGGCGGATCGCGGGGTAGCGTGGAGGCGGCCGCGTTCCCGAAGCCGCGCT
Organism: uncultured Polyangiaceae bacterium; assembly: GCA_964372055.1. GTDB lineage: Bacteria > Myxococcota_A > Polyangia > Polyangiales > Polyangiaceae > CAYJPW01. The sequence continues at coordinate 8,185 of CAYJPW010000135.1, forward strand.
GCGCCACCTGCGCCGACGCGGCGCGATGCGAGCGCGCCGGCCGCGCCGACGCGCGCTACCCGCGCTGCCACGCTCCTCTGCTCGGCGTCCGGCTCGACCGCACGACCGAGCTCCTCGCCTTCTGCCGGCGGACCCACGGCATCGCCGATGCGGCGCTCGAAGCGTGCACCTCCGCGCTCGTCGATCGCTTCGCCGCCGACCGGAACCGCTGGTCGGAGGTGCTCGAGCCTTCGTTCTCGGTCGACGGCGAGGGCGTGCACCTCGCGCGCTTCTCGTACGGCCTGCCCGGCTTCCGCGCCGATCCGGCCGGCGTGGGCCGGACCATCGAGGCGCTGTGCGCGCCCTTCGGCGACGCGGCAATCGCGGCCGGCGGCGCGTTCGTTCGCGCGGCCGAGCGTCCCGCCGTCGAGCAGCCGCTCTTCGGCGTCGCGCACGACGGCGCGCGCGGCGTCCGCGTGAAGCTCTACCTCCAGTTCGACGCCGGCGCGCCTGCCGCCGCGACGGCGACCGCCGCCGCGGTGCTGGGCGCCCGCCGGCTCGCCACGTCGAGCGCGCCGCTCCATCTGCTCGGCCTCGACGTCGGCCCGCGCGGCCTCGCGGGCGCGAAGCTCTATCACCTCCACCCGCGCGTCTCGCTCTCGTCCCCGCCGGCGTGGCTCGGCCGGACCGAGCTCGTCGACGCCCTCGCGGCGAGGGGCGTGGCCGAGCTCCGCGACGTGCTGGCGATCCACCGCCTCGACGGCCCCGACGACGCGGGCGCCGGCGTCGCGCGCGAGCTCGACTTCTCGCTCCCGGACAACGACCTCGGCTGGCCGGCGCTGCGCGCGCTCGCCCCCGTCGCGCGCCTCCTGCCGGCGGGCGGGCCGGTCGACGAGCTCTTCGCGGCGTTCCGGCTCGGCGTGCGCCGCGTCTCGGCGTCGGTCGGCCCGCTCGCGAAGCTCAATGCCTACTACGTCCTCGGCGAGACCGAGGCCGCGCGAGGCGCCGCGTGAGCGATCTCGTGCGCGTGCCTAAGGAGCGCTACCTCGCGGCCGACTACATGCGTCTCGAGCAGGAGCGCATGTGGAGCCGCGTCTGGCTCCTCGCCTGCCACGCGTCGCGGATCCCGGCGCCGGGCGACTTCGCGACGCTCGACGTCGGCCCCGAGAGCCTGCTCGTCGCGCGGCAGGCCGACGGATCGGCGCGCGCCTTCCACAACGTCTGCCAGCACCGGGGCAACCAGCTCTGCCAGAAGGACGAGGGCCGCGCCAAGAGCTTCCGCTGCCCGTACCACCACTGGGAGTACGGCCTCGACGGCGCGCTCCTCCGCGCGCCCCGCGCCGCGTCGTTCCCGGGCGGCGCACCCGCCTCCGAGCTCGGCCTCGCCGAGGTGCGCTGCGGCGTCGCGCTCGGCTTCGTCTGGGTCTCGATGAGCGAAGCCGGCGAGCCGCTCGACGAGTACCTGGCCACGGTCCGCCCCTTCCTCGAGCCGTACCGCTGCGAGACGTTCGCGCTCGAGCAGGAGACGACGGTCGCGATCGACTGCAACTGGAAGCTCTCGGTCGACGTCTCCAACGAGGGCTACCACGTGCGCGCGCTCCACCCCGAGCTCCTCGCCGTGCTCGACGACACCGCCGTGCGCCTCGATCTGCTCGGCCGCCACAGCCGCTACCTGATCCCGCTCGGCGTCGCCGCCCCGGGCACGCCGTCGCACGGCCAGGTCTCGGAGACGCTCCGCCGGTACCTCGACCACGTGGGCGTGCCGGCGCCGTTCCGGGGCGGCGCCGCCGACGTGCGTCCTGCGATCGCGCGCGCCACGCGCGCCCGCCTCGACGCGCTCGGGCTCGCTCTTCCCGGCCTCGACGAGGAGGCGATGGTCGACAAGCAGCAGGTCTACGTCTTCCCCAACGTGCAGCTCAACCTCACCGCCGCCGGCCTCGAGCTCTACCGGCACCGGCCCCACCCCACCGATCCGGGCCGGATGTTCTTCGACGAGCAGGCCTACGCGCGCGCCGCGCCCGGAGCCGCCGCGCGCGCCGAGCCGACGCGCCGCCGGATCCGCCACGGCGAGGCGTCGCTCGGGCCGGTCATGGGCGCCGACGTCGATCTCCTCCCCGGCCTGCAGCGCGGGATGGCCTCGCGCGGCTTCCGCGGGCTCTACCTCGGGGCCGACGAGGCCTGCATCGAGAACATGCACCGCGCCCTCGACGCCTACCTCGAGGGCGATGGATGCACGAGGTGAGCGAGAGCTCGTTGACGCCCGCCGAGCTCGCCGCGTGGGCCGAGCGCGGCTACTTCGTGCGCCCGTCGGTCTTCACGATCGAGGAGTGCGACGCCATCTGCGCGCGCCTCTCCCAGCGTATCGAGGGGGCGGCGCGCGAGCACGCCGCGGGCGCTCGCGGCGGCCTCGATTTCTGGGAGCTCTTCGCCCGCTCCGACGGCGGCCTCGAGGTGATGTGGGACACGAGCGCGGGCGATCCCCGCGGCGAGCCGCCCGAGCGCTGGGAGCGCTTCGCGATCCGCGTCGGCCACGCGCTTCACCTCGCCGACGAGGCCTTTCGAACGTTCTGCACCGACGAGCGCATCGCCGGCCCGCTCCGAGCGCTGATCGAGCCGCCCGCGGTCGTCGTGCAGACGGCGGTCGTCTACAAGCAGCCCGGCAACCAGGCGGTGCAGTTCGGCTTCCACCAGGACGCCTCGTACCTGACGACCGAGCCCGAATCGCTGGCGCTCGCGTTCGTCGCGCTCGATCCGATGACCGAGGAGAACGGCTGCCTGGAGGTCATCCCGGGCAGCCACCTCCTCGGGCTCGAGACGGTGTTCGTCCTCTCGAAGGAGGGCTTCGCGCCGTCGACCGACGCGGCGTCGCCGGCCCGCGCCGGGCGCGACGCCGACCGGCGCGGCCGCGCCACCGAGCTGTTGCCGATGCCGCGCGGATCGGTCGCCCTCGTGCACGGGCGGACCCAGCACGCCTCGGGCTGGAACCGTTCCACGGGCCCGCGCCGCTCGCTCATCGTCCACGCGATGAGCGGCCGCTCGCGCCTCATGCCCTCGAGCTGGCTGCACGAGCCGGCGGGCGGCTTCCTCCCCCTCCCCGGTGCCCGCGTTGACCGTCCCCAGGGCGGGCGGTAGCGTTTTCGAGCCCGCGATGAGAGCGCCGCCCCGCACGCTGCCCATCGGGCCCCGAGGGGACGAGCGGCCCTCGCCGCCGGCGGCTCCCCCGCAAGGGCTCGCGCGCACCCCGCCGGAGCTCGCGGGCGAGGGCGATCGCTTCCACGACTACGTCCTCGGCGCCTACGCGCCGCTGGCGCCGCACGCCGGGAAGCTCAGGTCGCTGAACCTGCTCGTCGAGAGCTTCGCTCTCGCGGGCCTCGAAGAAGAAGGCCTCGCGGTCATGCGCCGCGTGCGCGACGGGCTCGGGCCGTTCCGCACCGTCTGGGGGATCAAGCAACGCGAGGGCGGCGTGCTCGGCTGGGAGCTCTACTTCTACGACTTCGAGCGGCGGCACGCCGACCTGAGCATCGCCCGCGTGGCCGAGCTCCTCGCCCCCGCCGTCACCGTGGACGCGCGCGAGCCGTGGCCGCTGCCCTGGCACATGTTCTCGGTCGAGATCGGCCCCGCCCAGCTCCGGCGCCAGGAGCCCGCCGCCGTCGACGTCTACATCGACATGCGCAGCTACAAGCTGCGCGGCGATCGCTTCGCCTTCGAGAACGTCTACACGTTCCACGATCCGCGCGAGGAGATCGACGACATCCTCCATCGGCTGCGATCGTCGGTGCACTTCCGCTGGGGCCACGACCCGCTCGCCTCGCTGATGCCGCCGTCGCTCTTGCGCTGCGGCCGCATCTGCGTCGCCAACAAGATCGGCGCCGACGCGCTCTACTTCTCGCGCGTCCCCACGCCCGCCCTCGCGGCGTTCCTCGGGGCGCGCGGCTGGCCCGAGGCGCTCCGCCGCTTCGTCGCGGGCCATGGCCCGGCGCTCGATCACCTCCTCTGGGACGTCGGCATCGACTTCGATCGGCACGAGGGCGCGCTTCGCGTCGTCAAGACGGGGCTCTATGGCAGCTTCTGATCCGGGCGCGCGCCCGCCCACGCCGGGGAGCTCGGTCGCGAAGCCGCCGATCGAGCCCGCCGAGAAGTGGGCCGACACGAGCTTCATGGTGACGTTCGCTTTCCGGTGCAACATCGCGTGCACCTTCTGCATGGTCGAGGACGTGCTCGACGTGCTCGAGGGCACGTCGCTGGAGGAGCTCCGCCGCCTCGCCGCCGAGCCCGCCCCGCTCCAAGGCAAGAAGCGGATCATCTTCAGCGGCGGCGAGGTGACCCTGGCCAAGGACCTGCCGCGCTACGCCGAGGTCGCGAGGAGCATCCCCGGGATCGAGCACGTGCGCATCCAGACGAACGCGACGCGGCTCGCGAACCGGGCCTACCTGCGCACGCTCCTCGACGCCGGCATCGACGAGTACTTCGTCTCCATCCACGCGCCCGACGCCGCGCTCTGCGACGCCATCACCCAGCGCCCCGGCTCGTTCGACCTCATCGTCGAGGGGATGCGGGCGATCCGCGAGGCGGGCGCGACCTTGATCACCAACACCGCCATCGCCCTCGCCAATTTCGACCGTCTCCCCGAGATCGTCGAGCTCGTGGCGCCGCTCGGGCCTCGGTCGATCGAGATCTGGAACTACTGGCCGCGCGCCGACGAGGACGGCGCGCGCCAGCACACGGCGCGGGTCGCCGACATCCGCCCGCACCTCCTCGCCGCGCTCCGCGCCTCGGTCGCGCGGGGCATCCCCCCCGTGGTGAAATGGTTCCCGCGCTGCCTCCTCGGCGACCTCGCCTGGTGCCAGGACGACGGCCAGCCCCCGGCGCTCATCGCCGACAGCTACTGGGAGCGCGAGCCCGGCTACGGCTGCGTCTACGCGGGCGCCTGCCGCGACGCCGGCCCCTGCGCCGGGCTCTCCGACACCTACGTCGCGCGCTACGGCTGGGAGGAGACGCTCCTCGAGCCGCGGCGCAAGCTCGCCTCGACCGCCGGGCTGCTTCCGCGCGGCGACGTCCGCCACTCGCTGCTCGCCGACGCCGGCCCCGCGCGGAGCGATCAAGCCGCGATCGCCGCCTGGCTCGGGAAGCTGGAGCTCGCCTTGGGCGCGCGCTTCGGCGGCTTCGAGCTCGCTTCGGCGGCGAAGATCGCAGGGCAAGGCCTGGTCGCGCTCACGTTCACCCGCGGCGCCGACAGCGCCGGCGTCCGCGTCGGCGCGACCGATCCCGAGCGCCGCTGCTTCGCGCGAACCAAGAGCTTCGATGTCTTCTACGCGCGGGTCGATCCGGCGCTCGAGCGCGACGTCGCCGCGCTCGTCGAGGAGCTCGTCGCCCACGTGGGCCGGCGCGATCGAGGCGATCTCGGTTTGCCCTGAGCGCGCCTCAGAGGAGGTCCGACGGCCTCGCCCCGGGGGTGAACGTCGGCATCGCGGCGGGCATCGGGGCGCGGTTCTTCTCGACGATGGCGGCGAGCGCGCGCGAGAGGCGCTGCGCCTCGTCGTCGTTGCCCGGCGGCGCCGAGTAGAAGACGTCGTACGGTCCGGCCGGCGCCGGAGAGGCGATCGGCCCGCCGCCGCGCGCCACCTCGAGCTTCACGGTCAGCTTCTCGCGCCGGAGCACCACGCGGACGAGGCCCTGAGGGTTCGCCTGGACGCCGGTGACCTCCCAGCCCTCGAGGCGCTCGCCGCTGCGGAGCGGCGCGACGATCGCGAGCTCCTCGGCCGTCGCCTCGCGCGGCGGCGGTGGGCTCGGGTCGGCGGCGCTGAGGGCGGGACGCTCGGCGGCCGGATCGGCCGCGCGGGGGCCGAGGAGCGCGACGGCTCCCAGCGTGAGCGCCGCGCCGGCCACGACGAAGATCCCGGCCCGCACCCACCAGCGCCTCCCCTTCACCGGGCCTCCCGGAGCACCGGGCGCTCGCCGCCACGGCCGGGCGTTCGGCGGGTGAGCTGCCCGACGGGATCGACGAGCCCGCCGACCGGATCGATCTCCCGAGTGCGCCGCGCGATCGTCACGAGCGCGAGGAGGATACACCCGCCGGCCCGGAAAGCATGCACGATCAGGGGGTGTTGCTCGCCGCTGCGCCGCGCGGCGATGATGCCGCCAAGCGTGTCGATCTGCGCCCGGCTCGATCGTCGTGGAGGCGACCCTCCCCGCATCCGCGGGGAGCCGAGCGCCCGACCAGGAGATCCCCCATGCAATCGCTCCTCGACAATCCCGCCTTTCCCCCCTACGCGATCGCGGCGTCGATCGTCGCCGTCCACATGCTGCTCCTCGCCCTCTGGACCGGAACGGTGCGCGTCCGCTCCAAGGCCTATGTGAACCCCGAGGACGCGAAGCTCTCCAACGCGGAGAACGTGGAGGTCGACCACCCCGACGTGCAGCGGGTGAAGCGCGCCCACCAGAACCTCATCGAGAACGCCGTCCCCTTCTTCGCGGTCGGCCTGCTCTACGTGCTCACGAACGGCAGCCGCACCGGGGCGCTCGCGTACTTCGGCACCTTCGTCGCCGCGCGGGTGCTCCACTCGCTCTTCTACCTGTGGGGGCGCCAGCCCTTCCGCACGCTGATGTTCGCCGTCGGCGTCCTCGCGACGCTCGGGATGGCGGTCCACGTCCTGCGCACGGTCCTCTGAGCGTAGAGAGGCACGACGCGCCGGGGGACGTCCCACCGGCGCGTCGCCGCGATCCCGTCGGTCGGACGATTGTCCGACGCCGCTTCAGCCGCGATCGCGGCCGCGCCGCTTGCCGGCCGAGGCGCCCTCGCCCTTGTGCTCCTTCTTGAGGAGCGGCTCGGCGTCGCCGGCGATCTCGGGCTTGAGCCTCGACGCGGGCTCGCGGAGAGGCGCGTCGGCGGGCTCGGCGGCGTCGCCGATCATCTCACGCTTGACCCGCAGCTTCAGGAGCGCGCCCACGCGGAGCTTGGCGTCGCCGTCGAGGTGGTTGTCGCGGGCGATGTCGTCGACGTCGATCGCGAACTGGCGCGCCACGCCGAGGAGCGTGTCGCCCGGGCCCACCTTGTAGAGCATCGCCTCGCGACCCTTGCGGCGGCGCGGGAGGATCCGGCGCGGCGCCTCGATCTCCTCGTCGTCGTCGGCGCGGTCGTCGTCGGCGCGGTCGTCGCCCTGGTCGGCGAGCGGATCGCGGAGCGAGCGGCGGCGCTTGGGCGGCGGCAAGAGCGAGAGCAGGCTGTCGTCCTCGCTGCGCGCGCGCTGCCGCTTGATCGGCTCGCGGCCGCCGATGAGATCCACCGGATCGAGCACCGAGGCGTCGTCGGTCGCGACGACCTCGGTGTCGAGCAGGTGCGGAAGCGAGGCCTGAGCCTTCGCGAGCGTGTCGGCGGGGATCAAGAGAAGGAAGTCCCCTCGCCCCGGCGGGACCCGCTCGCCGAGGACGTCGGGGTTCAAGGTGCGGACGGTCGCGGTCGAGACGCCGGCCGCCTTGGCCAGCGTGCGCAGCGGCGTGCCCGGCGGGACCGCGATCTCGGCGGCGTCGACCGGGCGGACGACGTCCACGCGGTCGAAGCCGAAGCGCTCGAGGTTGTTGGCGACGATCGCCGCGGCCGCGATCTTCGGGACGTAGGCCGCCGTCTCGCTGGGGATCGCCTGCTGGCGGGCGAGCTCGTTGAAGTCGCTCGTGCCGTACGAGTCGATGGCGTCGAGCAGCTGCTCGTAGCCCATGTTGTACGCGGCGAGCGCCAGCTCCCAGGCGCCGAAGCGCATGTAGAGGTCGCGGAGGTGGTGCGCGGCCGCCATCGTCGCCAGGCGCGGGTTCTTGCGCTGATCGAGGTGGCGGCTCTGCTGCAGCCCGTACACCGCGCCCGTCGCCGGCATGAACTGCCAGAGCCCGACGGCCCCGGCGGGCGACTTGGCGCGCGCGTCGAAGCCGCTCTCGATCATCGCCACCCAGATGAGATCCTCGGGGAGGCGGCGATCGCGGAGCTCGGCCTGGATCATGTCCTGGTAGCGGCCGCTCCGCTTCAGCCAGGTCTCGAACATGCCGCGGCCGCGATCGGTGCGGGTGAAGAAGCGCACGTACTTGAGCGTGCGGCGCGTCACCGGGACGTTGAGGTCGGGGAGCTGGAGCCGCGAGAGCGCCTCGGCGCCGGCGGTGTCGAGATCGTCGACGTCGTCGACGTCGCGATCGACGCGCGACTCGTAGCGCGGCCTCCGCGAGTAGTTGGGCCGATCGAGATCGCAGGCCGCCGCGCGCCCGCCCTCGCGCGCCTCGGCGTCGCGCAGCCGCGAGAGCTCGCGCGACTCGTCGCCGCCGGCGGCGGGCGGGGCGGCGCGCTGGACCGCGGACCGGAGCGCGACGGGAGCCGTGAGCGCCGGCGCCCCGGGCGCGGCCGGCGCGGAAGGCGCGACCGTCTGGTGGTGCCCGTCGACCGCCGCCTGCATCGAGGCGATGGTCGACTGGGGGGCGGCCATGCCGACGCCGTAGCCGAACGCGAGGGCCGAAACCAAGGGCGGGATCCGCTGGACCAGACTCATGGTGTGTTCAAGGGTCACACCATGTAGGCAAGACGGCCAAGAAAGCGGCGACCCTCCTTCTTCGGTGCGAGCGCCGCTCTGCGCCGCCGGAGCCTGCCGTGAGCCCCGCTCCCACGCAGTCCTCCCGTCCGCGAAAGAGTGTCTGCTAGTCTCGGCGCCATGTCGGTGGCGCTCGTGGCCAGGGTGTTCGATACCCAGGCCAATCAAAGCTTCGACGCGACCTTCGAGCGCTTCCCGGTCCGCATCGGCCGCAACCAGCTCAACGATCTGCACATCGATCGGCCTTACGTCTCGCAGTTCCACGCGGCCATCGACATCCGCGACACGCAGCTCCTGGTGAAGGACCTCGGGTCGACGAACGGCACGGTGTACGCCGGGCACCGCCTCCAGCGCGACACGCCCATCGACGTCACCGGCGCGCCCGAGTTCGCGATCGGCCCCATCGTCATCCGGCTCGGCCTCGTCCAGGCGGCCCCCAAGAAGAAGGAGGAGCCCAAGGAGGGCACCGTCCTCGATTTCGGCCAGTCGGGCGAGGCGCCGGCGGCGCTCTCGGTCCGCAGCAAGCCCATCCCCCCGGGCGCCGAGGACCCGTACATCCGCCAGGTGCTGCCGTACGTCGAGGCGTACCGGACCGCGTGGGGCGCGGTCTACCGCGTCATCTATGATCACCTCACGCGGCTGCCGCCCGACGTCCGCACCAACTACCTGAAGCGGCTCGGCCTCGAGAACCCGCAGGTCAATCAAGAGCCCGACTTCCAGAAGATCGCCCAGTACTACGGCGTCGACTCGCGCACGCTCGGCGAGCTCGCCCCGCCCCAGGCCGCGCTCGCCGCCCTCACCGAGCTCGCCCAGACGCTCGCGCCCGGCCTCAAGCCGCTCGACGACGTCGGCAGCGTGCTCAGCTTCGCGCGGCGCCTCCGCGACTCGATGGAAGTCTTCCTGAAGTGCTTCATCAGCCTCCGCGACGGCTACCAGGAGTTCGAGGCCGAGGTGCTCGCGCGCGATCGCTCGGCGCAGTCGGATCAGGTGGCGGTGGCCAAGGACGCCAAGCAGCTCGGCATCGTCCTGCTCGACGCGCGCGGCGGCCCCGACACCGCCCGCCAGCTCCACGACATCTTCGTCGACGTGATGAGCCACCAGGTCGCGCTGCTCAACGGCGTCATGGAGGGCGTCAAGACGCTGCTCAAGCAGCTCTCCCCCAAGGCGATCGAGGACGAGCTCGACAAGCGCGGCAAGAAGGGCGGCCTCTTCTCGAACAAGTACGAGGCGCTCTGGAAGATGTACGAGGTGCGCCACGGCGACTACTCGGGCGAGGACAAGGAGACGTTCCTCATCATCTTCGGCCCGCAGTTCAGCCGCGCTTACGCGGCGAGCGCCGGCGAGGACCTCAAGGCCGACGGCACCGGCAAGAACCTGCGCTTCACCATGCAGGCCGGTCAGCTCAAGCCGCCGCAGCGCTGAGCGGCGCCGCCGCGCGCCGGGCCGACTCCGCCGTGCTCGATCTCGCGGTCGCGAGCTCGTCGCGAGCTCGTCGCGAGCCGCCCTCGGGCGCCGATCGGCCCTGACCCGTTCTGCCGACGTGGCGCGAGCGTGTCCCCCGACAGAGGGCGCGCTCACAGTTTTTTTTGGCCTGTTCGGTGGACCCGCGTAGGCTCTCGCGCAAGTAGCAGACGCTCAGGAACGAGGGCCGCCGGGATGAGGATCAGAGGGACGGGGTTGGTGGCAGGGTTTCTCGGGACCGTGGCGATCGCGCTCCTCGCGCCGGCGGAGGCCGCGGCCCAGACCCAGGTGATCCCTCCGAACGCGCCGCGCGACGAGAACTGGGGCACCGTCTCCAACATCACCATGGCGATCGGCGCCGGGACCGTCTTCCTGATGCCGCGCGTCTATTACTCGAGCCCCGAGGCCACGGTCGGCTGGAAGGGTCGCTGGCACCTCTCGGTGCTCGCGCCCGCGATGACGCTCACCGTCGCGACGCTCTTCGTGAACGGCCCGGTCCGCAACGGGATCGAGTCGACGCGCCCCGGCTGCACGCTCGACGAGACCAACGTCGCCTACCCCGACTCGGGCTGCGAGAGCTTCGGCGGCCCCTCGACGCAGTCATTCGCGTCGTGGAGCGCCACCGGCGCCGGCCTCGGGATCTTCCTCGTCGACACGCTCAAGTACTCGGACGGGCGCTTCAGCGTCCCGGGCTTCATCGGCAACGTCGCCCTCCCGCTCACGGCGTCGGTGATCACCTCGGTCGGCCGCAGCGTCGAGCCGACCGGCACCTTCGCCTACGAGGACGTGGGGCAGAACTTCGCCGGCCTGCTGCCGGGCTTGTTCAGCGGCCTGCTCGTCGGCGTCACCTACGCGATGTTCCAGCCGCCGAACTGCGGCTACGGCGACAAGGTCTTCTGCTGGTAGTCCTTGGGCTGAGAGGCCGCTGCAGATCCTCCCCGGGCTGAAGCCCGGGGCAGTGCACGGGGATCTCGTCGCTGGGCGCGCCGGACGCCTCGACCGCAGGGAAGCGAACGCGTGCGAAAGCCCGGCTCCGCCGGGCTGAGCGCGTGGACATCGGGCAGCGCCTCGGCGCCACGCGGGGCGAAGGGGCCCTGCCAAGAGCCACGAGGCGAGACGGCGGAGCCGGGCTTCAGCGCGTGGACATCGGGCAGCGCCTCGGCGCCGCGCGGGGCGAAGGGGCCCTGCCATAAGCCCACGAGGCGAGCCCGGCAGAGCCGGGCTTTCGCACACGTTCGCTTCCCTGCGGTCGAGGCGTCCGGCGCGCCCAGCGACGAGATCCCCGTGCACTGCCCCCGGCTTCAGCCGGGGGCGCAGAAAGAGCTTCGCCTCTGCGACGGCCTCAATCCTGGCCGACGACGCGCTCCCAGAGCGGATCGTTCGAGGAGAACAGCGTGTCGCGCTCGACGCGCAGGAGGCGCGAGAACTCCACCTTGCGCAGCTCGCGATCGCTGTCGCGGTTGCCGGCGTCGTAGTGGATGATCCGCACGCGCACCTGCTCGAGCAGGTGGATGCCGTCGGGCTTGTAGGTGACGTCGGTACGGAGCTTGTACTGCGCGTAGAGGCCGCGCTCGGTCACGCTCGGCACCACGGCGGTGCGCTCGAGGTCCACCGCCGCCGCCTCGATGAGCCGGCCGCGGCGCGGGAGGTAGAAGTGCGCGGTGTGCTGGCAATCGTCGGGGCTCGGGCACTTCTTCGACTCCCCCACCACGAGGTTGTCGTTGCCGAGGCGCACCGGGCTGAGCTGCGACTTGCCGGCGCCGCGGTAGCTGCCGATGCCGTAGACCTCGGCGCGATCGTCGACGGCCCGCACCAGCGCCACCGGCCCTCCCTCGTCGCCGTTCTCGAACTTGAGCGCGCGCAGCCAGATGACCCGGAGGCCGTCCGGCCCCGAGCGGATCTCGAGCTCCTCGGGATCGACGAGCCGGGGCCAGCCCTTGCTCGAGACGCCGCCGCGCAGCATCTCGTTCGCGAACGCGTAGTGCCCGGTGCAGTCGACGTCGGTGGGGTTCAGGCCCTTGTCCGGGTCGAAGCTCGGGATGAGCACGCTCATCCACTGCTCGGGATCGAGCGAGCGCACCATCGCCTTGCCCTTGCTCGCCGACCGCACCGGGGCGAGCTGCGTCGTGCACACGGGGATGGGCGTCTGCTTGCGGCTGTTGCCCTCGGCCTTGGTGTTCTCCGCCGCGGCGCTGCAGCCGGAGAGCGCCGGCGCGACGCCGGCGGCCGCGAGCAGGACGCAGACCGCCACGGGCGCGCCGCGCCCAGGGCGGGGGGACCGACGGGGGCCTCTACCCCCCGGACGCGAGCGGAGCATCACGCATCCTTCGTATCACGCATGCGCGGCGGCGCGAAATTCCCGGCGCTCGGCGCGGCGACGCCAACTGTGCGATCTTGTACGCCACTGGAGACCGGCGCACGCGGAGGCCCGACACGCGGCGCGAGCCGGCGGATGCCGATGTTGGCCGACGTCCATTGACGTCCTCGAGTTCGCGGTTACCGTGGGGGGCTCGAACTTGCCGGAAGGCCTGGTTCCGGGTGGCGGCGGTCGCACTCGCCGCGCAGACAGGCATCCTGATCCCGAGAGGTAGATCGTCTGCCAGCGCGCAAAGGGGCGTTGACTGAGCCCAGACGGAAGGCCGACGAGGGACGAGGTACATCATCATGGCTCTCAATGCGTATCTGAAGCTCAAGGGGCAGAAGCAGGGCGAGATCAAGGGCTCGGTGACCCAGAAGGGTCGCGAGGGCAAGATCATGGTCATCGGCGTGAGCCACGAGATCGTGAGCCCGCGCGACCCCGCCAGCGGCCTCCCCACCGGCAAGCGCATGCACAAGCCCTTCGTCATCACGAAGGAGCTCGATAAGTCCTCGCCGCTTCTCTACAACGTCCTCTGCAACAACGAGAACATCCCCGAGTGGGAGCTGCAGTTCTGGACGCCGCAGATCAAGGCCGCGACCGGCGCCGGCGCCGAGGTCCAGCACTACACCGTGACGCTGAAGAACGCGAACATCGCCTCGATCCACTTCAAGCTCGCGAACAACAAGCACCCCGACCTGATGAAGTTCGCCGAGTACGAGGAGATCGCCTTCACGTACGAGGAGATCACCTGGACGTGGACGGACGGCGGCATCACCGCCAACGACAGCTGGGAAGCCCCCGTCGTCTGACCAGCTCCAGCCACGAACGAGACAACCGCCGGGCGGCTCGCCGCTCGGCGGTTTTTCTTTGCGGGTCGCCGGGCGCCCGCCCTCCGGTTCGCTCCGGTCGGGGTCCATTGCCGCCCACCACGGGACGGACCCGTACGCTGGGGGGCACCAGGCCCGCACAGCCAATGAATTCAAGCGCTTGGGGACGGACGAACGTGCTGTTTCATACACTGCTACAAACTTGGCCCCCGCCCATTGACGTCCGATGAGGGCTGGTTAACGTCTTCGGACTTGAAGTTCCCGGAAGGCCTGGTTCCGGGTGGCGGCGGTCGCAACGCCGCGCAGACAGGCATCCTAATCCCGAGGGGTAGACCGTCTGCCAGCGCGCAAAGGGGCGTAGACTGAGCCCAGACAGACTGCCGACGAGGGACGAGGTACATCCATCATGGCTCTCAATGCGTATCTGAAGCTCAAGGGGCAGAAGCAGGGCGAGATCAAGGGCTCGGTGACCCAGAAGGGTCGCGAGGGCAAGATCATGGTCATCGCGGTCACCCACGAGATCATCAGCCCGCGCGATCCCGCGAGCGGCCTGCCCACCGGCAAGCGCATGCACAAGCCCTTCACCATCACGAAGGAGCTCGATAAGTCCTCGCCGCTCCTCTACAACGTTCTCTGCAACAACGAGAACATCCCCGAGTGGGAGCTTCAGTTCTGGACGCCGCAGATCAGCGCCAAGACGGGGACGGGCGCCGAGGTTCAGCACTACACCGTGAAGCTGGAGAACGCCAACATCGCGAACATCCACTTCAAGATGGCGAACAACAAGCACCCCGACCTCATGAAGTTCGCCGAGTACGAAGAGGTCGCGTTCACGTACGAGAAGATCATCTGGACGTGGAACGACGGCGGCATCACCGCCGAGGACAGCTGGGAAGCGCCGAACGTCTGACGAGGCCTCTGCCTCGGAGACACGACCGCCGGGCGGCCTCGCCGCTCGGCGGTTGCCGTTTGTGGCCGTGAGGTTGCGCTGGACGGCGCCGGTTTGCTCTCGCTACCCTTCGGTGGCTCATGGCCGCCTCCCTGCTCACCCGGATCGCGCGCGCGGCCGACCCGACCTCGAACGAGCGGCAGACGTACCGCGACCACGACGTCGAGGCCGCGATCATGACGCACCTCGGCCAGATGCTGAACACGCGCCAGGGCAGCTCGCTCACCTGCCCCGATTACGGCATCGCCGAGATCTCGGAGGTCATCCACGACTTCCCCGACGCGATCGGCATCATGCAGCGCGCCATCAAGACCAGCATCCTCACCTACGAGCCGCGCCTCAAGAACGTGCAGGTCCGGCACATCAAGAACGAGGCGACGCACTCGATGATCCTCGAGTTCGAGATCACCGCGCAGCTGCAGCTGCCCGACGGGCGCAAGCACGCGGTTCGGTTCGGCACCTCGATGGACAGCACGGGCAACGTCAAGCTCACGTGAGGCCCGGCACGCGCGCATGTTCAACAAGTACTACCAAGACGAGCTGACCTACCTGCGGGAGCTCGGCAAGGAGTTCGCCGCCGCCTACCCCGCCATCGCGCCGCTCCTCGCGGAGCGCGGCGGCGATCCGGACGTCGAGCGGCTGCTCGAGGGCGTCGCCTTCCTCACCGGCAAGATCCGACAGAAGCTCGACGACGAGCTGCCCGAGGTCATCCACTCGGTCGCCGCGCTCCTGTTCCCGCACTACCTCCGCCAGATCCCCGCCACGAGCATCGTCGAGTTCACGCCGCTGCCCAACGTGGTGCGCGAGAAGCTGCTCGTCGCCCGGAACGCCGAGGTCGGATCGGTGCCGGTCGACGGCACCTCGTGCCGCTTCCGCACGACGCAGGACGTCGAGCTCCTGCCGCTCGCGGTCGAGGACGTGCGCGTCGAGACGGGCGCGCAGCTCGCCCAGACGATGCGCATCGAGATGAAGGTCACCGGCGGCGCCGCGCTCGCGGCGCTGGCGCTGAGCTCGATCCGCTTCTACCTCCACGGCGAGCGCCGGCTGCAGGACGACCTCCGCCTCTGGATGGGCGCGCACGTCGAGGGCGTCTCGCTCGCGTCGGTCGACTCGGCCGGGCGCGACACCGTCGTGGCGACGCTGCGCCCCAGCGCGATCAAGCTCGCCGGGATGGCCGAGGAGGAGAGCCTCATCCCCTTCCCCCGGACGGTCTACCCCGGCTTCCGCCTCCTGCAGGAGTACTACACGCTCCCGCAGAAGTTCGCGTTCTTCGACGTGACCGGGCTCGAGATCCTGCCCGTCGACAAGCTCACCGATCGCTTCGCCATCCTCATCCACTACAAGGACGGCCTGCCGACGGGGACGCGGGTGAGCCGCGAGAACTTCCGCCTCTTCTGCTCGCCGGTGGTCAACCTCTTCGACCACACCACCGATCCGATCAAGCCCGACCCGACCAAGCACGAGTACCTGGCGCGGCCCGCCGGCGCCTCGCCGAACGCGTACGAGATCTACGGCATCGAGAGCGTCATCGGGATCGCGCGCCGCACCAGCCAGCGCGTCAGGATCCCCTCGTTCTTCGCCTTCCAGCACGAGCTCGACGCCGAGGCCACGAGCCGCGCGGTCTTCTACCAGACGCACCTCCGTCCGGCCGCGATCGGCGACGGGGTCGACATCTACCTCTCCTTCGGCTCGCCCCAGGACGTGGCGACGATCCCCGAGTTCGACGTCGTCAGCGTCGAGGCGACGTGCACCAACCGCCGCCTGCCGGCGCAGCTCAAGGTCGGCGACCTGCGCGTCTCGACGGCGACGTCCCCCGCGGTTGCGAGCTTCACCAACCTCACCGGGGTGACGCCGCCGCTCGCGCCCCCGATCGGCCGGGAGCTGCAGTGGCGCGTGCTCGCGCACATGGCCATGAGCTACCGCTCGATCACCGATCTCGAGGTCCTCCGCTCGACGGCCGACATCTACAACTTCCAGGCGCTCCACGACCGGCAGGCGGCGCGCGCCAACCAGCTGCGCCTCGCCGCGATCAAGTCGATCAAGGTGCGGCCGACCGATCGCCTCTACCGCGGCGCGCCGGTGCGCGGGGTGGCGGCCGACATCGAGCTCGAGGAGGCGGGCTTCGCCGGCGAGGGCGAGATGTACCTCTTCGCCTCGATCCTGAACGAGATGCTCTCGTCGTACGTGTCGCTGAACTCCTTCACGCAGCTCACCGTCACCGGGACGAGCTCGCGCGTGGTGTACAAATGGGAGCCGAAGAGCGGCAATCTTCAGCTGATCTGAAGCCCGCGCTCGCCCCGTACGAGCGGGACGCGCGGCGCTTCTCGTTCTTTCGGCTCGTCTACCTCCTGGAGCGGCTCGCGGCCGGCTCGCCGCCCGTGGGGCAGCTCGGCCCGGCGTCGCAGGAGAAGATCCGCCTCCGCGGCGACACGTCGCTGGTGTTCGCGTCGAGCGACGTGAGCGAGGTCGCGGCCGTCACCTACCCGGACCACGTCGAGCGCGCGCGCGTGTCGACCGCGTTCATGGCGCTCTACGGGTCGGTGTCGCCGATGCCGACGTACTTCGTCGAGCAGCTCGCGCTCTCCGAATACCAGGGCGGCCCACAGCCGGTCCGCGAGTTCCTCGACGTCTTCCACCACCGGCTGCTCTCGCTCATCTACCGCGCCTGGTCGAAGTACCGCTTCTCGGTGATGTACCGCTCGAAGGGGAGCGATCCCTTCACGCGGCGCATGTTCTGCTCGGTCGGCATCGACGGCTTCCGCGACCACACCACCGCGCTCGAGCGGTTCTTGTACCTGCGGTACGCGCCGATCCTCGCCTCGAAGTCGCGATCGGCGCGCGGCCTCGACGTCGTGCTCAACGACATGTTCGGCTCGATGGGCGTCAAGATCGACCAGTTCGTCGGCCACTGGACGCTGATCGAGAAGCCTCACCGGAACAAGCTCGGGGTGATGAACCACCAGCTCGGCGAGAGCATGACGCTGGGCCGCTACGTGTACGACGGCTCGGGCCGGTTCACGATCATCCTCGGGCCGCTCGGCTACGACGAGTACCTCTCGTTCCTGCCCGGCGGCCATCGCCGCCCGCTCCTCCGCGGCGTCGTCGACACCTTCACCCGCGGGATGTACGACGTGATGCTCGAGCTCCACGTGAAGACGGACGCCGCGCCGCGCTTCCAGCTCGGCTCGCCCCGCGCCGCCACGCTCAAACGCACCGCGTGGCTCGGCGGCTCCGGCGGCGAGGAGTTCGTCATCACCGTGCCGCTCGAGGAGAAGCCTCCCTACGGCGCCGACGTGGACGACGACGACGACCGCGGCGAGCCGCCGCCGATGTAGGACGCTCTCCTCGCCTACCGCGCCAACCGGAGCGCTACCGTCAGTAAACGACCATGCTCTTGAGCGCGGCGACCATCTCGTCGGCGCTGGCCTCGATGTTCTCGCCGTGGACGATCTGCACCAGCATGATCCGGTGCTCGCTCCTGATGAGCACCTCGTGCGCGAAGCTCTGGTAGTCCGGCTTCGAGGGCACGCGTGTCTTGACGACGTAGGTGCGCCCCTGCGCGTTCGCCGTCGAGACCGGCAGGCGCGAGGCGAGGATGTCCGAGCCCTGCTCCTCGACGTCGGCCTCGTAGCGCTTGAGCACCTCGGGCCAGGTGTCGTCGATGGGATCGACGCGCTCGTAGATCGAGAAGATGAACTGGCGCGGAGACTGGTACGAGATGAACCGCTGCTGCGGCGTGTAGTCCGCCGAGCGGATCTGCCAGTCGACGGGCCGGCCGATGCGCACGTCGCCGTTGAAGATCCCGACGCCGACGATCCTCGGCGTGCGCGGGGTGGCGTCGACGTTCAGCTTGGGGAAGTAGACCTCCCAGCTGTAGTTCTTGTCGATGACGCCGCCGCCGTGGAGGTAGAACACCTCGTCGCGGCGCGGGGCCGAAGGGGACCCACCGCAACCGATCCCCGAGAGGCCCGCGAGGGCCACGCCTCCGATCACGAGGCGTCGGATCAGGGGGGCAGAGCACGAGCGGGTGTGGGCGGAGGGCCTCATCGGCAGAAACTCTAGGCCAGCGTCCCATTTTTCGCCAAAATGATCGCACAGGAGTTTGCCTTCGGCCCCCGCGCCGTCGGATGATCCTGGCACCGCCATGAGCGTTCGCCCCCTCACCACGCTTCTCCTCGCCGCCACGGCCGCGGGCGCGACCGGGTGCGCCGGCATCGACGCCGGCATCGACTACCCCGACGACAACGTCGAGGTCTCCTCCTTCCTGCAGACGCCCGAGAACGACCCTGGAGGGTCGGTCGACTTCAACGGGTTCAAGTTCAAGCCCGATCTCTGCAAGAACGTGGACACCCACACCATCACGCAGCCGCTCAACCAGGAGGACTTCACTCGCTTCCTCGAGCAGCAGGGCGAGAAGGTGGTCCCCAAGAAGGCGCGCAAGGACCTCTACTGGTACGATTTCCCGAACGCGCCGGGGTCGAAGAGCTTCCTCCGGCTGCGCTTGGCGGTCCTCGAAAACACCGCCGCCGCGGCGGCCGATCTGCACGCCTCGCTGCTCGAGCACGGCCCGGGGTGGTGGGGGGTCAGGCGCTCGAACCTCGCGATCCTCGCGCCCAAGGCGAGCCTCGGCGAGGCTGTGAGCTTCGCGATCAAGCACAAGCTCGTCTGCTGGGGCATGTTCACGTACGCCGGCGTCGACGACGCCTACGTCGCGTCCGGCCCCTACATGGAGCTCTGACGGACCTGTCGCCCCCGCCGGCGCGAGGGCGGGTGCTCCACGAGGGTGCGGTCGCGCACGCCCTGCGGATCGAGGCCGCGCCGCCTCGTCAAAGTGGCCCCCCGCGCGCTCCTCGGCATAGACTGAGCGTATGCGTGGTCGACTCGCTCTCGCGACGGTCGCTCTTCTTCCGCTTCCCTTGCTCCTGTTCTACGGCTGCGGCTCGGGGGAGCCGGACATCGAGAACCTCTGCGGCTGGCTCCAGGATCCGGCCAACTGCCTGGTGAAGTTCCACGACGACGTCGGCGCGCGCTGCGGCCGCGCCGGCCGCGGCAACGCGCCGAAGGGGGCGTTCCTCGGGCGCGACAAGCTCGACCAGTGCTTCCTCACCGAGGGCGGCGTGGTCCTCTTCGATCCGCCGCTCGATCCCGCGACGTTCCCGCTGCAGCAGTTCGGCTTCAAGATGGTCGACGATCAGGGCGTCGACTGCGGAGCCGGCGCCATCACGCA
This sequence comes from uncultured Polyangiaceae bacterium, assembly GCA_964372055.1. Classification (GTDB taxonomy): domain Bacteria; phylum Myxococcota_A; class Polyangia; order Polyangiales; family Polyangiaceae; genus CAYJPW01. The sequence continues at coordinate 27,551 of CAYJPW010000135.1, forward strand.
GCCGCCCTACCTCTTCAGCATCACCGTGAACCCCTACCCGCCCGACGCCGGCGGCGGCAGCGGGACCGGCGGCGGCGGCGGCAGCGCGACCGGCGGCGGCGACACCGTGGCCGGCGGCACGTTCGCGGTGACCTCGTCGGATCCCGCGCGGCAGACGTTCGACACGGCCTGCCCGCCGAGCGAGACGCACCACTTCGACCGCATCTCGGTCACCGAGTGCAGGAGCTACGAGAAGTACCTGCCCCAGGTCGAGGTCGAGTCGAGCGCCGGCACCATCACCAACAACGGCTTCGTCCGCGTCCGCGTGTACTACCCGCCGACCGGCGGCGTCGTCGACCCCGGCGACGGAGGTGCCAACGGCCAGCAGCCCGAGGTCGTCGAGTACTTCGACTGCACCTTCCCCGGCCCGCCCGAGCCGTGCGCCGACAGCGCGAAGGACGGCGACGAGACCGACATCGACTGCGGCGGGAGCTGCCCGGCGAAGTGCCTCGGCGGCCAGAAGTGCCGCGAGGCCGTGGACTGCCTCTCGGGCGAGTGCATCCTCGTCAACGGGCTCAAGCAATGCACCGATCCGCCGGCCACGAGCTCGTCGTCGGGCGGCGGCGGCGGCGCCGGCGGGACCGGCGGAGCGGGTGGCGCGGGCGGCGCGGGTGGCGGCGGCGGGGCTGGCGGGAACTGATTCTCCCTCCGACGTCGGGCGCAGCTTCGGGGCTCGCAGGCCGAAAAGCGCGGCTGGTGCGCCGGCGTCGGGCGCTGCGGTCGCCAGCGGTGCACGTGCTCGCGGGCTCGGAGGCGAACGGGCTGCTGCGATCCGCAACCGGTCAGCCGGACGACCGGTCGACGGGGATCATGACAAGCAGGCCACAGGCAGCCGGCGACTGGCGGCGGACGGTTTCGCGCGGGTCGATGCGGATCGCTACGACACCAGGAGCTTGACCACGAACGTCGTGCTCCCCAGGCGCAGGCGATCGTTGTCGCGCATCTGGCGGTGCTCTCCCGGGGGCAGGCGCTGCTCGTTCAGGAAGGTGCCGTTGCGCGAGCCGTCGTCCTCGACGAACGCTTGACCGGTCGCGGGATCGGCGTGGATGGTCGCGTGCCGTGACGAGGTGCTCGCGTCGGGGAGGCCCACGTCGACGCCCGTGTCGGCGCCGGCGCGGCCGATCTGCATGCGACCGCTGTAGACCGGCCAGAAGTTGCCGTTGGGCTCGTTGTGGAACGTGACCAGGAACCCGACGAGCACGCGCTGCGAGGTCGACGGCGCCGGCGCGCCCGCGGGCCCGGAGAGCACGCCTGGAGAGAGCAGCGGCGGCGGCGCCGCGACCATCGGCGGAGGCGCCAGCCCTGCGGGGACCGGTGGCGGAGGAGCGACCGCGCCGGGGCGCCCGGGCATCATCGGCGGCGGCGCGACGACACCCGGCGGCGCGACGACGGCAGGCGCCATCCCCGGCGCTCCGCCGGGCGTGAACATGGGCGGCGGCGCGATCCCGCCGCCCATCACCGGAGGCGGAGGCGCCGGCGCGCCGCCGGACATCATCCCGGCGCCGGGCACCATCGGCGGCGGCGCGCCCGGCACCATGGGCGGCGGCGCGCCCGGCGCCATGG
>CAYJPW010000136.1:0-13494 GCA_964372055.1 uncultured Polyangiaceae bacterium
GCCGGTTCGTCTGGGGCGCACGGCCGAGCCCAGGCGGCGCCGCCGACACGGCGGCTAAGTGGTCGTGATTGCGACCGTTCCTCGAGCCGATCAAGCGGCCGCGTCCCCCCGCCGCGCGCGTGTCGGTCGTGCGGTGACGCGTCGCCCGGGCCGATTTATAAATGGCGCACCATGTTCGACCTGGCCCGAAGCGTGTACTCGCAGACCCTCGCCGAGATCCGTTCGGCAGGCCTCTACAAAGAGGAGCGCGTCATCAGCACCCCGCAGGGCGCAGCCATCCGCACCGCGGACGGCGCGGGCGAGGTGCTGAACTTCTGCGCGAACAACTACCTCGGCCTCTCCTCGCACCCGGTCGTGATCGAGGCGGCCAAGCGCGCGATCGATTCGCACGGCTTCGGCCTCTCGAGCGTGCGCTTCATCTGCGGGACGCAGGACATCCACAAGGAGCTCGAGCGAACCATCGCACGGTTCTTCGGCTTCGACGACGCCATCCTCTACTCGTCCTGCTTCGACGCGAACGGCGGCCTCTTCGAGACGCTGCTCGGCGAGGAGGACGCCATCATCTCGGACGCGCTCAACCACGCGTCGATCATCGACGGCATCCGCCTCTGCAAGGCGGAGCGCCACCGGTACGCCAACGGGGACATGGCCGCGCTCGAGGAGGCGCTCCGCAAGACGCAGAACAAGCGCCTGCGGATGATCGCGACCGACGGCGTCTTCTCGATGGATGGGTACCTGGCGCAGCTCGACACGATCGTCGACCTGGCCGACAAGTACCGGGCCATGGTGATGGTCGACGACTCGCACGCGACCGGCTTCATCGGCGAGACCGGCCGCGGGACCGCCGAGGAGAGCGGCGTGCTCCACCGCGTCGACGTCATCACCTCGACGCTGGGCAAGGCGCTCGGCGGCGCGAGCGGCGGCTTCACCGCGGGGCGGCAGGAGATCGTCGATCTCTTGCGCCAGCGCTCGCGTCCGTACCTGTTCTCGAACACCGTCGCGCCGGCGATCGCGGGCGCGTCGCTCGCGGTGTTCGACCTCATCGATCGCGAGCCGTCGCTGCGGCGGAAGGTGATGAGCAACGCGCGCCGCTTCCGCGAAGGGATGGCCCAGGCCGGCTTCACCATCAAGCCCGGCATCCACCCCATCGTCCCGATCATGCTCGGCGACGCGCGGCTGGCGCAGGAGATGGCCAAGGCGATGCTCGCCGAGGGGATCTACGTCATCGGGTTCTCGTACCCGGTCGTCCCGAAGGGCGAGGCGCGCATCCGCGTGCAGCTCTCCGCGGCCCACGAGACCGAGCACGTCGACCGCGCCATCGCGGCCTTCGTGAAGGTCGGCCGCTCGATGGGCGTGCTCAAAGCCTAGCGGGAGTGCCTCGAGCGCCCGCCGAGCGCCACGCGTCGAAGCGGAGAGACGTCCGCCGCCGCGCCTAGCTCTTCGCGTACCGAGCCTTGATCTCGGGGACGAGGTACTCGTCGAACGCCCGATCGAAGTCGTAGGCGCGGCTCCAGCCCCAGTCGGCGCGGGCGCGCGCGTCGTCGACGTCCTCCGGCCACGAGTCGACGATGCGCGCGCGCACCGGATCGGGGCTGTACGCGATCTCGGCGCGTGGGAAGCTCTTTCGGACTCGCTCGGCGATCTGCGCCGCCGACGCGCTGAACCCGCCGATGTTGTAGACGCTCGTGCCGAGCCGCTGCCGGTCCGCCTCGAGCAGGCGGATGAGGGCGGTCACCGCGTCGGGCATCGCCATGAAGGGGATGCGCGCCTCGGGGCCGACGAAGCAGGTGTATGGCTGCCCCTGCGCCGCGGCGTGGAGCATCTCCGGGCCGAAGTCGCTGGTGCCGCCGGTGGGCACCGTCTCCGCCGAGATGAGCCCGGGGAAGCGCAACGACCGGAAATCGAGGCGCGCGATCTCGGCCATCGCGCCGAGCTGGCGGAAGTGGTGGGTGAAGTAGCGCCCCAGGTGCTCGGCGTAGAGCTTGTTGCACCCGTACATCGTGATGGGCACGTTCCACTGCTCTTCCCGGATCGCCCCCACGGCGCGCTTCTCCTCGAGGGAGGGCAGGCCGTAGACGGCGATCGAGCTCGGGAACAGGAAGCGCACGGGCCTGCCCAGGCGGCCCGATTGGTTCTGCGCGACGCGGAGGAGGTGGAGCGTGCCCTCGACGTTCACCTGGTGCGCGAGCTCGGGATCGCGCTCGCCGCGTGTGGAGAGCAGCGCGGCGAGGTGGAAGACGATCTCGATCTCGTGGTGCGCCGCGATCTGATCGAGCAGGTACCGGTCCATGATGTTGCCGGCGTACGACGCCAGGCAGTAGGGCCGGAGGGCTTCGGGGATCGGGGTGAGGTCGAGCGTGACGACCCCGTAGCGGCCGTCGTCGTGCAGGCGGCGGATGAGCGAACGACCGATCTCTCCGTTCGCCCCCGTCACCAGCACGATCGACTTCGGCGTGGGCATGTGGCGGTCTCGCTCGACGTCAGTTCTTGACCTTGCGCGGCGGGATCTTGATCGTGGGCCGCGTGCCCGCATCGGTCCGCGCGCCCGCGTCCGGCGGCGGCGCCGCGTCCGGCACCGAAGCGTCCGGCACGGCCACGGCCGCGTCGACGGCGCCCGCGTCGCGGGTGACCTGGGTGACGCGGTTGTCGGTGACGCTGCGGAGCTCGATCCACCCGGGCGAGAGCTGGCCCACGCCGCTCGGCCACATGATCATCATCCAGTTGCCGTAGCTGCCCTTCAGGTCGACGAGCGTGCCTGCGGCGAGCCCCGTGAGCAGCTTGGAGTTCGGATCGGCGGCCTGGCGGACCTGGAAGGGCTGGAGCAGGCGGACGGTGCCGCCCTGCTGGACCATGTTCGGGTAGGTCGCCACCTCGCCGTCGGCCGCGGGGGCGGCGGTGTCGGGCGGAGGCGGGGGCGGGGGCGCCGCGGAGCCCGAGGTCCCGGAGGCCTCCTCGCCTTTCTTGCACTGCGCACCAAGCAGCATCACGGCGACCACCATCGCCGACAGGGACAGCGTCGTTCGGGTCTTCATTCGGGTTCTCCCTTCGAGCGCCCGGAACGGTACACGAGACCGGGCCGAGCGAGTAGCCCGTGGGCAACCGCCGGCTCCGGCCGGGCGCCGCCGGTCAACGGTGCGGCGGCGGGGGCGTGGTCTGCGCCACCGGGGGCCGCTCGCGGAGGCACCGCTCCAGCGCCGGTTTGAGCGCCTCTTCCGCGACCGGCGGCAGCTTGGGCCGACCCATCACGTTCACGAAGAGGCGATCCTGCGCGATGCCGCCGCCCGGGCCGAAGCTCATCCAGACGAACATCGCCCGGCCCTTGATGTTCTCGAAGGGCACGCCCGCGCCGAGCCCGCCGCGCCAGCTCCGCGAATCGTGGCTGTTGTTGCGGTTGTCGCCCATCACCCACACCTCGCTGGGCGCGACCTTGAACGGCCCCTGGAGGATGCCGCAGACGCCGCCGCGGCACGCGAGCCCGGCGCCGCACTCGTCGTTGCGCGCGCAGGTCTGCTCGTCGGTCTTGGCGTCGAAGAGAGTGAAGTACGAGCGGTCCTCGAGGTATTCGACGTAGAGCTCCGCGGAGCGGCCCTCGTAGCGCAGCGGGCCGACGTAGCAGTGCGGCACGAGCCAGCCGTTGATCACGGGGCGGCCGTCGATCGCCTCGAGCGTGTCGCCGGGCGTGGCGATCACGCGCTTGATGAAGTCCTGCTCCTTGTTCTCGGGGAACTTGAAGACCATCACGTCGGCGCGGCTCGGCGGCAGACGCGAGAACATCCGGCGGTCGGTCCAGGGGATGAGCGGGCCGTAGGTGAACTTGTTGACGAAGATGTGATCGCCGATCGCGAGCGTGGGGATCATCGATCCGCTGGGGATCTTGAAGGCCTCGACCACGAAGGCGCGGAGGATGAGCGCCACCGCGACGGCGATGCCGATCGACTCGGCGTACTCGCGCATCTCGCCCTTGCGCCAGCGCGAGAGGTGCTCGCCGACGGCGCGATCGGCCTTCGCGTACGCGGAGTCGAAGTCCTCCTGGTCGAACTTGTCGGAGGTCATCGTCCGCTCGAGCTCGACGATCGTCTGCGCGACCTCGTCGCGCTTGCCGGCGGTGAGCTCGCGCTCCACCTCGCGCTTGCGCGTGCGCAGGATGCGGCGCGCCTCCTCGAGGAGGGCCGAGGCGTCCTCGAAGCGGCCTCGCGCCGCGGGCGGCACGTCCCTGCGGCCGCCGACGCCGATGGTCGAGGCGAGGGGCAAGTCGTGCCGCCACCGCCAGATCACCATCGCGAAGATGGTGAAGAGCACGATCCCGGCGGGGATCTGCTGCTCGGCCACGAACATGCGCAGCCCGCCGGCCCCGACGTCGCCCGGCTGCGGCGTGAGCAGCCAGACGGCCCCGATCGCGAGCGCGAACGGGACGACGAGCACCCAGACGAAAAAGAAAACGTAACGCAGGATGCGTCCGTCGCGGACCATCGAGGGGGACTCCGAAGGGGTGTCTTCCGCGGGGGACGCCAGAGAGGGTTATCTATACGCCGCACCCGGACGGGGCAAGGGGCCCCATCCAGAAGATCCAGCATCGTCCAGGTCGGCGCCGCCGGGAACGCGGGTCACGGGGCGTCGCCGACCTCGACGGCGAAGCTCGTCAGCGCCGCTCGGTCGTCGAAGGCGAACGCCGTCGGCTGCGTCCGCCCCGCCGTCGCCGTGTTGTCGAAGACGACGTAATAAAGGCCCTTGGGAACGGGGACGACCCGCTTCCACACCGCCCCCGAGAAGACCGGCTCGTCGAGGATCGGCATCGCCGGCGGGGCGGCCGGCGCCGCCTCGTGGAGGTACTGGTGCAGCCAGGCCTCCCCGGCGCCCCGCGAGACGACCTCGACGTCCACGGCGGGCGCGCCCTCGACCGAGACCGTCAGGTAGAGCGCCTCGCCCGAGCCGGAGACCTCGAACGGGCCGGCGTAGTCGCGCTGGTTCTGGTGGATCTCGCTGCGCTCGTTGGCGAGGAGCACGCGGCCGTTCGCGTTGCGGCGGTACGGGACGAACGGCCGCTGGCCCTTCTCGACCACGCCGAGGCCGAAGCCCACGGCGCCGTCGCCGTCGCGGATCACGGTGAAACCGCGCGCGAGCTCGCTGCGCATGATCTTGTCGCCGATGACGCCGGCGTACGACTGCGCGCCGCCGAAGGGCAGGCCGCCGGGCGCCTGCTGCTGCTCGATGAGCCCCGGCTTGAACTCGGCCGAGCTCGTCGAGCGCTGCCGGAAGTAGACGTACATCGTGCTCCCGGCCATCTGGAAGTCGTGGTCGTACTCGATGGCCCCCTGCGCCTCGAACGCCATGCGCTTGGTCAGGTTGGTCCAGGCGTAGCCGCGACCGCTGAACTGAACGAAGAGGTTCTGGTTCGCGAGCTCCTGGGAGAAGCACGTGGTCGGGTAGAAGCGCCCGATCGTCGGGTCGGTCTCGTTGAGCTTGAGCGCCAGGCTGCGCCGCTGCATCTCGGAGCAGAGCTGGCTCGTGCCGTAGGAGAGGATGGCCCTGCGCAGCGAGAGGTTCTTCGGGTCGTTCACCACGCCCGGCAGGATGCTGAGGGCATCCTGACCGCACGTCGCGCCCAGGAGGGGCACCATCAGCGCGGTCATGACGACGGCTCGGAGCGCGGCGCCACGAGCCCACACGGGATGACGCTCCTCGGCTCCGCTTCCGGTCACGGGGTGGAGACTAGTCGATCGGGCCCGACTTCTCTCCTTTCCTCGGCCTTCGGCGGCCCCCCGGCGGTGGCGCGTCGCACCGCCGCCCGGCGCCGGTGACGCTTGACCCCGACGGACCATCGCATAGCGTTCTCGGCCATGGCCTCCATCACGGTCCTCGGCGCCGGCGCGTGGGGCACCGCCCTCGCCAAGGTCCTCGCCGACAAGCAGAACCACACCGTCCTCTGGTCGCACCGCGCCGATCTGGCCGAGCGGATCGAGCAGGAGCGCGTCAACCAGCGGTACCTGCCGAGCGCCGAGCTGCCGCCCACGCTGAGCGCGACCGCGGACCTCGAGCGGGCGCTCCACGGCGCCGAGCTCGTGGTCGTCGTCGTCCCGTCGCACGCGCTCCGCGGCGTCATCCAGGACGCGCGCCCGTTCATCCCCAAGGGCGCGCTCATCTGCAGCGCCACCAAGGGCATCGAGAACGACTCGCTCATGCTCATGAGCGAGGTCATCGTCGACGAGCTCGGCAAGGCGACCGAGCCGCGCCTGACCTACCTCTCCGGCCCGAGCTTCGCGAAGGAGGTGGCGCTGGGCCAGCCCACGGCGATCGTCATCGCCGGTCACGATCACGGCGCGGCGCAGGCGGTCCAGGCGGCGTTCGCGACCGAGCGCCTCCGCGTCTACTCGTCCGAGGACGTCGTCGGCGTCGAGGTGGGCGGCGCCCTCAAGAACGTCGTCGCCATCGCGGCGGGGGCGGTCGACGGCCTCGGCTTCGGGCACAACTCGCGTGCGGGGCTGATCACGCGCGGCCTCGCCGAGATCGGGAGGCTCGCCGCGCACAAGGGCGCCAACCCGCTCACGCTCGCCGGCCTCTCCGGCCTCGGCGATCTCGTGCTCACCTGCACCGGCGATCTCTCGCGCAACCGCACCGTCGGCTTCGAGATGGGCAAGGGGCGCACGCTCGGCGACGTGCTCGCGAAGCTCGGGCACGTGGCCGAAGGGGTGAAGACGGCGAAGAGCGCGTACGACCTCAGCGTGAAGCTCGGGGTCGACATGCCGATCACGGCCGAGGTCTACAAGGTGCTCTACGAGGGCAAGCCGCCGCGTCAGGCCGTCGTCGACTTGATGACCCGCGCGCTCACGAGGGAGTAGAGTCACCGTCCATGCGCAAGCGCCGCCTCGCCGCCGCCCTCGCCACCGCGCTCGCAGCGCTCGGCCTCGTCTCCGAGGCGGCGGCCCAGTACCCGCCGCCCGGAGGCTACCCGCCGCCCGGGGGCTACCCGCCGCCCGGAGGTTACCCGCCGCCCGGAGGCTACCCGCCGCCCGGAGGCTATCCGCCGGGAGGCTACCCGCCCGGCGGCTACCCGCCCGGAGGCGGCTATCCACCGGGTGGCTACGGCTACCCGCCCGCGGGCTATGGCACGCCGCCCTCCGGCCGCAAGAAGTCGACGCCGCTCGAGATCGGCTACCTCTACGTCACCGCCGGCGCCTACGGCATCGGCACCGGCATCTGGCTCGACTCGATGTTCGAGATCGAGGATCCCGGCCTCCAGCTCATCCTCCCCGGCATCCTCGGCGTGGCCGCCCCCGTCGGCGTCTTCATCGCCGATCACCCGCCGATGCCCGAAGGCCTGCCCTCGGCGATCGCCACCGGCATGCTCGTCGGCGCCGGCGAGGGGCTCGGCATCTCGTCTTTGCAGTGGGTGACGGCGCGCGAGCGCAACGAGTGGGGCTTCAAGGGCCTCGCCACCTCCGAGTTCATCGGGTCGACCGTGGGCGGCGCCGGAGGCTTCGCCTTCTACTACTTCCTCAAGCCCCACCCGAAGAACAACGTCTTCGTCGCCTCGAGCATCTTCTGGGGCGCGCTCATCGGCAGCGAGTTCGGCGGCGGCGCGAGCAACGGCACCTGGGGCGAGTCGAACGACACCGTCGGGACCGGCGGTCTCATCGGCTTCAACGTGGCCCTCGCCGGCTCCGCCGCGCTCTCGGCGGTCTGGAAGCCGTCGTGGGACCAGATCGGCTGGATGTGGGGCGGCCTCGCGCTCGGCACCGTGCTCTCGCTGCCGGTCTACATCTTCTACGCCGGGAGCGACTACGATCCCCGCCGGGGGCTCATCTTCCAGGGCGTCGCCGGCACGCTCGGCCTGGGCGCGGGCGCGCTCATCGGCAAGCCCGACAAGAAGGGCGCCATCGCCGAGGACGAGGAGCCCGAGCACCCGCGCTTCGCCAGGGTCATGGGCGGCGGCCTCATGCCGGTGAACCAGGGCGTCGGCGCGCAGGTCTACGGCACGCTCTGGTAACCGCTCGCCTCCACCTTCGCCGCGCACCGCGAACGTCACGGGCAAGACGTGGCCCGGCGTGCGCCCGCTGCCGCGCGCGACGCCGATCGAGGCGTTCGCCGATCCACGGAGTTGCTATGCTGGCCGCGCGATGCCGACCCTGAAGCACTTCGCCGCCGCGGGCGCCCCGCGCCTGTACAGCGTCCACAAGCCGGTCACCACGATCGGCAAGGCGCTCGGCAACGACCTGCCCATCGCCGGCCCCGGCGTCGCCGATCACCACGTGCAGATCGTGTTCGACGGCCGCGACTTCGTGCTCGAGGAGCTCGACCGCGAGGGCGACATCGCCATCAACGGCAAGAAGAAGCGGCGGGCCAGGCTCGTCCACGGCGACCGCGTCCAGCTCGGCTCGGTCGAGCTCGGCTTCTCGATGTTCGCCGAGGGCGCCGCCGCCGCCGAGAAGCGCGTCGAGCGCGAGGACGACGAGGAGGACGCGGTCGTCGCATCCGGAGGAGCGAAGGTCTCGAGCGAGCTCGCCGGCGTCCGCAAGCTCTTCGCCTTCAGCGAGAAGCTCATCAACCGGCGCAGCGTCGACGAGCTCCTCGAGGCGATGCTCGACGACGTGATCGAGCTGACCCACGCCGACAAAGGGTTCCTGCTCCTCCTCGAGGGGGCCGAGGCCGCCGCCGGCGAGGCGCGCGCCCCGGACGCCCCGCCCGCCGCCTCCGCCGACAAGCGCCTCGCCGTGCGCGCCTCGCGCAACGTCCGCAAGGAGGCGATCACCGACGCGCACGGCGGCATCTCGGACTCCATCGTCCGCCAGGTCATCGAGTCGTCGCGCGCGGTCATCGTCTCGGACGCCCTCGCCGACACCAACTTCGGCCAGAGCGAGAGCGTCATCGCGATGAAGCTCTCGAGCGTCATGTGCGCGCCGCTCCTCTCGCAGGGCGAGGTCATCGGCGCGCTCTACGTCGGCAACGACAAGATCAAGCACCTCTTCGAGCGGACGCAGCTCGACCTGCTCTCGATCTTCGCCTCGCAGGCGTCGCTCATCCTCCAGAACGCCGTCCTGCTCAGCGCGCTCCGCGCCGACAAGGCCAAGCTCGTCGCCGAGCTCAAGGACAAGAAGTTCGGCGAGATCATCGGCTCGTGCGCCAGCATGCTCGAGGTCTTCCGCAAGCTGCAGAAGGTGGCGAGCACCGACATCAGCGTCCTCATCACCGGCGAGACGGGCACCGGCAAGGAGCTCATCGCCCGCGAGGTGCACCGCCGCAGCCAGCGCGCCGACGGCCCCTTCGTCCCCATCAACTGCGGCGCCATCCCCGAGAGCCTCATCGAGAGCGAGCTCTTCGGGCACGTCAAGGGCGCCTTCACCGGCGCCATCGCCAGCCGCCCCGGCAAGTTCCAGCAGGCCGACAAGGGCACGCTCTTCCTCGACGAGATCGGCGAGCTCCCGCTCAACCTGCAGGTGAAGCTCCTCCGCGCCCTGCAGGAGCGCATCGTCTTCCGCGTCGGCGACTCGAAGCCGGAGAAGGTGGACATCCGGATCATCGCCGCGACGAACCGGAACCTCGAGGACGAGATCCGCGCCAACAACTTCCGCGAGGACCTCTACTACCGCCTCAACGTCGTCAACCTCTGGCTGCCGCCGCTCCGCGACCGCGGCGACGACGTGCTCATCATCGCCAAGGTGCTGCTCTCGAAGTACGCCGACGAGCTCGGCAGCTCGGTGCGCGGCTTCTCGCCGGCGGCGCTGGCCTCGATCAAGAAGTACACGTGGCCGGGGAACATCCGGCAGCTCGAGAACCGCATCAAGAAGGCGCTCGTCCTCTGCGACCAGGCGCTCCTCTCGCCCGAGGACCTCGACCTCGGCGCGGGCGCCGAGACGGCGATCCTCCCGCTCGAGAAGGCCAAGGAGGAGTTCCAGCGCCGTTACGTGCTCGACGTCCTCGAGCGCAACAACGGCAACCGCACCCAGACGGCGCGCGATCTCGGCGTCGACCCGCGCACGATCTTCCGCTACCTCGAGAAGGAGCAGAACCCGATGCCCAGCGCCGCGGGCGGCGTGGCCAAGGATCCCGATCGGGATCCCGACGACCGGTCAGGCCACGGCGGCTGAGCCCGTCGGTGCGGGCGCAGCCTCGCCGGGCGGCGCTCGGCCGCGTTCGGTTCCGCCCGAGCCCCGCGTCGTCGTGACCTCACCTCTCCCCCCGCCTCAAGCCGTGCCCGAGCTCGCCCACCCCTGCCCCGACAAGACGCGCGGCGATCTCGAGTGGGATCGCCTGCTCGAGGCGCTCGCCGATCGCTGCGTCTACGCTTCCGGCAAGCGCGCCGCGCGGGCGCTCGCCTTCGCGACGAGCCCCGAGGCGATCGCCACCGCGCTCGCCGAGGCGCGCGAGGCGTCCGCGCTCGACGCGGCGGCCGAGCCGCTGCCCCTCCTCGGGTTCGGCGACGTCGAGGACGCCATCGATCGGGCCCGCATCGGCGCGACGCTCTCGAACGAGGAGATCCGGGCGGTCGCGGCGTGCCTCGGCGCCGCCCGCGCGCTGCGCCGCTTCTTGCAGTCGCGCCGGGCGACCGTGCCCGCGCTCTACCGAGCGTGCGCGACCGATCCCGCGCTCGACGACTTGGAGCGCGAGCTCTCGGGCGCGTTCGACCCCGACGGGACCTTGTCGGATCGCGCCTCGCCGCACCTCGGCGAGCTCCGGGCCGAGCGGCGCGCCTCGCGCGACCGGCTGGTCCGTCGGCTCGACGAGCTCATCCGCAAGCACGAAGGCATCCTCCAGGACCGCTTCTGGACCGAGCGCGACGGGCGCTACGTGCTCCCCGTCCGCGCCGACGCCCACGAGCGGTTCCCCGGCATCGTCCACGCAGCGAGCGACAGCGGCGCCACCCTCTTCGTGGAGCCGCGGGCCGTCGTCCCGATGGGCAACCGGCAGAAGATGCTCGACGGCCAGGTCGCCCGCGAGGAGCAGGCCGTCTACGTCGCGCTCTCGGCGAAGGTCGCCGAGCACGTCGACGGGCTCGCGGCCACCGCCGACGCGCTCACGCACGCCGATCTCCGCGCCGCCACGTCCAAGCTCGCGAAGGAGCTGCGCCTCACCTTCCCGGAGCTGCTCCCGGCGGGCGACGCGACGATCGACCTCGTCGCCGCCCGACACCCGCTCCTCGAGCTCGACGGCGTCGCGGTGGTGGCGAGCGATCTCGCCGTCGGCGCCCGCCGCGCCATGGTCGTCTCCGGCCCCAACGCCGGGGGCAAGACGGTGGCGCTGAAGACGCTCGGCCTCGCCGCGCTCATGGTCCGGGCGGGGCTGCCCGTGCCCGCCGCCGACGGCTCGCGGGTGTCGCCCGTCGATCTCGTGCTCACCGACGTCGGCGACGACCAGAACCTCCGCAAGAACCTCTCCACCTTCAGCGCTCATGTCCAGAACCTCGCGGCGATCCTCGACGCCACGCACCCCGGCGTCCTCGTCCTCCTCGACGAGCTCGCCGGCGGAACGGATCCGCGCGAGGGAGAGGCCCTCGCCGTCGCCGTGCTCGACTCGCTCTGCGCGCGCGGCGGCGCCGTCGCCTGCACCACGCACTACGACGGCCTCAAGGCGCTCGCCCTCGGCGATCCCCGGTTCCAGAACGCGTCGGTCGGCTTCGATCTCGCCACGATGAGCCCGACGTTCAAGCTCGCCATCGGCGTCCCGGGCTCGTCGAGCGCCCTCGCCGTGGCGCGCCGCTTCGGCGTGCCCGGGACCGTGCTCGAGCGCGCCGAGCGGTTCCTCTCGCGCGAGTCGGTCTCGTTCGACAAGATGGTCGAGCGCCTCGACGACGAGCGCCGCGCGCTCGAGCTCGCTCGCGCCGACGCGGAGCGCGAGGCCGCCGCCGCCCGCGCGCGCCAGGCGGAGCTCGAGCGCGAGCGCGAGCGGCTCGTCGCCAAGGAACGCGGCGCCATCACGCGCGAGGGCGAGGCCCTGCTCGCGAGCCTGCGGCGCGCCCGCGAGGATCTCGGTGCCGCGCAGGCCCGGCTGCGCAAGGGCAAGCTCGACGAGGGCGAGGTGCGCGGCGCCGGGCGCGTGCTCGACCACATCGCGCAGAAGGTGGCGATCGGCGGCGAGCTCGAGCCGGCGCCGAGCCACGCCGCCGTGGAACGGCGGCCGCTCGCCGCGGGCGAGCTCCGCGTCGGCGCCAAAGTCTGGGTCCCGCGCCTCCGCGCCGAGGCCGAGATCGTCGAGATGCTGCCCGGCGGCCAGCTTCGCGTCGCGGCGGGCCCGCTCAAGCTCCTCACGTCGGCGACCGAGCTCCGCGGGCTCGAGCCCAAGGGCGATCCGCTTTCGCGATCGCTCGAGCCCAAGCGCGATCCGCTGTCGCGGTCGCTCGAGCCCAAGCGCGATCCGCTTTCGCGGTCGCTCGAGCCCAAGGGCGATCCGCTGTCGCGGTCGCTCGAGCCCAAGCGCGATCCGCTTTCGCGGTCGCTCGAGCCGCGTCCGCGCGCGCCCGCGGCCGCCCCGCGCGAGCGGAGCGCGGAGCTCGAGGTCGCGATTCAGACGAGCGACAACACCGTCGATCTGCGCGGGCTCCGCTCCGACGAGGCGGTCTCGATGGCAGAGCAGTTCCTCGATCGCTCGCTGGGCGCGGGACGGCGCGTCGCCTACCTCGTGCATGGTCACGGCTCCGGCGCGCTACGCGAGGCGGTGCGGGATGCCCTCCGACATAGTAGCTACGTCGCCCACATGAGCTCCGCCGAGCCCCGGGAGGGAGGCGACGGCGTGACGGTCGTCTGGCTACGCTGACCGCGACAAAACGATCCTGGCAGCGGCGCGAGGCCCGGGTGCGCGCTCCCTGCTCGACCTCGGACCGAGACGCCCGATCCGCCCCGCGTTTCGCTGCCCTCCGGCGCCCCGCCGCTCGGGTTCGGTGTAACCGCGCACCTCGACGAGCGTTGCTCCACCGTCCTGGAAAGCTCCGGGCCGGGTGAACGACGTCAGGAATAAGCGGCACGCGCCGTGCACTATCCCTCCGCAACCTTCCAGAGCAAAGCTCCGACGTCCCGACCGTTTCCCACCACCAACGACCATGAACGCCATGCACAAGAGCTCCTCTCGCCCCCCGACGTACGACACGCCCAGCGTGTGCGTCGGCGAGAGCGGCTTCGTGCCGGACCGCGTGCTCGAGGGCTGGCTGCGAACGGGCGAGGCGACGCGCGCCGGCGCCACGCTCACGTCGCGCGCGGGGCAGCGGTACCTGATCCGCGACGCTCTCCGCGTGCTCGGCCGCCGCAACGGCGAGACCGACCCGTACGGCTTCACCGGGCGGGTCGAGGCGCTCCGCGACATCATCCGGCAGGGCGCGATCGTCGCGAGCGACGGCCTGCGCCTGGGCGCCGCGATCTACGACGTGGAGTTCGGCGTCATCGCGCACCGGTACGGCTCGGCCGACGAGTCGGGCGCGAACCCGCGGATCGGTTGACGGAGAGGTGGGGGGGGGGGGGGGCCGCGCCCCCCGGGGGGGGGGGGGCGCGACGCGCGCCCCGGCCCGCGCCC
>CAYJPW010000136.1:13504-29056 GCA_964372055.1 uncultured Polyangiaceae bacterium
CCCGACCTGCCGGCGGCGCTGGCCGCGGCGGCGGCCGCCGCCCCCCCCCCCCCCCCCCGGGGGCCCCCCGGGCGGGGGGGGGGGCCGGCCCCCCCCCCCCGCACGTCTTCGCGGGCCTCAGCGGCGCGCCCGGGCCGTCGCGCGGTGATCCTCGGCGAGCAGCTCGAGCCGCTCGTCCTCGATCTCGGCCAGCGTCAGCGCGGCCTGCTGCGTGTCTCGCTTGCTGAACACTCGGGCGCCGAGCAGCGCTGCGGCGCGCTCGGCGCCGGCGATCGCAACGGCGGTGACGATCAACAGCGTGGCGGCTGGCGCTGCGCGCCGCACGTCGGCGAGCAACAGATCGGCTGTGCCCTCGCCCGAGCGGAGGTCCCACTCCGACCAGACGGCGTCGAACGTGCTGTCGGCGAGGCGCGCGCGCGCGTCCTCCGCCGTGGCGCACGGGACCACCGACCATAAATAGCTCGCCAGCACTTCTTCGAGCCCTGCCCGATAGACAGGGGCGGGATCGATCACCAGCACGCGGCGACGCCGAACGTGGCCTGATGCCATTCTCATGTCCCCCTCCGCGAGGGGCACACTCTACACAGATCGACCATGCCCGTTAAGTCGGGGTGTTACGCGCCGATGTGCTCACCTTCTCGCACCCGACGCTCCGGGAAATCCACCGCAACGATCGACCTGCACGGGCTGCTCGAGAGGCCGACGGAGCGCGGTTTCGAGCATGGCTCCCGGTCACGCACGGCGAAGGTCGGGACCGTTCAGGCTCCCTTGTCGCGATCGACACGCCCGACGTCCTCGGCGATGCGGTCGAGCACGCCGTTCACGAACGAGCCGGACTCTTCGCTCCCGAACCGCTTCGCGAGCTCGACGGCCTCGTCGAGGATGACGGCGCGCGGCACGTCCTCGCGGTGGAGCAGCTCCCAGGCGCCGAGGCGGAGCACGTTGCGGTCGACCCTGGCCATGCGCTCGAGGCGCCAGTTGGTGCTCGCCTTGCGGATGACCTCGTCGATCGCCGCGAGCTCGGCGGCGACGCCGCGCAGCGCCTCGTCGGCGTACTGCCGCCCCTCGGGATCGCCCGGCGTCTCGCGCCAGAACGCGCCGACGACCTGCTCCGGGCCGTTGCCCGGGCCGGCCTCGAGCGCGAAGAGCATCTGCAGCGCCGCCTCGCGGCCCGCGCCTCGCGCGCCCATCGCTCAGAGCCCGGCTCGGCCGAGCGCCTCCGAAAGCGACAGCATCTCGATCGCGCTGAGCGCCGCCTCCCAGCCCTTGTTCCCGCTCTTCGTGCCTGCCCGCTCGATGGCCTGCTCGATGCTGTCGGTCGTCAGGATGCCGAACGCGACGGGCACGCCCGTCTCGAGCGACACGCTGGCGATGCCCTTCGAGACCTCGGCGGCGACGTAGTCGAAGTGCGGCGTCGATCCGCGGATGACGGCGCCGAGCGCGATCACGCCGAAGCCGCCGCCGCGCTGACCGCGGGCGAGCCGCGCCACGGCCGCCGGGATCTCCCACGAGCCGGGGACGCGCACCAGGCTGACGCGCTCGAGCGCGCCGCCGTGCCGGGCGATCGCGTCGAGCGCGCCCTCCACCAGGCGATCGACGATGAAGTGGTTGAACCGGCTCGCCACGATCGCGAACCGCGCGCCCGCCGGCACGACCAGCGCCCCCTCGAGGACCACGGGACCGCTCGCCGGGCGGGCGACCTCGCCGCCGGCCGCTTTTTGCGCCGCACGCCTCTTCGACTCTGCCATGGCCGCCTCTTTACGCCTCGCGCTCGAGCGACACCAGCGGAACGCGCTCGACGACCTTGAGGCCGAAGCCGGTGAGCCCCGCGATCTTCGTCTGGCTGTTGGTGAGCAGGCGGAGCTCGCGGACGCCGAGATCGGCGAGCACCTGCGCGCCGAGCCCGAACTCGCGCAGGGTCCCGGAAGGGCCGGGAGGGGAGGCCGCGCCGGCCGCCCGCCCGCCGCCGAGAGCGGCCACGGCCTCGAGCTCGCGCGCCATGTCGCCGCGGGGCGGCAGGTAGAGCACGACGCCGGCGCCCTCCTTCTCGATCGCGCCGATCGCCTCCCGGAGGTTGTGCCCGCCCTCGTACGGCGTCGAGCTGAAGAGATCGGCCACGACCGAGCCGGAGTGGACGCGGCAGAGCACCGGCTCGGCCCGGGCGACGGTGCCCTTCGTGAGCGCGAAGAATTGCCTCGACTCGCCCAGGATCTCGTAGACCGCGGCGACCCACTGCGACTGGGTCACGTCGAGCCGGATCGGCTGCTCCGTGATGCGCCGGACCAGCCGCTCGGTCTGCATCCGGTACTGGATGAGGTCGGCGATGGTGAGGATCTGGAGACGGTGCTTGGCCGCGAAGCGCTCGAGATCGGGCATCCGCGCCATCGTGCCGTCGTCGTTCATGATCTCGCAGATCACGCCGGCGGCGCGCATCCCGGCGAGACGCGCGAGATCGACCGAGCCCTCCGTCTGCCCCGTCCGCACCAGCACGCCGCCGCGGCGCGCTTTGAGCGGGAACACGTGGCCGGGCGTCACCAGATCGGTGGGCCGCGAGTCCTCGGCGATCGCCACCTGGATGGTGCGGGCGCGGTCGGCGGCGCTGATGCCCGTGGTCACGCCGGTGCGCGCCTCGACGCTCACGGTGAACGCCGTCCCCAGCGGCGGGCCGTTGCGCCCCGGCGCCGACATCATCGGCAGCTCGAGGCGCTGGACCTGCTCCTCCTCGAGCGTGACGCAGATGAGGCCGCGCCCGTGGGTGGCCATGAAGTTGATGGCCTCGGGCGTCACCGCCGACGCGGCCATGCAGAGATCGCCCTCGTTCTCGCGATCCTCGTCGTCGACGAGGATCACCATGCGGCCGGCGCGGATCTGGTCGAGCGCGCGGTTCACGCGGTCGAGCAGCGCCGGATCGATGGTGAGGCGGTTGGGCATCGCGTTGGGCCGGCTGGGGGAGGGGGGCGGGACGGGCCGGGCGCCGGTGGGCGCCGCGGGCGCGTCAGGCGGACCAACCTCCCGCTCGGAGCTTGGCGAGGATGCGCTGGTCGTCGTCGTCATGGTGGGTCTCCGTCCGTCCTCCCCCCGCCTCGAGCTGACGCGCCACGTAGCGCGCGAGCACGTCGACTTCAACGTTCACCGCCGCCCCCGGCCCGAGATCGCCGAGCCTGGTGCGCTCCAGGGTGTGGGGCACGAGCATCACCTCGAAGAGCACCTCGGGGCCCGCGCCGGCGACGCGGTTCAGGGTCAGGCTCACGCCGTTGACGGCCACGGACCCCTTCTCCGCCAGAAACCGGGCCAGATCCCGCGGCGCCCGCACCCCGAGCCGCACCGTGTCGCCCATCCGCGCCGCCTCGGCGACGCGCCCCACGCCGTCGACGTGCCCGAGGACCATGTGACCGCCCATCCGGCCCCCCAGCGGCGTGGCGCGCTCGAGGTGGACGCGGGCCGGCACCTCGAGGGCGCCGAGCGTCGTCTTGTCGAGCGTCTCGGAGGACATGTCGGCCTCGAACCCGCGCGCCCCGATGCGGTCGACGGTGAGGCAGGCGCCGTCGACGGCGATCGACTCCCCGAGCACGAGCGGCCCGAGGCTCGTCTCGACGACCGCGCGCACGGCTCCGCCCCGCTCCGCGTGGCGGCGAAGAACGCCGACCGCCTCCACGAGCCCGGTGAACATCGCGTCTGAGCTCAGCCGGCCGCGTCGTCCGGCGGGCGCCGGCCCTGGGTGGTGAGCAGCTTCTCGATGAGCCCCTTCGAGTAACCCGAGAGCTCGGTGAAGACCACGCCCATCCCCGGCGGATCCTCGTGGACGCGCACCACCTCGCCCACGCCCTCGACCGTCTCGATGTCGTCCATGATCACGGTGAAGCGCAGGTTCACCTGCGTCCCCACCGGCAGCGGCGTCTTCGAGCGCACGAACACCCCGGTCGCCGAGATGTTGGTCACGTACTCGGTGATGAACGCGTCGTACGACTCGAACTCCTTGTTGATGGTGACCCGCTCGTTCTTCCTGGGCGGGTGGAGCTCGTCGAGATCGTTCTTGTCACCGCTCATCGTCACTTCCCCTGCAGGTCGAACTGCTCCAGGTGGTACTCCTTGCGCGGCACGAGCTCGATCCGCCGCTGGAAGCGCTTCTCGGCCTCCTGGACCGCGGTGCGCTCGTCGTTCTTGAGGAAGTCGACGACCGCGGGGTGGGCGTTGACCACCACGCTGTAGCCCCGGAGGTTCATCCGCTCGCGCCGGATCTGGCGCAGGATCTCGTACGAGATCGTCTGCTTCGACTGCAGCTGGCCGGTGCCGTCGCAGTAGAAGCAGGGCTCGTGGATGGTACGCCCCAGGCTCTCGCGGGTGCGCTTGCGCGTCATCTCGATGAGCCCGAGCTCGCTGATGCGGTTCAGCGTCGTCTTCGCCTTGTCCTTGGCGAGCAGCTGCTCGAGCTTGCGCCGCACCTTCTCCCGGTTCTGGGCGCGGTCCATGTCGATGAGGTCGAGGATGATGAGCCCGCCGATGTTGCGGAAGCGGAGCTGGTAGGCGATCTCCTCGACCGCCTCGAGGTTGGTCGTGAGGATGGTCTCCTCGAGGTCCTTCGATCCCTTGCCCACGAAGCGGCCGGTGTTGACGTCGATCGCCGTGAGCGCCTCGGCCTGATCGATGATCAGGTACCCGCCCGAGGGCAGCGGCACCTTGCGGCCCAGCGCCCGGCCGATCTCGTCCTCGATGCCGTAGGCGTCGAAGATCGGCTCCTCGCCCTCGTAGAGCTCGACCGCATCGGCGCGCTCGGGCATGAACATCTCGACGAAGCGCTTGAGCCGCGTGTACTGCTCGCGGTCGTCGATGACGATCTTCTCGACGTCGTCCGAGAACAGATCGCGCGCCGTCTTGGTGACGAGATCGAGCTCGGTGTAGAGGCAGGCGGGCGCGCGCCGCGTCTCCTCGCGCTTCTTCGCGATCTCGCCCCAGAGGCGGACCAGGTAGCCGACGTCGGCCTTGAGCTGCTTCTTGGTGAGGCCCTCGGCGAGCGTGCGCACGATGAGCCCGCCCGTCGGCGGCTTCATCGCCTCGATCGACTCGCGCAGCCGCTGCCGCTCCTTGTCGGAGCCGATCCGCTTGGAGATGCCGATGTGCTCGACCGTCGGCAGGTACACGACGTACCGGCCGGGCAGCGAGATGTGGCTGGTGACGCGGGCGCCCTTGGTGCCGATGGGCTCCTTCGAGATCTGGACGATGACCTCCTGGCCCTCGCGAACGACGTCGCGGATGGGGGTGGTCTTGGAGACGCGGAGCGGACCGTTGCCGCCTCGCCCCTCGCGCCCGCGATCGCCGCCGCGGCCCTCGCGCCCGCGGTCGCCGCGGCCCTCGCGCCCGCGATCGCCGCCGCGCCCGTCGCGCCCGCGCTCGCCGCCGTGCTTCGGATCGCGCTGGCGGCCGCCCTGGCCTTGCCCGCGCGCCTCCTGGCCCTGACCGCGCTGTCCCTGAGCCTGCTGCGGCGCAGCTCCGCCGCCGGCGCCGCCCGGTGCGGCCTCGTCGCGACGGCGATCGCTGGTGCGGCCGGACCGACGGACGCGGCCGCCGCGCGCCGGCCGGCGCCCGCGCGCGCGCGGGGCCGCGGGCGCCGCGCGCGCGCGGCCCGCCACGGGCTCGAGCGCGACGGCGACCGCCTCCTCGGCGAGCGCTTCGGCCGTGGCCGGCTCGAACGCGGGGGCCTCTTCCTCGTCCTCGGGCTCGCGGCCCACGGCCTCGGCCTCGGCCTCGTCGTCTTCGGGCTCGCGGACGGCGTCGCCCTCGGCTTCGAGCGGCTCGCCCGCCTCGTCGGGCTCGCGCAGATCGCCGCCCTCGTCGGCCGGCTCCGGCTCCGCGCCCCACGCTTCGTCCTCGTCCTCGCGATCGAGCCGCTCGGCGTCGCTCGCCGTGCCCTCGCCGGGGCCGCTCGAGTCGGCGGGTGGGATCGATTCGAGAGGCTGCGCGCCGAGGCCCCCGATCGCCCGCTCGGGCGCCTCGATGACCTCGCGGCCGGCCTCGGCGGCGGCCTGCGCCTCGTTCACCGCCTCCTCGGCGGCGAGCGCCTCCTCGACCGCCGGACCCGAGGCGCGGTCCTCGTTCTCGGCGGCCGCGCCGCCGCGGCCGCCCTTGCCCGAGAGGTACGCCTCGAAGTCCGCCGGGCGGATCAGGTCCTCGACGTGGAGGAACGCCGCGCGCTCCAGCCCGACGTCGATGAAGGCGGCCTGCATGCCTGGGAGGACGCGGCTGACCTTGCCGAGGTAGATGTTGCCGAGCGTACCCTGCGAGCTCTCACGCTCGATGTGCAGCTCGGCAATGATCCCGTTTTCGATGAGGGCGACGCGCGTCTCGCGGATGTCGACGTTGATGACGAGGATGTTCTTGGCCATTGGGAAGCGCAGGAGCGCAGCGTGGAGTTTTTGAGCGCGCGCTTTCGGGCGCGGCGCCCCGCAGGCCCGGCTGGGCGGGGGCTCACCCCCGCGCACCCGTCGGGGGCGGCAGGCCAAGCGTTACCACGGTACGCACGGTCCATGAAGGCTTACCGCGCGGATCTTGCAGCGTTCGCCGCCGCTCGCCCGCCAGCGCTCGAGCGACGGCCGTCTGCGTACCCGCCTTCGCCCGCGCGGCGCGAAATGTCGCCGCCGCGCGCCGTCGAAGGTTCGTCGTCGCCGTGGTAACTATCCGAGATCGTTGATCCTGCTGCCCAGCCCCGCCGCGTGCTTCAGGTCGCCGCAGGAGGTCCGCCCGTGATTCTCGAAGCCCCCCGCCACGCGCCCCGTCGCCCGCGCCCCGTCGCGCCGCCCGCCTCGCTGCTCGTCCTGCACTGCCCGGCCGGCGGCGGCCACAAGGCCGCGGCGCGCGCCATCGCCGAGGTGGCCGGCGCGCGTGGGATCGCGTGCGAGGTGGTCGACGCGCTCGAGCTCACGCCCGCCTGGTTCGCGCGCGCCTACGTCGGCGCGCACCACTCGAGCACCGCGCACCCGCCCCCCGTGTACGGGCTGGGGTACGCGGCGCGCGACCAGCGCAACCCGGTGGCCGACGGGCTCAGGCAGGCGTTCGACCGCGCCGCCGGGGCGCGCCTCCGGCGCTTCGTCGCGTCGCGGGCGCCGACGGCCGTGATCGCGACGCACTTCTTCCCGCTCTCGGTGCTCGGGCAGGCGCGGCTGCGGCGGCGGCTGCGCGTGCCGCTCGTCGGCGTCGTCACCGACTACGCGGCGCACGCGTTCTGGGCCGAGCCCGGCGTCGATCGCTTCTGCACGCCGGCCGGCCGCGCCGCGCGCGATCTCGTGCGCCACGGCGTCGCCCCGGAGCGGATCGTCGCGACGGGGATCCCGGTGCGTCCGGCGTTCGGGCGGATCCCCGCGCTCGTGGCGCCGGCGCCGGACGAGCCGCTGCGCGTGCTGGTCACCAGCGGCGGCTTCGGCGTCGGCCCGATGGTCGAGGTCATCCGCTCGTTCCCGGCGAACGCGCCGGTCGAGCTCACCGTCGTCTGCGGCGACAACGCCGCGCGCGTCGCCGAGGCGCGCCGCGCCGCCGCCCTCGCCGGAGTGCGCGCCGAGGTCGTCGGCTTCGAGCCCGACATGCCGCGCCGGGTGGCCGCGGCGCACGTGATCGTCGGCAAGCCGGGCGGCCTGACGACGAGCGAGTGCCTCGCGGCGGGCCGGCCGATGATCATCGCCGGCGCGTGCCCCGGGCAGGAGGCGCGCAACGAGCGCTGGATGGTCGAGGCCGGCGCGGCGCTCGCCGCCGCGCCGTGGGCCGCCGGCGGCGTCGCCCTCTCGCTGCGCTCGCAGGGCCGCCTCGAGGCGATGGCCGAGGCGGCGCGCGCCGCCGCCCCGCCCCGCCCCCCCCAGCCCGTGGTCGCCGTCGCCCAGCGCCTCGCGGGCGTCGATCTTCGCTTCGCGGCCTGACGCCGCCGCGGAGGCGCTACTTCGGGCAGATCGAGGCGAGGTCCGCGCACGACGTGGGGCACTCGACGCAGATCGCGCAGAGTACGAGCGCCGCGTACTGCTTCGCCCCGTCGGGGTACTGATCGACGCACGCCTGATCGCAGGCGGTGTCGGCGGCGTCGCACTGGCCGGAGCAGGCGCCGAAGTCGACGCAGTCCGGGCTCTCCTTGCAGGTCGCGTACTCGTCCGCGCACGAGCTCCCGATGGCGCAGTGGACGCACCCGGTCCCGAGATCGCCGCACGAGGCGGTCTCGTCGCACGCGACGAGCGCGCCGGTGGTCGCGCCCGAGGCGCCGCCCCCCGCGGACGCGGTGGCCGACGCGCCGCCGTGCCCGCCGGCGCCGTCGTCGCTGCCGCCCGAGCCGCCCGCGCCGGCCTGGAAGGACCGGGCGCCGGCGCCCTCCTGCGCGCAGGCCGGGAGGGCGGCCGCGGCGAGAAACAGCATCAAGCTCCAAGACTTCATAGGCTACCGGGATAGTCTAGTGCGGCGGGCGGCCCGGGACCAGTTGGCCGTCCCCAGCATCTCCCGCATGGTCTCGTGACCTGTGCGGCACGGGCCAGGGAACACGGGCTCGGGCTCGGCCTCGAAGCGCCGAGTCATCGATCGCGTTCGCTAGGGGCAGTCCCCCAGCTGCGTGGCGCAGCTGACCGGGCAAGCCTCGCAGAAGATGCACACGAGGAGCGCGTCGAGGAGCGGCACGCCCGCAGGGAGCTGCGCGTCGCACGCGGCGATGCACGTCTCGAGGTCCGGCCCGTCGGGGCAGTCGAGGCGGCACTTGTTGAGATCGAGGCAGGCGTTCGACGGCTCGTCGGTGCAGGCGACGAGCTCGGCGTGGCACTCGGTCTCGAGCGCGCAGCCCTGGCAGGCCGGCTCGGTGTTGTCGCCGCAGACGCCCTCGTAGTCGCAGGGCACGGCCATGCCCGTCGTGGTCGAGCCGGTCCCGGTGGCGGTGCTCGTCACGCCCGACGAGGTGGCGGTCGCGCCGCCCGACCCGCCGCCCGACCCGCCGGCGCCGCTCGAGCACGCGGCGGCTGCGACGATCGACAGGCCCGTCACAAGGAGCGCAACCGTCCGGTCGATCACGCGTCGAGTATCGCCACAAACGCGGGCGGGCACAAACCGGCGCGCTCGACGAGTGCCAGTCACAAAAAAGACGAAAGGGGCGCCGCAAGGCGCCCCTCCGTCACCACGCCGAGGTGGTGTTCAGCCGCCGCAGTCCGCGGCGCACGGACCGCCGATGCAGGCGATGACGTCGTCGTCGAGCGTCGTCGCGTCGCAGGACTGCATCTGCGTCGGCGAGCCCTGCGTGAAGCAGTCGACGCACGTCGCGTCCGCGTCGCACGCGGTGATCGGATCGCAGCAGTTCCCCTCGAGGCACGTGTTGCAGGTCGCGTCCGGCGTACCGAGGCTGGTCCCACAAACGCCCATGCCACCGCCGCCGCACTCGGTCGCGCACTGCGAGTCCAGGCAGGTGTTGAGCGCGTCGTTCGCCGCGACCCCGCCCGGAACCTGCGCGTTGCACGCATCGATGCAGTTCTGGTCCGCGCACTGGTTCTGCGAGTAGCAGGAGATCAGGTCGTAGCACTCGGTGCCGCTCGAGCATGCCGCCATCTCGGCGCAGCAGACGGCGTCGCCGCACGCACCGCAGTCGGGGTTCGTGAACTGGCTCGACAGATCGCCGCAGTTCGTCGTGCCCGTGCCGGTCGACGTCGCGGTGCCGGTGCCGGTGCCGGTGCCAGTGCCGGTGCCGGTGCCGGTCCCCGTGCCGTTGCCCGTGGTGCTGCTGGTGGACGAATCGCCACCCGAGCCGCCCGCGCCGCTCGTGGTGGTCTTGCTGCTCGAGCACGCCGCCACCGCACCGATCGAGATCATCATCGCTGCTGCAAACCAAGATTTCATGATCACACCTCCAACAAGACCCAGTTCAGAACGTTCGTTTTTGCGGCGTCCACCGTAGCGGCGGCCACCATCCTCGGCGCGCCGCCTCGGAGTCCACCCATCCGGAATCTGCTCAAACCAAGAATCGATCGGTTTGCGCGAGCGGCGACAACGGACGCGCAACTCAGTTTCCTACACGGCCCTCCGAGCCGCTGCAACACACATCCGCGTACGCACGACGCGCGGCGTGGCGATCCGTACAGCCCAAGCAGCAAAAAGCCGGCTGGCTGCGATCCAGGAGCCCGGCGCCGGTCGTGACGGGGTGCTCACCCACGATCGGGCCGCAGCGAGACGTCCGCCACCAAGCTTGGCAGGAGCAAGTGGGCTCACACGCGGGCGGCAACGCTGGGGCACAGGTGCCAACGCGCGTCGCCGTGGGTAGGCGCCTCGGGGAATGCGGCTCCGAGGACGACGAGGTCTACAGCGGGATGTTCCCGTGCTTCTTCGGCGGGTTCTTGTCCCGCTTGTCCCTCAGCATGTCGAGCCCCCGCGCCAGCCGCACGCGCAGCATCCTCGGGTAGATCACCTCGTCGATGAAGCCGAGCTCCGCCGCCTTGTAGGGGTTCGCGAATTTCGCGCGGTACTCCTCGACGAAGCGCGCGCGCGCGGCGGCGGGATCCGACGCTTGCTGGATCTCTTTCCGGTAGACGATGTTGACCGCGCCGTCCGGGCCCATCACCGCGATCTCGGCCGTGGGGAAGGCGAGGTTGTAGTCGGCGCGGATGTGCTTCGAGGCCATCACGTCGTAGGCGCCGCCGTAGGCCTTGCGGGTGATCACCGTGACCTTCGGCACGGTCGCCTCGGCGAAGGCGTAGAGCAGCTTGGCGCCGTGGGTGATGATCCCGCCGTACTCCTGATCGGTGCCGGGGAGGAAGCCGGGCACGTCGACGAAGGTGCAGAGCGGGATGTTGAAGCAGTCGCAGAAGCGGACGAAGCGCGCCGCCTTGAGGCTCGCCTTGATGTCGAGGCAGCCGGCGAGCACCTGCGGCTGGTTGGCGACGACGCCGATGGTCCGCCCGCCGATGCGCGCGAAGCCCACGACCATGTTCATCGCGTACTCGGCGTGGACCTCGAAGAGCCGTCCGTCGTCGACGACGGCGCGGATCACGTTCTTGATGTCGTAGGGCTTGCTCGACTCGGCGGGCACCATCGCGTCGAGCTCGGGCACCTCGCGGTCGATCGGATCCGAGCAGGGCTGGCGCGGAGGGTCCTCGGTGTTGTTCGAGGGGAGGAACGAGAGCAGCTCGCGCAGCTGCGCGATCGAGGCGCGGTCGTCGGGCGCGGTGAGGTGGCAGACGCCGCTGCGGGACGCGTGCGTGGCGGCGCCGCCGAGCGCCTCCTTGGTCACGTCCTCGTTGGTCACCGTCTTGATGACCTCGGGGCCGGTGATGAACATGTAGCTCGTGCCCTCGACCATGAGGATGAAGTCGGTGATCGCGGGCGAGTACACCGCGCCGCCGGCGCACGGGCCCATGACGCAGCTCACCTGCGGGACGACGCCGCTCGCCAGCGTGTTGCGGAGGAAGATGTCGGCGTAGCCGCCGAGCGACTCGACGCCCTCCTGGATGCGCGCGCCGCCCGAGTCGTTGAGGCCGATCACCGGCGCGCCGATCTTCATCGCGAGGTCCATCACCTTGCAGATCTTCGCGGCGTACGCGCCCGAGAGCGATCCGCCGAGCACGGTGAAGTCCTGCGCGAAGACGACGACCTTGCGGCCGTCGACGAGGCCCCAGCCGGTGACGACGCCGTCGCCGAGGACCTTGTTGCTCTGCATGTCGAAGTCGTGGCAGCGGTGCACCACGAAGCGATCGACCTCGACGAACGATCCGGGATCGACGAGCAGATCGATGCGCTCGCGCGCGCTGAGCTTGCCGGCCTCGTGCTGCTTCGCGACGCGCGCCGCGCCGCCGCCCTCGAGCGCGCGGCGGTTCTGCTCGTCGAGGCGGGCGAGCGCCCCCTTCGTGGAGCCGGGAGGTGTCGAAGCCTTCGTCTCGCTCATGGCGTCGGGCCGTCTATCACGTGCTCGCGCGCGCCGCGATCCGACGCCATGAAGCGCAGAAAAGTGCTCTCGGGGGGTAGGGCGGGCGGTGCAGGGCCGCTCACGCTGCGGCTGGCGACCCCACACTTCGTCACTGAACGAGGCGCTGAAAGACGGCCCGCAGGCCCTCGGCGGAAGTGGGAGAGAGAGGCCAAAGCTCCCACGAAAATGCGTTTCGAGGCCTCAAGTAGTGCTCGAAGTTGTTGCCGGAGTCACCGTAGGACCCGTAGTCTTCAATCGACACTAGGGCGCGTGTTCGATTCGAACGCGCAGCTAACCAGGAGGTCGCCGTGAAATACCGACTTAGGGCGGCTATCGCAGCAGCAGCGCTCACTCTCGTTCCCGCAGGGCTCTTCGCCAGCACCCCCGGCTGGATGATGACCTACCAGTGGGACAACCCCACCTCGACCGTGACCGGGATGGGGCAGTCGTGGCAGGTCACGAAGGTGCGTCACCTTCCGGGGACCGGTCACACGTTCATCGGGAACCCGGACTTCATCCCGCCGGGCCCGTGTCGCTCCATCGCCATCCGGTGGAACATCGGCGTGTTCACCAACAAGCCGAGGCAGTTCTTCGAGAGGCTCCTCCAGAAGTCCTCGCAGAAGAACTGCAACATCGAGTTCAACCGGTCCGAGATCCCCAACGTGGACGGGTCCTTCGACCTCGTATCGGTCAAGCCCGCCAAGTAGCCAAGCGGCCGCAGGCTGGCGTAGCCTGCGGCAGCCGAGGATGAAGCTCGCCCTGACGCGTGAGGCTCGCGCGATGGCCCTGCTCGCCATCGAGCGAAGGCTGATCGAGCCTCGCGCGCTCTGGGACGCGGCGTGCCGGTGGACGCTCGGCGGGGCGACCTCCCCTCGCGAGCTGTTCACCGGGCTCTTGCCCCCCGATCAGATCGACGAGCTCTACCGCGCCGTCGCTCCGCCCGCGAACGGGAGCGGCGCGCCGCCGCCCGCCACGACGCCGCCCTCCGCGGCCTCGGCGAACGGGCCCACCTCTTCGCCGCCCGCGAGCGTGAAGCAGATGGAGACGCTCGCGGTCGACCTGCCCCTCGAGGAGCCGGGACCGCCGAGCGCGCGCACCATGGCGCTGCGCGCGCTCGGCAAGGAGCGCTACGACCTCGGCGACGCGCTCGGCGCCGGCGGCGTCGGCAAGGTCGTGGCCGCGCGCGACCGCGAGATCGGCCGCGTGGTCGCGCTGAAGACGCTCAAGCACGGCGCCGACGCGCAGGAGACGGTCGCGCACCGGTTCATGAGCGAGGCCCGCGTCACCGCGCAGCTCGAGCACCCGAACATCGTCCCCGTCTACGACCTCGGCACGCTGCCCGACGGCCAGCCCTACTACACGATGCGGGTCGTCAAGCGGCAGAGCCTGCAGGACGTGCTCGGGAACCCCGATCTGCGCAAGCAGTGGACGCTCGTGCGCCTCGTCGGCGCCTTCGTCCAGGTCTCGCGCGCGCTCGCCTACTCGCACCGGCGCGGCGTCATCCACCGCGACATCAAGCCCGAGAACATCCTCCTCGGCGACTTCGGCGAGGTGTACCTGGCCGACTGGGGCAACGCCAAGGTCCTCTCGTCGCGCGACGTCCAGGAGCCGATCCAGACGACGCTCGAGGCGGCGCGCAGCGCTCGCGAGACGCCCCCGGGCGGGCTCTCGGGCACGCCCGGGTACATCGCGCCCGAGCAGATCCGCGGCGACAAGAAGAAGATCGACCACCGCGCCGACATCTTCGCCCTCGGCGTCGTGCTCTACGAGATGCTCACCGGCGAGCACCCGTTCGACGCGCAGACGGTGCTCACCGTGATCCTCGCGACGCAGTCGCGCGAGCCCAAGCCGCCGAGGAGCATCGTCCCGAGCTGTCCGCTCGTGCTCGAAGACCTGTGCCTCGCGATGCTGCAGAAGGATCCCGACAAGCGGCCCGGCTCGGCCGACTTCGTGGCCGCCGAGGCCGAGGCCTTCCTCGAGGGCGCCAAGGAGAAGGCGCGCCGCCGCGAGGAGGCCCGCAAGCTCTGCGAGCTCGCCAAGGTCCCGGTCGAGCGCGATCACGCGCTCCAGCTCGAGCGCGAGAAGCTCGTCGAGGAGGCGCGCCGCGCGCTCCAGGACGTCAAGGGCCACGAGCCCATCGACCGCAAGCGGCCGGGCTGGGATCTCGAGGACCGCGCCGCCGAGGTGGAGCGCGAGCAGGCGCGCGCGATGGCCGAGGTCATCGATCTCTACACCAAGGCGCTCGCCTACGATCCCGACCTGGTCGAGGCGCGGAGCGGCCTCGCCGACATGTACTGGTCGCGCGCGGTGCAGGCCGACGAGGACCGGCGCCAGGCCTCGCGCGTGTACTACGAGGCGCTCGTGAGCGAGTTCGACGTCGGCAAGTACGCCGCGTTGCTCAAGGCCGACGCCGCGCTCTCGATCGACTCGAACCCGTCGGGCGCGGCCGTGCTCGCGTACCGGTACGTCGAGAAGGATCGCATCCTGGTGGCGAGCGAGGAGCGCTACCTCGGGCGGACGCCGCTCAAGGAGGCGCGGCTCAACCCCGGCAGCTACCTCATCGTCCTCAAGCGCGCCGGCTTCCGCGACACGCGCTACCCGGTCCTGCTCCGCCGAGGCAGCCATCACCAGGCGGAGGTCAACCTCTACACCGAGGCCGAGATCGGGCAGGACTTCGTCTACGTCCCCGGGGGCAACGTCACCGTCGGCGGCGACAGCGAGGCGTACGATCCGATCCGGCGCACCGACGTCGACGTGCCCGATTTCGCCATCGGCCGCTTCCCGGTCACCTTCCGCGACTACTGCGCGTTCCTCGACGATCTCGAGCGGCAGGACCCGGCCCTCGCGCTCCGGCGCTCGCCGCACGACACGCGGGGCGAGTCCGAGGGCGACGTCGCCGCGCAGCGCAACGCCGAGGGCCGGTGGGAGCCGCTGCCCTTCCTCGAGGGCGAGGCGCGCAAGATGTTCCCCGCCGAGGAGGGGCACCTCTGGAAGCTGCCCGTGCTCCTCATCGACTGGTTCGACGCCGTCGCCTACTGCCGCTGGCGCAGCGAGCGCGAGGGCGTCGAGATCCGCCTCCCCACCGAGGTGGAGTGGGAGAAGGCGGCGCGCGGGACCGACGGCCGGTTCTATCCGTGGGGCGACCACTTCGACCCGACGTTCTGCCTGATGCGCTTCTCGCGCCCGTTCCACCCCCAGCCCGAGCCGATCGGTACCTTCCCGATCGACGCGTCGCCCTACGGGGTTCGCGACATGGCCGGCGGGATGCGCGAGTGGATCGCCGACATCCACGGCGAGCGGACCTGGGCGGAGACGTCCGCCGAGCCCGAGCCCTCGAGCGACATCGGGCGCGACGCCTCGTCGTGGAGGATCTTCCGCGCCGGGAACTGGATCGCCTCCGAGTCGAACCGGTGCCGCGCCGCCTCGCGCACGCGTTTCTTCTCCCTCACGCGCTTGTCGAACGTGTCGTTTCGCGTGGCGCGGCCGCTCTCGCGCGGCTCGCGGGTCGGTTAACGCATTCGGTTGCCGTGGCTCGTGAGGCGCGGATCGGGGCGGCGCTGCTTCGCCATATGGACGAGGGGCGGGGGGGGGGGGGGGGCCCCCCCCCCCGGGGGGGGGGGGGGGGGGGGGGGGGGGGGGGGGGGGGGGGGGGG
>CAYJPW010000137.1:0-29055 GCA_964372055.1 uncultured Polyangiaceae bacterium
GGCGCAGGCGCTCCGACCGGCGCGGGCCCGGCCGGCGCGGGCGCCGCCGGGCCGGCCGGCGCGGGGAGGGGATCGGCCAGCGTCACCGACGTGACGCGGCCGGCGTCGGCGAGGACCTTCCGCTCGACGAGGCGGCCCCCGACCTTGCCGCCTACCGTGTGCGCTCCGGGATCGACGTAGACGATGCGCGCGTCGGCCGCGGCGCCGTCCACCGCGATCTCGGTCGCGCCGGCGTCCTCGACGTCCACGCGCGCGAGCTTCGCCTCGAGGGCGGCGAGCGACGCGGTCGCGTCCTTGCGGTTGGGCGCCTCGGCCGGCGCCTCGCGGAGGTAGCGGGCGTAGAGGTTCGCCGCGCGCGCCGAGGAGCCGGCGCGCTCCCGGGCGCGCGCCGCGTTCCACAGCGGCGCCGGGTGCGGCGCGAGGCGGTTGGCCTCCTCGAAGGCGTCGCCGGCCTCGGCGAACCTGCCGGCCTTGAACGCGCGCTCGCCGTCGGCGAACTTCTTCGCCGCGGCGTCGCGATCGGCGGCGCTGGGGCCAGGCGCGGCCTGCGCAAACGCCGGCGCGGGCGCGGCCGCGCATGCGAGCGCGAGCGCCGAGGCGACCAGGAGAGCGCGCTCGAGGCGGAGCCCACGCACGGCCCTCGAGGGTACCACACGACCCGAGCCGCGCCTTCCATCCCACATCCGCCTTTCGCGGTCGCGCGGCTTACGAGCACGTTTTTTACCTGGGCGCGGACGCCGGGGTCTATGGATGGGAAAGAGGTCATGGCTTCCGGCGCCGACGATCCCGACAGCGAAGAGGCCGAGCGCGCCGCGCGCGCGCTCGAGGCGGGACGCCCGGCCGAGGACCCGGACCTCGCCATCCTCGACCGCTTCGCTGCCGGCGATCGCCGCGCGGGCGACGAGATCGTCCGCAAGTACCAGGACGGCCTGCGCGAGCTCACCCGGCGCTACCTCAAGAACCCCGACGACGCCAAGGACATCACCCAGCGCGCGTTCGTGCGCGCCTTCGAGAAGCTCGGCGAGTTCCGCCGCGAGTCGACGTTCCGCACCTGGCTCTTCCGGATCGCGGTCAACCTCGCGCTCAACCACCTCCGCGGCGAGAGCAAGCTGCAGCCGCTCGAGGTGGACGATCTCTCGGCCTTCACCAACTCGCTCGGGACCGAGCGCCTCGTCGCCGCCGAGGTCTGGCGCAAGGTGCACGCCCGCCTCTCGCAGCTCCCGCCCAAGCAGCGCCTCGTGCTCGAGCTCAGGCTGTTCCACGATCTCTCGTTCAAGGAGGTCGCCGCCATCGTCGACTCGAGCGAGGACGCCGCGAAGGTGAACTTCCACCACGCGGTGAAGAAGCTCCGCGCCCTGCTGCCGGGCATCGTCTGAGCACCGACGGCGGCGTCGGCGAGCCGCCGCGTTCCGGATGGCGTGGAGCAACGCCTCGAGATCCGGGGGCTCGTCCGCGCGCTAGCCGGCGCGCCGGCGCTCCGGCTCGTCGGCGTCGACCTCGTCGAGCAGCGCGGCCAGCTCCTCGTCGCGCTTGGCCTCGTCGGCGGCCGCCGTGAGCGCCACGCGCAGCCGCGGCGACGCCGTCGCCTCGGCGGCGATTCGGAGCCGCGTCCGCCCCTCGCCGTCGAGCGTCGGCCCGAGCGCGATCGCCGCGCCGGCCCTCGCCGCGGGGGCGGCGCTGGGATCGAGCGCGATCCGCCAGAGCCGCTCGGGCGCGACCGGTGCGTTGCGGTGCGTCGCGCTCGCGCCGGTCCCGAGCGCCCGCAGCGCCGCGAGCCAGGCGGACGCTTCGCGCGCGCCGCGCTCGACCAGCGCCGCGTCGGCGGCCGCGTCGCCGGACCGGAACTGCTCCATCGCCTCGCGGACACGTTCGGCCACCATCCCGACCCGCGCCGTGTCCCAGCCGTTCGTCGTCGTGACCGGGACGCGCACGTCCTCGCCGGAGCGGAGGTGGAGCACAACGCCGGTCCATTTCTGCCTCTTGAACGCGCCCTCGTCGCGGAACGTCCCGACCCACGCGATCTCGCCGTGCCCGATGAAGCGCTTCGTCCAGGCCCAGGTGAGGAGGACGCCGTCGGCGCCGATCTCGGCGCGCGTCGGGAGGAGCATGGCGCCGAACACCGACAGCACCCCGGCCACGGCGAAGATCGGGCCCACGGCGGGCGCGGCGATGGCCATCGCGAGCCTCGCGACGAGCACGCCGACGATGCCGAACCCGAAGACGGTGGCCGCCATCCAGGCCGGCTGCGTCATCGCCCGCGACGGCAGCCGGAACCTGGCGACCGTCTGCGAGACGTCGAACCCCAGCGCCGAGAGCACGCGGCGGCCCTCGCTCTCGTCGCGCACCGCCACCTCGATCGGCGGCCGCAGGCCCTTGCGGACGAGGCGGACGACGGGCGGCTTGCCCGGCCGCGGCATCACGAAGCCCTCGCGCAGCTCCTCGCGGCTCACGAGCGGTTTGCCGTCGGCGGTGACGCCTCCAGCATCGGCGCGGAGCCGGACGGGGACCTCGTGGCCGAGGGGATTGCGATGCCACGCGTAGAGCGACGCGAAGATCCCCGCGATGGACGTGTGGAGCAAGAACGCGAGGAGCGGGTAGGCGCCGGTCACCAGCGCCGTCACGACGAGCCCGAGCGCGGCAGCGAGCGGCGACGCGGCGAGGGCGGCGATCCAGCGGTTGCGGCGCAGCAGCGCGCCTTCCGTCTCGATGGGCCCTGCCACGCGGCCATGCTAGCGCGGCCGCGCGAGCGGCGCCGTCAGCCGAGATCTTCGATCCGCGGCGCGTGACCGGTGGAGCCGAGGAACGCGATGAGATCCGCCGGCGCGATCGCCGTGGTCATGGCGTTGGTGAGCGGGTGGCAGTGCACGCGCTCGTGCGCGAGGAGCTCGCGATCGAGGATCACGCCGACCGCGAGCCCGGTGTCGTTGACGACCGCGAAGGGCGTCACCGCGCCGGGGATGACGCCGAGGTACGTCGCGAGGCGCTCCGGGCTGGCGAACGAGAGGTTGCCGATGCCCAGGCGCGCCCCGAGCTGCTTGAGATCGATGGGGCGATCCTCGGCGGCGACGACGAGCCACATCGCGCCCTTCTTGTTGCGCAGGAACAGGTTCTTCACGTGGCCGCCGGCGAGCTCGCCGCGGTGGCGTTTGGCCTCCTCGACCGTGAACACCGGCGGGTGATGAACCGTGGAGGTGGCGATCCCGGCCGCATCGAGGCGGGCGAGGAGCTCTTCGGGGGTGAGCGGCACGCGCCGAAGCTAGGGTGGGGCTGCGCCCGCCCGCAAGGGCGCGTCCCGGCCAGCGCCTCGCCGAGCTGCTCGAATCCGCTTGACATGGCCGTCGTTCCGGCTAATTTCCCCCGCCCGACCGCCTGCCCCTTCCGGGGGCGCGTTGGTGGGGGATCGTCTAATGGCAGGACGCAAGACTCTGACTCTTGCTATCAAGGTTCGAATCCTTGTCCCCCAGCAATTCGGTTCTGGTCCCATCGTCTAGCGGTTAGGACGCCGGCCTCTCACGCCGGTAACGCGGGTTCAATTCCCGCTGGGATCGCCATGAGCCCTCGAGAAATCGGGGGCTCTCTGGTTTTGTCCGCTCGCGCCGGCTGCCCGACGGGGACCGGGGCGAGCGCTTGCTCGACAATCGGTCGGGCGAGCGAGCTCGGGGCTTGACGTCGAGCGGGGCCGGATTACTTTCCGCCCGGTTTAGCCACTGCCGGGTGAGAGTGCCAACGGCCTGTTCTTTCGGGCTCTTGGGCAGCCGGCGGGGGGTGGGCGGAGTTCAGCGCGAGGGAACGAGGGTCACCATGAAAATCAGGCCGCTGCAGGACCGGATCGTCGTCAAGCGTCTCGAGTCGGAGTCGAAGACCAAGGGGGGCATCATCATCCCCGACACGGCGAAGGAGAAGCCGATCGAGGGTCGGGTCGTCGCCGTGGGCAACGGCAAGGTGCTCAAGGACGGCAAGCTCCGCCCGCTCGAGGTCAAGGTCGGCGACGTCGTCCTCTTCGGCAAGTACAGCGGGACCGAGATCAAGCTCGAAGGCGAGGAGCACGTGCTCATCCGCGAGGACGACGTGCTCGCCGTCACCGACAGCAAGTAACGGAGCAGATGACATGGCAGCCAAGCAAATCGTCTACAGCCGCGGCGCGCGCGCGGCGATCCTCCAGGGCGTCAACACCCTCGCCGACGCGGTGAAGGTCACGCTCGGGCCCAAGGGCCGCAACGTCGTCATCGAGAAGAGCTGGGGCTCGCCGGTGGTCACCAAGGACGGGGTCACCGTCGCCAAGGAGATCGAGCTCGGCGGCAAGCTCGAGAACATGGGCGCCCAGATGGTCCGCGAGGTGGCGTCGAAGACCAGCGACAAGGCCGGCGACGGCACCACCACCGCGACCGTGCTCGCCCAGGCGATTTACGGCGAGGGCCTGCGCCTCGTCGAGGCCGGCCACAACCCCATGGACGTCAAGCGCGGCGTCGACGCCGCCGTCGAGAAGATCATCGAGGCCGTGAAGGCCACCGCCAAGCCCACCAAGGACAAGGCGCAGATCGCGCAGGTCGCCACCGTGAGCGCCAACGGCGACAGCGAGATCGGCAACATCCTCGCCGACGCGATGGAGAAGGTCGGCAAGGAGGGCGTGATCACGGTCGAGGAGAACAAGAAGATGTCGACCGAGCTCGAGACGGTCGACGGCATGCAGTTCGATCGAGGCTACGTCTCGCCCTACTTCGTGACCGATCCGGAGAAGATGAAGGCGGTCCTCAACAATCCGCTCATCCTCATCCACGAGAAGAAGATCTCGGCGATGGCCGATCTGCTCCCGGTCCTCGAGCAGGTGCTCAAGGCGGGCCGCGAGGTCCTCATCCTCGCCGAGGACGTCGACGGCGAGGCGCTCGCCACGCTCGTCGTCAACAAGCTCCGCGGCACCATCAAGGTCTGCGCGGTCAAGGCGCCCGGCTTCGGCGACCGCCGCAAGGAGATGCTCAAGGACATCGCGACGCTCACCGGCGCCACGGCGTTCATGGAGGACCTCGGCCAGAAGCTCGAGAGCGCGACGCTCAAGGACCTCGGCACGGCGAAGCGGGTGGAGATCGACAAGGACAACACCGTCATCGTCGACGGGGCCGGCGACAAGGCCGCGATCAAGGGCCGGATCGAGATGATCCGGAAGCAGATCGGCGACACCACCAGCGACTACGACAAGGAGAAGCTCCAGGAGCGCCTCGCCAAGCTGGCCGGCGGAGTCGCGGTGGTGCGCGTCGGCGCCGCCACCGAGGTCGAGATGAAGGAGAAGAAGGCTCGCGTCGAGGACGCTCTGCACGCGACCCGCGCGGCCGTCGAGGAGGGCATCGTGCCCGGCGGCGGCGTGGCGCTCCTCCGTGGCGCCGCGGCGCTCGACAAGCTCACCTTCGGCGACGAGCGCGACGTCGGCGTGCGCCTGGTGAAGCGCGCGGCCGAGGCTCCGCTCCGTCAGATCGCCCAGAACGCGGGCGTCGACGGCACCGTGGTGGTCGAGAAGGTCCGCTCGGGGCAGGGTTCGTTCGGGTACAACGCCGCGACCGACAAGTACGAGGACCTCCTCGCCGCCGGGGTCATCGACCCGGCCAAGGTCGTGCGCCACGCGCTCCTGAACGCGGCCAGCGTCGCCGCGCTGATGCTGACCACCGAGGCGCTCATCGCCGACAAGCCGAAGAAGGAGGCCCCCGCGGCCGCCGGAGGCGGCGGGATGGGCGGCATGGGCGGCATGGGCGGGATGGGCGGCATGGGCGGCATGGGCGGCATGGGCGGCATGGGCGGCATGGGCGGGATGGGCGATTTCGACATGGGCTGACGCCCGCTCCCATCGGCAGCGTTCGAGGGGTCGAGAGGTCTCGGCCCCTCGGCTTTTTGTCGGGTCGCGTCCGTTCCGGAGGCCGTCGGCCCTCGACTTTTGACCAGCCGTTCGGCCAGGCGGTATCCTCCCGCCCAGATGTCCGATCCACTGTTCGCTCGCTTCGGCCGGGAGTACCAAGCAGGAGAGGTGCTGTTCCGCGAGGGCGAGTCGGGTGACGTCATGTTCGTCATCCAGTCCGGCGCCGTGCGCATCTCGAAAGAGGTCGGCGGGACGGACAAGGTGCTCGCCGTGCTCGGACCGGGCGAGTTCCTCGGCGAGATGGCGATCCTGAACGGCAAGCCGCGCACCGCCACGGCGACCGTGCTCGAGACCGCGCGCTGTCTGGTCATCGAGGCGAAGACGCTCGAGTCGATGGTCGCGAAGAACGCCGAGATCGCGATGCGGCTCATCAAGAAGCTCGCGAAGCGCCTCGACTCGGCCGACACGCTGGTCGAGATCCTGATGCACCGCGACCCCAAGGCGCGGGTGATGCTGGCGCTCTCGCGTCACGCCGACGCGTTCGGCGAGGCGACCGACGGCGGCATCCGCGTGCGCACCACCGCGGCCGATCTCGCCGACGAGGTCGGCGTCGATCGGTCGGTCGCCGACGAGGTGATGACGCGCCTGCGCCGCCTGCGGCTGGTCCAGGAGGAGCCGTCGTCGATCATCGTCGCCGACGTCGGGCGATTGCAGGACTTCGTCGAGTTCCTCGAGATGCCGCACAAGTTCGGCGGGGAAAGCTGACGCGTGGAGCTGCGCGTCATCGGCTGTCACGGGGGAGAGACGCCCCGGCACCGCACGTCGGCGTTCGTGCTCGACGACGATCTGGCGATCGACGCCGGCTCGCTCACCAGCGGTCTCGACGTGAAGGACCAGGCGAAGCTCGAGGCGTGCCTCGTCAGCCACGCCCACCTCGATCACATCCGCGACCTCGCGACCATCGCCGACAACCGCTGCCAGATGGACTGCGGTCCGCTCACCGTCGCCGGGACGAAGGAGACGCTCAAGACCTTACGGAAGCACTTCTTCAACAACCTCCTCTGGCCCGACTTCGCCACCATCCCGAGCGTGGAGCGGCCCACGATCCAGTACCTCGAGCTCAAGCCCGAGAAGCCGACGGCGGTGGCCGGGCGGATGGTGCGCGCCATCCTCGTCTCGCACACCATCGAGTCCGCCGCCCTGGTCATCGAGGGCAAGGACGGCGCGATCGCGTACAGCGGCGACACCGGCCCCACCGACCGGCTCTGGGAGGTGCTGAACGAGCAGAAGAACCTGAAGGCGCTGCTCATGGAGGTCAGCTTCCCGAACCGCGAGCAGAAGCTCGCGACCGTGAGCGGCCACCACACCCCGCGCACCCTCGCGGCCGACCTCAAGAAGTACCGGGCGCCGAACGACCTGCCCACGATGCTCTACCACATCAAGCCGGTCTTCCAGTCCGAGGTCGAGACCGAGTGCGCCGGGCTCAAGGGCCTGAGCCTCCAGGTCATGAACCTGAAGGACCACTTCGTCCTCTGAAGACCGCCCGCTTCGTCCGCTGGGTGGGCGCGCCGGCGCCGGGCCCTACGGCTTGTCCTCGGTGTCGTCGGTGACACCGACCAGGATCGGGCTCGGGGCCGTGTCCGGCTGGCGCTCCGAGACGGCCTCCTCTTCGATTCGAGCCAGCACGACGGTGATGTTGTCGGTGCCGCCGAAGAAGTTGGCGCGCTCGATGAGCGCCCCGCAGGCCTCGTCGAGGGAGGGCAGGGTGGTGACGATCTCGTGGATCTGGTCGTCCGAGACGAGGCCGGAGAGGCCGTCGGAGCAGAGGACGTAGACGTCGCCGGGCTTGGTCTCGTCGGTGAGGAGGTCGACGAGCACGTCCTCGCGGATCCCGAGGGCGCGGGTGATCACGTTGGAGGGGATCTGGCGGATCTCCTCCTCGGTCATCCAGGGGGCCATGTGGGTGGCGTCGCTGACCAGGGAGTGGTCGCGCGTGAGCTGGAGGATCTCGGTGCCGCGGACGCGGTAGCAGCGGCTATCCCCGACGTGGCCGATGGTGACCTTGTCGCCGGACGTGTTGAACATCGCCGCGACGACCGTCGTCCCCATGCCGAAGTCGGCCATCGTCTTGAGCGACCGATCGAAGATGCGCCGGTTGGCGAGGCGCAGGCCCGTGACGATGTAGTTCTCCTCCTCGGTGAGGTTCGGGTCGGCCGGGAAGGGCCAGGTCGCGTCGCGCCCCACCGTCACCGAGAAGAAGTCCTGGAGCGTGGAGACGGCCATCTGGCTGGCCACGTCGCCCGAGCGGTGGCCCCCCATTCCATCGGCTACCGCGACGACACGGTATTCCGGGAGGATCAG
Organism: uncultured Polyangiaceae bacterium; assembly: GCA_964372055.1. Taxonomy (GTDB): domain Bacteria; phylum Myxococcota_A; class Polyangia; order Polyangiales; family Polyangiaceae; genus CAYJPW01. The sequence goes on from CAYJPW010000137.1 coordinate 8,204, forward strand.
GAGGCTGTCCTCGTTGTGCTCGCGCAGGAGCCCGACGTCAGTCTTGCCGGCGAGCCGGGTCCGCATGTCGTGCCCAGAGTAGACGCGGGAGGGGGGCGCGGCGCAAGCTCTCGGGCATGGATCGGCACGGCAATTTCGTGGGCGGCCAGTGGCGGACCGAGGGGCGGGCGGCGCCGGTGCAGAGCCCCTGGGACAAACGGGAGGTCGGGCAGGTGGTGAGCGCGCCGCCCGAGGTGCTCGAGGCGGCCATCGAGGCGGCGGTGCGGGCGCAGCCGAGCTTGGCCGCCTTGCCGCGGGAGCGCCGGGCCGCGCTCTGCGACCGGATCGCCGACGGCATCGCCGGGCGGCGCGACGAGCTCGCCCGGACCATCGAGGCCGAGATGGGCAAGCCCATCGCCTACGCCAAGGTGGAGGTCGCCCGGGCCGTCGACACCTTCCGGGCCAGCGCCGACGCGGCCCGCGGGCTCGCCGGCGAGGAGGTGCCCGTCGACGCGATGCGGCCGGGCGAGGGCCGGCTGGCGTTCACGCGGCGCTTCCCGGTCGGTCCGATCGCGGCCATCACGCCGTTCAACTTCCCGCTCAACCTCGTGGCCCACAAGGTCGGGCCGGCGCTCGCGGCGGGCTGCGCGGCGGTGCTCAAGCCCGCCTCGTCGACGCCGTTGACGGCCTTCGCGCTGGCCGACATCTGCGCCGAGGCCGGCGTGCCCGCCGGCGCGCTCAACGTGGTGGCTTGCGATCGGAAGGTGGGCCAGCGCCTCGTCGAGGACGAGCGCCTCGCGCTCTTGACCTTCACCGGCAGCGCCGAGGTGGGCTGGCGGATGAAGCGCGACGCCGGCAAGAAGCGGGTGGTCCTGGAGCTCGGCGGCAACGCCGCCGTCATCGTCATGCCGGACGCCGACGTCGACCACGTCGCGGCCCGCTGCGCCGTGGGGGGCTACTACCAGGCCGGGCAGTCGTGCATCTCGGTCCAGCGCGTGCTCGTGCACCGCGACGTGTACGATCGGGCCAGGGACGCGCTGGCCGACCGCACCCGGGCGACGCCGTTCGGCGATCCGGCCCTGGACGCGACCGTCTCCGGGCCGCTCATCGACGAGGAGAACGCGGTGCGCGTCGTCGCGTGGATCGACGAGGCGGTCGCCGGCGGCGCCCGCCGCCTCACGGGAGGCGCCCGGCGGGGGACGGTGGTCCCGCCCACGCTGCTCGAGGGCGCCGCGCCCGATTCGCGCGTGGTGCGCGAGGAGGTGTTCGGGCCGGTCATCGTCCTCGATCGCGTCGACTCTCTCGACCACGCGCTCGCGCGGGCGGCCGACACCCGCTTCGGCCTCCAGTGCGGCGTCTTCACCAACGACCTCCGAGCGCTGATGCGCGCCTGGGACGTGCTCGAGGTTGGGGCGATCATCCACGACGACGTGCCCGCGTACCGCGTCGACCTCATGCCGTACGGCGGCGTCCGCGACAGCGGTCTCGGCCGCGAGGGGCCGCGTTACACCGTCCAGGAGCTGACCGAGCCGAGGCTGCTCGTGCTCAGGCGCTGACCAGGCGCTCGAGCTGCCGCGAACGCGGACCGCGCTGGGCTCGCGTCGGGGCTAGAGCCACGACTCGCCTGCGCTCGCGCCGATCGCGGCCGCGAGGACCTCGCCCGCCCGGACGCCGCGGGTGTTCGCCTCCTCGAAGAGGGCCATCCCGGACTGGTCGACGTGGGCCCACGCGACGCGCTCGTGGAGCGCGCATGGTACCTCGAAGGGGCGTTCGCCGAGGAAGCCGGGGACCGGGCGGGGCATGCCGTGACCCCAGACCATCACGTCGAGGCGGTCGATGTCGTCGCGGAGATCGGGGTGCGCCGGGGCGAGATCGCGCAGCACCATGTCGGCGAGCGACTCCCAGGGCTGCCGGACCAGCGCTGCGCGCGCGGCGGCGGGGTCGCCGTCGCCGTAGGCCCGGAAGTACGTGAGGACCGTGCGATCGGAGGGGCTCGTGAGCTGGTGGTGGGCGTCGACGTAGCCGAGTCCGTCGGCGTCGTGGAGGACCGAGTCCCAGGGCAGGTCGGGACCCGCGGGGCGGTCGAGGTGGAGGTTCGCCACGACCCAAGGGGAGGCGTCGCGCTTTGGCAGGCGCGGCGCCGCGGAGGGGAAGAGCCGGCGCGCGACGAACGCGGGGACGGCGAGGACGGCGCCGCGCGCCTCGAAGCGCCCGGCCTCGCCGGTGGCGACGTCTACGTACCCGACCTCCACGCCCCCGGCGACCGCGGTGACCGAGGTGGCGAGCGCGCCCTGGACCACGCGCGGCTGGGCGCGCTCGAGGAGCTCCCTGACGAGGCGGCCGTTGCCCTCGGGCCAGACGAGGAAGTGGCTGCCGTCGAGCTCCGCCGAGCGCAGCTTGCGCGCGGCGAAGTAGTGCAGCCCCGCCCACGCCGAGACGTGCTCGGGGAGCGCGCCGTAGTCGTCGAGCGTCGCGTACCGCGCGTACCACCGGAAGAAGGGGCTCGCGTAGCCCTCGCGGTCGAGCCACGCGGCGAAGCTCAGCTTGTCGAGGTCGACGAACGCGGGATCGCGCGAGGAGAGCTCGACCGGGATCATGAACGCGGGGCGGCCGTCGCTGCCGAGGCGATCGAGGAGTTCGTGCTCGAGCTCGCCGAAGCGGGAGAGATCGGCGCGCTCGTCGGGCGCGAGGGCGTCGGCGGGCACGAGGCCGGGGTGCCAGGCGCCGCGGTAGAAGATCCGCTCCTGGGGCGAGTGGCAGAGCAGGCGCGGATCGAAGCGAGGCCGGCCCGTCGCGTCCCAGCCGGTGACGGCCCCCATGCCGTGGAGCAGGCGCAGCGCGGCGCGGGCCTCGGGGTTGGGCGCGGCGAGGTAGTGGGCGCCCCACGGATACGGGACGGCGCCGTCGTCGCCCGAGGTGCTCGTGCCGCCGACGAAGGGCTCGAGCTCGAGCACGGTCACGTCGACTCCCGCCGCTGCCAGGCGCCACGCCGCCGAGAGGCCGCTCACGCCTCCGCCGACGATCACGACGCCTGCGCGCCGAGGCGGCCCTGAGGGGCGGGCGGCCGCGCCGGGCGCGGCGTCGCGGAGCAGGTGACCGACGCGGTGCGAGGCGCCGACGATGCGGCCGCCGACCGGGCCCCGCCCCGGCGCGACGGCGTGCACGAGCCAGCCCGCGGCGACCGACGTCAGGAAGGCGCGGCGATCCACGCGCGTCCTAGCGGCCCCACGAGGCCCACTCGCGCGTGTAGATCGCGACGAGCTTCTGGTCGTTGAGGCGGTTCACCGGCGCGTCGACGCGCCCGAGGTCCTTGGGGAAGCGGAAGAGCTCGGTGAGCGTCGCGGCGTCGAGGAAGCGCAGCGACGACGAGGCGAGGCGGAGGGAGTGCGGCGCGGCGAGCTCCTCGCCGCCCGCGAGCACGAAGCCCCACTCGCCGAAGCTCGGCACGTACACGTGGTAGGGCGCGGTCTGCCAGCCCGCCGCCTCGAGCGTCGCGGCCACCGTCCAGTAGGCCTCGCGCGCGTACTGCGGCGAGGTCGACTGGATCACCGCCACGCCTCGCACGCCCACGCGCTGGCGGAGCAAGTGATAGAAGGTGTCGGTGTAGAGCTTGCCGACGGCGTAGTTGCCCGGATCGGGGAAGTCGACGACGGCGAGGTCGAACGCCTCGGTCGACTCCTCGAGGTACTTGTAGGCGTCCTGGCTGAGCACCACGACCCGGCGATCGACGAGCGCCCCGCCGTTGAGCTTGACCGCGATGGGCAGGGTCTTGAACACCTCGGTCACGGCGGGATCCAGATCGACGAGGAGCACCCGCTCGACGCTCGGGTAGCGCAGGATCTCGCGCACGGCGAGGCCGTCGCCTCCGCCGAGCACCAGCACGGTGCGCGGATCGCGGCCGAGCGCGGCGACCGCGGGGTGCACGAGCGCCTCGTGGTAGCGGTACTCGTCGTCCGAGCTGAACTGGAGGTTGCCGTTCAAGAAGAGGCGCGTCTGCCGCGAGGTCTGGGTGATGACGACGCGCTGGTAGGGCGACTGGGCCGCGTAGACGATGGGCGCGCCGAAGTAGATCGACTCCGAGTGGTCGACGAGCCGCGTGATCAGCCCGAAGGTGACGCCCAGCGTGAGGAGCACCAGCGCGCACCGGAGGCGCATCCGGGCGACGACGCCCGGGTCCATCGGGAAGAGGAACGTGGTCGCGAGCGCCACGAGCGCGTTGAGCGCGCCGAAGAGCAGGCTCGTCTGGTGGATGCCCAGGCGGGGGAGGAGGACGAAGGGAAAGAGCAGGCTCGCGACGAGCGCCCCCACGTAATCGAGCGTGAGGACCCGGGCGACGAGCTCCTTGAGGTCGAGCGAGAACTTGAGCAGCCGGATGAGCAGCGGGATCTCGAGCCCGACCAGCGTGCCGATGAGGCCCACGCTCAGGTAGAGCGCGAGCTTGAACGGCCCGGTCGCGGTGTAGACCTTGAACAGGATCGGCGCCGAGAGCCCGCCGGCGAGCGCGACGCCGAGCTCGATCTCGACGAAGCGCTCGAGCAGGCGCGTCTCGATGAACTGCGAGAGGTACGAGCCGATCCCCATGGCGAACAGGTAGATCCCGATCACCAGGCTGAACTGGGCCACCGAGTCGCCGAGCACGTAGCTCGCGAGCGTCCCGGAGACGAGCTCGTAGACGAGCCCCGAGGTGGCGATGACGAACACCGAGGCGAGCAGCGCCGGGTGGACGAAGCGGCGCGCCGCGGGGCTGACCGCCGGGTCGGGCGCCGCGGCCCCGGGCTCGACCGGCTCCCTGGACGCCGCCATGGCGCCGGTACGTAGCACCGATACGCCCTCTACGGAAAGCTGCCACCCCGCGGCGGAACGCTCCTAAGATGCGGTGCCGTGACCCCGCCCGTTGCACGTTCGGCGCTCACCCCCCGAGCCCCGGATGGTGAGGCTCCACCCCGGAAGCGTCGATGAGCACGCCGTTCGATCGCCAGGGTTCGTGCCCCAACTGCGGGGCGCCGATGACGTTCAAGTTCGCCGGCGCCAAGGCGCAGGTCTGCAAACACTGCAACTTCGCGGTGGCGCGGACCGATCGCCAGCTCGTGGCGCTCGGGCGCATGGCCGACCTGGTCGACATCCCGACGCCGCTCCAGGTCGGCGTCACCGGCCGCTGGGGCAACGAGCCGTTCATGGTCGAGGGGCGCGTCCAGCTCGACCGCGCCAGCGCCCCGGGCGCGCCCTGGCAGGAGATCTTCATCGGCTTCCCGCAGAGCGGGCGGTGGGTGTGGGTCGCCTCGGCGCAGGGGCGCTGGTACTCGACGAGCGAGGTCGCGCCGCCGCCGAACGGCGTCCCGCCGCTGAACGCGCTCCGGCCCGGGATGGCGCTCGCGCTCGGCTCCTACGGCAACTGGCAGGTCGCCGAGGTCGGGCAGCGCCGCGTCGTCTCGGGCGAGGGCGAGCTGCCCGACGTGGCGCCGCCGGGCGTGCCCACCGGCTTCGCCGATCTCGGCGGCCCCGGCGGCCGCTTCGGGACCATCGACTACGGCGACGGGCGCGCGCCGGCGAAGCTCTACCTCGGCCAGCAGATCGATCCCGCGGTGATGGTGCTCGACTCGGGCGCGCCGGTCGATCAGCCGGAGGCCGAGACCGCCTCGCTCGCGTGCCCGAACTGCGGCGGCAACCTCCCGCTCGTCGCGCCCGGGACCGCCGAGCGCATCGTCTGCAAGTACTGCGGCACGGCGAGCGATGTCCGGCAGGGCGCGCTCCAGGCGCTCGGCCCCTCGCCGCGGCCGCCGATGGAGCCCTACGTGCCGCTCGGCGCCGAGGGCAACCTCCGCGGCAACCGCGTCATCTGCATCGGCTTCGTGATCCGCGGCTGCACCGTCGAGGGCGAGCGCTACCGCTGGCGCGAGTACCTGCTCTACGCGGGCCCGCGCGTCGGCTACCTGTGGCTGATGGAGGAGGACGGGGCGTGGCAGCTCGTCACCCCCATCCCGCCCGGCGAGGTCATGACCCAGGGCGGCGCCGGCGCGACGCTCCAGGGCCAGCACTACAGCTTCAAGCAGCAGGTCCAGGCGCAGGTCGAGTACGTCATCGGCGAGTTCTACTGGAAGGTCGAGATCGGCGAGTCGGTCCGCGCCACCGAGTACCAGGGCCCGAACGGAAAGATCAGCGTCGAGGAGGCGCCCACCGAGGTCACGCACGCGTTCTGCTCGCCGCTCCCTCCGCAGGAGCTGGCGCAGGCGTTCGGGCTCCACCCGCCTCCGGCGGCCTACGGCGCCGCGGCGTCGGGCGGCTCGGGCATCGGCGTCGCCGGCGTGATGAAGACCATCCTCACGATCGGCTTCATCATCCTGGTCCTGTTCGTGATGGCGCTCGGCGACTGCGACGGCGGCAGCAGCATCGGCGGCGGGTACGGCGGGCCGAGCTTCAGCGGGAAGTAGCGGCGGCGGGGCGCCCACGCGCCGGCGAGCCGCGGCGCGGAGCCATCACTCGTCGGCGTCGTCGTCGCCGCGCCGGCGCGAGGTCGGGGGCTCGTCGCCGAGGCGGTCCCACTTGCGCTCCAGCGCCTTGCGGTCGACGCCGATGAGCCGCGCCGCGGCCGCCTTGTTGCCGTTGCAGGCCTCGATGGCGTGGTGGAGGACGGCGCGCTCGATCACCTGGAGCTTCGAGCCGAGCCGCTCGGGCAGGGCGAGCAGCGCCCGCGCCATCCGGTCGATCTCCACGGTCGCCTGGAGCGCCGGGCGCTCCGAGGCCAGCTCCTCGAGCGCGGCCGCGTCGATCTCGTCGCTCTCGGCGAGGAGCGCGACGCGCTCGATCACGTTGCGGAGCTCGCGCACGTTGCCGGCCCAGCGGCGCTTCAAGAGCCACGCGATGGCGTCGTCGGTGAAGCGGAGCTTGCGCTGGAACTCGGAGGCGAAGGTGACGAGCAGCTCGCAGAGATCGTCGCCGCGCTCGGCGAGCGGGGGCACGTCGATGCGGATCACGTTGAGCCGGTAGTAGAGGTCCTCGCGGAAGCGGCCCTCGTGGATGCGGGCCTCGAGATCGACGTGCGTCGCCGCGAGGACGCGCGCCCGGAGCGGCACCTCGGTCTCGGAGCCGAGCGGGCGGAAGCGGCGATCCTCGAGCACGCGCAGGAGCTTCGCCTGGAGCTCGCCGGGCATCTCGGCGATCTCGTCGAGCAGGACGGTGCCCCCGCCGGCGAGCTCGAGCTGTCCGCGGAAGCGCCTCTCGGCGCCGGTGAACGCGCCGCGCTCGTGGCCGAAGATCATCGACTCGATGAGCGTCCCGGGCAAGGCCGAGCAGTTGACGCCGAGGAAAGGCTCGTCGCGGCGCGAGCTCGTCTCGTGGATCGCCCGGGCGACGAGCTCCTTGCCGGTGCCGGTCTCGCCTCGGATGAGGACGTTCGCGGGCGCGTCGGCGATCTTGACGATGCGCTTGCGCACCTGCTCCATCGCCGGCGACGAGCCTACCAGGGCCGCGATCCCGAACGTCTTGTCGACCCGCTCGCGGAGGCGCACCACCTCGCCCCGGAGGACCATGCGCTCGCGGAGTCCCTCGACGATGGGCAGGAGCATCTCGGGGGAGAGCTCCTCCTTGAGCACGTAGTCCTGCGCACCGAGGCGCATCGCCTCGCGGATCTCGCCGAGCTCGCTGGCGGAGGTGACCATCACCGCGGGCGTGGTGCGCCCCGCCGCGCGCAGGCGCCGGAGGATGTCGAGGCCGCCGCGGTCGCGCACGTCGTCGGTCAGCCGGATGTCGAGGAGGACGAGATCCGGCGAGCTCTTCTCCACTTGAGCCATCGCCTCGTCGACGCTCGCGGCGTCGCAGGTCTCGATGTCGGGCAGCGCGGCGAGCATCTGGCGCAGCACCTTCCGCGCGCTGCGCTGGTCGTCGACGATCAGGATCTTCACGCGACGTCCACCTCCTCGGTGGGGCGCACGAGATCGGCGGGCGGGACGGCGATCGCGAACCGCGTCTTTCCGGAGGCGTGTGTCGCCTCGATGTCCCAGCCGTGGGCGCGCACGATGCGGCTGGTGATGGCCAGGCCGAGGCCGGTGCCGGTCGGCTTGGTCGTGTACCACGGCGCGAAGATGCGCTTGGGATCGCCGGTGAAGCCCGGGCCGTCGTCCCAGACGACGAGCTCGCCGCCCGAAGCGCTGGAGGCCCACTCGACGCCGACCTGGCCGCCCGGGCCGGCGGCGTCGAGCGCGTTCGCGAGCAGGTTGACCATGACCTGCGTCGCCTGATCGGGGTCGCAGCGGACCGCGACGTCGCCGTGGACCACGGCGTGGAGCGGTCGGCCGCCGAGGCGTTCGCGGAGCAGGGTCTCCGCCTTGTGCACCAGGTCGGCGATCCGGGTGGGCCGGCGATCGAGCTTCTTGCCCGAGACGGCGCGGAGCAGCTGCTGGACGAGCCGCTCGAGGCGCCCGACCTCCTCGGCGCCGATGTCGATGTCCTCCGAGTCGAGCTTGCCGCCCGCCGCGACGCGCTCGAACGTCGTCCGGAAGTAGTTGATGGGGTAGCGGACCTCGTGGACGATCTCGGCGGCGAGCGTCTCGACCAGCGCCGCGCGCTCGCCGCGCCAGGCCGCCGCCTCCTCGCGCCGCCGCTCCTCGAGCTCGGCGTACGCCTGGGCGTGCGCCAGCGCGAGCGCGCCCTGGTTGGCGATGGTCCGCAAGAGATCGAGATCCTCGCTGGTGAAGAGGGCGCCGCCGAGCTTCTTGCCCGCGCAGAGCGTACCGAGGAGCTTGCCGCCGAACGCGACCGGAACGCGCATGACGTCGCCCGACGTGCTGCGCTGGATCACGCGAGCGCCGCTCGCCTCGTCCGGCTCGGGCTCGGCCGACTCGCCTCCGCCGGCCTCCGCGGCCCCCGCCGGCTCGAGCTCGAACTGCTCGACGGAGAGCCAGCGCCGGACGGTGCGCTCGATGGCGGCGGAGACCTCGGCGGGATCGGTGATGCTGGTGAGCTCCTCGCTCAGCTCGGCGACCGTTGGCTTGTACTCGGCGCGGGCGGGGAAGAGGCGGCGATCGCCGGCGCGGAGGGCGAGGAGGACGAGGGGCGCGGCGATCACCGCGGCGATGGCGGAGGCGATGAGGGCGCTCTTGAGCTCGGCGCCGAAGGCGGTGGCGAGGACGGTGCCGGCGGCGAGCGCCGTGAGCGACGTCAGGCCGATGATGACGCCGCGGGCGAAGACGCGCGAGAGGAGGGCGCGGCTGCCCCAGAGGTCGTGGCGGACGAAGGCGACGACGGTGGAGAGCGGGGTGAGCGCCATGGCGGGGACGGTGGCCAAGGCCACGACCGAGCCGGACGAGAACAGGTGGGCGAGCAGGTGTCCGAGGCCGATGGCCACGTGCGGCGGCACGATCGCGACGAGGAGCGCTCGCAGGATCTGCCGGCGCTCGCCCTTCGCCAGGACGAAACGCACGAGGAAGGTGCCCGCGAAGAACAGGAACGAGGCGCCGAACAAAGCGGCGCAGATGGCGCGGAGCCCGAGCGATGTGCCGCCGCTCGCGTGGGCGAAGACCATCGCGAGCGCGAGGCCGAGTCCCGCCGCGTCGAGCACCGCGACGAGCCACGGCCAGCGCCGCAGCAACGCGACGTCGTCGGGCAGGCGAAGGGCGAGGGAGATGAATGCCATCGGCACCATCGCGAACGTGGCCTCGAAGAGCGGCACGAGGGCTCGCGTCGTGTGGTAGTCGAACAGCGTGAAGAGAAAGAGGGCGGCGAGGATGGCCGTCTTCGCGAAAGTCCGCGCCAGAGGCCCTCGCGGGCTGGCGCTGATCGCGATGAGCGCGGCCCCCACGTAGAAGCCGGCGATGAGGAAGAGGCCGCCCGCGTAGAGCCACCACGCCGCGGGATCCAGGCGCCGGACCGCGAGGTCGACCTCGCGCGGTCCCGTCACGGTCTCGACGCGCGCGTGGACCGTCGATCGCCCGGCGCGAGCTGCGCGATCGACGGCGCGGTCCCACGCGGATGCGTGGTACTCGCCGGCGCTGCGGCCGAGAGGCTCGCCGTCCACCTCGACGACGCGGTCGGGGAAACCGAGCCCTTGCTGGAAGCCGTCCCAAGTGGGCAGTCCCAAGTTGGACACGGCGCCGTCGGGATCGATGAACGCGCCGCCGATGGGCCGCTCGTACCAGCTCACCGCGTTTCGAAACACGACCAGCGCGAGCGCCAACGTGGCGATCGCCGGGAGGTAGACGATCCAGCGCGTACGAGGTGTGGAAGCCATGCAAGCAGGTGCGGACGGAACGTCGGCATCTCAGGGTATCCCTGAACGCGCCGATCATGAAGGGCTCGTCGATGGCTGCCAGGTCGACGTTGAGGCTGCCGTCAGCGTCGACACACGATCGGCGCGAGCGCGAGCGTTCGGAGCCCGGCGAGGGCCGGGGCGCTCGTCTCTCCTGCGGAACGTGTCGCGACGCAGGAGAAACCCTTCGCAGGGCGAACTGCAGTGACAGCCAATCTAGATTGGACGCGTGGTGCTCGGGTCCGCCGCGGCCGGTTCAGGCACGCCACAGCGCAAGGCCGGGGACCGATGGATTTCCAACGCCGGCACGTTCGCATGGCAACGAGGGGCCGACGCAGGCTGCCACCCCTCTGCGAGAGCGGCTGCAACGCGATGGGCGCCCGTCTCGACAGCGATCCTGAGCTCCGAGGGGCCAACCGCGGCATGCGTGAGGTGCGCGTGGAGAACCTCCAGCTCCGCGGCGATCGAGGGAGTCTGTCGCCGTACCCTGAGCCGCCGGATCAGGAGCTCGAGCTGGCGCACCAGCGCGCCCTCCGCATGCGCTGTCCGGCGGTCGTCGGACGCCGCCACGAGCCGGAGGTGGCGGGCGATCCCACGCGCAGCGTGAGATGCTCCAGCCTCCAACAAGAGGGCGCGGACGAGCCAGCGGCCCAGGCGTCGCGAGTAGGGCAGCGTGAAATCCCCGCGCCGCACGGCGGCCTCGAGCGCGCGCGCCGTGGCGGTCTCACCGATCTGCACGAGCGTCCACGCGATCGGATCGCGCGCCGCCAGGCACGCCCGGCCCGCAGAGATGCGCCCGTAGCCGACCTTCGCGTTGTGCCCGTCGGCGTCGCGGCCCGCCGGGAGGACGTCGTGGCGATCCGCCAACGCCTCGGCTTCGCATGTGGCCGCGACGGGGCTCGCAGTGGCGGTGACGATCGCCTCGAGCTCGTGCAATCGCAGCGAGCGGTTCGCCGCGAGCACGAGAAGGAGTGCCCCCGCCGCGATCGCGGACGCGCCGCTCGACTCGGCGTGGAAGAGCCGCTCGGGGGCAGCGAACGGGTAAGCGATGTCATCGCCGGGCGCGGTCCACCGCACGGCGGGCCCGCGATTGCCGAATGGGCGGAGCCTGCCCTTCCGGTCCGACCACAGGAACCAACCTCCGTCGCGAGCGCCGGGAGCGATGCAGAATGCGCGCGGATCGCTCGCGGGCTCGCCGAAGCCCAATGACCAGCTCAAGTGCACCGAGCCGGGGGGGCTCGACGCCTCGCGACCTGTGGGCAGGACGACCGCCGTTCCGCGACCTCGCCGGCCGAGCCGGGAGGCGACCTCCAGGGCATCGTCGAGCATCGGGCTCGTCGATCCCTCGACGTACGCCGCGCACACCACCACGTCGGCGCCGTCGAACACCGCACGCACGATGGCCACCGGAAGCGACAGGACGTCCACCTCGGGCTTCGGGATGCAGTAGAGACGCGGCGAAGCGTCGGGCGCGACGCCGACGAACGGCGCCTCCCCCTGCCCGCGTGCCGCGCCGACCGCCCAGGCGACCATGAGGGAGCCGTGCGCCTGAGCACGCGGAGGCCTCTCGAGGTGGACGAGGATCTCGGCGTCCAGCGCCAGTCGCTCCGCTTCCATGGCGTCGTTGTCGATGACGGCGAGGCGGGTCCCCGCGCCCGAGCCGAACAGCTCGCGATCCACGGCGACGCCACCATCGTCACGCAGGAACCAACGGCCCGGACTCGACGGCTCGACGGCGTGTGCGCTCGGTCGCCGAGCCTTCCAGCGAGGGTCGGGTCGAGCGGCGTCGGTCCGACGGATGCGTAGCGGATAGCACGCAACGTCCGGGCGTCGCGCAGACGCGGCGTAGCGAAGTGGAACGCCGACCTCTCGCAAGCGCGCGACCACCTCGGCCCGACGGAGTGGCGCATTGGCCCGTAACCTCACCCAGAAGATTGGGCGACGTGACACGAGCAGCTCCGCGCGAGCACCTTTCGCCATGGGCTCCAGCGCGCTCTCGATCCGGGAAGGCTCGACGAGCTCGTCGGTCGCAATCACCAGGTCCGCGCCCTCGCCGTCGTCGTCGCCCGCCGAGGTCCTCACAGGGCGGCAGTCGAAGTCCCACGGCGGTCTCAACCGAGCACCTCGCGCGCCCAGGCGGCGAGCGCATGCGCCCGGTTGGCGAAGCCGGCGCTCTTCTTCTCGTTCTGCGTTAGCTCGGCCAGGTACGCCTCGCGCTCGCCGGCCCAGGCAGCCAAGCGATGCGCACCGAGCACGCGTGCACGCCGGCGAGCGGCGCGGAAGCTCCGACGCGATCGCTCCAGCATTTCGGCCAGCACCCCGGACGAATGCACCCAGCGGCGGGTCAGCGGTGGTGCAGTCTTGCGCTCGCTCGGCGGCGAGTTCTGCCGGGCGCCGCGCGCGAGCGCGACCGCCCACGCGCCGCCGCGCGCGAGGTCATCCTCCCAGTCGACGACGTCATCGTGGATTTGGAGCCCGATCCACACGGCCGCCAGCGTGCGTTCCGCCGCGCGCCGCCGGCGCACGTCCCAGCCCGCCGCGTGGGCCAGCGCGAGCGTGGCAGGAAAGCCGACCGCCTGCTTCCCCAAGCTGATCCGCTCGTACTCCGTCATGCTCAGTGCCTCGCCCGAGAGGAGCGCTTCTCGCTCCTCCGCGATCGCGCCTAGGGTCTCGGCATCGGCGCGGCGGCCGTCGATGGCACCGTCGCTGGTGTCAGGGGCGATGCGCGCCAGCGCTTGATCACGCGCGATGCGCAGGTGGGCGAGCAGCTCTTCGAGCTCGGGGGTGGCCTGCACCTGGCCATCTTGCACGCGGTCGGTGCCGAACGCCTCGATCACCGCGAGCATGTGCGCGAGGACGGCGTCCATGACGCAGGTGGCGGGCACCTGCGTCATGGCATCCGCGAAGAGCGCCGGCGCCGCCAGCGTCACCTCGTGACCGAACACCTCGCTCCAGCGCACACCCGGCGCGGGCGCGAGCCCGAGCGTGCGCGGGAGCGCAGCGGCCGCCCCGGCGAGGTGCTCGGGGAGCGAGCTGGCGAACGCGGCGAAGAGATCGTCGAGCAAGGCGAGACCGTCCATCGTCGCTCAGTAGGTGTTGGCTTCCTTCCAGGGCGACAGCGACACGTTGAACCGCTCGTCGACGACGATGGCGCGCCACTGGAGCATCTGCGCGCTGCTGAGGCCATCGAACGAGCCGCCGATCCACTCGCGGATGCGCTCGTTGAGCCGCTGTCGGATCCTGGCCGCATCAGCCGGCTCGTCCCCAGTCCCGTCGGCGTTGACGCCCGAGTAGAGCGCCAGGAGCTGCTTGAACTCGTCGAACCTGGAGTGCTCCTCCAGCAGCGACATGTAGAGCGAGCGGAGCTGGGCATGCGGATCGCGGGACGACATCGAGATGGTCATGGGGGGCCTCCTGGGCAGCCGGGCTCTCCGGCGCGCCGGGCCCCTTCGCACGGCCCGTGCCGACCCCGTTGTGGACATAAGTGCTGGAATTCGTTGAGCCTACGCAGCCGTTTTGGCGAGGCCGATGCCCGGATCCGGGCATCGGGTGGACGGATCCGACCATCGTCGGGGACGGACGCGTGCCCGCTGACGCCCGCTGCCGTCAGGCTGTTGGCGGCGGCACCGGACGGCTCGCGCCGGTCCAGCGGCGGATCGCGGGCACGGCCACCTCGGTGAAGAGCACCTTGAGCGCGCCCGACAGAGGAATCGCGACCAGGGCCCCGAGGATGCCGCCGAGCATGCCGCCGCTGAAGAGGGCGAAGGCGACGAGCGCCGGGGGGAGATCGGTCTGGGTGCGCATGATGTTGGGGACGAGGAGGTGGTTCTCGGCCTGCTGCATCGCGATCAAAAACGCGAGCGTGAGGAGCGCCTTGGTCGCGCCGCCTGCGAGCGCCGTCGCGAGGATCGGGATGGCCGCGATCACCGGGCCGATCACCGGGAAGATCTCGAGCACGCCGGCGACGACGGCGAGCGGCAGCGGGTAGGCGACCCGGAGCACGTGCAGGCCCACGAACACGAGCGTGCCGACGATCGCGCCGTTGAGGATCGAACCGCGCAGGTAGCCCCCCGTGGTGTGGCCCACCTTGCGCAGCACCTCGGTCACGCGGCTCCGACGCTCCTCGCGAAACAGCGAGAGCAGGAGGCTGCCGAGCGCCGGGGAGGCGATCAGCCAGTACATCGAGAGGAAGACGACGAAGACGATCTCGACCGCTCCTCGCGCGATCACGAGCGGCCACCGGATGGCGACGCTGCCCATCGCGCCGACGTGCCGCGCCGCGAAGTCGAAGACGCGATCGGCGCCGGGTAACGCGGATCGCGCCAGCAGCTCGCGGCCGCGGTCGACCCAACGGGGCGCGGCGGCGATCGCCTCCTCGACCTGCCTCACCAGCGGCGGGGCGACGATCGCGGCCATGACCACGAACGCGGCGAGCGCGGCGGTGTAAACGAGGATGACGCCCACGGTCCGAGGCATCCGCCGCGCGAGCCAGCCCACGAGCGGCTGCAGCGTCTCGGCGACGACGATCGCCGCGAAGAGCAGCGCCAGCGGGCGCGCGAGCAGCCACGTGAGCGCGAGCGCGCCGAGCGCGAGGGCGAGCGCCGCGCCACCGAGCGCGGCCGTGCGCCACCACGGACCCGGCTGCGCGGGCGGGACCGGGAGGTGCTGGGGCTCGGCCATCGACCGCGATGCGGCAACGCGCGTGCCCGAGCCGGCGCCGGTGTCGCCGCGCAGCAGCGGGCGGACGGCTCTCTCCGTGGTGGCGGCCGCCATGGCGGCGTCGGGCTCCGCCAGCGCTCCGTCGCACCGCCGCACGCGCAAGCGTCCGGAATCACGCGCGCGCGGCGCGAGGGGCGCGCGGCACGGCGCTGGCAATGCTAAGCGTCGCGGCACGGCGCCGCGAGAGGCACCGGCCATGAGAGCGACGACACCGCACCCCGATCTGGACCAGCTGCTGACGGAGCGTTTCGCGCTTCGCTCCCTGTACGGATGGCAGCGCGAGGCGATCGACGCGCTCCTGGCGCCGCCCGGGCGCGTGCTCCTCGTCGCGCCCACCGGCGGCGGCAAGTCGCTCTGCTACCAGCTGCCCGCGGTCGCGCTGCCCGGCGTGACGCTGGTGCTCAGCCCTCTCATCTCGCTCATGGAGGACCAGGTGCGGGCGCTCGAGGCGCGCGGCATCGCCGCCACCTTCCTCGCCTCGAGCCTGCCGTGGGAGGAGAACGGGCGCCGCCTCGCCGCGATCCGCCGCGGCGAGTACAAGATCGTGTACGCCGCGCCCGAGCGCCTCGCCTCCGAGGGCTTCCTCGCGGCGCTCGCCGAGAGCGAGCTCGCGCTCTGCGCCGTCGACGAGGCGCACTGCATCGTGCAGTGGGGTCACGACTTCCGGCCCGACTACCTCCGCGTCGGCGAGGTGCTCGAGAGGCTCCGGCCGCCGCGCGTGCTCGCCTGCACCGCGACCGCGACGCCCGACGCACGCGACGAGATCGCGCGGCGGCTCGGCCTGCGCGCCGGCGAGCACACCGTCGTCCTGCGCGGCTTCGCCCGGCCCAACCTCCACCTCGCCGTCCGCGAGGTGTCGGGCCCGCGCGACGGCGCCCGCGCCATCGCCGCGGTGCTGCGCGAGGCGCTGGGGTCGCCGAGGACGCCGGCGGGCGCGGCGATCATCTACGCGGCCACGCGCAAGGGCACCGACAAGCTCGCGGAGGAGCTCCGCGAGTCCGGCTGGAAGGCGCGGCCGTACCACGCCGGCATGGGCGCCGACGCGCGCGCCCGGCTCTCGGCCGAGTTCGCCGATCGCGAGGTGCCCGTCGTGGTCGCGACCAACGCCTTCGGCATGGGCATCGATCGGCCGGACGTGAGGCTGGTCGTGCACGCGCAGCCGCCGGGATCGCTCGAGGGTTATTACCAGGAGGTGGGCCGCGCCGGCCGCGACGGCGAGCCGGCGCGCGGGCTGCTCTTCTTCAGCGGCGCCGACATCGCGCTGCGCCGCCGCCTCTGCATGCTCGGCGACGGCGGCGGCCCGGCGACGGCCGCCGAGGCGGCGCGGGCGTGGGCGCTCTTCCGCGAGCTGCTCCGCTACGTCGACGCGGCGACCTGCCGCCACGACTTCATCCTGCGCTACTTCGGCGACGAGGCCGAGTCGCTCGGAGGCTGCGGGCACTGCGACGTCTGCCTCGGCGTCGAGCAGCTCGAGGAGGACGATCCCGAGGCGCTGGCGAGGGACGCCGACGTCGTCCGCCGCGCCCTCGCCGGCGTCGCCCGCGCCAAGGGCGGCGCGGGCCTGCAGGCGATCGCCGCCATGCTCCGAGGCGAGCGCAACGAGCGGGTCACGCGGATGCGCCTCGATCGGCTCTCGACCTTCGGCGTGCTCGCCGGCAAGCCGCAGGACGAGGTGATGGGCATCCTGCGCGCGCTGCTCGCGGCGGGCTGGATCGATCTCACCACCAACGAGTACCCGGTGCCCACCATCACCGCGAGCGGCTGGCGCGTGATGCGAGGCGAGGTCGCGGCGCGGGCGCGCCTGCCGCGGCCGCGGCTCCTGCTGGCCCGGCCCCGGGCGCGCACCGGCAGCGGGCCCGCGTCTTCGACGGCGAAGGCGCCGGGAGGGACGGCGCCGTCCTCCGCGGCGACGGCGAGCCTGAACCGAGACGCGAAGGCCGCCTCGAAGCGCCCCGCCGGGGCGGCCGACGGCGCGCTCTTCGACGCGCTGCGCGCCCACCGGGCGGCGCTCGCGCGCAAGGAAGAGGTCCCCGCCTACGTGATCGCGCCGGACCGGACGCTCGCCGAGATCGCGGCGCGCCGCCCGAGGTCGGAGGCGGAGCTCGCCGCCGTGCCCGGGATGGGTCCCGCGCGCATGGCGCGCTTCGGCGTGGGGATGCTCGAGGTCGTCCTCGGCCAGGTCGCGCCCTCGCTCGACCCGTGACCTCGGAGCGCGACGGGGATCAGAAGCGGCCCTGCAGCGACGCCGATCGCGGCGACACCACGATCGCGAGCCCCACGTGCTCGTCGCTCGGGACGTCGGGGACCTCCCAGCCCCCGTAGATCGTGAGCGCCACGCCGCCGACGAGCCCGGCGCCTCCCGCGGCGATCGGGGCCCAGCCGAGATCGTCGCCGAGCGCGACGGTGGTCACGCCACCGGCGAGCGCGATCATCCCCAGGCCGGCCGCGAGGCCTCCGCCGATCATGAGCGGCGTGTTGCGCGGGCGCTCGTCGGCGTGGACGCGCGCGGCGCCCACGGCCCAGAGGGGGACGCCCGTCGCGGTGAGCACGAGCCCCGCGCCGGCGACGCCGATCCAGCCCTCGACGCAGTTGTCGGCCGTCGGCGCGCACTCGGGGATCCCCGCCGCGCGCAGGGCGGAGGCGACGCCGAGCGCGGTCGCGCCGAGCGTCGTGAGCGCGACGCCCGACGCGATCAGCCCCGTGCTCCGCGCCGAGGGCCGCCCGTGGTCGATGCTCTGCTCCGGGCGATCGGGCTCGGGGCAGGGGCAGAACTCCCAGTTGGTGCCGTCGTCGCGGCAGCGGGTCTTCTCCCAGAGGCCCTGGCCGCAGGAGCAGCGGATCTCGAGCCCGGGCTCGCAGAAGGCGTCGTTGCGCTTGGCGCCGCCGCTCGCGGCCGGAGGTGCCGCACCGGGCGGCCCCGACGCGGCGGGGGCGATGGGCGCGGCGCCGGGCGTCGGGGGCGGGAGGGCCTGCTGTGCGCGCGCCGGGCCTCCCGCGAGCACCAGCGCGGCGGCGACTGCCATCGGCGCGAGCCGGCGCGGCGGTGCAGGAGGAGGCGAGGTGGCCACGTCGCGTTGCGTTAGCAAGATCCGCGCGAGGATCGTAGCGGCTCGTTTTCGTTGGTCCAGCGGCCGCGATGGGCGTGCAGCTGGGGCGCTGCCGCCGCGGCGACCGAGTCGCTGCGTCAGGCTGGCACAGCCGCGAAGTCTTGGCCATGCGCATTCCGCCCTGGATGGCCCCATCCGAAACGGCGGTACGTGTCATGCTTGCGCGGACCCTCGCCGATGAGTCCCGCGCATCGATGCACGCTCTTGTTCGCGCTCCTCGCCGCGTCGGGCTGCGCCGCCGCCCCGAGCGCGCGCGTCCTCGAAGGGCAGCAGCACGTCGCCCCGGCCGACGCCGCGATGCTCTCGGGGGGCCTCGTCTTCGCCCCTTACGAGGCGCTGCCCGTTCTCGGGGTCGAGCTGACGCACGAGCATTATCGCTGCATCGACGCCGTGAACCGCGCCGTCTTCGCCGCGCTCGCCGCGCGTTACGCCGTTCGCGCCGAGCCGGGCATCCGCCGCCCGGCGTCGGGCCCTCCCGCGTGGGCGCGGAGCATGGGCGGCCCGCGCGTCGCCGTCCACGTCGAGGGGTTCCGGTGCGGCCTCGTGGTCGGCGATTCCGGGTACACCGCCGTCGCCTCGGACGATCCCGGCGGCGCCCCGCCCGACAAGCTCGGAGAGGCCGTCCTCGGCGTCTACGATCGCTCGACCGGCGCCCGCGTGCTGCGCATCCGCGCCGAGGCCGTCGAGGACGACGGCTTCAACGCCGTGCGCTCCGCCGGCGCGACCGCGGTCGGGCGCCTCGTCCCCTGAGCGCGCCGTCGAGACCGGCGATCGCCGTTCAAAACCCGCCGAAGAGGCCGAGGCTCGGCAGCGTGATCGGTCCGATCTCCTGCCGGCCGCACGCGATCCCCGGGTTGGCGGCGCCGCCCTCGTCGGCGATCTGGCAGTCGAAGTCGACGGTCTCTTTCGTGAGCGTCACGTTCACGCCCTCGAGCACCACGCCGACGTAGCCGGTGGCGCCGATCGACCAGCGCCGCTCGAGCCGGAGGTCGAGCCGGTAGAACGCCGGCAGCCGCACGGCGTTGGTCTTGCCGATCTGCGTCGCCTCGTCCGGCCGCTGCGGATCGTCGAACGCCAGGAGCGAGTGCGGCCGCCCCGAGTAGGTGGTGAAGCGCGCGGCGGCGTGCCAGCCGGGCGCGGGCTCGTAGCCGACGACCAGGTGGAGCACGTGGGTCCGATCGAAGTCGGCGGGGAAGCGCTCGCCGCGCGCGACGCGCTCGGAGCGCGAGAGGGTGTAGCCGATCCAGCCGCCGAGCTTCTTGGTCAGCGGACGCTGCACCATGAGCTCGAGGCCGAAGGCGCGCCCGTCGGCGCGGTCGCGGAGGGTGCAGTCCTCGACCTCGCTGCCGCAGGTCGCGGTCGCGTCGGTGATGTCCCAGTAGGTGTGGTGGAAGAAGGTCGCGCTCGCGGTGACGTCGGCCGGGAGCGCGAGCTCGACGCCCTGGCTCACCTGCACGGCCTCCTGGAGCGCCTCGCGCGCGCCGGCCGGCTCGAGCCCGGGCACCGGCGCGAGGAGGCTCGGGCGCTGGTGCGTCATCCCGAACAGGCTCACGGTGCGGATCATCGGCAGCACCTTGAGACGAAGGGCGAGCCGCGGATCGACCCCGACGACGCCGCCGGACGTGGGCTTCTGGCCGGCGCCGCTGCCGCCGCCCTCGCCGAACAGATCGACCCGTAGCCCGGGGACGAGCTCGACGGGCGAGACGGGGTGCCACACGACGTCGGCGTAGACGCCGAAGCTCCCGGCGGTGCGTCCGGGGAACTGCTCGGTGACGCCGGGATCGGGCGACGGAGCGAAGTCGCGGAGCAACGGCGACACCGGGGCGCTGAACGGGGGCATCGCGTCCGAATCGTCGATCGTCATGCTCGTGCCGGTGCGCAGCGTCGCGGCCTCGCCGAGCGGGGCCTCGACGTCGCCGCGGAAGCCGTAGAGCCGGCTCCTCACCGCGCCCTCGTCGCCGAGCGCGGTCCGGTCCCAGCCGAGCGTCGCGGCGACGCGCGCGCGCCCGCCGCCCGGCTCGGTGTGGTCCCAGCGCAGGTCGCCGCGGTGGAACTGCGCGCCGAAGACGACCTCCTCCTCGCCGCGATCGATCTCGCCGACGTAGTCGTCGCTGCCGAAGACCAAGAGGCCGAGCCGATCGCGCGGACCGAGCACCACGCTCGCGCCGGCCTGGTAGTCCCAGTAGCGGAGGACGTCGTCGGGCGCGAAGAGCTGGAGGATGGCGCCGGCGTACGAGTAGCGCCCGCCCGCGAACGCGCTGGCGCGGCCGCCGGCGAAGGGCGCTTCGACGAAGGCGCCCGAGTCGATGAGGCGCACGAGCGCCTCGCCGCGCGGGCGCGGCGACGGATCGCGCGTCGAGGCCGCGAGGATGCCGCCCACCTGCCTGCCGTAGCGGGCGGGGTAGGCGCCGGGGAAGAAGTCGACGTGATCGATGAGCGCCGGGCTCACGACCGAGGGCCCGGCGCCGAAGTGGAAGAGGAACGGCACGCGGATGCCGTCGAGCAGGTAGCCGCTCGCCCCGGGCGCGGCGCCGCGCACGAAGAAGTACGGCAGGCCGCTCACCATGGGGACGACGCCCGGGACCACCTCGACCGCGCGGAACGCGTCGCCGAAGGCGCCCGGCACTCGCGCGAGCTCGGGCGTCGTCAGCGTGGTCTCGGCCGGCTCGCGCGGCGGCGGCGCCTTCTCGCCCTCGACCGTCACCTCGATCGCCTTGGGCTCCCCGTCGCCCGCGGCCGGGGCACCCGCCGCGCCGGTCGGCGGCGGTCGGCCCGCGGGGGCGCCGGCCGGCGGCGCGCCCTCGCCC
>CAYJPW010000138.1:0-28997 GCA_964372055.1 uncultured Polyangiaceae bacterium
GTGCCGGTCAGGGCGGCGCGGGCGGGACGGGCGGCGCCGGCGGCGGCTGAAGCGGCGGCCCACGCTCCGGATCCACGGAGCCTTCGCCGGTTCCCGTCACAGCGCGCCGGCCGCGACCACCCCCGGCGCTCCGCCCACGAGCGCCGGGGAGAGCCTGAGCGGGAGCGCCGCGCTCACGTCGTCGCGTCCCTTCAGGAGCGAGACGGCGCCGTGCACGAGCAGCGCGCTCGACCACGCGGTCAGCGCCACCCACGCGGCGCGGTTCTCGTCGTCGCGCGCCGTGAAGTATCCGCCGAGCGCGACCACCGGGAGCGAGAGGACGATCGCCGCCGTGGCCGGGCCGCGGTGGGCGAGCTCGCCGCGCACCGCCGGCCCGAGGGCGCCCGCCGTGAGCGCGAGATCGGTGGCGATCGCGAACGAGAAGCCGAGCGCCGCCGCAGGATCGAGGTCGTCGCGCCCCACGCCCGCCGAGAGGGAGCCGTGCATCGACATCGCCGTGACGCCGATGGTCGGGAGCAGGAGCCAGGTCACGGGGATGTCGCCGTCGCGCTCGCCGGCGCCGACGGCGACGACGACGTTGAGGACGATGGCCTGCGGCGCCGTGACCGCGGTCTCGGCGATCGCCCACCCGCGCGAGGGGCGCTCGCCGCGCAGCGCGTGGAGGACGTCGTAGTTGGCGAACACCATGTCGGCGGCGCCGAAGCCGAGGACCGCGGCGCCGGCGAGGATCGCCTCGTCGTCGGAGGCCGCGGCCGTGCGCGCCGCCGCGCCGGCGGCGACGAACGAGAGCGCCGCGATCGCCGTGCGCGCGAGCCGGGGCGTCCTCACGCGGGGGATTATCGCTGATCCGGCGCCGGGCCGCCGTCGCGGGCTCGTCCGCGTGGCGCGCGCCGGTGGGTCCGGACCGTGCGCTACCCGCGCATCGCGCCGAGGCGGAGGCGGAGCGCGTTGAGGCGGATGAAGCCGCCGGCGTCGGCCTGGTCGTAGACCTCGTCGCGCTCGAAGGTGACGAAGTCCTCGCGGTAGAGCGAGCGCGGGCTCTTGCGCCCGACCACCTGCACTCCGCCCTTGTAGAGCTTGAGCCGCGCGGTCCCGGTGACGTCGGCCTGGGCCTTGTCGATGAGCGTCTGGAGGGCCTCGCGCTCGGGCGAGAACCAGAAGCCGCGGTACACGAGCGCGGCGTACTCGGGCACGAGGCCGTCGCGGATGCGCATCACCTCGCGGTCCATGGTGAGCGACTCGACCGCGCGGTGCGCCTTGTGGAGCAGCGTGCCGCCGGGCGTCTCGTAGACGCCGCGCGACTTCATCCCGACGAACCGGTCCTCGACGATGTCCACGCGCCCGACGCCGTGCTCGCCGGCGACCGCGTTGAGGTGCGTGAGCAGCGCCGCCGGCGACATCCGCGAGCCGTCGACCGAGACGGGCACGCCCGCCTCGAACTCGATCTCCAGGTAGCGCGCCTCGTTCGGCGCGTCGGCGGGATCGCGCGTGAGCAGGAACATGTCCTTGGTCGGCTCGCGCCACGGATCCTCGAGGATCCCGCCCTCGTACGAGCAGTGGAACAGGTTCCGGTCCATCGAGTACGGCTTCTCGGCGCTCACCGTGATCGGGATCTGGTGGCGCTTGGCGTACTCGATGCAGTCGGTGCGCGACTTGAGGTCCCACTCGCGCCACGGCGCGACGATCTGGACGCGCGGATCGAGCCGGAGCGCGCCGAGCTCGAAGCGCACCTGATCGTTGCCCTTGCCCGTCGCGCCGTGCGCGATGGCGTCGGCGCCGGTGGCCTTCACCGCGCGCATCATCGCCTCGATGATGCACGGGCGCGCCAGCGACGTGCCGAGCAGGTACTCGCCCTCGTACACCGCGTTCGCGCGCAGCGCCGGGAAGACGAAGTCCTTCACGAAGGTCTCGCGCAGGTCCTCGACCAGGTACTGCGAGGCGCCGGTCGCGAGCGCCTTCTCGCGCAGGGGCGCGAGCTCCTCGCCCTGCCCGAGATCGGCGCACCAGGCGACGACCTCGCAGCCGTACGTCTCCTTGAGCCAGCGGAGGATCACGCTGGTATCGAGCCCGCCCGAGTAGGCGAGGACCACCTTCTTCACCGAACGTCGCGTCATGCGGCCCCCGATGCGCGGTTTCTCTCCGCGCGTCAACGCATCCGCGCGGGGGCGCCGCGGCGACCCTGTGAGCGGCGACACGGCGATGGGCACCGCCTCCATCAGGGCCGCCGTCGACGCCTCGCCGCGCTACGGGGCCAGGGTCACCGTGTAGCCATGCGGCTCGAACGGAGCGTCGTCGGGATCGAAGGGGTACTGACGGTCGATGTCCCCGACGTTGACCCCCACGACGAGGAGCCCGGCGAGCCCTTCGAGGCCGACCACGGTGCGCTCGGCGTGCGTCGCCCCGAAGATCCCGGCCACGTCCACGCGACCTGCCTCGGCGCCGGCGCGGTCGACCTTGACCAGGGCCCAGCGGAACATGACCGGCAGCTCCCAGTCGGCGACGAAGGTGAGCTCGGCGCCGGCCGGGGACCCGGAGAGATCGAGCCAGAGATAGGTCATCCCCGTCGACGAGATGGGCCGGAGCGGCGCCAGGCGGCGCGGCAGCGACCCGAAGGGGATCGCCCACTCGAATCGCACCCGGCCCGCGTCGCCGAAGCGGGCGACGTCCCCGAGGTGGGCCCCGTCGCTCCGCGACCCGACGAACGCGCGGCTCACGCCGAAGTCGAGCAGCAGATCGCCCATCGTGGCGCCGCGCGGGCGGAGGCTGTCGCGGAGGGCGTCGAACACATCCGGCTCGTTCTGCCAGCGGAGCGAGCCGGGCGGCGTCCGCTGCGCGGCCACGGCGAGGAGGCCGGTGATCACCCGGCCGGGCCGGCCGGTGCCGTAGGTCTCGTCGAGGTGCTGCGCGAAGAGGAAGGCGCCGTCGGCCGCGCCCGGCGCGCCGCCGGTGATCTCGCGCTCCGGGCGGCGCTGCAGCTCGTCGACGGCCGCGAGCTCGACCGGCGCGCACGGGGCGGCGAGCGCCGCAAGGTACGTCGAAGCGATGCCGATCGCGCCCTGCTCGGCCCCGGCGTCGAGGCCCAGGACGATGCCCTCGGCGAGGGCGCGCGCGACCGCCGCGCGGACCTCGCACCCGTGACGCGCCGGCGGCGGCGGCAGCACCGCGAACGCGCTGGCGCGATCGAACCGGCCCGCGAACGCGCCCAGGTCGATCGACGTCACCGGCTCGGCCCCATCGACGAGATAGACGTCGAACGCCGGTCCGCCGCCGAGCTCCAGATCGGGCAGCGGGCGCGGCAGCCCGAGCGCCGCGAAGGCGCGGCTCGCCCCCTCGGCGTAGGCGAGCACCGCCGCCACCGCGCCCGGGGCGGCGCCGGCGCCGGCGTGGACGCAGACCGGCTCGGTGAACGAGCACACCGCGACGGGCGCCTCGGCCGGGGCCGGGCGCGGCCGCTGCGGCGCGACCTCCCGGCCGGTGATCTCGACGGCAGCCGTCGGGCCGGCGTCGGCCGCCTCGGCCGCCGCGTCCCCCGGAATCCCGGCCGTGGCCGACGGGGGCGCGGGCGCCCCGCCCTCCTGGGCGACCGCCGGCCCGGCGCCCCCGCCGAGGGCGCCCGCGAGCCCGGCGGCGGCCACGAAGGCCGCGCGCGCGCAGGCGATTTGACAGAGAGGATCGCGGAGCCCTACAACCATGGGACCAAGAAGAGCGAGCTAGCAAGGGTTACCACGGGGCGCCACCGGACTCGCGCGGGGCTCCCAGCGAGCCGAGCCGAGAGAGCCGATGAACGACCCGCGCTTCGACCCGTCCAGGGCGCTGACGTTCGATCTCGCCCAGGGGATCGTCCTGCTCGAGGGCGCTCCGCCGCGCGTCGTCGTGCCCGGCGAGGCGCTCGCGAAGCTGTGCGAGGCCGCCGGGCGCGACGCGGCCGAGGCGTTCGGTCGCGTCGTCGGCGACTCGATGGGCCGGCGAATCGCGGCCCGGTTCGCCGGCGAGGCCGCCGGCGCCGATTCCGCCGGCGCGGTGCGCGGCGCGACCACCGAGCGCGTCGTGGAGCACCTCGGCGGCGAGCTCGCCCTCGCCGGGCTGGGTCAGCTCTCGCTCGAGCGCTGGGGTCGCGCCCTCGTCGCGGTCGTCGATCACAGCCCGCTCGGCGCCAACGGCGATCCGTTGCTCGCGACCATCCTCGCGGCGGCGCTGGCCTCGTGCACGGGGCGCGACGTCCGCGCCGGCCTCCTCGGGCGCGACGAGGCGCGTGCGCGCTTCCTCGTCTCGAGCGAGAGCGCGCTGGCGCGGCTCCGAGCGCTGCTCGACGGCGGCGTCTCGTGGGGCGAGGCGTTGGTGAAGCTGCACGCCGGAGCCGACGGCCCGGCGCGAGGTGATGCGTGACCCCTGCCGAGCGACGGAGCGCCCTCGAAGGGCTGCTGGCCAGAGTCCGGAAGAACGCCGCCGAGCCCCGGGCCTCGGCGCGCGCACCGTCGACGCTCGCCTACTCGGCGGCCCCGCTCGAGACGCACGCCGCGACGATGCCGTACCCGCCGACGCAGAAGGCGGGCACGGAGCCGCCCCCCTCGCGCGATCGCCGCCCGCCCGCCCCCGCGACGTTCTTCGAGGAGGACGAGCCCACGCTCGTCGCCCGCATCCCGATCGAGCCCGAGACGACGCTCCTCAGTCCGCGTCCGGAGCCGGACCAGGAAGAGCCGACCGCCGTCCGCCACGGCTTCGCGAGGTCGCCCGAGCCGGTCGAGATCGAAGAGGAAGGCACCATCGACATCGACGTCGATGTCGAGGTCGAGCTCGAGGACGAGATCACCAGCATCCCCGGCGACGCCGCCGAGGCCGAGGCGGCCGAACGCGCCGAGCAGGCGCGGCGCGAGGCCGAGCTCCGCGAGGCCGAGCAGTTCGAGGCCGAGCTCGCGGCCGCCGAGGCCCGCAAGGCCGCCGAGAAAGCAGAGGAGGACCGCCTCGCCCGCGAGCGCGCCGAGCAGGAGCGCCGCGCTGAGCAAGAGCGCCTCGCCCGCGAGCGCGCCGAGCAGGAGCGCCGCGCCGAGGAAGAGCGCCTCGCCGAAGAAGCTCGCCGGGCCGACGAAGATCGTCGCGCCGAGGAGGCTCGCCGCGCCGAGGAAGAGCGCCTCGCCCGCGAGCGCGCGGAGGAGGAGCGCCGCGCCGAGGAAGAGCGCCTCGCCCGCGACAAGGCCGAGGCCGAGCGCCGCGCCGACGAGGAGCGCCGCGCCGAGCAGGCCCGTCGCGCCGAAGACGAGCGCCGCGCGGAAGAAGAGCGCCTCGCTCGCGAGCAGGCGGACGCCGAGCGCCGCGCGGAAGAAGAGCGCCTCGCTCGCGAGCGCGCCGAGGAAGAACGCCGCGCCGAGGAAGAGCGCCTCGCTCGCGAGCAGGCGGACGCCGAGCGCCGCGCGGAAGAAGAGCGCGCTGCGGCCGCCAGGAGCGAGCCGGTGGAGCCGACGCCGATCTCCTCGCGCCAGCCGCGCCAGGAGGACCGCATCGAGGAGTCGTTCCCCGAGATCGACGAGGAGGAGCAGCCTCCCGAGTCCGGCGAGGTCGCCAGCCAGCGCAAGCCGACCACCCAGCAGGAGCCGGCGCCCGCGGCGGCCCTGCCCGAGTGGGACGCCCGCGAGCCTGCCGCGGCCGCCGCCGATCTCCCGAGAGGCGAGCTCCCGGGTGGGCCCGACTCGACCCCGTCCGGCTTGCGCCCGGTCGAGCCCGCGCTGCGGGTCTCGCCGGCCGCGCCGCCGGGCGCCGAGCCGGCGGCTTCGGTCGAGCTCGTCGCCGAGCCGGCACCCCGCCCGCTCGAGCTGCCGGAGCCCCTCGGACCGCAGGCGCCGGTTCGGATCGAGGTCCGCGCCGAGGTGGTCGCGCGCCCCGCGCCCGCCGCCCCGGCGCACGCCGCGCGCTTCGTCGAGGCGGCGCAGACCTTCAAGCCCGAGACGTTCGGCGACCTGCTCGACGCCTCGCTCGATCTGTAACTCTAGCGTCTGGCGATCGCCTTCGGAGCCAGCCCGAGCTCCGCCCGCAGCGCGGCGAGCGTCTCGGTCAACGCGGCCCGCTCGGCCCGCGAGACCTCGAGGTGATCGAGGGCACGCTCGATCTCGTCGGGGCCGAAGATCCGGACCTCGGGGTTGAACCAGCGGATGGCCGTGCCTGCGGCCCGCGCCAGCGGCGACGGCGTGAGCACCGCGATGCGCGGGTGCGCCGAGCCGAAGAGCGCGTTCAGCTTGGCGCGCTGCGCCGTGTTGGGCGCGGCCCCCTCGGTGTAGACCAGCGCCCGGCCGGTCCCGGTCTTCATCACGGTCCTGAAATGGGAGAGCACCTCGTCCCACTCGGCGTCGGAGGGCGCCTCGCTCGTGTGGACGAACACGAGGCAGCTGCCCACCCCGCGTGTCGCCATGGTCTTGGATCGGTTCGACATGCGCCGCTCCGCCCGATGCTCTAGCCTACCAGGACGGCTTCGTGCCGCGCATCGCGGTTGTGCGCCCGCGCCTGCCCAACTTCGGCTACTTCTTGAGGCCCTGACATGAAGAAGCTCGCTGCACTCCTCGGGATCCTCGCCGCGCTCGCGGTGCTCCTCCTCCCGCGCGCCGCTCACGCGACACACTTCCGCTACGGCAACATCACGTACGCGATCCCGAACCCGGTGTCGCAGCCGCTGACCGTGCAGCTCGACGTCACCGTCGCCTGGCGGTCGTCGTACCTGCCGATCGACAGCACCACCCTCAACTTCGGCGACGGGACGGCGAACCCGGCCAAGGTGGGCGACGAGATCGGCTCCGGCGTCGACGCCGCCGGCCTCGCCTACCGCATCATGCACTACCGCGTCACGCACACGTACCCGGCCGCCGGCCAGTACGTCGCGTATTTCACGAGCTGCTGCCGGCTCTCGAACCTGATCAACGCCGGCGACGACAGCTTCCGCGTCGAGGCGAAGGTGAACCTCCAGGCGGCGCCCGGCAACCACGGCGGCCCGGTCTCGCAGGTCCCCCCGATCATCCAGCTGCAGACGGGCGGCATCCGCTCGCACTTCATCCCCGCCGTCGATCCGGACGGCGCGCCGGTCACCTGCCGCTTCGCCACGCAGGCCGAGAGCATGATCACGACGAACCCGCCCGTGATCTCGGGCGCGGCGCCGACGCTCACGCCCTCGCCGCTCGGCTGCACGCTCACCTGGAACACGACGGGCGGCATCGCCGGCAACCAGTACGCGGTGCAGGTCGTCTTCGAGTCGACCGAGGCCGGCCACGTGAGCTCGGCCGTCGTCGACTACATCCTCGAGCTGGTGAGCTCGCCGCCGCCGACGTGCGTCGGCAGCGGCACCTTCAACCTCGACATGGGGCAGTCGTTCACCCAGCAGCTCACCGGCACCAACGTCGGCGGCGGCAACCTCAAGCTCTACTCGTCGATGACGCTCAGCCTGGCGACGCTCACGCCGCCGTCCGGGACCACGTCGGCGAGCCCGTTCTCCACGACGCTCGACTGGACGCCGGGCCAGGGCGACGAGGGCACGCAGATCGCGCTCGTGCTCTTCACCAACCCGCAGTCGATCAGCGGCTACTGCACCCTCGCCTTCAACGTCACGGCGTGCCCGCAGTACGGCAACACCTGCTCCGCGGGCGTGGGGGCCTGCCAATCGAGCGGCTTCTTCACCTGCCCGGGCGGCGGCCCGCCCGTGTGCAGCGCGGTGCCGGGCCAGCCTTCGCCCGAGCTCTGCGACAACCTCGACAACGACTGCAACGGCCTCGTCGACGACGGCAACCCCGGCGCCGGCCAGGCCTGCCAGTCCGGCCTCCCCGGCGTCTGCGGCGACGGCACGACCACCTGCAGCGGCGGCAACCAGCAGTGCGCGCCGAACATCGTGCCCGGCAGCCAGGCCGAGACCTGCAACGGCGTCGACGACGACTGCGACGGGCAGGTCGACGACGGCTTCGGCATCGGCACGCTCTGCACCGTCGGCAACGGCGAGTGCGGCTCGGGCGGCGTCTTCGTGTGCGACGGGATGGGCGGCGCGATCTGCAACGCCATGCCCGGCGTGCCCTCGGCCGAGCTCTGCAACGGCCTCGACGACGACTGCGACAACCAAGTCGACGAGGACTTCGCGCTCGGATCGGCGTGCACCTCGGGCGTCGGCGCCTGCGAGGCGGCCGGCGTCACCGTGTGCGACAACATGGGCGCCGCGACCTGCGACGCCGTGCCCGGCGCGCCCGGCCAGGAGGTGTGCGGCAACGACGTCGACGAGGACTGCGACGGCGTCCTCGACACCGGCTGCGTCGACACCGACAGCGACGGCATCGTCGACGCCGTGGAGCAGTCGCTCGGGCTCGATCCGAACGACGCCGACACCGACGACGACGGCGTGATGGACGGCGACGAGCCCTCGTTCGACGAGGACACCGACGGCGACGGGCTCATCAACGCCCTCGACGCCGACAGCGACAACGACGGCCTCTTCGACGGGACCGAGCTCGGCAAGGACTGCGCCGGGCCGGGCACCAACGGCTCGCAGCAGCACTGCATCGCCGACGCCGACGGCGGCGCGACCACGACCGATCCGCTCTCCGCCGACAGCGACGGCGGCGGCGCCAGCGACGGCTCGGAGGACGCGAACCTCGACGGCCAGGTCGACGCGGGCGAGGCCGATCCCAACGGCGGCGGCGACGACGGGTCGGTGGTCGACACCGACACCGACGGCCTCGGCGATCTGCTCGAGGCGACGCTCGGCTCGGGCCCCAACGACTACGACTCGGACGACGACGGCGTCCCCGACGGCGCCGAGCCGAACCCGTCCGACGACGCCGACGGCGACGGCCTCACGCCGGTGCTCGACGTCGACTCCGACGACGACGGCCTCTTCGACGGCACCGAGATGGGCCTCGGCTGCAACGGTCCCGGCACCAACGCCGGCGCCGGTCACTGCCTGGCCGACGCCGATCAGGGCGCTTCGAAGACGTCGCCGCTCGCGCGCGACACCGACGGCGGCGGGATCAGCGACGGCTCGGAGGACACCAACCTCGACGGCGCGGTCGACCCCGGCGAGCGCGATCCCAACGACGCGTCCGACGACGCGGGCGTGGGCGACAGCGACAGCGACGGCCTCGGCGACAAGCTCGAGGTCACGCTGGGCTCGAACCCCGGCGATCCCGACAGCGACGACGACGGCCTCCTCGACGGCCAGGAGGCGAACCCGGGCGACGACGGCGACGGCGACGGGATCAAGAACATCCTCGATCCCGACTCGGACGGCGACGGGCTCTTCGACGGGACCGAGTCCGGCAAGGGCTGCGGCGGCGCGGGCACCGACGCCGGCGCGGGCCAGTGCGTCGCCGACGCCGACAACGGCGCGACCACGACCTCCCCGGTCGATGCCGACTCGGACAACGGCGGCGCGACCGACGGCGAGGAGGACTCGAACCACGACGGCGCCATCGGCGCGGGCGAGCGCGATCCCAACAATCCCGCCGACGACGCGATGGTTCCCGAGTGCGTGACCGACGCCGACTGCGGCGCCGCCGACAGCGGCCTCGTGTGCGACGCGTTCGCCTGCGTGAGCGGCTGCCGCGCCGAGGGCGGCAACGGCTGCCCGGAGGGCCAGACCTGCACCTCGACCAACGCCTCGATCGGGCAGTGCGAGGGCGGCACCACCGGCGCCGGCGGCGGCGGCGACACCCCGAAGAGCGGCGGCGACGACGGCGGCTGCGGCTGCACCCTCCCCGGCGGCGCCGGCAACCCCTCCGGCCTCTGGCTCATCGCCCTCGGCATCGGCGCGGCGCTCGCCCGCCGCCGCCGCTCGCCCTGACGGAGCATCACCACGCGTCGATCCGGTGCACGTGCAACGACGTGCACCCGGATCGACCGAATGAGAATCTCCCTGTCTCCCCGCCTCCCTGTGAAATCCTCTGCGGGGGTATGGGGGCGGAGCCCCCATCGCTGACGCCTAGCGCAGGCTCTTCGCGCACCTGAACCCGATCGCGGGCGCCGCCGCGGTCGCGAGCTGGTGGTACCGGAAAGCCGGGTTGAGCCAGAGCGCGACGCCGCCGTTGAAGCCGCCCCCGCGGATCGCCTTGCGATCGCCGGCGGGGGCGCCCGTCGGGTTCACCACCTCGTCGGCCTTGTAGGTCGCGAACCAGTCGCCGGTCCACTCCCAGACGTTGCCGACGAAGTCGTCGGCACCGCCCAGCGTCCTGCCTTTGGGGAAGCTGCCGACGGGGGCGGTTCCGGGCCAGCCGTCGTCGACGTCGTACATCGTAGGGCTCGGCGACATCCGGTGCGCGAGCTCCCAGCGCCGGCACTCGGCGCCGCAGGCGTTCATGCGGTCGGCGGATCCGGGATCGTCGCCCCACGGGTAGACGCGGCCATCCGAGCCGCGCGCTGCGTACTCCCACTCGGCCTCGGTGGGCAGGCGCGCACCGGCGGCGCGGCAGTACGCGTCGGCGTGGGCCCAGGTGACGCAGTTCACCGGGTGGCGATCGCGATCCGAGGCGTCGTAGTTGCAGAGCTCGGCCTGCTTCTGGAGCTCGGCGGCGTGCGCCGCGTCCGGCGTGCCGGGCGCCTTCGGGTAGCTCGGCGCCTGGAGCGGGGGCGCGCACGCGCCTTTGTCGACGCAGGCGCGGTACGCGGCGACGGTCACCTCGGTGCGATCGATGCAGTACGCGTCGAGCGCGACCTTGTGCGCCGGCTGCCAGAGCTTGAACGCGGCGTCGTCCGATCCCATGAAGAAGCGGCCACCGGGAACGAGCGCCATCGTGGCCGGGCACGTCGCCGGCCCGGCGATGCTCGGCGGCGACGCGGAGCCCGACGCCGTCGTCGGCGGAGAGGGAGCGAGCGCGCTCGGAGCCGGCGGCGCGGGCGCGGCGCGCGCGAACACGCGCCACATCACCGCCCCGCCGGCGGCGAAGGCGACGACCGACGCGATGGCGACCGCCGCCCACAGACCTGCGCCGCGCCGCGGGCCAGGCGCTCCGGCGACGGGCCCGGCGGCGGGCGCCGCGTCGCTCGCGGGCGGCCCGGAGGGGCTGAACGGCGACGCGATCGCACCCGAGCCGTCGCGCGCGATCGTCGGCGCCTCTTTTTTCGGAGCTGCGCGCGGCGTCGGCGGCGCGAGCGAGCTCAGCGCCCTCGACGCGGCGCCGTCGATGCTCGCCGCGTCGTGCAAGCCCGCCGACCAGGCGGACCCGTCCGGGAACACCGCCTGGTGAAGCGCGGCCCAGAACGCGCCTGCGGAGGCGTAGCGATCGGCGGGCGCGACGGCGAGGGCGCGCGCCAGCACCGCCTCGACGGCGCTCGACACCCCGAGGCCGAGCGCGCGCGGCGTCGGCCGGCGATCCGCGCGCCAGCTCTGCTCGGCGAGCTGCATGAAGTCGTCGCCCTCGAACACCGGCACCCCGCCGCGCAACACCTCCAACAGGACGAGGGCGAGCGCGAACACGTCGGTCCACGGCCCCGTCGCCCCGTAGCGGCGCGAGAACTGCTCCGGCGCCCCGTAGCGCGGGGTGAACGAGGTGATCTCCACGCCCGTCTGGGCCGACAGCGCCGTCGCCGCGGGGCTCGACATCACCTTGGCGACCCCGAAGTCGACGAGCTTGACCACCACGCCGACGGCCCGCGCGTCCCCGATGACGAACAGGTTCTCGGGCTTGACGTCGCGGTGCGCGACGCCCTGCTGGTGCGCGATCTCGAGCGCGACCGCGACCGGCTCCAGCAGCGCCATCGCCTCGTGGAGCCCGCGCGGCTCGAGCCCGGCCAGCCGCTCGCGATCGACGACGACGGCGAGCGAGTGCCCGTCGAGCCACTCGAGGACCATGTACGGCATCCACACGCCGCCCGGCGTGGTGAAGGTCCCGATGTCGCGCGCCTGCACGATCGCGGCCGAACGGCTGGAGAGCGCCGCCATCAGCTTGCCCTCTTGGACGAACTCGTCGAAGAGGGCGTCGCGCGCCTCGGCCGGGGCGTTCCCGAGCGTGTGGTAGAGCTTGATCGCGACCGGCTGGTTCCAGATGGCGTGGTTGGCGCGGTAGACCATCGCGTGGCCGCCCACGTCGAGCAGCCGCTCGATCTGGTACTTTCCTGCGATCACTTGGCCGGCGATGCCGAGCGGATCTTCTGAGCCGATGGGCTGCATGGGGGTGACGGCGACCGGGCGCGCACCGCGAACGCGGTCGCGCCTGGGGTTGACGCATCATGCGCGATCGGGGCGACCGTCGCAGCGCGACCAGTGTAAACGGTTGGTGCTACCCCGTGGTCGGCTTGCCCACACGGCGCCGAAAAGGTGCTGGCATGAGCTTTGGTGCCTTGCACAAGGCTCCAGGAGTTGGTCTAGCTGGCGCTGGATCAGGAGCCAACCCATGAACCGACCTGCCCTTTACCTCATCGCTCTACTGGCCCTGGGAGCCGGCGGCTGTTTCGGCGGTTGCAGCGGAGCCAGCGACTACTGCGACTTCGCCTGCGACTGCAACTACTGCAGCGATCGCGACTACGACCGCTGCCTCGACGACTTCGACTACGACACCGACCGCGCCGACCGCTTCGGCTGCTCGCCGGAGTGGGACGACTATCTCACCTGCATCGAGGACTACGGGAACTGCAGCGGTCACTACGGCTGCGGCCCGGAGTGGGACCGCTACCAGCGCTGCATGAACTGACGCGGCGACGCGGGTCGGGCCAGCCCGGCCCCAGCCGCGTCGTCCGACGAGACGCTCGGCGTCAGGAACGAGGCCGCTTCGGCGCCTGCCCGCCCTTGGCGCCGCCCAGGATGCCGAGGACGAGGAGCGCGGCGAGGAACCCGGCGACGCCGAAGGCCACCATCTGCAGCGTCCTCGTCGCGAGCAGGGTGGTGGCGGCGAAGCCCCAGAGCAGCGCCCCCATCCCGGCCGCCGCGCCGCCGACGACGATGGCGCGCGCCGACGTGGCGATCCGGTAGACGAGCAAGGTCGGCACGACGCCGATGACTCCCACGGCGAGCGGGAGGATGAGGTGGAGCCGCGGGCCCACGACCGGCACCGGCTGCCCCTGCTCGACGAGCACGCGCGCGCCCTCGGTGGCGAGGTGGCCGACGACGATCGCCGCCGCCATGAACACCAGCGTGTAGAGGAACGCGGTCAGCCCGACACCGAGCTGAATGCGCGACGGCTTCGCCGTCTTCACCGACTTCTCGAGCGCCTTCGCCTTGGCGCGGACACGCTCCTCGTCCGGCTGCGCCTCCGGTGCGGACGCGGCCGGCTTGGCCGCCGCGGGCTTGGCGGGCGCCGCGGCGCGCGCTTCGACCAGACGCCGCGACGAGGCGACGGCCTCCTCCTCCGCGGCCTCGAGGCCCGCCGGATCCGTCGTGCTCGCCGGGATCGCGGAGGCGCGCGCGCCGGCGGGCCGCGGCTCGCGCCACCCATACGCCTTCGCCTTCTGCAGGAACCGGGTGCGGTCCTGCTCGGTCGTCGCCTCGTCGGCGAGGATCTCGAGGCAGTATCGAACGCACCCGAGCTCGGCCATCGCTCGCTGGTGCTCGGGCCTCCCCGGCTCGTCGGTCAGCCCCGCCGCGCGCGCGGCGTTGCGGTACCAGACGTCGGCCTTCGACGGGTCGGCCTTGTAGTGGACGCCGAGCTCGTAGAGGTTGCCGAGGTACACCTTCGCCGGCACGTGGCCCTTGTCGGCGGCGGCCCGCAGGCGGCCGGCCCCCTCGCGCTCGTCGCGCGGCACCACGCCGCCGGCGAGATAGAAGAGCGCCACCGCGTGCTCCGCCGCGGCGTCGCCGAGCTCGGCGGCCGCCTTGTACGCCTCGAAGCACTTCGACAGGTCGCGGCCGATGCCGCCCTGCCCGGCGCGGTAGGCGCGGGCGAGCGCGAGCAAGCCCTCGATGTCGCCCTGCGCGGCGAGATCGGCGATCGAGGATCCGCCGCCGGCGGGACGCGGTGTGCTCGACGCCGCCCCGGGCGAGCGCTCGGCTTCGAGCTCCTCGGCCTCGGCGTCGGCGTCGGCCTCGTCGGCGCGCGGCTTACCCGTCGGCCCCGACATGGATCCCGAGCGCCTCCGTGAGGACCGACTGGAGCTTCTGCACGCGCGGGTCGTCGGCGCCCATGCGCGGGCGCGATCCGCGGTTCTCGAGGTAGAAGGCGCCGAGCCCCTTCGACCACGCCTTCCAGTAGCGGTTGCCGGCGAACACGATCTCGACGTCGCCCACCTGGGCCGCCGGCTCCTCCTGATCGAAGTCGACGTTGCCCCAGTCGATGTCGGTCCCGCCCTCGCCGTCGCCGGGGACCTCGGAGTACGACAGGCGCAGCGGGATGCCGGGCGTCCGCCGCTCGCTCGGCTGGAAGAGGTGCAGCATCGCGTCCGACACGGCGACGTGGAGGATCGTCGCGATCAGCGCCGGCTCGATGGTCGTCCGCGAGAAGTAGGGGAAGATGGCGTTGCCGAGCACCGGGAGGAGCTTCTTCGAGGTGCACACCTCGCGCACGAACGGCTCGATCGTGGCGGGCGGGATGGCGAGCTCGGAGGTGCGGAGCCGCTCCGACGCCTTGGCCGCCCACCACTTGAGGATGTGGACGATCACCTTCTTGACCTTGTCGCTGGCCTTGATCGACATCGGCGCCACCGCGGCATAGATCGAGCGCACCTCGGCCTCGAGATCGGCCTCGGGCACCACGACGAGCCTCACCACCTCGCCGAACACCGCGCCGCTGCACCGCCGCGACATCTCACGCTGGACCGCGTCGACCAGCACCTCGGCGCTGGCGAGGATGCGCGACCGCTCCTCGGTCTCGTCCTTCGAGGGCGTCAGCGCCTTGAGGAGCGCGGCGAGCTCGTCCTTCACGTGCGCCGCCTCGGCGGCGAGCTCCTTCGCCTTGACGTTCTCGGCCATCTTGTCGCGCAGCGCCGCCGAGAGCAGCGGCACCCCGCTGCGAGGCAGCCCGCGATCGTCGTCGCCCTCGACGGCCGCCCACTTGTCGCCTGCGTGCTGGATGTGGCGCTGCACCGCGCGCGACTCCATGTACCCCGCCTTGACGATCTCGTAATCGGGATCGCCCGGCTTGAGGCTCCTCATCTGGTCGGCGTAGGGGTTCCGGATCCAGAAGAGGTTGTCGAAGGGGCGGCCGCGGCCGCCCCAGTTCATGATCCACGAGCTCGCCGAGCGCGCCCAGAAGTCGACGCACGCCTCCTGCACGCGCGAGTCCCAGCGGTCCTTGCCGTTGTCGCTGCGGAGCGCGCCGAGGCTCATGTCGAACTTGGTGAGCGCGACGAAGAGGCTGGGCTTGTCGATCTCGTGCGGGGCGGTCGGCGTGGGGGAGCCGTGCCGGATGCGCAGCCACGACTCGACCTGCGACTGGAGCTGGATGGCCTCGGGCTTGTTCGGCCCGGGCGAGCAGAGCACGAGCGCCGTGATCTCGCGGTCGAGCGCGAACTGCTCGAAGAGGAAGGTGAGCTTGCCGCGCTTGTAGACCTCGATGGCGTGCTCGAGCTTGCCCGTGTTGAGCTCGTCGTGGCCGAAGCCGTTGATGCCCTTGAGGGCGCGACCGCCCGGGAAGTCGAGGATGTCGGCGCGATCGAGGAGCGAGCCGGCGACGGGCCGGAGCGGGAGGTGGATCTCGGCGATGAGCGCCGAGAGCACGCCCGGCTCGACCGCCACCTCGCGCCCGCTCCCGGAGACGAAGACGCGGACCACGTCGCGCCCCGCTCCGAGCGAGTTGAGGCACGCCGCGTCGATGAGGCTGGCGCCGTCGCTCGCGGCGCGGACGTGCTCGAGGCCGACCTCGACCGCCTCGGCGTGCCCCACGACCTCGAGGCCGCCGATGAGCACGCGCGCGAGCGCGTCGAGATCGCCGGCGTAGCCGGGGCCGCCCCAGAGGAGCGAGAAGGCCATCGTCCAGCCGCTCGCCGTCTTGATGTCGTCCTTCCAGCCGCCCGACTGGAGCAGCGGCTGGCGGCGCAGCTCGTTCAGGTACGGATGGCGGTCCTGGTACTTCTTGAGGAGGTTGTGCCAGACGCTCTCCCAGGCGTCGCGGAACGCCGGCGGCGCCGGCGGCCCCGCCTGGAGCCGCGCGTCGCGCAGGCAGCGCGCCACCCGCTCGGGATCGACCGCCGGCGAAGTGCACTCGACGAGGAACCCCGTCGCCAGCGACTCGAGGAGCACGTCGAGCGAGAGCAGCCGGCAGTAGAAGTCGCCGCGCCGGAGATCGGCCGGCATCGGCCCCGTCGAGAAGCGCGTGACCACGCCCGTCGACTCGACGCCCTTCGCCGGGTTGATCTCCTTGAGGAAGTCGAGCTCCTTGCCCTTCGAGAGCACCGTCAGCGTTCCGAGCTCGTGCGAGAGCAGCGCGCCGACGAGGAACGACTTGCCGGCCTGCGAGGGCCCGAAGAAGCCCAGCGCCGCCGGCCGCTCCGAGGCCTTCGTCAGCTTGCGGACGCGGTAGGTGAGATCGCGCAGCGCCTGGACCTCGGCGGCCGTCTCGCCCGTCTCGGGCCCGATCGCGTCCATCGCGCTGGCGACGGCGCGCTCGAGCCGCCCGATGCCGGCGTGCGTGACCGCCGCGCTGGTGGCTGCTCGTGCCGCGTTCGCGTCGCTCATCGTGGATGCGCCTTCAGTGAGGATGCCACCGGCCACCTCGATCTTGCCACTCTACCTTGAGGCCCTGGAACGACTGACCGCGGTTGAGGAAGACGTGGAACGTGTCGCCCTCCCACTCGGTCGGCGATCCCGGGGCGAGCAGCTCGCGTCCCGCCGCGAGCCGCCAGCGGACCGCGTCGGGGTGGAAGTGCTCGCGGTGCGGCAGCCCCTCGCCGCCCTGAACGCCGCCGCCGGGGAGGATGATGATCGTGCCCGATCCGGAGCCCGAGCCCGATCCGGAGCCCGAGCCCGACCCCGACCCGGAGCCCGAGCCGTCGCCGCCGTCCTTGCCCCCGTCTTTGCCGCCGTCCTTGCCCGCGTCGCCGGCGTCGCCCCCCGCGCCGCCGGCGTCGCCTGCGTCGCTGCCCGCGTCGCCGCCGTCGCTCGCGGCGTCCTTGCCGGCGTCGCCCGCGTCGCCGCCGCCGCTCGCCGCGTCGGCGCTCGCGTCGCCCGCGTCCCCGGCGTCGCCGCCATCGGCGCCGCCGTCCCTCGAGGCGGCGTCGGCGCCCGCCTCGACCGAGGCATCTGCGCCCGGCTCGCCCACCGGCTCGGCGCACCCGCGCAGCAGCATCGCCAGGAGCAGCAGCAGCGCGACGATCGCGAGGAGGACGAGGAGCCACACCCACCACGGGCGCCCCCACCAGAGGACCGGCTTCTTGTCGTCCTTCTTCTCGTCCTTCTTGTCCTTGTCGCCGTCGCTCTTCTTCTCGCCGGCCGCGCCCGCGGCGGCCGCGCCCGCGGCGGCGCCGGCGGCGGCGCCCGCAGCGGCGCCGATCCCTGCCTTGTCGAGCAGCTTGCCGAAGCTGTCCCACCCGAAGAAGAGCTCGCCCTGCCCGGCGATGTTGCGCGGCGAGGCGCCCCAGTTGATGACGCAGAGCTTCTTGGTGTCCGGGTCGTAGAAGTAGTTCGCGCCGCCGTCGGCCTCGAGCGAGGGCACGGTGAAGGCGTCCTTGTACTTCTGGTAGCCCGACGACGCGCTCGCGAACGCCTCCGCCACGCGGCCCAAGCACGCCGAGAAGTCGCGCAGCGCCGCGTCGGTCTCGGCCGGGAGCTTCGCGCGCGCCTCGCCGAGC
The DNA here is from genome assembly GCA_964372055.1 of uncultured Polyangiaceae bacterium. GTDB lineage: Bacteria > Myxococcota_A > Polyangia > Polyangiales > Polyangiaceae > CAYJPW01. The sequence continues at coordinate 17,668 of CAYJPW010000138.1, forward strand.
GGGATCATCCCGGCGACGTCCCAGCGCACCTTCGTCGGCAGGCTGTCCGAGCCCTCGGTCTCGGGCACGAGCAGGCGCTTGTCGAAGAACTTGGGCTCGTTGAGATCGACCGCGAGCTTCCAGATCGAGACGCCGCCGACCAGGTTCGGCAGCCAGGTGACCTTGTCGTCGCTCACGTCACCACCCGTGCCTTGGTCTTGACCATGCCGTTGCTCGCGATGCGGAGGAGGAACGTCGCCGGCCGCGTGATGCGCGGGCTCTGCTTGTCGGCGCCCTCGTCGCGCTCGTGCACCTGCGAGTCGAAGACGCTGGCGTGGTCGACGCTCTCGAGGCGCAGGCGCCGGAGCTCGCTCGACATCAGCGCGGCCAGGAGCGGCGAGACTTCCTTCACGAGCGGCGCCTCGATCGCGCCCTCGGCGGCGAAGCGGTAGTAGTGCCGGCTCACCTCGACGCCGAGGCGGGCCTTGTCCTCCTCCTCCATCGCCGAGCGGAAGTAGAAGTTGAGGCCCGCGGCGAACGCGAACGCGGTGTCGCCGTCGAGGCTATGGCCGAGCTGCCCGAACATCACCCGGAGCGGGAACGGCTTGTCGCCCGGGCGCGCCGAGAGGATCGCGTCCTCGAGCAAATCGCCGAGGACCATGCGCTCGAGCACCCGGTCGGTGTCGGTCACAGATACCTCAGGATGCTCTTGAAGACGCCCGTGTCGAGCCAGTAGCGGTCGGCGGTCACCGTCTTCAGGCGCAGCTGGAAGTCGTCCTTGCCGAACTGGTAGACGTCGCGCTGGCTCTTCACGTCGGCGATGACGATCCGGCCGTCGCGGCCGAGCTCGAACGAGAGCGTCACCCGGTCCTCGAGCAGCGCCTGCTCGACCTCGGGCGTCGCCGGGCGCACCTCGAAGAGCGGCGAGCCGTCCATCTCCTGCGAGTCGACGTTGCGGAAGCCGATCGTCATCCCGCTCGTGTAGACGAAGGGCGGGCTCTGCTTGCCGGCGCGGAAGAGCTCGTTCTGGCGGGCGATGTGCGGCTCGGACTCCTGGTAGAGCCCGTAGATGGGGCGCTGCGCGAGCTCGAGGACCTCCTCGAGGAGGAAGCCGGCGAGCTGGTTCTTACGCGCCAGGTGCAGCACCGTGGCGCCGGCGGTCACCGTCGTCTTCGGGTCCTTGATCATGCCGCTGTCGCGCCAGCGCGACGGGTACCAGTCGCCGACGCGGTAGCGCGCCATCGTCTTGATCCGCGGCGGGGGGACCGGCATCTCGTCGAGGAAGAGATCGCGGATGCAGCGCAGCGCCGAGGTGCGACCGGCGAGCACCAGGAGATCGACGTCGAACTGCGCCATGATGTCGGCGTAGCGGCGGAGCGGCTCGCGCAACACCCGGTCGATGCAGCGCTCCACCTCGAGCCGGTCGAACCGGAAGGAGAGGTTGCGCAGGCCCGGGAACTCGGGCGCGATCGCGCCGAGGAAGCGATCCGCCTCGGCGAGCACCTCGGGCGACCACGCCGCGCCGGCGAAGATCTCGAAGAGGTCGTCGACGTTGTACTGCTTGTCGCTGGTGTGCTCGGGGATCTCGAAGCCCTCGGCGATCGCCCAATACGAGCGCGCCAGCGGCAGCCAGAAGTACGGGACGAGCTTGGCCTTGAGCGTGCGCCAGGCGGCCCCGTGCCCGGCGTCGCCCTCGGCGAAGAGGTGGATGATCTTCGCCTTGGCCGGGCCGGGCGGGAGCTGGCCGAGGAGCTGCGGGAAGACCACGTCCTCCACGATGGCGCGGCAGACCTCGTCGCCGGCGATGCTGACGCCGTCCTGGAAGAGCTTCTTGATCGAGAGCGCGGTGCCGGTGCCCGGGAGCTTGTCCGAGTACTCGGCGATCATCACGTCGCTGGTGCCTCCGCCGATGTCGACCGAGGCGACGCGCACGGTGCCCTTGTGCCCGTAGACGCGGGCGAAGTCCTCCATGCTGCCCGAGAAGGTGCCAACGACCTCCTGGTAGACGTAGACCATCTGCGCGGCGAGGGCCTCGTCGGTGAAGAGGAACGGGTGGAAGACGCCGGTCGCCGCGTCGTAGTTGGGCCGGTGCTCCTCGTGGATGTTGAGCAGGTAGGTCACGAGGATGACCGCGTTCTGGACGAGCGTCTCGTAGACCTGCTTCTCGTCGTCGGGCATCGCCGACGGGTGCGTGAGCACGAGGTGCCGGAGGACCCTGGGGTTCCCCTCCTTGCCCTGGAACTTGCGGTACCGGACGCTGTTGATCTGGCAGAGCGCCTGCGACACGATCTCGGCGATCGCGAAGAGCATCATCGCCCGCGGCGCATAGCGCGGGTCGGCGGGCGTCGACGGGCCGTCCTGGCGGAGCTCGAGGCCGCCGGAGTCGTCGGCGATGTACTTGAGCATCCGCCCGAAGATCGGCTTGTGCTCGCCGGCGAGCTTGGCGGCGAAGTGCCAGCGATCGTCGGTGGGCCGGTCGTCCCAGAGGTAGCGCTTCGGCCCCGAGAGCGTGCAGAGGTAGCGGTGCGGCGTCTCGAGCGCGCGGTCGAGCGCCTCGCGGCCGAGCCGCGCCAGCGAGGGCACGGTGAAGCTGTCGCCCACGGCCACGGCGGACGACTGCTCGTCGAAGGGGCTCGGGAGGAAGGTGATGCGCGAGTCGAACATCTCGTCGGTGAGCTGGAACGGGTTCGACGAGCTCCGCACCTCGAGCGGGATGGCGAAGAGCCCCTTCTCGCGCGCCTCGACGAGCACCGCGGTCGAGCGGGAGTTGCCGAGATCGAGGACGAGAGACACCGGCACGACGGCGTGCGGCTCGACGCGCGAGAAGCGGATGCGCGGCAGGAGCGGCGCCAGGATCTCGAGCAGCGCCGCCAGCTTGAACGGCGCCCGGTCGACGCCGCCGCGCTCCATCTTGCGGAGCAGCTCGCGCGTCTCGGGGTGATCGATGAAGCCGGCGTGCTCGTCCTTCTCGAGCGGCCGGAAGGGGCGGCCCTCGTCGAGCGCGGCGTCGAGGTGCTTGCCGCGGGCGTCGGCGTGCTCGAGCGTGTCGACGGCGAGTAGCGCCCGCACCCCGCGCCCCTCGCCCGTCGGCGCCAGGAAAATCTGCACGCAGTGCGGGCAGGAGAGCTGGTACGGCACAGGCAGCCAGCGGTTCGAGAGCTCTGGCAGGTGCTCGACGGCCGAGATCTCGACGTCGGGGTCCTCCGCGCCGGTCGCGCGGCGCACCGTCACGCCCTCGCGGCCGAGCTTCGTCTCCTTCATGATGACGAAGCTCGAGACCACGTCCGGCAGCTCCGGCGGGAGAAGGGCCTCGTGGTAGACGATGCCGGTGTTGAAGAAGAGCTCGAGGGTCTCGGGCTCGCCGGGCCGCGAGCCCGACGCCTGGGCGCGGCCGGAGGGAGCGTCGCCCGCGAGCCCGACCTTCTTCTTGACCACCATGGCGTGGCCCTGAGCAGTAGCACCCTTGGCGAAGGCGCGGAACTCTCGGAAAGCGCGGCGGTGACCGCGCCGCCAGCCTCGCCGTCGGCCGCCGCCGCCGCGCGCGACAGCCGGGTGCGCCTTGACGCGCGCCGCGGGATCGCCGCTCCTGGCGGTGCCATGAAGAGGGACTCGGGCTCACGGGGCGGGGCGCACGGGATCGGCACGGCTCCCGGAACGATCGCGTGGCGCGCCGCCGGGCTCGCGCTCGGGGCGCTGCCCTTGGCCGCGGCGCTCGCCGGCGCGTGCTCGGCGACCTCGGATCCGGCGGCAAGCTCGGGCTCGAGCTCCACCGGCAGCGGGGGCGGGTCGTCGTCCTCCGGCGCCGGCGGCGTCGATCTCGACGCCTCGCAGAGCGACGCGCCGACGGTGATCGAGGACCCCAAGACCTGCGAGCAGGCCGCGGCGTCGCAGAGCTACGTCGGCTGCGACTTCTGGCCGACGATCGTCGACAACATCGTGCGGCCGATCTTCGACTACGCCGTCGTGGTCGCGAACGCGGGCGACGCCGACGCCGACGTGGTCGTCTCGCGCCAGGGCACGATGCTCGGCTCGACGACGGTGCCGCCGAACGGGCTCGCGACCCTGTACCTGCCGTGGGTCGACGAGCTCAAGTCGACGACCGAGGGCCCCTTCTGCAGCCCGACCTCGGTGAAGACGGCGACGGTGAGCGCCCCCGGCGGCGCCTACCACGTCACGACGTCGCGCCCCGTGACCGTCTACCAGTTCAACGCCATCGAGTACGCCGGCACCGGCGGGCCCGCGGGCAAGGACTGGACGCACTGCGCCGACGGCTGCATCAGCGCCTGCTTCTCGTACACCAACGACGCCTCGCTGCTCCTCCCGAGCACGGCGATGACCGGCACCTACCGCATCGCCGGGCCCCCCGCCTGGGCCGACGACAACTTCACCTACCCGCCCTACTTCGCCGTGACCGGCACCAAGGACGGCACCAGCGTCACCGTGATCCTCTCGCAGACGAGCGGCGTCGTGGGCGGCGGCGGGGTCGCCAGCGCGCCGCCGGGCGGCTCGGTCACGTTCACCGTGAACGCCGGCGACGTCGTCGAGGTCGTCGGGACCTCGAGCGCCAACGCCGATCTGAGCGGCTCGCTCGTGAAGGCGTCGGCCCCGGTGCAGGTCGTGAGCGGGATCGCCTGCTCGCAGAGCCCGGACGGCGTCGTCGCCTGCGATCACCTCGAGGAGAGCGTCTTCCCCGCCGAGACGCTGGGCAAGCACTACTTCGTCACCGCCCCCACCGGCCCTCAAGGCAACCCGGTCGGCCACGTCGTGCGCCTCTTCGGCAACTTCGACGGGACGCAGCTCACCTATCCCGGCGGCAACCCCGCCGGGGCTCCGTCGACCATCGGCGCCGGCGAGGTCGTCGACCTCGGCGTCGTCAGCCAGAGCTTCGAGATCGTGGGCGACCACGAGCTCGCCGTCGGCACCTTCCTCGTGGGGGCCGACATGATCCTGCCCGGCGTGCCGATCGATCAGCAGAAGGGCGACCCCTCGCAGACCTTCATGACGACCGTCGAGCAGTACCGGACCAAGTACGTCTTCCTCGCGCCGACCGACTACGACGTGAGCTTCATCGACGTCGTCCAGCCGGACGGCGCGACGCTCACGCTCGACGGCGCGGCCGTCGCGGCGCCCGTGCAGCCGCTGAGCTCCGGCTTCGGCATCGCGCGCATCCAGCTCGGGGCCGGCAACGGCGGCGCCCACGTGCTCACCGCCTCGGCGCCCGTCGGGCTGCAGGTCATCGGCTACGGGACGTACACGAGCTACCAGTACCCGGGCGGATCGAACCTCGGGAAGATCGCCCCCGTCCCGCCGAAGTGACCCGCAGAGGTGTGCGGGCCGATCCCCTCGCGAGGTGTGACCGCGGGCGGGAACAATCCGCGCCGCGTGGACTCCTTCCGCGAATGCACTCGAATCCTCGTGACGCGGGAGACGAAGACGCGTGGGTGGCGGCCTCGTACGTCGAGGCGGTGGAATTGCCGCGGCGACGGAGGACGCGGTCGCCGCGTGCGTGGCAAGCGCTCGCGCTCGGGGTCGTGAGCGTCGTCTGCTTCGGCTTCGTGTTCGGTCCGTGGGCGCTCGCCCTCGGCCGTCAGGCGCGCCTCGCGCGCGTCGACGCCAACGACGAGGACGCCGACCGCATGGCCCACGCGGCCGTCGCGCTGGGCAGCTTCGGGATCGCAGTGCACCTGGCCATCGCGTTCACGGTGCTGCCCTGGCTGCTGTTCGTGTTGCCGCTCGCCGACTGACTCGAAGCTCAGCGCCCCCATGAGGCGGACAATTGACCCGCCCGAAGCGAAGCGGAGGGCGGGTGTCCGGGCGGCGAAGCCGACCGGCAATTGTCCGGGGGGGTTTGGGGGCGGAGCCCCCATGTTGGGAAGCGGAGGGCGGGTGTCCGGGCGGCGAAGCCGACCGGCAATTGTCCGGGGGGTTTGGGGGCGGAGCCCCCATGTTGGGCAGCTACTCGGGGTCCGGCGCCGGCTCGGGCTTCTTGTCGCGCACGCGGCCGAGGACGCGGGCGACGCCGAGCAGGTTCCAGGCGGCGAAGCCGGCGAAGAGCGCGATGAGCGCCACCGCCCAGCGCGAGGCGCGCGGCGAGCTGCCGTCGACGAGCAGCCACGCGTCCTCCGGCACCACGACGCCGGTTTGCTCCTTCACCGCGGCGGCGAGGCCGACATGCCGCACGCCCGCCCTCCGGAACGGCACGAGGCGACCGGCGAAGCTCGTCGGCGGGACGAACCGCGGGCCCTCGAACCCCTCGGGCACCCGGATCTCGACCCAGACGTTCGAGGCGCCCGCGACCGGTGCGAGGCGGAACGAGTCGCCCTCGGCCGCCCGCCCGTACCGGATGGCGCCGGCGGTCCCGAGCAGGCCCGTCCCCCGGACGTAGCGGTTGGCGAGATCGTCGCCCGGACGCAGCGTCGCGAGATCGCCGAGATCGACCGGCCGGCCCGAGCTCAGGGCGTAACGGGCCTCACCGCGGAGGGCGAATGCCATCCAGGCCGCGGCGATCGCCGTCAGCACCATGAGCAGCACCGTCGCGGTGCGCTCGCGCTTGGGCGGCGCCGGCAGGGCGAGGAGCTCGGGATCGGCCGCCGACGCGTCGAGGAGGCGGCCGTCGCTGGGCGGACCGCCACCCAGTGCGGAGCTGCCGACGCTGGAGGTGGGGGCGGGGGGCACCGGGATCACGAGTATAGCGGAAGGCGCTGGGGGTTTGGCGAGGGGCCCCGACCTCGCCGGCGAGGAGCCCGGCCCATCGAGGATGAGGCGGAGAGCACGCGGGGTCGGACAGCCGCAGGCGCCCTCGGTTCCGGGCCGGAGGGCGTTTCCCGTGGCGCTGGATCCGCGCGCTTGCCGGGAGGGCCTGGCTTGCCTAGCCTAGGGGACCCGATGGCCTCAGCCACCAAAGCCAAGTCGATGACCTGCCCCTCCTGCGGCGTCGCCAACACGCCGGTGCCCGCGAACGGCCGGTGCATCTCGTGCGGCGCCAAGATGGAGGTCCTCAAGCCCGCGCGCTCGGCCGAGATGGAGCGGGCGCGCCGGTACCAGCAGGAGGGCTTCAGCATCGTCTGGTGCGCGATCGCGCTCGTGGTGCAAGGCGTGCTCACCGCCGCGCTCGTCGTCGGGCTGCCGATGGTCGTGGGCGCCCTCGACTTCGAGGGGTCGAACGGGATGACCGTGGCCATCCCCGTCTGGTTCGTCGGCGGGATGCTGCTCGGGATGATCTCGCCCGGGAAGACGTTCATCGAGCCGGTGGTCGCCTCGTTCCTGATCGCGATCCCGACGGTGTTCTACCTGGCGCGGAGCCAGACCGTGCGGACGATGCCGCTCTTCATGTACGTCATCATGGCGATGATCGGCGTGCTCTTCACGCTCATCGGCTCGTACATCGGCGAGCGGATCCAGATGGGTCCGCCGCCCAAGCCGGCCGATTGAAGCGTCTCCACGGCGCGCTGCTCGCCTTCGCGCTCGCCGGCTGCGGCCGCTCGCCGGAGTCGATCGAGGCCGAGCGCGTCCTCCATTCGATCGACGTGCTCCGCAACGCGCCTGCCGGGACGGTGCAGGGGCGGCTCGACCTCGTCCTCGCGCTCGAGAAGGAGCCCGCGGCCGGGCCGCTCGCCAAGGAGGCACGCGACCGCTGCGCCGAGGCCTACCGGCTCCTCGAGGAGGCGACCGCGCTCGAGGCGAAGATCAGGAAGCAGCTGGGCGATCCCGACGCGCCGCCGCCGCCCTCGGTCGTCGGCGACCTCGCCGAGGCCGAGGCCAAGGTGAAGCAGAGCAAGGCCGAGATGCCCGACTGCGAGCGGGCCGTCGCCGAGCTGCGGCGGGCGTTCCGGTAGCCGGCCGCCGGCCCGCCCGGGGCGGCGCCGTGGCGTCCGGCGGCCGACTCCGCTAAGACCGACGGGCCATGTTCGACACGATCGCCAGGGGGTTCCGGCAGGCGCGCAACCGGCTCGCGGGGCTCACCGAGCTGACCGAGGGGAACATCGAGTCGGCCCTGCGCGAGGTGCGGCTGAGCCTGCTCGAGGCCGACGTCGAGATCGGCGTCGTGAAGGCCTTCCTGGCGCGCGTGAAAGAGGCGGCGCTCGGCCAGACGATGGCGACGCGCGTCAAGCACCAGGGGCAGACGCACGAGGTGTCGGCGAGCGACGCCTTCATCAAGATCTGCCACGACGAGCTCGAGCGCCTGATGCAGAACGACGGCGAGGCGATCGCCTGGGCATCCTCGGGGCCGACCGGGATCATGATGGTGGGCCTGCAGGGCTCGGGCAAGACGACGACCTGCTCGAAGCTCGCGCTCTACCTGAAGAAGCAGGGCAAGAAGCCGCTCCTCGTCGCCGCCGACATGCAGCGCCCCGCCGCCGTCGAGCAGCTCAAGGTGCTCGGCGGGCAGCTGTCGATCCCGGTCTTCAACATCCCCGGCGCGACCCCGGTCGACATCTGCGCCGCCGCCGGCGCCGAGGCGAAGAAGCAGGGACGCGACGTCATCATCTACGACACCGCCGGCCGCCTCGCGATCGACGAGCCGCTGATGCAAGAGCTCGCCGAGATCAAGACGAAGGCCGCGCCCGAGAACATCTTCCTCGTGGTCGACGCGATGATCGGCCAGGACGCCGTGAAGACGGCGCGCTCGTTCCACGAGCGCCTCGACATCGGCGGCGTCATCCTCACCAAGCTCGACGGCGACGCCCGCGGCGGCGCGGCGATCAGCATCAAGGAGGTCACCGGCGCCCCCATCGTCTTCAGCGGCGTGGGCGAGACGGCCGACAAATTCGAGGAGTTCCGCGCCGACGGCATGGCGAGCCGCATCCTCGGCATGGGCGACGTCGTCGGCCTGATGCAGGACTTCGAGCAGGTCATCGACCAGAAGAAGGCCGAGCAGGACGCCGAGCGGCTGCTGCAGGGCCAGTTCACCCTCGAGGACTTCCTCGAGCAGATCCGCACCATCCAGAAGATGGGATCGCTCAAGGACATCGTCGACAAGCTCCCGCTCGGCGGCATGTTCCCGGGCGGGCTCCCCCAGGACGTGAACCTCGACGACAAGGAGCTCGTCCGCATCGAGGCGATCATCCAGTCGATGACCCGCTTCGAGAAGAACGATCCCTACGCGCTCATCCGCGAGCCCAAGCGCGTCGAGCGCATCTCCAAGGGCGCCGGCACCAAGCCCGAAGCCGTCGGCGAGCTCGTGCAGAAGTTCCTCTTCATGCGCCAGATGATGAGCGGCCTCGGCCAGAACCTCGGCCTCATGGGGAAGATCCCCGGCATGAAGCAGATGGCGATGGCCAAGAACATGAAGAAGATGATGGGCGGCGGCGGCGGCATGCCCGGGATGGGCGGCCTCCCCGGGATGCCCGGGATGATGCCGGGCATGGGCGGCTTCCCCGGGATGCCCGGCATGGGCGGGTTCCCCGGCATGGGCGGCTTCCCGGGCATGGGCGGCTTCCCCGGCATGGGCGGCGGCGAGGGCCCCAGCATGACCAAGATGAAGACGCTCAGCGCGAGCGAGCGGAACGCGAAGAAGGCGCAGCGCAAGCGCGAGCGCGACGCGCGCAAGAAGGGCCGCAAGTAGCGGCCATGCGGCGCCTCGCGGCTGCGCCCGCGCTCGGATTGTTCGCGCTCGGATGCGGGGCGATCTCCGCCGCCGGGTGCATCGGCGATCCGCCGCCGCAGGCGGATCAGAAGAGCGCTGCGCCGCCCGCGGCGAGCGAACGCGCGCGCCCTCCCAAGCCGGCCCCTGCGCCGACGAAAGACCTCACCGCATCGTCGCTCGCCCCCGGCACGGCGATCTCCATCGACGGCAAGCTGGACGAGCCGGCGTGGGCGACGGCGGCGACCACGGGCCCGTTCGTCGACGTGGGCTCGGGCCGGGAGAACGCGGCGCTGCCCACGCAGGGCAGCGCCAAGCTCCTCTGGGACGAGACGTTCCTCTACGTCGGCTTCGACGTGCTCGACAAGAAGGTGCGCGGCGGCTTCCCCGCGGGCGCCAAGGACCCGCACCTCTGGGAGCGCGACACCGTCGAGGTCATGACCGATCCCGACGGCGACGGGGACAACAAAGACTATTACGAGATCCAGATCAATCCGCAGAACCTCGTCTTCGACTCGCAGTTCGACGGCTACAACGCGCCGAGGGGCGGGCCCGCGGGCCCGTTCGGCCACGAGGAGTGGACCGCCGCGCTCACGAGCCAGGTGACCGTGCGCGGGACGATCGACGACGACGCCGACGAGGATCACGGCTACGTCGTCGAGGCGAAGATCCCGTGGGCCTCGTTCGCAAAGGCGAAGCAGGCGCCGCCGCGCGACGGGGACGTCTGGCGGATGAACTTCTACGCCATGCAGGACAACGGCGGGAGCGCCTGGTCGCCGATCCTCGGGCAGGGCAACTTCCACCGCGCCTCGCGCTTCGGCCGGGTGCGATGGCAGCGAAGCGCCGCGGCCGCGGCGTCCGGCTCCGCGGCCGCATCCGCCCCGCGCGCCTCGGCATCCGCCCATCCGGGCGTCACACCCTAGAACGATCGCGCCCGTCGCCAGGGCCGCTTGCGGCCCGAATGACGTACCTCAACCGCGAGCCCGCGGCGCCTTGCCTCGATGTCGAGCTCCTTCCTACGATCTCGGGCCAGGTGGGGAGGAGGAGGGAACCGAAATGAAGCGCTCAGTGCCTGCGAGCCTCGCGATGCTGTTGATCGGCCTCTGCGCGGGTCGCGCCGACGCGTACGACCAGTACTCGGTGAACAAGGACGCGACGAACTGCCGCGCGTGCCACGGCGACTTCCAGGCGGCCAACTACACCTCGCTCGTCGATGGGCAGGGCTGGGGCAGCCTCCACGACGTGCACCGCATCCAGATGCTCTCGGGCGATTGCGACACCTGCCACTCCGCAGGGCCGAAGTTCCCGGTCATCATCAAGTCCTCGGCCGGCGGCGACGGGCTCGCGCCGATCGGTTGCCTCGGCTGCCACGGGCGCGCCGGCGACAACACCGCGGCGAATCCCTCGTTCCCAGGGATGCCGGGCTGGGGGGCGGGGCTCCGCCAGCATCACCAGAACAACGGCGTCGCCGTCTGCCTCAACTGCCACGCCGACGCCGATCCGGCCGCGTACACGCCCGTCGGCGAGGACGTCTTGCCGGAGTACTTCCAGAACCCCGGCAACAACCACCCCAACATGCCCTCGAGCTCGTGCAACGTGAACGGGGCCGAGGACTACGCAGGCGCTTCGATCGGTCTCGACAACGACGGCGACGACGCGGTCGACGGCACGGATCCGGATTGCGGCGGCGGCAACGGCGGCGGTGGCAACGGCGGCGCGGGCACGGGTGGCGCGGGCACCGGCGGGGCGGGCACGGGCGGCAACGGCG
>CAYJPW010000139.1:0-28982 GCA_964372055.1 uncultured Polyangiaceae bacterium
GCGTGACCTCGACGGTGTCGCCGGCCAGGAGCTCGATCGCGCCGGCGCCCGCAGCGGCGCCCGGGGCGGCCGCGCCCTGCTCGGCCTCGAGGGTCGCGCGGCCCTGGTGGACCGTGACGGTGGCGCGGTCGGCCGCGGCGGCGCGCACCGCCAGCGTCGCGGGCGCCGCGGCGTGCGTCACCAGCGCGCGATCCACGAACCGGAGCGTGCGCGGCCGCGCGCCGCCCGGAGCCCGGAGCGTCAGCGTCCCGCGATCGAGCTGCAGCTCTTCGGCCACGACGAGCGCCGCCTCGTCCTCGACGGCCACCTCGGTCTCGTCGTCGAGGACGAGGGTCGCGCGGGCGCCGCGCGTGGTGCGGATCTGCGCGTCGGCGTCGAAGCGCTCGCCGGCGACGAGCGGCCGGCAGCCGCGCCCCTCGCGGCTGCAATGGAGGACGCCCTGGCCGGCGTTGCCGACGGGCGATTCGACCGCGCGCGCGACCGCCGCTCCGGTCGGAGCGAAGGGAGCATCGGCGTGACTGCACGACGCGGCGCAGAGCGCCGCCACCAGGAGCGACAACCGGGGCACGAGCGCCTCCGTGGAACGCCGGCAAGGAGGCGCGCCACGAAAGAGCACGACCGCGCTCGCGGTCGAAAGTTCCGCCGCGACATGTGGGGCGGCGCCGCGCGAGGCCGCCGCGCCGCACCCGACCGGGCCTGCATGGCCACAAAACGCCGAGGGCGCCGGGAGGCGCCCTCGGGCTCGCGCCCGCCGGGGGCGCGTTTCGACGGAGTCCGTCGCCGTTGCGTCAGTCGCAGTCCGCGCCGGTCTTCTCGCAGACCTTCTTCTTGAGCATGGCCTGCATCTTCGCGGCGAGGCGCTTCTGCGCGGCGTTGAGCTGGGTCGTGTCGCTCTTGGCGCGGTCGTCCTTGGCGCGATCGGCGACCGTCTTGCCCTGCACCGTGAGGCGCTCGTTCGCGGCGCGCTCGGCCGCCGTCTTGCCGACCGTCTCCTCGGTCTTGGTGGTGCGCGCCGATCGCACGCCGCTGCAGGCGCCCTCGCTCGGGCAGTTCCAGCGCTGCTCGGCGCGCTCGTTGGTCTTGAGCGGGCTCTTGCTCGTCTTCTGCGAGCGCGACGCCGTCGACTCGGACGTCGTGCGGGGGACGGCGGTGTGCTTCGAGCAGTCGTCGCCGCAGTTCCACCTCGACTCGCCCGGGCTCGGCCGCGGATCGCGCGCCTTCGACGGGTTCGTCTTCATCGTGCGAAGCGCGCGATTCTCGAGGTGAGGAGTCGTCGCCGACTTCAGGTAGGTCTTCTCGACGATGTCGCCCTTCTGTCGGTTGTCGGGCTTCTCGGCGCTGGCGGCGCCACCGATCAGCGACACGGCGAACATCGCGGAAAGGAACAGGCTGGCTCGCATCGAATCCTCCTTGCCAAAGCTTGTCGGCTCCTCGAAGGCTAGCGTGCGTCCTCGGCTCATGGAAGGCAGCCGTTGCCAATTCCACGTGTAGGGAAACCGTCCAGCAATGGTTACCTCGCAGCGTTCGGAGCTCCTCCTCTATTGGCACATGCACCAGCCGAGCTACGTCCACCCGAGCACCGGGCGCGTCGTGCTGCCGTGGGTGCGCCTCCACGCGTGCTCGGGCTACCTGGACATGGCGCGCGCGCTGGAGCGGCACCCGAGCGTTCGCGCCACGGTCAACTTCGTTCCGGTGCTCGTGGACGCGCTCGAGGCGCTCGGCGGCTCCGCGAGCGAGAGCGCGCCCGGCGCCGCGTTCGACGAGCTCGAGCGCCTCGCCGCCATGCCCGCCGATTCGCTCGACGAAGCGGGGCGGCGTGAGGTCCTCGCGCGCTCGTTCAGCGTCGCGCGCCGCGCCATCGACGCACGCCCACGCTACCTCGAGCTCGAGCGGATGCGATCGCGCGGCGAGGCGTTCTCGTCCGCCGACCTCCGCGACCTCGAGTGCCTGTTCCTGCTGGCGTGGATCGGGTTCGCGGCGCGCGCCGACGATCCTGCGATCGAGGCCCTGGACGCGAAGGGAAGACGCTACTGCGAGGACGACAAGGCATCGCTGCTCGCCGCCGTCCGGCGCGCCGCCGCCGCGGTGCTCCCGGCGTGGCGCCGGCTCGCCGCGCGCGGACAGGTCGAGCTCACCGCGAGCCCCTACCACCACCCCATCGTCCCGCTCCTCGCCGACAGCCGCGCGGCTCGCCGCGCGCGCCCCGACGACGACCTCCCGCCTCGGTTCGCCTGGCCCGACGACGCGCGCGAGCACATCGAACGCGCGCTCCACGCGCACCGCGCGGCGTTCGGCGCCGCGCCCCGCGGCATGTGGCCGCCCGAGCTCTGCCTCTCGCCCGAGGCCGTGCGCCTCTACGCGGCCGCCGGCGTCGGGTGGCTCGCGGGCGACGAGGAGACCCTGGTGCGGTCGACGGCGCGGACGCGCCGGCCGCGCGGGCGCGGGCCCGAGGTCGACGAGGGCGCCGGCCCGCTCCACACGCGACTCTGGCGATTCGAAGGCGTCGATCTGGTGTTCCGCGATCGCGCGCTCTCGGACCGCGTCGGCTTCGAGTACCCGCGCCTGCCGGCCGATCGCGCCGCCTCGGACCTCGTCGCCGCCGCGAAGGCGCGAGCGCCGAACGGCGGCATGGTGGGCGTCTTCCTCGACGGCGAGAACTGCTGGGAGGCTTTCCCGCGCCGAGGCGCCGACTTCCTCGAGGCGCTCTACGTTCGGCTCGAGGAGGAGAGCGAATCGGGGGGCCTCTGCACCCGCACCATCTCGGAGGCGGTGGCCGCGCGCAGCCCCGGCGCCGCGCTCGCCCAGCTCCACTCCGGCTCCTGGATCGACGCCGCGTTCCGGATCTGGATCGGCGATCCGGTGAAGAACCGCGCGTGGAAGGCGCTCGGCGAGGCGCGCCGCGCCCTCGCCCGCGCCGAGGCGGCGGCCGCGGGCGACGGATCAGGCGCGCGCACGCGCGACGCGCGCGCCGGCGAAGGAGCAGCCGAAGCGCTGCGCCGCGCGAAGGAGCGCCTCCTCGCCGCCGAGGGCTCGGATTGGTTCTGGTGGTTCGGGGAGCCGAACTCGTCGCTGGAGGATCCGATCTTCGACGAGCTCTTCCGCGCCCACCTGGTCGAGGCGTGGCGCGCGCTCGGCGAGGAGCCGCCGCCGTCGGTCCGTCGGCCCTTCGCGGAGCAGGTCAGGGCTGCGGCAGGTCGTCGTCGCCGAGGCCCTGGTTGAACGTCGAGGTGAGCTGCCGGAACAGGTCGATCTCGTCGACGAACTTCTTGAGGACGGCGTCGGCCCCGGGGCTCGCCGGGTTCTTCTGCGGCTTGCCGTCGACGTCGAGGAGGAGCGCCGGCGTCCCGTCGGCGTTGACGATCGGATCGCCGTTCCCGTCCTTCTGGACGAGGTAGGCGATGGTCACGAGCTTGTTGGCCCACTCGAGCATCCTCGCGCCCACGCCTCGCTGCACCGTCTGGCCGAGCACGCCCTCGGTGCCGATGGCGTGCGCGCGGTAGGTGAGGCCGCTCGCGGGGTGGTAGAAGGCGTACGTCTCGGCCGGCGCCCAGCCGACCTGCTCGCCGGAGAGCAGCGTGATGCGCGCGTCGTGCACCCACGACTGCGACCAGTTCGTGGGGAAGTACATCGCGCCCCACACCATCGCGTAGATCTGCTCGTTGAAGGCGTAGTTCGGATCGGCGAGGAGCACGCCCGCCGGCCGCGCGGCGGGCCCGCCGATCTCGTGCCACGTCGGGTAGACGAGCGTGCCGTCGGGCGTGTCGTTCGGGTTCGCCGGGACCTCGACCCACGGCGCGTACGCCGCGAGATCGCCCGTGAGGAGCGAGCCATAGAGGCGCCGCACCTGCTCGGGGTACACGGTCATGAAGTTGACGTTCTTGTAGCGCGAGTCGGTGAAGTCCTCCTTCGAGTTCGAGACGAAGTAGTCGAACGCCTCGGCGAGGTAATACGTCGTCCAGACCTTCTCGTAGTAGGCGCCGACCTGGGTCTGGTAGTCGCCCCACCAGTAGCCCTGCGAGTAGTCGTAGTCGTTGTGGAGGTAGCGCCCGTCGCCGAGCCCGACACGGAAGTCGTAGAGGTACACGTCGGGCAGCGCGGCCGAGTCGGCGACGAAGACCTTCTCGTCGACGCCGACCGGCGTGTAGCCGCCGCAGTACTGCGCCTCGCAGTAGTAGCCGGGCTCGGGGCGGGTGAGCACGCGAGAAAAGAGGTCGAGGCCCACGGTCGCCGCCATCGAGAGCGGCCCGTAGTAGCCGTCGGCGAGGAACTCGTCCGTGGGCGCGGCCGGATCGCCGTCGAGCACGGCGCCGAAGGCGAACGTCTTGCCGATCTGCTGGATGTTGTCGAGATACCGCGCCTGGATGCGCTCGATCACGCCCTCCGAGGTGAACTTCACGCGATCGCGGCGGAAGGCGTCGAGGATGTAGCGGTTCTCGTAGCCCGCCTCGAGGAAGCGGACCTGCTCGTAGGCGTCGGCCCCGGCGTCGTCGCTGAACGAGGGGACGTTGCCGACGTCGGCGTACTCGTCCGACGAGAACATGTAGCCGCGGCGGACCCGGCCGGTGCCCTTCTCGACGGCGCGCGAGCTCAGCGCCCAGGAGTAGGCGGCGTAATCCGGGTCGGAGGCGAAGTCCTCCATGTCGCGGAAGTCGACCACGTCCATGGCGCGCTCGTCGCACTTCTGGCCGAGGACGGCGTCGGGATCGCTCGAGGGCTGGCAGTTCGAGATGAGACTGAACTGGCTCTGGTAGCGGCTGTAGTGGATGAATTTGTAGGGCTGCGCGGGATCGACGGGAGGGAAGTAGTAGACGCCGAAGAGGCCGGGGCTCGTGGCGAAGCCGGTCAGGTAGTAGGCGTCGCGCTTGCCCGCGCCCGAGCCGTTCACGCTGAGGCCGTCGGCGCTCCAGACGTCGAGCGTGCCACCGTACCCGAAGCGCACCGCCGCCGCGTCGTACTTGCCGGGCAGCAGCTGGTCCTGGTTCTGATCGCCTGGGTAGTCCATCACGCTGGTGGTGGCGTAGCGGCCGATGTTGCCGTCGATCTCCTCCTGGCTCACCGGATCGCGCCAGCGCGGGCCGACGCAGCTCGCGCCGTCGGTGTTCCCGTCGGGGCAGTCGGCGGTGATGGCGCCGTTGTGGGTCCGGAGCTGCCAGTACCGCGGCTCGTAGTTGAGCGAGTCGAACGAGCCGGCGAAGTTGTGCCTCAGGCCCATCGAGTGGCCGAGCTCGTGCGCGAGGACGCCCTGGTTGTACTGCTGCCGCGCCCAGAGATAGACGTCCTGCCGGTGCTTGTTGACCGCGGCCTTGTCGGAGGGATCCGGCGCCGGGAAGAGCTGGGCCGCGAGCTTCGCCATGCCGAGGAGGTTGTCGGGCTCGGGCGCCTCGAGCCGGCAGCTGTGGCGGCGCGCGCGCGCGATGCGGCCGGCGCGCTCGCGATCGCGGCGCGCGACGGGGCTCATCCTGCCGAACGGCGAGGCGCGGTCGATCGCCTCCGCGGTCGGCGAGGCCGTCGGATCGTAGCCCGCGGCCTGCGCCATCTCGGGCGAGACGAGCTTCGCCTCGATGGGCGTACCGCGCAGCGCCTTCATCCGGGTCGCGAGCTCGGCGTTGCCCGGGCCCAGGCGTCCTTGATCGAGGAGCGCGTCGAGCCGGGCTTTGTGGCGCAGCGCCGGCGGCGCTCCCGGCTTCGGTGCGCCGATCCCGGCGAGGTAGGGCGCGATCGCGGCCGGATCGAAGGCGGCCTTGCGCGAGGCGATCTCCTCGGCGCTCATGGCGCGCGCGTGCTCGGCGGGGCCGCCGGGCTGGTTGGCCTCGACCCAGTCCGAGACGTTCTGGCCCTGGATGTAGTCCTCGGGATCGATCTCGCCGTTGAGGAGGGCGAGAAGGTCGACGAGCGTGCCCGCCGCGCGGTCGAGCACCGCGCCCCATTGGTTGGCGCTGCCGGCGATCTTCTCGCCGGTGAGCGGATCCTCGGCGTCGACCATGATGCCCCAGGGCGAGGTGTCCTGCGGCTCGTTGATGATCGCGAGGATGTTGTAGCGGAGGTCGCCGAGGCGGGGCGCGCTGCCCGCCGCGCCGCACGAGGCGTCGTCGCCCTTCGCCGGATCGACGGGGTTGTGGCAGAGCACGAACACCTTGGGCACCTCGGCCGGCGAGGCCGAGCCGACCGGCGGCGAGTAGTCGCCCGACCAGCGCGCCGGCCAGCCCATGGTGGTCTCGCAGCCCTGCTCGTGCGTGCGCCGGCACTCGGCGAGCCGCGCGGTGATCACGGCGAGGCGGATGGTCTCGCTCCAGGTGTCGAGCGCCTTGGCGCTCCCCTCGAAGAGCTCCTCGGGGAACTCGGGGCTCACGTGCCAGGGGATGGTCTTGATGGCGCGATCGCGCATCGGCAGGGTGCACTCGCCGCGGAACTCGTCGCAGCGCGAGCCTCGGCCGACGCCCTCGCACTCGTCCTCGGTGCCGGAGCCGTCGTCGTCGCGGTGCGGATCGAGCCCGAGCGCCGCCGACTCGGCCGTGGCGCACTCGATCGTGGGCTGGGCGTGGGAGCGCTCGTAGATGTTCCAGCGCGTCGCGAAGCGGTGCCACTGGTCGTCGACGACGCCGTAGCGGCGGTCGTAGCCGAAACGGTCGACGGTGAACCAGCCGAACATGTCCATGCGGACGCCGTCGAAATCGAGCGGCTCGTAGTCGTGGTCCTCGACCCGGAGGAACGATTGGCGCAGCGTGATCTCGCTCGGGTTGCAGTTGGTCGTCGGGAAGCCGCCGTAGAGCCAGCAAGCAGGAAAGGGGCCCCACTCGTCTTCGAGGATCTCGGGCGAGGCGAACGCCTTGTTGGTGACGTCGAAGTAGCCGCGATCGACGTCGAACACCGGGGCGTCGGGGCTGCCGGGCTCGGCGACGTAGTAGGCGACCGGGTCCCACTTCACGCCGTACCAGATGCCGATCTGCGAGAGCGTGTCGAGGTCGTAGGCGTCGGTGATGAGGTTCTTCGACCAGTCGACGCGGAAGTAGTCGCGCTGATACCAGGGCCGGTCGGCGTCGTTCTCGACGATGACGTTCGACTCTTCGCCGGTGGACTCGTTGTAGTCGCGCCGGATGTCGAAGTGGCTCTGGATGTCGTACGCGGCGACGACCTGGCCGTCGGGGGTGCGGCGCGCGCCCTTGCCGTCGGTGTGGTCGACGAGCTCGTAGGTGAGCCGCGCCAGGAGCAGGTGCTCGGTGATCTCCCAGCGGATGCGCGTCGTCGGCTGCGAGTCCGACGCGGTGAAGAGCCCGTCGTTGCCGGCGCCCATGGGCGCGTCGACCACGGTGACCCTCATGTAGAACTCGGGGTCGTCCGCGGGATCGGTGAGCTCGCCCACGAAGAACTTCTTCGCGAGCGCGTTCGCCTGGACGCGGTTGATCGGCGCGCGCTCCGCGGCGCACCCCATGGTCGGCAGCGTCGATCCCAGCGCAGCGGCCGCGAAGAGCGCGGCGCGAGCCCACGTGAAACCCTTCATGAGCACACCCCTTCGAGCCTCCCGCCCCGGGCGGCCCGGGCACCGCGTACCACGGCTCCGGCCCGCGTTGGAGGGAGGAAGGTCGGGCGGCCCACGGGCGTAGGAGGGGACCCGGCCGGCGACGCGAGGCGTCGTGCGCCGTCGTCGGTGCGAGGGTGCGGCGCGACGTGAGCGCCGTCGATTTACGGGATCCCGGATCCGGGATATCCAGGCAGCCGCCCGCGGGCTTCGCGGGGAGAGGGAGAGATCGTATGCGTCGTTCCTGGCGTGAGGATGTGCTGGCGGCTTCGATCGTGTGCGTGGCGCTCGCGTTTGCGCTGGCCTGCAACAGCAAGGGCAGCTCGTCGAGCGGCTCGGCCCCGGGCGCGGGCGACACCAAGGCGGCCACCGCCGCGCCCGAGATCACGCTCGACGCGAAGGCGCTGCTCAAGGACTACAAGGACAACGAGGTCGCCGCCGACCAGAAGTACAAGGGCAAGGTCATCCAGGTGACCGGCACCGTCGACGAGATCAAGAAAGACATCATGGACCAGATCTACGTGACCGTCGGCACCGGCGCCGAGTTCGAGATCCCGCAGGCCCAGTGCTTCTTCGACGACTCGGCCACGGCCAAGGCGGCGGCGCTGAAGAAGGGCCAGAAGGTCACGATCAAGGGCCGCGTCGACGGCCTCATGCTCAACGTCCTCATCAAGGACTCGGTCTTCGTCAACTAGTCTGGTCCTCGACCCCCGAGGGGCGCTGCGCGCCCGGTGGCACCGCGCGACTTGGCCCTCCGATCTGGCAACACCATGACGCGCGGTACTAGCCCCCGCGGGCGACACGCGCCGGCGGGCGCTCGACCGCCCGCGCGCGCTTCGGCGACGTCGATGCCGCACGGAGGGCCGATCTCCTCGGCGGCGGGCTCGGCGCTCGGGCCGCCCGTGCTCGATCTGTTGCGGATCAGCCGGCCGGCGGGGTGGCTCGTCGCCGTTGGCATCTTTCGCATCGGCATGGCGTACGCAGGGCAGGCGGCGGAGACGCCCGTCACGGTGGCGCTCACCGCCGCGCTCTCGTTCCCGTTCTGCTTGTTCCTCTTCGGCCTCAACGATCTCCACGACACGCGCTCGGACGCCGACAACCCGCGCAAGCGCGGCGCGGTGGCGTGGCTGTTCGGCGGGCGTGTCGGCCCGCGGAACGTCGGGCGGACGCGCGCCGGCGTCGCCGTCGCCGGCGCCGGTCTGGTCGCCCTCTCGTGCCTCTTGCCGCTCCGCGCGGCGATCGTGCTGCTCGCCGTGCTGGCGGTGTCGGCGGCGTACTCGCGAAGGACGGCGGGGCTGCCGCGCCTCAAGGAGGTTCCCATCGTCGACGGCCTCGCGAGCGCGGCGATCATCGGCGGCCTCTTGGCGCTCGGCTACGCGATGCGCGCGCCGCTCAGCGGGCTGCCGGTCGAGCCGTTCGCCTTCGTGCCGGCCATGGTCGGCCTGCACGTGTTCGCCAGCGTGATGGATGTCGAGAGCGATCGCCTCGCGGGGCAGCGGACGCTCCCGGTCCGCATCGGGCCGCGCGGCGCGTCGCTGGTGGCGCTGGCGCTCAGCCTCGGCACGGCGGCGGCGATCCCGGCCCTCGACTTCGCCCCGGCGATCGCCGCGTGCGCCGTGGTGCAGGCGGCGGCGATCGCGGCGTCGGTCGCGGCTCCGGCGTGGGTGACGCCGCGTCGCGCCTTCGTGGGCATCGGGCTCGCCAGCGGGGTCGGCATGCTGCACGTGCTGTTCGTCGAGCTGTGAGCGCCACCGACGTCATCCGCGCGTTCCTGGGGCACCTCTGCCACCAGCTGCCGGAGCGCAGCCTCGCCGCGGGGAGCGAGCCGATGTGGCTGTGCGCGCGGTGCACCGGGCTCTATGCGGGCGTGCTCGCCGCGGCGGTCGTGCACGCGCGCCGGGCGAGGCCGGCGCGACGCGAGCGCGTCCCCGCGTTCCCGCTCGCGCTCGTGGCCGCATGCGCGGCGCTCGTGGCCGCCGGAGCCGCCGACGCGCTCTGGCCCGGCGTCCTCGTCGCGCCCTCGAACGGCGAGCGCCTGATCACCGGGCTCGGCGCAGGGATCGGGCTCTCGGTCGCGGCGTTCGTCGTGGTCGCGCCGCATCGCGCCGACGCGCGGCGCTCGGAGCACGTCCTCCTCCTGCTCGCGACCGCGCTGGGCGGCGCGGCGATCGCGGCGCTCGCCCTGTCGGGGTGGCCACCCGCGGGTCGCGCCGTGAGCTGGATCTCCGCCGCGGGCGTGCTCGTGCTCGCGTGGCTCGTCAACGCGGTCGTGCTCGCGCGCGTAATCCCTTCGAGCAAGTGGCGATGGATCGCGGCGGCGCTCGTTCCGCTCGAGCTCGTGCTCGTCGGGCTTTCGCCGCTCCGCCACGGGGGAGGATGATAGAATCGCGGGGTGACCTACCGCGACGATCGGGATGTGCTCCGCGGCAAGGTCGAGCGACTCGAGAAGGAGCTCGGGGAAGCGCAGAGCGAGCTCGAGCGCACCGAGGACGCGCGCGTGCGCACCGCGCGGCTCGAGAAGGAGCTCGCCGACGCGCAGCGCGAGCTCGACGAGATCAAGCGCAAGCTCGGCGGCCACGAGCGCGGACGCGGAGACGGCACGGAGGTGACGCCGGCGAGCATCGCCACCGTCATCGCCGCGCTCGCGGTGCTCGGCATCGGAGGCGCATACTTCCTCTCGTCGCGCCGCGCGGGTCCCCCGTCCCCGCCGCCGCGCCCGGCGCCGACATCGGCGCCGGAGGTCGAGGTGCCCGTGATCGAGGAAGCCGACCCGGCGCTCGTGCCCGCGCCGCTCGCGTCGAAGCGCCAGCTCGCCGTGACCTGGCAGGCGAAGGTGACCCGTGCGCAGGGCGTCCCGCTCGAGGCGGGCGCGGCGTGCACCGTCGGCGCGACCGTTGGCAGCGACGGAAAGAGCTCCTCGGCGGAGCTCGTGGAGGTGCGCTGCGGGCCGAGGACCGTCTACCGCTCCACCGATCCGATGTCGGGCACCTCGATGAGCAGCACCTTCGTCGAAGAGCTGCCCGACGAGCGCGAGGGCGCGTACCGCTACGCGCTCAGCCACGAGGACACCGGCGCCCGCACAGGCCTGCGCGCCCAGGCGTCGATCTCGACGCTCGCGGGCGTGGGCGCGGTCTGGAGCGACTCGATGCCGTCCTTTCGAGTGGAGCTCGCGCTCGACGAGACCAGCGCCCCGTCCGAGGGCGAGCCCCTCGTGGCATCGCACGCGACCGTGAAGGACGTGCTGCGCCGCCCCATCGAGCGCCCCGGGCGCGTGACCGCGGTCAGCGGCCAGGCGCCCGCCAAGCAGGGCGCCACCTGCACGGCGCGCGTGCGCGGCTCGCTCGGCGCCGACGCGACCAACTGCCGGGTCGTGATCCGCTGCGGCGGCTCCATCGTCTACGGCGAGGGTAGCTACGGCTTCACGCGCTGCGAGGGCGCCGGGGGCGCGATCACCGCCAAGGACACCGACACCCGGGCGGCCGGCGGCGATCCGCGGCTCGATCTCGACCTCGGGCGAGGCCGGGCCGTGATCTCGGACGAAGGCTACGCGATGACGGTGACGCTCGACGCCGAGCGCGAGCCGGGCCGCGGCCCCGACGTCCCGCCGGCGAGGGCGCCGTGATCTACCGCGACGATGGCGCGGTGCTCCGCGAGCGCGCGCGTGCGCTCGAGGCCGAGCTCGCCGAGGCGTCACGACAGCTCGCCGCGACGCACGCCGCGAGCGCTCGCGCGGCCGATCTCGAGGCGGCGCTCGCCGACACGCGCAGCGAGCTCGACCGCGTGCGCGCCGCGCGCGCCGGCGGCCCCGCCCGGAGCGCGGCCGCCTTCGACGCCGCCCAGCGCGCCAGGCTCGCCCTTCCGATCGGCGCGCTGGCGCTGGGGCTGGTGGGCCTCTCGGCGCTCTCGGGTCTCGCCCTCCGCTCGGCCGGGCACCCGACCACCGCGCAAATCGCGGATCGAAACGCGACGCTCGCGGGCCTGGTCGCGGAGGTCGGTGGAGTCGAGCGCCCTCCGGAGGCGCTCCTGCCACCTCCCCTCGTGGCACCCGGCGAGCACGGGAGGCGCTGGCTCGGCCGCCTCCGCGAGGCCGGCGACGACCCTGAGCCTTGGCCGAGGTACGTGCCGTTCCGCGGCGGCGCCCCGCCGAGGAGCATCGATGGCGCACCCCTGCCTGCGGGCACGCCTTGCGCGGTCGACGTCGCCCTTTCGGCCCAATCCAGCGAGCTCCGTGTGCGGCGCGTCCAGGTGACCTGCGGGTACACGATCCTCTATCGCTCGTCGGCCGAGCGCCTCGCGGACGCGCGGGTGATCGAGGAGGTTGGCCCGACGCCGGGGACCTACCGCGACGCGTTCACGTACCGCGACATGGGCTCGAGCCTCGCGCACCTCCCCGGCGTGTCGATCGACACCGCCGCCGGCACTGTCATCGTGTGGAACGAGGCTGCGGGGGAGAAGACGCGCGCGACCGTCGACCTCGCGACGGACGGCGGCGTGCATGCGGGGCCGCCGCTCGTCGCTCACGACGCGCTCGAGCTCACCGAGAGCGATCTCGTGGAGAGTCCAACCGGCAGCCTCCTCCCGCGCCCGGCGGGCGGGCGGCGCTGAGGCGGCGAGCCGCGATCGCGCGTGCTCCTCGACGCGAGGAGCACGCGCGCTTCCGCTGGGGCTTTACGGGGCGACGTCGACGTAGAACACGCCGCGGAGGTCCTCGGTGGTCGCGATGGGCCCCGGCGTGCCGCCGGGGGCGCGCCACGAGGTCGCGCGGAACTGGTAGTACATCCCCGGCTCCATCGGACCGCCGTACGGCACCGTCACGTTGCCCCCGCCCGAGACCGACGGGACGTTGGGGCCGTCGCAGCCGGTCATCTGGTCCGAGAGGCACCAGGCGAGCTCGCCGTAGGCGTCGTAGACGACGACCGTGTAGAAGTCCTCGCTCGAGTCGTCGGCCCAGGTCAGCGTCGGCGGCGCCGTCACCGCCTCGGGCTCGTCGACCCCCGGGGAGATCACGGCGAGCGCCTCGGTGATCTTGAACGAGGTGGGCAGGGCCACGTCGTTGCCGGGCGTCGGCATGCTCACCGTCACGATCTGGGTCCCGGCGATGTTGGGATCCGGATCGCGGACGAGGCCGTCGTTCTCGAACGCCGCCAGCACGACGTAGTCGCCGGCGGGCACGTCGTCGATGACGAACGCGCCGCTGACGTCGGGCGGGCCGCTCAGCGGCGTGCGCAGGCCGCGCGGCACCTCGCCGCGGACGAACGTGTCGCTGAACGTCGAGGCCACGACGAGGACGACGCTGGTCGCCGATCCTCCGGGGGCGTTGACGATGTTGACGTTGCCCGAGATGCGCCCGAGAGCGGCCGAGGAGACGGCGAGGTCGACGCCGGTGAGCTCGGCCCCGGCCACGGTGGCCATCGCCGGCTCGAGCTGCACGCCGGCGGCGTAGCCGCGGACCGTGTAGCTCCCGTCGGGCACGTTGAAGATCGTGTAGGCGCCCTTGAGATCGCTGATCGCCGAGATCCCGCCGCCGGCGCCGCCCTCGGCCACGACGAGCACGCCGGCCGCCTTGTCGTCGGCGAGCACGGTGCCCGAGATGCTCGGCAGCCCCTGCTGATCGGCGGGCAGCGCGATGAGCGCCACGTCGGTCAGGGTGGTGTCGACGCTCCAGCCCGCGTCGTTCGACGTCGCCGCGCTCGTCACGATCGGGAGCGCGGTGCGGAGCCCGCCGGGGAACGTCTGGTACCCCGACGCGCTCCCGCGCAGGGTGAAGATCATGTCCTTCACCGGCGCGCCCGCCTCGTCGCGCGGGACGGGGAGGGAGAGGGTGTAATTGCCGCTCGCGTCGCTGATCGCGACGTCGGTGATCGCGGTCGCCTGATCGTCGAGCGCGAGCACGTGCGCGTCGGCGATGGGCGCCTTCGTCTGGGCGTCGAACACCTGGCCGGTGACGTTGACCGGCGGGTAGCAGGCGAAGCCGCCCGCGGCGAGCTCGGCGCAGACCATGGTCCCGGCGCAGAGCGGGTCCTTGGGATCGCACTCGCCGCCCTCGGCGATGCCGCACACGCCCTTGCCGTCGGTCGTGGCGCCGCAGACCATGTCGTCCTGGCAGTAGTCGGTGCCGGCGGGATCGCAGGCGCCGCCGGGCGGGATCTGGCACTTGCCGCTCGCGCACACGGCGTCGGTCACGCAGTGGGTCGACGCGCCGGCGCCGTCGCAGCGGCCGCCCAGCGGGATCTCGCAGATCTTCTTGTCGGTGCAGGTGGCGTCGTCGAGGCAGTAGTCCGGGCCCGGCTCGCAGGCGCCGCCCGGCGCGACGTAGCAGATGTTCTCCTCGCCGCCCGGAGCACACACCATCGAATTCGGGCACCCGTCCTCGGGATCGCATTCGTCGCCGGCCTTCTCGGGATCGGGCCCGCAGCCGGTGGCGCCCACGAGCACCAGGAAGAGGGCCAGCAAGGTGGCAGTCGTTCGCGCCGTCATCGTCGCCATGGAGTCACCTCCGTCCCTAAGTTCGTGCGGATGGGGATGGCTCGAGCTTACGAGCCCCGTCGCGCAGCACCATTGGTAACCTTCGTGACCGCGCGGTGTTACCGCGGCGATCGCCGACACCCCGCGGAATGGCGGGCCTGACGCGCCGCGCGCCGGCCCGATCGGTTAGAGTTCGGACCATGCAAGCCGACGCGAAGTCGCGCCGCGGCGACCGGTGGATCGTGCTCGGCGCTTACCTGCTCGTCGCCGGCGCGAGCCAGATGCTCTGGCTGAACTTCGCGCCCATCCTCACGCGCGTCGAGGCGCGCTACGGCGTGAGCGAGCTCGTCGCCAGCCTGCTCGTCCTGGTCTTCCCGCTGCTCTATGTCGTCTTCTCGCTCCCCGCCGGCGCAATGACCGACGCGCGCGGGTACCGGTTCACCGTCGGGCTCGGCGCGATCGGCATGGCCGTCGCGTCGCTCGTGCGCATCGCCGACTCGAGCTTCTGGGCGCTGATGATCGGGCAGACCGGCATCGCCATCGCGCAGCCTTACGTGATGAACGGCATCTCCAAGCTCGTCGCCGAGTGGTTCTCCGAGGACGAGGCGGCGATGGCGACCGGGCTCGGGACGATGGGGATGTTCCTGGGGATGGCGGCGGGGATGGCGGCGACGCCGCCGCTCGTCGAGGCGCTGGGGATGCGCGGGGCGATGGTCGCGTTCGCGGGCTTCGCGGCGTTCGCGGCGCTCGCCTTCGTCCTCGCCGCGCGCCGCTCGCCCGCGGCGGACGCCTCCGCGCCGGCGATGGCCGCCGTCGAGGCCGCGCCCGCGCTCGCCGGCTTCCGGCCTCTCCTCGCGAACCGGGGCCTCTTGCTGGTGTTCGTGCTCGCGTTCCTCGGCCTCGGCTTCTTCAACGGGGTCACCACCTGGCTCGAGCCGATCCTCGCTCCCCACGGCGTGAGCTCCGAGGACGCCGGCCTCGTCGGCGGCGTGATGATCGTCGGCGGCATCGCCGGCGCGGTCGTGATCCCGCTGCTCTCCGACAAGATGCGCCGCCGCAAGCCGTTCCTGATGCTCTGCGCCGCCGCGGCGCTCGCGCTCGCCTATCCGCTCTGCGAGAACGGATCGCGGCCCCTCCTGCTCGCGCTCGGCGCCGCGCTCGGCTTCTTCTTCCTGCCGGCGTTCGCCCTGCTCCTCGAGATGTCGGCGCAGCTCGCCGGGCCGGAGCGCACCGGCGCGGCCACCAGCTTGCTCATGCTCGCGGGCAACGCCGGCGGCGTCGTGGTGATCCTCGCCGTGCCCGCGGTGAAGGGCGCGGCGCCGACGTACCATCCGGCCGTGCTCTTCCTGACGGCGCTGCTCTTCGTCACCACGCTCCTGGCGGCCTTCGCGCCGGAGACCTTCGCGCGCTCCTCGAGCGGTGCGTAGTCTGCCCGCTTCGCCGCGCACTGGCTGACGCGGCGCTCACGGGTGCGCTCCGCGCGCGCCGGAATGCGGGTCGTCGCGCCGTCGAGTTTCGGTCGGTGCGCCTGACGTCGCTGCGGCGCCATTTGCAGGCGAGGAGCTCACGGCGTCTCGGGCCGAAGGGAGGAGGAGACGATGAAACGCGCGCGTCGGCTCGCCGGCGCCGGCCGCCTCGTGCTCGTCGCGATCGGCTGCCGGACGACGATGGACATCCCGGCGGCCGAGGTGCCCCACCTCGACGACGCCTCGAACGTGGTCACGGTCGAGGGCGAGCAGCGTGCCGTCCCCGAGCGGTGGACGGCGCGCATCATCGGCCGCGAGCTCGACGAGTGGCGCCTGATGACGCCGGACGGGAGCGGCCCGGTGCGCGCGCTCCCGGTGCCGCGATCGCAGGTCGAGCTCGCGACCGAGAACGGCTGGACCGAGCACGCGATCGAGCTCTCGAGGCCGGCGCGCGGGCGGCTCGATGGCCCGCTCCTCCGGGTGCGCGACGACCGAGGTCGTCGCGTGGAGGTGCCTCTCGCGCTCGTGGAGCGCGTCGAGGTGACGGACGTGGACGCGATCGCGCGCCGCAACGCCGGCATCGCCGTCGCAGTCGTGCCCGGCGGAGTCGCCGTCCTCGCGGCGTTTGCGTTCCTGGTCTGCGGCTACGCGTCGATGCGCTGAGCGCCGTCCGCGGCGAGGGGGGCTCGGCGCCGCGCGCCCGGACCTGGTGCGGGACGGACCTCGAGCGGCGTGCCGCGTCGCGGACGTCGTCCGACCACCATTCAGTTGCACTGCGCGCTGGTGATGGTCAGGTCGTCGATGTTCCACTGGCCCACGCTGAAGACGCCGCCCGAGTTGATGTTGAACCCGAAGCGGACCTGCATGGTCGCGCTCTTGTAGGCGCTGATGTTGATCGACTGCTTGGTCCAGGTCGACTCGTACAGGCCCGAGGCGCCGTTCTGCCAGACGACGGTCCAGCTCGAGCCGTTGAAGACCTCGATGACGCTGTTCATGTACGGCGTGTAGTCGGTGTTGAGCCAGCGGTAGAACTCGAGGAACACCGCCGGCGCCGCCGCGGTGTTGATGACCGGGCTCGTGAGGTAGTAGTAGGGGTGGATCGGCGTCGGGGCGCAGCCGCCGAGCACCACGCCGGCCACGCCGTTGTCCGCGGTGGGGGTGTGGTCGGCGGCGGGATCGCTGCAGCCCGCGGCCGCCGAGCCGATGGCCCACGAGGTCCCCAGCGTCCAGCCGGCGGCGTTGTTCGCGAACGTCTCGCTGAAGTAGGTCACGACGTTCGGGTCGCCGACGCCGTTGCAGTCGTCGTCGATCCCGTTGCCGCAGATCTCGGGGACGGGCTGCACGTTCTGCAAGCAGGAGAGCTGGCCTCCCTGGCAGGTGATGGTCCCGGGGCTGCACGCGCCCTGGAGCCCGGTCACGCAGGCGGCGCCGCCGCCGGGGTTCCCGTTGTCGACCTGCCCGTTGCAGTCGTTGTCGACGCCGTCGCAGACCTCGGGCGACGAGGCGACGTTCTGCGTGCACGCGAGCGCGCCGCTCTGGCAGTGCTTCGTGCCCGCGGCGCAGGCTCCGGCGAGGCCCGTCGAGCACGCGACGTTGCCTCCCGGATCGCCTTCGTCGGTCTGTCCGTCGCAGTTGTTGTCGAGCCCGTCGCAGGTCTCGGGGGCCGACGCGACGTTGGGCGTGCACACGAGCGCGCCGTTCGTGCAGATCACCGTCCCCGGCGAGCAGAGGCCGGGCTGCCCGGTGACGCAGGCCCCGCCGCCGCCTGGGTTGCTCTCGTCGGTCTGCCCGTCGCAGTCGTTGTCGAGGCCGTCGCAGACCTCGTTCGACGCGGGGACGAGCGGGAAGCAGTCGATCGCGCCGCCCTGGCAGCTGATCGTCCCCGGCGAGCAGACGCCGGGGAAGCCGGTCGAGCACGCGCCGCCGGTGCCGGGGATGTCGTTGTCGGTCGTCCCGTCGCAGTCGTTGTCGACGCCGTCGCAGATCTCGTTGGACGCCATCAGGTTCTGCACGCAGGTCTGCACGCCGGCGAGGCACTGCTGCGTCCCTGCGGAGCACGCGCCCGGGATCCCGGAGCTGCACGCCGAGCCTTGGTTCGGGAACGACTCGTCGGTGAGCTGATCGCAGTCGTTGTCGACGCCGTCGCAGACCTCGACGCTGGGCGCGCCGGGCGAGCAGGGCGGGGCCGCGCCGTCGACGCAGCCGGGCACCGTGACCGCGCACGCGCCGATGCCGCACGTGACCGGGGCGACGCCCTGATCGATCTCGCCGTCGCAGTCGTCGTCGACGCCGTTGCAGTCCTCGCCGCTCGCCGGGAGCACCTCGCCGGTGCACGGCCCGAAGGTGTGCGTCGCCGGATCGCAGGCCTGCGTCCCCGCCTTGCACGCGCCGACGCTCTCGGTGCCGGCCGGGCCCGAGTAGCAGCTCTGCGTCTCGCCGTCGGCGCAGTCGCAGGTCTCGTCGACCTCGCCGTTGCAGTCGTCGTCGAGGCCGTTGCCGCAGACCTCGTCGGCGGGCACGCAGGCCTCGCCGCCCTGGCCGCCGGCCCCCGTCGTCCCGCCGCCCTGACCGGCGGAGGTGGCCGACGACGTGCCGCCGGAGTTGGTCTCGACGCCGGCCGCGCAGCCGGCGGCGTAGAGGGCGAGCCCGGTGAACGCTACGACCGCCGAACCCGTCACGACGCGCATGAGCTCTCCTCGCACCGGCGGCGCCGCCGGGCCCCCAAGCATCCAAGCATCCCCTTCATCCTCGCCTACCCAGCCGACTCCGTAAAGCAGCGCGGTCGCGAGCCTCGATCGCGCGATGCGCGGAGGCGGCGCTCAGAAGCCGCAGGAGATGCCGCCGCCGATGTCGGTACACGCGGTGAAGCCTCCGTCGATGCACACGAAGCCCGCGCACGCGCACGTCGCCGGGCCGGCGCCGCACGCGGCCGGAACGCCGCGGCAGCTCTTCCAGTTGCCGGTCACGTCGTTGAACGACTCGACGCACATCTGGTCGCTGCTGCAGTCGGCGCAGTCGGTCACCACGTCGCAGAGCCACGCAGGTACGCAGGCGCCCGTCCAGCACTGGGCCGCCACCTCGGGCTCGTACCCGGGCGGGCAGTTCGGCGGCAACCCGTTGCAGAGCACATCGAAGGGATCGCAGTGGTAGAGGTCCGCGACGATGCAGGAGCCGTACTCGCAGGTGGCCTTGCTCACGCCGAACGCCGAGCACACCGTCTGCTCGCAGGGCGGGGCGTCGCAGATCGGCGCGGGCGCGCTCGCGGGGAGCGCGGCGCAGGCGCAGCAGTCGAGCTCGAGCACACAGTCGGCGTCGGTCACGCACTCGCCGGCGGGCGCGCCGCCCGCTCCGGTGCTCGTCGCCGTCGTGCCGCTGGTGGTCGTTGCGCCGGTCGTGCCGCCGCCCGCGCCTGTCCCCGCGGCGACCGTCTCGACGCTGCTCGAGCAGGCCGCCGCGGTGACGATGAACGCGGCGAGAGCGAAGTGAGCGAGGCGAAGCAAGCGCATGGGCGCATCGTAGCGCAGCGCCGCGTCAGCTCGAGGCGGACGTGTACCTGGCGATGGCGCGCGTCCAGACGACGCGCGAGGCGACGGCGAACGCGGCCGCGCCCAGGATCGCCAAGGTCGCGGTGCGCGCCGCGATGGTCCCGAGCAGCGCCTCGGCGGGGTAGGTCGTCATGAGCGCGATCGGGAACACGACGGTGAAGAGGATCCGCCACGGCCCGCGGAAGACGCTCACGGGCCACCGGGCGAAGTCGAAGATCGAGTTGAAGAGGTAGGTGAGGTTGTCGAGGCGCACCACCCAGAACGCCGCCGAGACCACGAGGATCCAGAGCGAGTAGAGGACGAGCGCCGCCGCGCCGAGGAGCGCCAGCGAGAGCGCCACGTCGCTCGGCGCCGGCGCGCGGCCGAGGAGCGAGAACGCCCATACCAGGATGCCGAGGCCGGCGAGCACGTCGATCGCCTTCCACGGCTCGAACTTGGCGGTCGACACCAGGAACTGCGCGTCGGCCGGCTTGAGCAGGGTGAAGTCGAGGGTGCCCTGGCGGATCTGATCGACCACCGCGACGAGAGACGGATTCACCGCGCCGTCGAGCACGCCCTTGAGTAGGGTGAACCAGCCGACGACGACGAGCGCGCGCTCGTAGGTCCAGCCCTCGATCGGCGGCCGCCCGGCGAAGGCGATGTAGAGCGGCACGATGCCGATGCCCGTCCAGAGCAGCGTGATGAGGCCGTCGACGAGGAACTCCCAGCGGTACTGCATGCCGAGCGTGAGCGAGACGCCGAGCTCGACCCCGAGGAGGCGGAGGTAGCGTCGCATCGGCCGCTCCGAGCCCTAGCCCCCGTACGCGGCGAAGCGGCGCACGCCGGCCCTGAACGCCACGAGCGCCGCCGCGGCCGTGCCGGCGACGTAGAGCCACTGCACCGCGAGATCGCCGGCGGCGTCGGCGGGCGAGAGCAGACCGGTCAAGAGCTCCACCGGCAAGGAGAGCGTGTACCGGAAGGGCAGCGCGTCGGCGGCGCCGCGGAGCCACGGCGGGAAGAGCTCGAGCGGGACGAGGTAGCCCGAGAGCAGCATGAACCCCGCGAGGTAGATCTCGAAGATCGAGGTCGAGCTCTCCATCACGAACGCGAGCGTGCCGCACAGCGCCATGACGAAGAAGTTGATGAGCCACGCCCCGACGATGGCGAGCAGGCACAGGCCGAGGGCCGCGCCGCCGTGCGCGAGCCGCCCCGGCTCGAGCACCGCGAGGGCGACGACGGCGATCGGCACGCAGAGGAGCGCGCGCAGCGGGAGCGCCGCGAGGTTCTCGGCGCTGTAGACGACGAGCGGATTCATCGGCTTGAGCAGCCGCTGCGAGAGCGTGCCGCTCTTGATGTCGGTGTTCAGCTCCCACACGAGCCACGAGCCGGTGAGCTGCCGGACCACGAGCGTCGCGAGGAAATAGGCGACGAAGTCCTTGGCCCCGAAGCGGCCGACGGGCGCGACCTCGGCGACGGCGGCCCAGAGCGCGAGGCTGACGAGGGGCATCGTCGTGGTCAGCATCCAGACGAGCATCTCGGCGCGGTAGGCGAGCGCCCCGGCGAAGCCGACTCGCAGCAGCGTCGGGTAGGCGGCGAGCGCCGCGCGGAGCGCCTTCACCCGATCTCCTGCCGGTCGGCGGGCGCGGGAGGGACGATCTCGACGGGGGCCGCCGGGGGCGACGACGTCGCCGCGTCGCCGCCGGGCTGCTCGAAGATCGCCCGCATCACCTCCTCGAGCGGCGGGTCCTCGATCGTCAGGTCCGTCACCTCGCGCAGGCCGAGCAGGTGCCCGACCGCCTCGCGCACCTCGGCCGCCTCGAGCTGGATGACGGCGTGCGTGGCGTCGGCCTCGACGACGGTGCCGATCCGATCGAGGCCCGCCGGGGGCACGGCGGCGCCGTCCGGCGCGCCGCCGAAGCGGAGCGCGATGCGCTTGTGCGGCCGCACGCTCCGGACGAGCCCCTGGAGAGCGCCGTCGAAGCGCAGCCTGCCCTGATCGATGACGATGACGCGCGGGCAGAGCGCCGCGACGTCGTCCATGTAGTGCGACGTCAGGATCACCGTGGCGCCGTTCTGCTCGTTGTAGCGGCGCACGAACTCGCGCACGGCGAGCTGCATCGACACGTCGAGCCCGATGGTCGGCTCGTCCAGGAACAGCATCGCCGGCCGGTGCAGGAGCGCCGCGGCGAGCTCGCACTTCATCCGCTCGCCCAGCGAGAGCTGGCGCGTCGGCTTCTTGGCGATGGGCCCGAGGCCGAGCAGGTCGTCGAGCTCGGCCAGCGTCCGCCGGAACGAGGCCTCGTCGATCCCGTAGATGGCGCGGTTGAGGGCGAACGTCTCGGCCGGAGGGAGATCCCAGAGCAGCTGCTGCTTCTGCCCCATGACCAGCGTGATGCGCTTGAGGAAGTCGACCTCGCGCTCCTTGGGCACGAACCCGAGCACGCGCGCCTCGCCGGCCGTGGGGTGAAGCAGGCCGGCGAGCACCTTCAGCGTCGTCGTCTTGCCCGCGCCGTTCGGGCCGAGGAAGCCGACGCGCTCGCCGGGCTCGATCGAGAAGGACAGATCCTTGACCGCCTCGACCGTTCGATACCGCCTGCGGAAGACCGATCGCAGCGCCGCGCCGAGCCCCGCCGCGCGCTCGTGCACGCGGTACGTCTTGGTCAAGCCGCGGACCTGTGCGGCGGGCGCGGGGGGCGGCATGGGAGCCGGGCAGGGTAGCACCGCGCGGTGGGCCGGCCCGGGGCGGCGCGCGACGAGCCTCAGCCCGAGGCGTCGTCGTGCACCGGCGGCGCCAGCGCGAGGGTGAACAAGAGCCGCCCGCTGTCGTCGAGCCCAGCCCGCCTGTACACGCGCTGCGCCCGCGCGTTGTCGGGGCCCACCTCGACGAGGAGCGCCCGGACGCCGAGCTCCGCGCACGCGCGGCGCACCTCGGCGAGCGCGGCCGCGCCGAGACCGCGTCCGCGGTGCGGCGCGCGCACGAAGAGATCGTCCACGAACCCGCGGAGGCCGCCGAACTCCATGCTGAAGCCGACGGTGAGCACCACGTACCCGGCGGGTTGGGCCTCGTGCTCGAGGAGCCACACCCGCCCGAACGCCGGCGCGGCGAGCAGCTGCTCGAAGGTGCGCGCGGCCGGTCCGGTCGGGAGCGGGTAGCCCGACTCGGCGTAGAAGTCGGCCATGAGCGCCACGAGCGCGGGGACGTCGGCGGTGCCGGCGGGTCGAACCTTCGTCGTCGTCATGCCCGAGCTCCCACCGTCAAGCTACCGCGCTCACCCGAGCGCCGCCACGAAGGCGGCGAGCTCGCGGCGCCAGCGGGCTCGCGCCGCGGCGCCCCGCTGGCCGGGCGTTCGGAACGCGAGCGCGTGGGGGGCCCCGCGGACGCGGCAGCCGCGGCAGTCCGAGATCGGGTGCACGCGCATCGGATCGAAGCCCTCGAGATCGAGGACGACCTGGCGGGGATCGCCGGCCCGGTCGAGCTCCCATGCTCCGTGCTCGACTCGGACGACGACGCGCCATCCCCGCTTCTCGAGGGCGGCCCGGAGCTCGTCGAGGTGCCAGGTGGCCATGCGCACACCGCGTGCAGCCGTGGTCTACCAGCGGGCCGGAGGCCGCGCCACGCGCGGAGGCGCGCCCTCGGAGCGATCCGGTAGCATCCCGTCGATGACTGGTCGCCGCCATGGTCCGTGATCGCAAGGGCGCCACGCAGGCGGCCGGGCGCCGCCCGCCCCGCCCCGAGGCGCCGGTGGTGGTCGCCGCGCTGGGCGCGGCCTCGCTGGCGATCGCGGGCAGCGTGCTCGGCAAGGCGGTGCGTGACGCGCTCTACCTGGCGACGTTCCCGGTCGAGCACCTGCCGTACTTCTTCCTCGCGAGCGGGCTGCTCAGCGGCCTGGCGGTGAGCGCGTACACGCGGCTCTCGGCGCGCTTCTCGCCCCAGCGGGTGGTGCCCGCGCTGGCGGTGGTCTCGGCGATCAGCATGCCGCTCCTCTGGGTGGCGGTGCGGACGGGGTCGCCGGCGGCCGTCGCGGTCCTTTATGTGTGGACGACCATCAGCGCGAGCTTCCTCGTGTCGGGGTTCTGGGCGGTGCTCGGCGAGCGCTTCGACCCGCGCTCGGCGCGCCAGCTCTTCGGTCTCGTCGGCGCGGCGACGACGCTGGGCGGCCTGCTCGGCGGCCTGGGCGCGCACGCGCTCTTGCGCGGCATGGACGCCGAGACCCTGCTCCTGCCCCTCGGTGCGCTCGACCTGCTCACCGCGCTCGCGATCGGTCGGCTCGCGCCGCCGCAGCCGGCGAAGGAGCAAGTCGCGCCGTCGGTCGGGACGCGGCGCGGCGGGCTGCGCGAGGGCATCGCCGAGATCGCGCGCTCAAGCTACCTCCGCGACGTCGCGCTCCTCGTCGGCGCGCTGACCGTCGCCGGGACGCTCGCCGACTACGTGCTCAAGGACTTCGCCTCGCACGCGCTCACCGGCAAGCGCGAGCTCGCCGAGTTCTTCTCGCTCTTCCACGGCGCCGTCGGCGCGCTCACGCTCGGGGTCCAGGTCCTCGCGTGCCGGCCGCTCGTGGCCAAGAAGGGGCTCGGCGCCGCGCTCGTGGTCCTGCCCGTGTGGCTCGCGGCGGGCGCGGCGATGGTGCTCGCGGCGCCGGTGCTCTGGGCGGCGAGCGCGCTGCGCGGCGGCGAGACGGCGCTGCGCAACTCGTTCCACCGCGCCGGCTACGAGCTCCTGCTGGTACCGCTGCCGCCCGCGGACAAGCGGGTGGTGAAGCCGATCCTCGACACCCTCCTCGACCGCGCCGCCGACGCGGTGGGGGCGGGGCTGGTGCTGCTCCTGGTGAGCGGGATCGGGCTTCCGGCGGAGCGGCTCGGCTGGCTCGTGGTGCCGCTCGCCGCCGCGTCGCTGGCGCTGACGTTCCGGGTGCGCCGCGGCTACGTGGCGACGCTGTCGTCGAGCCTCGCCGCGCGCGCGGTCGAGCTCGACGAGGTGGTGCGCGCCGCCGGCGACGACGCCACCTCGCGCGAGGCGATCCGCACGACGCTCCTCGACGCGCGCCAGACGGATCTCCGGCGCACGCTCGGCAAGAGCCAGCTCGGGCTGTCGCTGATGAAGTCGGTGCAGATCGAGCTCCCGAAGCAGCTCCCCGCGGCCTTTCGCAAGACCGGCGGAGGCGAGCGCGCTCCGAAGCCGCCGGCGGTCGTGGTCGACGACCCGGCGCTGGCGCTCCTCCGGGACCTGGCCCACCCCGACGCCGCCGTGGCGCGGGCGGCGGTGGCGCGCTGGGACGGCAAGGACAAGCGCGCGGCGCCCTTCCTGGTGCGCCTGCTCGCGCGCGACGATCTGCATCCGCAGGTGACGGCCGCGCTCGCGCGCGCCGGCGATCGCGTCGCGGGAATCCTCGCCGATCACCTGGCCGACGAGGACGAGCCCTTCGTCGTCCGGCGGCGGCTGCCGAGGGCCCTCGCGGCGTGCCAGGGCCCGCTGGCGATGCATGCGCTCGTGGGCGCGCTCGGCGATCGCCGGTTCGAGGTGCGCTTCCACGCGGCGGGCGCCCTGGAGAGGATCATGGCGCGCGAGGGGCCGCGGCCGCCGGCGGAGCGGGTCTGGGCGGCCGTCCGCGAGGAGATGAGGAAGTCGCGGTCGATGTGGGAGGCGCAGCGGCTGCTCGACGCGCCCGAGGACGGCAACGACGATCCGCTCCTCGCCCAGACGGTCTCGCGCCGGGGCGCGCACAGCCTCCGTCACGTCTTCCGGTTGCTGGGGCTCGTGCTCGATCCCAAGGCGATCGAGCTCTCGTACCGCTCGCTCGGCGCGACGGACGCGCAGTTCAGGGCGGTCGGGCTCGAGTACCTGGAGAACGTGCTGCCGCCCGACGTGCGCGCGGCGCTCTGGCCTCTGATCGGCGACGACGAGCCGCCGCCGCCGAGCCGGACGGGACGCTCGCTCGCCGAGGTGATGCAGGAGCTCTCGAGCAGCGGCGCGTCGATCTCGCTCGAGATCACCGGCGAGAAACGAGCTTAGCCGGAGCCCGAGGCGATCAGCGCCACCGGCTCGATCCGCCGCGCGCTCCGGTACGCCGTCTCGCCGGCGGGGGCGCAGCGCGCGAGGACGCCGGCGCACGGAGCGTCGGACGCGCGCCGCAGCGGGAGGAGCCCCCTGCACTCGCCGGCGGCGGCGCGATCGACGACGACCCAGCCGGCTCGCGCCCCGCGGCGGACCTCGGCCTCGAAGCGGCGGCGGCCGAGGAGGCGCGC
This sequence comes from uncultured Polyangiaceae bacterium, assembly GCA_964372055.1. GTDB lineage: Bacteria > Myxococcota_A > Polyangia > Polyangiales > Polyangiaceae > CAYJPW01. The sequence continues at coordinate 25,215 of CAYJPW010000139.1, forward strand.
GAGCGCGATGGCGAGGAGCACGAGGCCTTCGACCGACGCCGCGGCCGCGACGGCGAGCACGGGGAGGCCGCCGGCCGAGAGGACGCCGCCCCCCGTCTCGGTGACCGTCGCCGCCGCGCGCTCCCGATCCGCGAGCCCCTCCGCGAGCAGCAACGACGCCGCACCCACGGCGAACAGCCACGCCCCCGCGATCGCCGCGGTCCGATCGAGCGCGTCGTGCGAGGGGCGATCGCGCGCGATCACCGCCGGCCGCACCAGCAACGCGAGCGCGAGCCCGTAGAGCAGACCGAGCGGCGCGCCGAAGAAGCCCCCGACCAGGTGGCCGAGGACGAGCCCGCCGAGCGCCTCGCCGGGATCGCCGCTCTTGAGGAAGAGCACGGCGCCGAGAGAGACGCCGGCGTCGACGATGCCGGCGATCGGCCCGCCGAGGATGCACCACGCCATCGCGCTCTCGGTCGAACGCGCCTTGGTCGCCAACGAGGCGAGCGCCAGGGTGAGGAGTCCGGTCGAGAGCGCGACCGCGAGCCGGGCCGTCGATGCGCCGTCGATCGCCTGGCGCGCCGGCCCGATCCACTCGATCGAGGGCACCGCGGCGACGGCGGCGCCCAGGGCGGCCGCGGCGAGCGCGACCCGCCGTGGGGTGAGGCCGGCGGGCGCGGCGAAGGGGATGGTCGGCGGGGCGGGGCGGTCGAGTGGCCGGGTCATCCCGCGAGCGTGCCGGGCGCGCGTGGAGAGGCGATGGAGAGCATCGTCAGTTTCGGGGAACTTTCCGCCGAGAGGCGACACCCTCCATCAACCCTTACCGGAGGAGTCGATGTCACCGAGCCACGCCCCCCACGCCCGTGGGGAGACGAGGGCGGGCGTGCGCGCGCCGTCCGCGAACCTCTCCCCCACGTTGCTGCGCGTCGCCGTCGTCTCGGGCGGCCAGGTGCTGGACGAGGTGCGCGTCGCGGACGCCGAGATCACCGTGGGCGCGAGCGAACGCTGCACGCTGGTCGTGCCGCCGGGGACGTGGCCCGAAGCGCATCGCCTCTTCGCGCGCGTGCGCGGGCGCTACGAGCTCCGGCCCCTCGCGGGCATGCAGGGGCGGATCGCGCTCGGGGACGAGGTCGTCGATGTGGCGACGCGCGGTCCTCTTCCGATCCCGCTCACCGCCGCCGCGCGCGGTCGCGTCACCGTCGGCGGCGTCACCGTGCTCTTCCAGCGGGTCGCGGCCGAGCCGGATGCCCCCCGTCCGGTCCTGCCCCGCTCGCTGCGCCTCGGGGTGCGCGACGCGATCGACTGGCGAACGACGGTGCTGGGCGCGCTCTCGTTCCTGCTCCACTTCGGCGTGCTCGCGACCATCTACTCCGACTGGCTCGACCCGGTGGTCGACGAGGAGGCGCGCGTCGCCTCGATCGTCGAGGCCCTCCAGGATCTGCCGCTCGCGCCGCCCGTCGAGCCGACCGCATCCGCGCCGGAAGTGACCGCGACCGCGACCGCGCCGGCGCGGAGCGAGACGGCGACCTCCTCGGGACGCGCCGGCGGCGACGCCGGCCGCGGCGCCGGGGCGCGGGGCGGCGGGGCGGGGCGGCGCGAGGCCGACGCGCGCGCCGAGCGCCTCTCGGCCGAGCTCGACGCGCTCGACGTGCGCATGCTGGCGGTGCTCGGCGGCGGCGGCCGCGCGACCGACCGCGTCATCGGCGAGGGCGGCGTCTCGACGCAGCTCCTCGAGGATCTCGCGGCGTCGGGGCGAGGCGTGCGTCGCGACGCCGGCGACGGCCTCAGCACCGGAGGCGGCGGGCGGGTGCGTCCCGGCGAGGTGGTGCGCGGCGGGCTGCCCGGCGAGCTCGGCCCGAGCGGGCCCGTCGGCGCCGGCTCGGCGATCGCGGTCGCGCCGCCGGCGCCGCCGAAGCCCCGGGCCGAGGTCGCCCCGCCCACGCTCACCGGCACCGTGCCCGGCGCCGAGGGCGTGATCGCGCGCCACCGCGGCGGGCTGCTCGCCTGCTACCGCCGCGGGCTCGAGGAGAGCCCGAGGATGCGCGGCACCGTGCGCGTCACGCTGCGCATCGGTCCCAACGGCGAGGTCCTCTCGGCGACGCCGTCCGCGGGCGGAGGGCTCTCCCCCAACGTGGTCGGCTGCGTCGTCGGGAAGCTCGGCGCGGCGCAGTTCGCGCAGCCCGTGGGCGGCGGCGCCGTCCTCGTGGTCCCGATCACGTTCATCCCCGGCGAGTGATCAGGAGGCGAGGAACGCCGACAGCAAGCGCAGCCCGGCCTCCTGGCTCTTCTCGGGGTGGAACTGCGTCGCGGTCACGTTGTCGCGCTGGATCGCCGCGGTGATGCGGTAGGGCCCGTGCTCGGCCGTCGCGGCGACCAGCGACGCGTCGTCGGGCAGCGCGTGGAAGCTGTGCACGAAGTAGACGAACGGCGGCTCGGCGTCGAAGACCGCGAGCGGGCCCGCGCCGGCGCGGGTGAGCGCGATGCGGTTCCAGCCCATGTGGGGGATCTTCACGCGCGCGCCGCTCGTCGGATCGACGGCGCCGTCGGCGAGACGGACGACGCGGCCGCCGAAAATGGAGAGGCCGGGCGAGCCGGGCGCCTCGTCGCTCGCGTCGAAGAGCACCTGGAGCCCGAGGCAGATGCCGAGGTAGGGCGCGCCGCGGGCGATGTGCTCGCGGATCGCCTCGCCGGCGCCGCCGGCGAGGGCCGCGGCGCAGTCGCGGAAGGCGCCCTGGCCGGGCATGACCAGGCGATCGGCGCGCCGGAGGGCGTCGGGATCGCCGGTGAGCTCGGCGCGGGTGGGGATGCCTGCGAGGTCGGCGGCGTGCGCCAGGGCGCGCTCGACCGAGCGGAGGTTGCCGAGGCCGACGTCGACGATCGCTACCGTTTGCACGGCTCGTCCCCGGAAACGGCATCGTCCACGTCCACTTCGGAGGCGGCGCCTTGGACGGCGAGCATGACGATCAGAGGGTTCCCTTGGTCGAGGGGACCGAGGGGCTGCGCGGGTCCACGCGGGTGGCGCGACAGAGCGCCTTGGCGAACGCCTTGAACGTGATCTCCACGATGTGGTGCAGGTTCTCGCCCTCGAGGAGGCGCAGGTGGAGGTTGGCCTGGGCGCTCCTGGCGAACGCCTCGAAGAACACGGGACAGAGCTCCACGTCCCAGGAGCCGAGCTTGGCCTTGGGCAGCGGCAGGCGCCCGACGAAGAAGGCGCGGCCCGAGAGATCGAGCGCGCAGGTGACGAGCGCCTCGTCCATGGGCAGGGTGGCCTCGCCGTAGCGGGCGATTCCGGCCTTGTCGCCGAGGGCCTGGGCTACGGCCTGTCCGAGCACGATGCCGAGGTCCTCGGTGGTGTGGTGGCCGTCGATCTCGACGTCCCCCTCGGCGCGCACCGTGAGATCGAAGAGGCCGTGGCGCGCGACCTGGTCGAGCATGTGCGAAAGGAAGGGTAGGGGGGTCTGGATCGACGACTTCCCGGAGCCGTCGAGATCGATCTCGACGACGACCTCGGTCTCCTTCGTCCTGCGCTCGACGCGCGCGCTCCGGCCCATGCGCCGGTCATCATAACTATGCTAATCAGGACGCGTGCAAGGAACGGGATCCCGTCGTCCTGCCGCGTCCGCCCGGCCGCGGCCGCGGTCGTGGATGACGCGCGCGTCGATCGCCCTGGCGCTGGCCGTGGCGGTGGGCGCCGGCGCCGCGTGCAGCGGCGCCGCGGCGGGGGAGCAGGGGCCGCGCGCCACCCTCCCGGCCAAACCGCACGCGCGCGAGCAAGGTGGGGGAGACGAC
>CAYJPW010000140.1:0-28101 GCA_964372055.1 uncultured Polyangiaceae bacterium
GTTGCCCGGGGGGGGGCCGGGGGGGGCCCGGGGGGGGGGGGGCGCGGCGCCACCGCCGGTGGTGAGCCCCGAGCCGGCCGCGAGCGCGCCGGTCGCCGCGCCGCCTCCCGAGCCGAGCGTCGCGCCCGCCGATGACCCGCCGCCGTCGACGAGCGCAGCCTGAAACCGCCCATCGGGATCACGAACACACCGGCGCCCGGGCCCGGCCCCGCCCGTGAAGCCCTCCGTCCCCAAGCCCTCCGCCCCCACCGACGACATCCTCGGCAGCCGCAACTAGAGTCGCTCTCGATGCCTGCCCCGAGCCTCGCCGGTCGCATCACCTTCGCGATCGCCGCGCTCGCGTTCGTCCCCGAGGCCGCGGCCCAGGTGAGCGAGAAGGCGATGGCCGAGGCGCTCTTCCAGGAGGGGCGTTCGCTCCTCGAGCAGGGCAAGACGGCCGAGGCGTGCTCGCGGTTCGAGAGCAGTCAGCGGCTCGAGGCGAAGCTCGGCACGCTCCTCAACGTGGCGCTCTGCCACGAGCAGCTCGGCAAGACGGCCTCGAGCTGGGCCGAGTTCATCGAGGCGGCCGAGCTCGCGGCGCGGAGCGGCGAGCCCAAGCGCGAGGCGTTCGCGCGCGAGCACGCCAGGGCCCTCGAGTCGAAGCTCTCGAGGCTCACCATCACCAGGACGGGCGCGACGCCCGCGGCGGCGATCAGCATCGACGGGCGGCCGCTCGACCCGGCGCTGATGGGCAGGGCGCTCCCGCTCGATCCAGGCAAGCACGTCATCGAGGCACGCGCGCCCGGAAAGCAGCGCTGGTCGCAAGAGGTCGAAATCGCCCCGGGATCCGCTCGCGCCGAGGTCCGCGTCCCCGATCTCGTCGACGAGGCCGTCGCGTCGCCCGCCCCGGCGCCGCCGGCGCCGGCGCCCATGGCTCCGCTTCCCGTCGCTGCGCCGCCGGGCATCACCCCGGACCCCCAGCGAGGAGATCCGTCGCCGCTCGTCTGGGCGGGGTTCGGCGTCGCCGCCGCCGGCGTCGCGGTCGGAGCGGTGACCGGCCTCATGGCCGCGTCAAAGGCGAGCGACCTCACAGCGCGGTGCCCGAACGATGTCTGCTCCCCCGCCGATTCCGACGCGCTCTCCTCCGCGAACACGATGGCCAACGTGGCCAACGTGAGCTTCGCGGTCGCTGCGGCCGGCGCCGTCGTGGGGACGGTGGCGCTCGTGGTGCTCCGATCGCCGCGGGATCGTGCCGCGGTCGTGACGGTCGGTCCGCGGGGCGCAGGCGGCAGCGTTCGCGTGCGCTTCTGAGCGCCGAAGCGGCCGGGCGGCGAGCCCCCGCGCAGGCCGGGCGACCTCCCGCTTGACCCTGGTGCGGGGTCGAGGCCATCGTACGTGCCCAGGAGGCGCGGATGCCGAGGGTCACGTTCGTCAACGAGCACCGAACCGTCGAGATCGAGAAGGGTACGCTCATCAGCGAGGCGGCGGCGGAGCTCGGGATCGCGGTGTGCCGGGAGTCCTTCGCCGGCACCGGCATCGGCGACTACACCGTGTGGGTCAAAGGCGCGCCGGAGTGCCTCTCGCCGGTCGGCTTCCTCGAGCGGCTCGGCGGCGCCCGCGGCCAGAAGCGCCTCGCGAACCGCGCCCGCGTCCTCGCCGACTGCGAGGTGACGACGCAAGGTGGGCTCGCCAACCGACTGCGCTCGCCGCGGCCGGTCACCACCCCGGATCGGCCGTCGCAGGATCCTTCGGCGCGGAAGCGCGAGCACGACGCCTCCGGCACGGCCGCGTTCCCGTATGGCCACCCGTCCGCCGTCGGCAAGGGCAACCGGCCCGCGCACGCGCGCGGCGGTGTCGAGGAGGGCGACGAGACCGACACGAAGCAGACGGCCGCGGCCGCCGTCGCGAAGGCTGCCGCCGCCGGGCACGTGCCGGCGGCCGCGCCCTCGGACGAGGCGCCTGCCGCGCCGGCCGCCAAGCCCGACGCCGCCGCCGAGAAGGCCGCGCGCATCGCCGAGAAGAAGGCGCGCCAGGCGGCGCTGAAGGCCCGGCTCGCCGCAGGCGCTCCGGCGGAGGGCGCAGCTCCCGCCGCCGAGGCCGCCGCGCCTGCTGCCGCCGACGGAGCCGCCGCCGCCGCTGCGGCGAACGGTGCCGCTCCCGCGGCCCCCGCGCCCGAGCCCGCGAGCGCCGAGGCCAAGCCCGAGCCCGACAAGTCCGAATAGCCCCGGAGGCCGATGCGGCTCCTCGACGATCTGCGCAGCGAGCACGAGCTCATCGACGCGGTGCTCGGATCGCTGCGCACGTACGTCGAGCGCCGGATCGAAGGGCAGGCCGATCCGAGCGACGGCGCGCGCTTCGTCTCGTTCTTCAGGCTCTGGGCGGGGCACTACCACCACGCGCGCGAGGAGGGCGTCCTCTTTCCGGCCCTCGTGGAGGAGGCCGGGCTGCCCGGCACGCGAGGCCCGATCGCGGTCCTCGAAGCCGACCATCGCCGCATGGCCGACCTGCTCGAGCGCCTCGCGCCGCTCTTGACCGGCGCGCCCGAAGAGGCGCTCGCAGGCGCGCGCGCCGAGCAAGCGCGCGATCTCGCGACCGCGTACTGTCGCGCGCTCTGGCACCACATCGACGCCGAGAACTCGGTGCTCTTCCCCGAGAGCGAGGACCGCCTCGGCCGCGCGGGCGTCACCGAGCTGCCCACGCGCGAGCCCACGGCGGAGGAGCTCGGCGCGCGCGACGACGGGCTCGCCCTTCGGGCGGCCTACGCGCCGCTTCGCGACGGGGGCATCGTGCGCGGAGAAGGCTGCCCGTCGTGCCCGGCCTTCGGCAGCCCGTGCGACGGGATCGAGCGCGAGTGGTGGGACGAGGCCGAGTGGGACGAGTTCCCGGACCACGTCGGCTGAGCAGCCGGCGGGGTCCATGCGTCCGGAGCGCGCGCAGGGCGTGAGCCTTCGGCCTCTGCAGCACTCGCCGCGCATCCGCCTGCCGACGCCTCACATGCGGGGCGTAATCGTCCGCCGTGTCGCGATCGGGTGCGGCTCTCGCCTCGCGCTGGCTTGACCGGCCGCGCCGCCGGCCCTTACCGTCGAACGATGATCGCGCGGCGCTCGAGGAAACTTCGGCAGAGCGGTGGCCAGGCAGGTTCGCTTCGCTCGCGCCTCGCGCCGCGCCTTCGCTCCACGCTGGTCTGCGCCGCCGTCCTCGCGATCGGCTGCGGCGATGCGGCCGTCGGCGGTCCCTCGGCCGCGACCGAGCCCCCGTTCCCCGCCGGGCACGCGCCGAAGGCGAGCCCGCCCGCCAACGTCGTCGGCGGCTTCGCGCTCGAGCTCCCCGCCGTCGTGCTCCAGCCCGGAGAGGAGCTCACGCCCTGCTACATCGCTCCGCTCGACATCGCCGGCCCGTCGCGCGTGGTCGGCGGCGCCTCCGTCACCGTCGGGGTCGGGATGCACCACGGCAACATCACCGCGCGCGACAAGACGGGCGAAGGCCTGCGCGAGTGCCCGCCCGACGAGGGAGGGCTCATCCAGGGCGAGGCCGCCGACATCGTCTCCGGCGGCGCGGTGCTCTTCGCCTCGTCGACGCAGCTCGACGGGACGGAGTGGCAGAGCCTCCCCGACGGGCTCGGGTACAAACTGCGCGCCGATCAGGAGATCGTCGCGCGCATGCACTACCTCAACACCACGGGCGCGCCGATCACGGTCGCGCCGCGCTACGAGTGGTTCACGATCGACGAGGCTTCGATCACCCACCTGGTGAGCCCCTTCGTCTGGGTCTTCCAGGGCTTCGAGATCCCGCCGAAGGCCGAGCTCACCGTCACCGGCGGGTGCCGCATCCCCGAGGAGATGCGCCTCGTGAACGTCCTCCCGCACATGCACCGCCTGGGGACGGCCTTCACGGCCGAGTTCATGGGAGGCGACCTCGACGGGCAGCGCTTCCTCGACTCGAAGGGTTACAACCCCGACAGCGGCGTCATCCTCCAGTACGACCCCGCGCTCGATCTCTCGCAGGGCGAGGGCGCGCGCTTCTCGTGCACCTGGCGCAACACCCTCGACAAGACCATCGTCGAGGGAATCGGCGACAACGAGATGTGCATGCTCTTCGGCTACTCGTGGCCGGCCGAGAGCGCCTTCTCGGCGGTGGCCTCGAGCGAGACCGCCTGCGCCGTGGTCGCCGCGCCCGCGCCCGAGTGACGCCCGCGCGTCGCCGGGCGGACGCGTGATAAAAGGGAAGGGAAGATGCGCTCCCTCGCCGCAGGCTTCGGGTTGCTGCTCGCCGGCGCGATCGCCGCGTGCGCCGCCGCCGGCAGCGCGCCTGCGGGCTCCTCGGACGCCGGCGTGCAGGGCGGCGGCGGCGCGGGCGCGGCGACCGATGCAGGCGCCGACGCCGACGCCGATCCTCCCATCGACCTCGACGCGAGCAGCGACGGTCCGCCCCTCGATCCCGACGCGGCGTGCGCGGCCGTGACCGAGGAGACCGTCACGAAGCCGCTCCCCGTCGACATCCTCTGGATGGTCGACAACTCGGCGAGCATGGCGCCGGCGGTCGCCGAGGTGCAGGCCGGGATCAACGACTTCGCTGCCCAGATCGGCGCCTCGAACCTCGACTACAAAGTCATCCTGCTGTCCCTCCGCGACGCGCAGAGCCCGATCGTCGTCGCCGGCAAGACGCGCTACCCGGTGTGCGTGCCGCCGCCGCTCGGCGACGGCGCCTGCGGCAACGGCCCGCGGTTCTTCCACGCGAGCCTCGACGTGCTCAGCACCCAGACGCTCGAGCAGCTGCTCGGCACGCTCGGCCAGACGTCCGGCTACATGCAGGGCGAGGAGAAGGGCGGCGAGCCGTGGGCGCAGGCGCTCCGCCCCGAGGCGACCAAGACCATCGTCGTCGTCACCGACGACAACGCGCGCCTGGCGGCGAGTGACTTCGAGACGTACCCGGGCGGCACCAACCCGTTCAACGCGCTCGTCCTCCCGCCGGGCATCCTCGATCCGAGCTGGAACGGCCTCTTCGACGGGTACCTCTTCAGCGGGATCTACGGCTGGGGCTCGGACAACGATCCCGGCGCGAAGTGCGTCTACCCCGATCAGACCACGCCGCCGAGCTCCGGCTGGACGTACAGCACCCTCGTCGGCAAGACCGGCGGCGTGCGGGCGAAGATCTGCGACGGCCACGCCGCCTGGCAGCCCTTCTTCGACGCCGTGGCGCAGGCGGTGCTGGAGACCTCGAAGCTCTCGTGCACGCTCGACATGCCCACGCCCGAGGCGGGCACGCTCGATCCGACGAAGGTCAACGTGCAGATCCTCGTGGATTCGATCGCGGTGCCTCTCTTCAAGGTCGCGGGCCCCGGCGACTGCGGCGCCGACGGCGGCTGGTACTACGACGACGACCTGTCGCCCTCGAAGGTGATCCTCTGCCCGGCGTCGTGCGAAGACGCGCAGGCGGCCGTCGGGCCCGGCAAGCCGGGGAAGATCGAGGTCCTCTTCGGCTGCGAGACGATCCTCAAGTAGCGCCCGGCACCGGACGAGGCGCTTTCTTCGAATCTTCTCATCGGGATCCCAGGGTGTCCCCAGGAGCCGGGATCACGCTCCTCCTCGAGCTCGGCGCTCGAAGGAGAATCCATGCAACGCATCCTCGTCTGGGACATCCCGACTCGACTCTTCCACTGGCTGCTGGCGGGCGCGTTCTCGGTCGCGTTCGGGATCGCCGTCCTCGTGGACGACGACGCCCCGGCGTTCGCGATCCACATGCTGCTCGGCCTGGTCGTGGCGCTGATGGTGGTCCTGAGGGTCGTCTGGGGCCTCGTCGGCTCGAGGTACGCGCGCTTCGGCTCGTTCGCGCTCTCGCCGAAGGCGCTCTTCGAGTACCTCCGCGGCGCGCTCGGCGGCGGCGGCAAGAAGTACGTCGGTCACAACCCGGCGACGAGCGTGATCGGCATCGCGATGCTCGTCCTGACGGTGGGCCTCGCCGTGACGGGCGTGATGATGTCGAGCGGCAGCGAGGTGGTCGAGGAGCTCCACGAGGTCCTCGCCTACACGATGGTCGCGCTGGTCGGAGCCCACGTCGTGGGCGTCGCCTGGCATGTCGTCCGGCGTCGCGACGGCCTCGTCATGGGCATGATCGACGGCCGGAAGGAGGGGGAGCCCGCGCAGGCGATCGGATCGACGCACGCGGTCGTGGGCGTCGTGTTCCTCGCGATGACCGGCGCGTGGGCGGGCGCGCTCTTCCGGAGCTACGACCCCGCGGCCCGCGTGGCCACCCTGCCGGTCCTGGGCCAGACGATCCAGTTGGGCGAGAGCGAGAGCGAGGACGAGGAGCCTCGAGGTCGCGGCGGCGACGACCACGGGCGCGAACGGCACCACGACGACTAGTGCTGAGGGATCGCGAGCGCCCATCCGACCCGGCGGCTATCCGCCACGCGGGCGCCAGCCGTGGCGCTCGAGCTCGACGCAGCCGTCGGGCCCGAACCGTACGCCCTCCGCCTCGAGCATCGAGCGCTGCAGGCCGGGGTGCTCCCCGTCGGTGGAGATGCCGCCGCGCGCGTTCACCACGCGCTGCCACGGGATCGATCCCTCGGGCGCCGCGCGGACGGCCCAGCCCACGCCGACCGGCGTGAGGCGCTTCTCGACGAGCGCCGAGATCTGCCCGTACGTCGCCACCCTTCCGCGCGGGATGCGGCGCACGATCCGCCACACCCGCTCGAACGGCGAGCCTTGCTTCGCCGCACCGTGAGCGGCCTTCGCTCCAGACTTCCGCTTCGTGCTCCGCTTCTTCGTCCCCATGGCTCCGCGCGGCTCAGTCGTCGAAGAAGAACTTCCGAACCCTCGCGGCCCCGGCCCGCAGCTTGGACGGGTGCTCGGCGGTGATCGGCGTGCCGTCGGTCGCCGCGATCCCGACGTAGAAGAGATCGTTGCCGGTGGGCGCGGCCTCGCCGCGGTAGCGGTAGCGCGCGAACCAGATCGGGAAGCGGACGAAGTGCATCGCGTGCACCGTGATCTCGGACTCGGTGAACAGCGCCATCGCCGCGCTCGACGATCGCGCCAGCGAGGCCGCGGCCCTGGCCTGCGCTTGCTTGGCGTCGAGATCGGCGTCGAGCACCTCCCAGCCGCCGTACGTGTCGGGCTCGCCGTGCGCGAGGGCGGCGAGGCTCACGGTGAGCGGCTTGGCGTCGCCGGCGAGGATCGTCGAGGGGTGCTTCATCTCGTACGGGAACGCCGAGCGCGCGCACACCATCCACGTCGCCTTCGCCTCGCTCGTCTGCTGGTGCGGGATGGGGACGCCGATGGATCCGACGCGCACCGACGCGAGGCGGAGCGCCTGGTCCGAGCGCTGGATGTCGATGCGCCAGAAGGGCACGAAGAGCGCGTAGGCCTCCTCGATCTTGGCGCTCGTCACCGCGTCCGGCGGGCGGAAGGTGCCGTCGCAGATCTCTTCCTGGATGCGCGCTTCGGCGCGCGTCGGACCGATCCGCGGGACGACGTGGTAGCGCTCCTCCGGGAGGACGGGCGAGGGGACGCCGGGCAGGAACCGCGAGGCCATGATGGCAGCGTAACAGGGCGGCGTCGCCTTGGAGCGGAACGCCGAGCGTGGATCCCCCGAGTGCGAGCTCGTAGCATCGAGCCGCAGCCAGGCCGGGGTTCGCCATGAAATACATCCTCCTGGGCGTCATCGCTCTCGCCAGCGTGGCCATGCTGCACGTCGCGGCGATGGCGGGCTCGCGTCTGCTCGTCGCACGCGCCGCCGGGCTCCGCGATGCGCGCTTCTTCTTCCACGATGGGTCGGTCGACGCCTGGGACGCGGCGCCGCGCTGGGCACGTCCGGCCATCGTGGTCGCCGGTCCGATCGCGAGCTACCTCTGTGCCTCGCTGCTCTTCTTCGCCGCGTTCGCCCTCGGAGGGGAGTCCTACATGGGTACGGAGATTCACGTGATCCCGGGCGGGCCCGCGGATCGCGCGGGCCTCGTGGACGGCGATCGCGTCGTCTCGGTGGGCGGCACGCCGACCGAGCGGTGGGAAGACATCGTCCACGCCCTCGCCCCGCACGCGGACGGGGAGGTCGAAATCGTCGTCGATCGCGGAGGTCACCTGGTCCCGCGCACCGTCGCGCCGGACGGGGCGGCGAAGATCCGCATCCAGGCCGGGCCGCCAGCGCGGCGAGCCATGGGATTCGGTGAATCCTCGGCGCGCGCAGCGACACAGCCGGCGCGCGTCCCGCGCGACGTCTCGACCAGCGTGCTCCAGCTCGTCATCGGGAAGGCGGAGGGCGAGCTCGCCGGACCCACGCGGATCGTGCAGGAGACTTCGGCAGCGACGGGCCGCGGCGGTTCGGATGCGTTGTTCTTCCTCGCCGCGCTCAGCGCGTACTACTGGCCGATTTCCATCCTCGTCGCGATCGTGACGATGCCGCGCCGCCGCCGCGCGGCGGCCCCGGCCGCCTGAGCCCGACCCGCAATCAGGCGGCAGCCGTCGATGATCGTCGTCACGATCGCGAACGCGGTTGCGGTCGAGCCGCCGCTCGCTCGCCGTCGCCCGCGCCAGCCACTATGGTTCGATGTGATGCCGTTCTCGATGCCGCGCCCCATCCGGTCCGCGGCTCTACGCCGCCGGGCGGCTCACCCGCGCCGCTGACGGAGCTCACGGATGGACCTCGGCGCTGCCCTGCTCGGCCTCCTGACCGGCGTCCTCGTCAAGCTCACCGTCATGTTCCTGGCGGGGCGCCTCATCGCGAGGGTCTACCGCGCGACCCACGCGCGGCCTCGGGGCAAGCTGTGGCTGCTCCTGCCGCGCGAGAGCCTCCCGGGCATCCGCGTGCTCTGGTGGGCGCTCGTGCTCTTCGGCGTCTCCGAGCTCACCTGCGGCATCGAGGTGTACGTGCTCTCGGGCTCCTCGGCGGTGCTCGCCGGCATCCACGCCGTGACCTCGGGCCTCGGCATGGGCCTCTTCGTGCTCGGCGGGTACCTCTATTTCGACCGCGCCGTCGTTCGCTACGGCGGCCCGCGCTGCGCGCTCAACCGGATCTGCGGCGGTTGCACCTTCACCGAGCCCGCCGGCTGCCGCTACCGCGTCGCGCTCGTGCTCTTCGGCGTGCTCGTCGCTCTCGCGGCCATCCCGCCGTTCTTCGCCCCGACCGAGAAGATGGTCGCGAGCACGGCCGACTACCTCTTGCCGTTCCCCACGCTGAATGCATGGTGGGACGCCTCCGTCGTCCCGCGCCTGCAGGCCATCCGCCCATACGACAGGACGGGCGCGGCCTTCTATCTGCCGCACGCCGAGCTCGTGATCGAGTACCGCGTGCTGCCAGCCGTCGCCCTGCTGCTCGCCGTCGCGGCGAGCGCGCTGCTGCAAGCGCGGCGCGAGCACCTCGGCCTGCGCGCGCTCATGCTCGGGTCCGGCGTGCTCGCCTACGTCTACTTCGAGCTCGTGCTCTACCGCGTCACCGGCGACGTGATGATCGGCTCGCTCGGCCACGAGATCGTCGAGCTCTGGTTCCTCGTCGTGACCGCCGAGGTCTTGGCGCGGACGTTCTCGCCGGCGCCGCCGCAGGCGAGCGGCGCGAGGGCGTCGGCCGAGCCCACGGCAGCACCTCACGCCCAGGAAGCCTGAACGAACCCCCGTCGTCAGGGGCCGTCGCCGGCGCGGAGGCGGCGCGGCCAGACCAGCGGCGCCGGGATCCGCTCGAGGATCCCCGCGCCGAAGACCTCGTCGAGCTCAAGGTGATCGAGGTGGACGTAGCCGATGTGGCAGCCGCACGTCGCGTTGGTGCACGGGCGCTCGCGCAGCCTCTCCTCGAAGCCGGGCTCGTAGAGGTTGCCGATCGGCTCGCGGATGAAGTGGCAGCGCCGCATCGTGCCGTCGCCGTCGACCGAGAACACGCTCGCGCCCGCGCGGCAGGAGCGGCCCGCGCTCGGGTGGGGCTCGAGATTGAGGCGGAAGAGCGGATCGACGCGCTCGACGCGGCGGACCTCCTCTTCGGTGAGGCGCTCGGAGGCGTCCTTCACGGCGTTCACCCAGACGTAGATCGGCTCGGGCAGCTCGGCGCGGAGCGCCTCGATCTCGCCGAGGAAGCGGCGGAAGCCGACGACGCCGCAGCTCAGCCGGACGCCGGCGTCGTGGAGGGCGCGCGCCTTGGCGACGAAGTGCGCGCGCGGCACCCACTCGGGGTGGTAGGTCGCCCAGAGCGCGAGCGACTCCTTGTTCGCCTCGGCGATCCAGTCGAGCTCGCACGAGAGGTTGGTCTGGATGGCCGCGCGCCCGACGTTCGGCATGCGCGAGAGCGCGACGAGCGCGTCCTGGTAGTGGCGGCGAACCAGGCCCTCGCCCCAAGGCGTGATCAGCACCCCGATGCGATCGCGCTCGCGCGACGCCACCCACCCGGTGAACCGCTCGAGCGCGAGGCGGTCGGCGCGGAGCTCGGCGCGGGAGTCGACCTTCTTCGCGAACGGGCAGTACGCGCAGCCGTAGTTGCAGCTCTCGAGCGGGCCCCGGTAGAGGATGCGCAGGTCCACGGCGCTTAGCGGAGCGAGCTCGCCGCCATGAGCGATCGCACGCGCTCGGAGAAGAGCCAGGGACCGATCGCGTCCGAGAGCTCGACCCCACGCTCGGTCAGCGAGAGGCGGCGGCCCTCGCGCGCGGCGAGGCCCAGCGGCGCGAGACGCGCGAGCTCGGGCAGATCGTCGAGCGCCTCGGATCCGAACCGGCGCCGGTAGCCGCCGAGATCGACGCCGTCGCCGAAGAGCGAGGTGCACACATACCGGCGGTGCTGCTCGTCGAGGTCGAGGCGGAAGCCGTGATCGGCGAAGGCGAAGTCGGCGTCGCTCCTCCGGACCCAGGCGTCCAGGATCTCGCGCACGCCGCGCGCACCGACGGCGTACTCGCTCGCGTAGTGGAGCGCCCTCGTGTACGAGCGCGCGCCGCAGCCGACGCCGACCATGCCGTCGTCCTGTACGCAGTAGACGGGCCCGTCCTCGCCGGGAGCGTGCTTCGCGCGGAACATGCGCATCGAGGACTGGGTGAAGCCTGCCGCGAGCAGGAGCTCGCGCGCGAGGCGGTAGAGCGCGACGCGCGGGTCGTCCTCCCGCGGCCTCGGGCGCGTGCCTCGTCGGCCCAGCGTCGTGAGGGGGCGCACGTAGAGCGGGTAGAGGTAGAGCTCCTCGGGGCGGAACCGGAGCGCCGCCTGGAGCGACGCGATCCAGCTCGCGGCGGTCTGCCCTGGCAGCCCGTACATGAGATCGACGTTGAGCACCGGGAACCCGGCGCCGCGGAGCACTTCGAGCGCCGCCTCCACCCGCGCTCGGCTCTGCGGTCGGTTCACGGCCGCGGCCTCGGCGTCGGCGAAGCTCTGCACGCCGATGCTGACGCGGTCGACGCCGCGGGCGCGGAGCAGCGCCGCCTTCTCGGCGTCGATCGTCTCGGGCGACGTCTCCACCGACACCGGGACGCGCGCGAGATCGGCGCCCATCGCGCGCTCGGCGAGATCGAGCAGCGTGGCGAGCTCGCGCGTCTCGAGGAGGGTCGGCGTCCCGCCGCCGATCGCCACGCGCGCGAAGCGCGGCTCGCCGAGCTCGGCGCGGACCACGGCGCACTGGCGCGCGAGCGCGGCGAGGTAGGCGTCGACCGCCTCGCTCCTCGGCCGCGCGGTGGTGAAGAGGTTGCAGAACCCGCAGCGCATCTCGCAGAACGGGACGTGGAGGTAGAGGAAGAGCGCGTCCTTGCGCTCGTCGCGCCACGCGTCGGCGATCCGGACGCGCGGCTCGAGCCGCCGGTACGCCGTCTTGTGCGGGTAGGCGTAGACGTACGACTCGTACGGCGTCGCCGCGAGCCGCTCCTCCAGATCCAGATCCGCGCCGAGGGGCGCCGCGGTGCTCACCGTCCGGGGAGGATAAACTGCGCGTAGGGGACGTTCCACACCGCCGGGTGGGCGAGGCGGTGCCCGCGATAGCCGTCCTCGCCGTACGCGGTGCCGTGGTCGGAGCAGAGGACGCAGAAGGTCTCGCCGCGCCGCGAGAGGGCGTCGAAGAGCGGAGGCAGCGACCGGTCGACGTACTCGAGCGCCGCGGCGTGGCTCTCGATCGAGTCCGTGCTCGCGCCGGGGAGGTAGAAGCGGTTGGGCTGATGGAGCGCCGACACGTTGAGGAACAAGAACGAACGTTTGGCGCTCCCGACGCGCGCCAGCACGTCGACGGCGATCGCGACCTGGTTCTCGGTCGACCTCGGATCCGTGACGCCGAGCGCCGGGCTCCAGTGGCTCTCGTCGAAGAGGGCCGGCAGGACGCGTCCCAGAGGGTTCTGTTGGTTGAAGAAGCCCGTGCCGCCGATGCACGCGGTGTGGTAGCCGAGCGCGCGCAGGCCGGTGACGAGGTCGGGCGCGTCGAGCACACAGGTCTCGCCGGTCGTCGTCTCGCTGCCCTCGAAGCGCATCGCGAAGGGGCGAGGGTGCCGCCCCGGCCGCGCCGGCGTCGGGAAGAAGCCGGCGAAGATCGCGTGGTGCGAGGCGTAGGTGAAGCTGCCGGGCGCGTGGCGCTCTTCCCAGGCCCCGCCCGGCAAGAGCGCGGTGAGGTTCGGCGTGCGCCCCGCGGCCGCGAGATCGCGCGCGACGTCGTGGCGCAGCGTGTCGAGCGTCACGAGCAGGAGATCGTGGCGCCCCGCGACGAAGCGAGCGCTCATCGGGCCGCCCACCCGCCCGAGCGCTGCACGGCCGCCCACACGGCCTCGATCGACTCGCCGGCGCCCTGCAGATGCGTGGGCACCACGATCTCGGGGCGGAGCGGCGGCTCGTAGGGATCGTCCACGCCGGTGAGGCCGCGGAGCGCGCCGGCGCGCTGCCGCGCGTAGAGGCCCTTCACGTCGCGCGCGGCGCAAACCTCCACGGGCGCCGCCACGTGGACCTCGAGGAAGCGCTCGCCGCAGAGCGCGCGTACGGCGTCGCGCGCGGCGCGGTACGGCGACACGGCCGCGACGATGACGACGACGCCGTGCTTCGACAAGAGGTGCGCGAGGAACCCGATGCGCCGGATGTTCTCGTCGCGGTCCTCGCGCGAGAAGCCGAGCTCGGGCCCGATCGCGGCGCGGACCGCCTCGCCCTCGAGCACCTCGACGCGGCGGCCCTCGGCGCGGAGCCGCGCGGCGAGCCCTTCGGCGATGGTGCTCTTCCCGGCGGAAGGCAGGCCTGTGAGAAGGACCGTCAGCCCGAGGTGCGGCTCGCTCATGAAGGCGGCCGATCGTAGCGAGCGGGCGTTCGCGGTGCCACGCGCTCCGTCGCGAGCGGGGGCTCTGCCCCCGCGCCCCCGGACTGAAGAGGCGTCGGACCTCGGGCCTCGAGTGGCGTTATCGGACGAATGTCCGACACCTCTTCAGCGCTTCGTCGCGCGCGCCCCTCGGGGCTTGGTGCTGCGCGCGGCCGCGCTCGATTTCGGGCGCGTCGAGCGCCCGTCCCCGGATTCGACCGCCGGCGTCTTCTTCCGGGCTGCGGCGCGGGGCTGGGCCTCGGCGCCGACCTCGCCCAGCGCCCTCGCGGTGCGCACGCGCGCCAGCACGTCGGCGAGCGCGCCGAGATCGAGGTCCGAGAGCTTCTTGAAGCGGATGCAGCTCTTGCCGACGCTCGCCTTGCCGATCTTCGTCGCGGCCTGCTCGACGAGGAAGCCCCTGTCGTCGACCGCGCACACGTAGAGCGAGATCCCGGTCTTGTTGGCGGAGAGGGCGACGCGGAACGTGTCCCCCTCCCGGCCGCTCTCGTAGCGGTAGTGGTACTTGCCGTAGCCGATCATGCCGGAGCCCACCGCGGGCTCGAGCGTGGGCAGCGTCTTGCGGATGAGCGCGTGCAGCTCCTTCAGATCGGAGCGCTTGGGCTCGGGGGTCGCGTCGATGTAGCGCTCGGGAGTGGAGAGGGATTTCATGGTCGATGCCGGGCGACCCTGATGGGCGACCGCCGATGGGCCAGGCACCCACCCGACTCGCTCCGATCGTCGCCGGCGAATCCTATCGCGGGCCCGGGGGCTGACCAACGCCTCGCACGCGCGGCGAAGCGCGGCCGCGCCCTCGCCGCCGCGGTCGTCCCGAGCTAGCTTTCGCGCGCATGCGTTTGACGTGGGAGATCGTCGAGCTCCGGCTGCGGCACCCGTTCGGCACGTCGTACGGCGTCTCCGCCTCACGCCGCAACGTGATCGTCCGGATCGAGGACGACGAGGGCCGCGTCGGCTGGGGCGAGGCGGCGCCGTACTACGGCGAGACGGCGGACCGGATCGCGGCCGAGCTCGAGCGCGGCGGCGAGCCCGAGGGGCGCCGCGCCCGGGCGGCCCTCGAGGCCGCTCGCCTGGATCTCGAGGCGCAGGCGCGCGGCGTCACCGTCTGCGAGCTCCTCGGCGGCGATCCCACGGCGCCGATCCCGACGTCGCTCACGCTCGGTCAGGCCGCCCCCGAAGAGCTCGCGAGGAAGGCGTCCGAGGCGCTCGGCTTCGGCATCCTCAAGCTCAAGGTCGGCACGCCGCACGACGAGGCGGCGGTGCGCGCGGTCCGCGAGGTCCATCCGACGGCCATCCTCCGCGCCGACGCGAACGGCGGCTGGACGGAGCAGGAAGCGCCCGCGCGCATCGAGATGCTCGCCCGGCAGGGGGTGACGTTCATCGAGCAGCCGCTCCCGCCCGGCGACCCCGACGCGTACCGGCGGCTTCGCCCGAAGAGCGCGCTGCCCATCTACGCGGACGAGAGCATCCAGGGCGCGGACGACATCGCCCGGCTCGAGAGCGGCATCGACGGGATCGTCGTCAAGGTCGGCAAGCTCGGCGGCCTCCGCCCGACGCTCGCCTGCGTCGAGGCCGCGCGCGCCGCCGGCCTCGGCGTGATGATCGGCTGCATGATCGAGAGCAGCGCCGGGATCACCGCGGCCGCGCACCTCGCTTCGCGATGCGACCATGCCGATCTCGACGGCCACCTGCTCATCGAGGGCGATCCGTTCGAAGGCGTCGTGCTCGAGGGCGGCGCCCTCCGCCTGCCCGGGCGCCCCGGCCTCGGGCTGCGGCGCCGCGGGTGATCCCGAGATCAGGCGACCGGACGCGCTGCGATGTCGCGGCCGTGTGCGCCTCGCCTGCCGAGCAGGAGCGCCGACGGAGCCCTGGTCGGCCCGCGCGCGGGTCGCTCAGCCGCCGTGCTTCTTCTTGAGATCGGCGAGGTACTGCTTGATGGTCGCGTCGGGCCCGAACGCCCAGAGCATGAAGCGGAAGAACCCAGGGCCTGCCCAGCCGCGCTCGGTGATCTTGACGCGCGTCTGCGCGCCTTCGGCGCCGAGCTCGTACGTCCACGTCCCGCCGAAGTACTGCGCGTCGTCCGCCAGATCGACGACCAGGCGCCTCGGCTCGTCGATCTCGGCGAACGTGAAGGTGATCTTGAAGTCGTCCTGCGTCTGGAGGAACTTCGGCTTGCCGCCCGCGTCGTCGAGGCGCTGCACCTTGCCCATGTCGTGAGCCCAGGTCGGCATCGCCTCGAAGTCGGCGATCGTCTTCCAGACCTCGGCGGGCGGCGCGGCGATGAGCTCTTCGCGCGAGGCGACGTGGTCGCGCGCCATCAGCGAGCCCACGCCGAAGGGGACGCCCACGACGAGGACGACGAGCGCGAGCACGCCGGCGCCGATCCGCTTCAGCCACTTCTTCGTGTTGTCTGCCATCGGCCACGAAGTTAGCTCGGATCGAGCCGCGCCATCAGCGCCGCGTCCGAGCCGGCGGGCGAGCAGCGGTTGACGTCCTCGGCGCCGCGTCCCATCGGCTCTCGAGAGGTCCTTCGCGCCGACGTAGGCGGGCGGACCGGAGGGGGAGCATGAGACCGCACCTGGCATGGTCGATGGCGCTGGTGGCGTTGGGCTCGTTTGCGGCCGCGGGCGGCGCGCGGGCCGACGAGGTCGAGAGCGGCGGCGAGCGCGGCGCAGGCGAGAAGGGCGGCGAGGAGACCGCCCGCGTCGTCCCGCCGCACGCGATGACCGCGCCGGCGTGGGACACGCTCGCAAAGGAGGCGGACGGCGCGCGCATCGAGAAGATCGAGCTCAAGACCGAGGACGACCGCACGGTCTACGAGGCCACGGTGCTGAGCGCGCTCGGCGATCGGTACGAGATCCAGGTCGACGTCGACGGCAAGCTCATCGAGAAGGAGCTCAAGGAGCGCTGACGCGATCCGCACCGGACCTGCGCCGCGCCCGAGGTCGAGCTCACGCGTCGCGGAGCGCCGAGCGGAGGAACCGGGCGACCTCGCCGTGGATCCCCGGCGCCCAGCTCTCGCGTGGGCCGGCGACGTTGAGCACCAGGACGCGTTCGCGCTCGAGCCAAGCGCGGAGCTCGGCCGGATCCACCGGCTCGGCGAGATCCACGACGAGGTACGGCCTGCCGAGCCGCTCGGCGATCCTGCGCGTCAGCGCCGTGCCCCGATCGGGGCGCCCGCGGGTGAGGATCAGCGTCGCGTCGGCGTCGCGCACGTTCGCCTCGGTCCGAACCGAGTAGCTCGTCGATGCCGTCTCTCGCAGCGGATAACGCTCCGGCACGACGCCGTCCTCCGCGCGACGACCTCGCGGGCAAGAGCCGCCGATCGGGATCCCGAGCTCCAGCCCGACGTCGAGCGCCGCGCGGTCGGCGCCCGTCTGGCCGCCGGAGATCAGCTTTCGAATCGTCGACGCCCGCATCGTGCGAGAGCCATGATGCCAGCGCCGCGGCCGTCGAGCTTTCCCGGCGAGAGGCGTACTCTGCCGGCGGAGGTTCGCGATGAGGGCCATCGTCGGAGCGGGCTTCGCGCTCGCCGCAGGCATCCTGGGACTATCCGCGTGCGGCGACGAGGCGGACGACACGGCTGGGCAGACCGGCACGGGGGCGAGCGCTTCGACCGGACCGGGCGGCACCGGATCGACGGGCACCGGATCGACGGGCACCGGCGCGGGCGGCGGAAGCACCGGCACCGGCGCCGGCGGCACCGTCGATCCGCCTCCGCCTCCGCCTCCCGTCTGCCCCCCGCCGGTCGACCTCGTCGACACCTCGGGCGCGAGCAACGTCGTCGGCGCGGGCGACGCGGCGAGCTGCACCGAGGCCGCGCTCGACGCGGCGATCGCGATGGGCGGCCTCATCCGCTTCGACTGCGGCCCCGATCCGGTGACCATCCCCGTCACGACCGAGAAGGTGATCACCTCCGACACCGTGATCGACGGCGGCGGGACGGTGACGCTCGACGGCGGCGGGACCACGCGGCTCTTCTCGATCGACGCCGGCGACGACTTCGAGGCCACCTCCCCGACGTTCACCGTGGAGCGGCTGACGCTGCAGCACGGCAAGGCCACCGGCACGCCCGTCCCGCTCGGGACCGATCTCGACGGCGGTGGCGGCGCCATCTACTTCGTGGGCGGCAGGGCCGTGGTCATCGACAGCGTCTTCCTCGACAACCACGGCGCCGACACGGGCCCCGACGTGGCCGGCGGCGCGATCTATGCGATCGGCGTCGGCGGCGTGACCATCGTCGGCTCGACGTTCGCCGGCAACTCCTGCTCGAACGGCGGCGCGGTCGGCTCGCTCGGCGGACCGATCACGATCGTCAACAGCACCTTCGTCGGCAACGAGGCCACCGGGTTCGGCGCGAACTACGTCGAGAACGGGCAGCAGATGGGCAGCGGCGGCAACGCCGGCGCGGTGTGCATGGACGGGCAGGGCCAGGCGCTCTTCATCTGCGGCTCGACGTTCCAGGACAACGTCGCCCACGCCTTCGGCGGCGCGCTCTTCCGGACGAGCTACGAGTCCGAGCCGAGCGCGATCCACCTCTCGTGGTTCGACGGCAACCAGATCCCCGACGAGGGACCCGACTCGCCGAGCGGCGCGGGCGCCATCTACCTGCAGGGCAGCGTCGTGGAGATGCAGGCCACGACCGTCTCGAACAACGCTGCGCGGGGCTCGGCCGGAGTGTGGATCCTCGGCCACGGCCCCGCCCCCGCCGAGGCGAACCTCACCAACGTCACCATCACCGGCAACACCGCTTGGGCGCAGGACCCTTTCACCGAGACCGGCCTCTCCGGCGGGCTCACCATCGGCGACAACACGACGGGTCAGGTCCTCAATTGCACCATCGCCGGCAACTCGGCCCAGTTCGCCACCGCGATCCTGAACGTGACGCCGCTCGTGGTGAGGAACACGATCCTCTCCAACGAGGCGCTGAACCTGTACACGCCGCTGAGCTGCATGGGCACCGGCTACCCCGGCGCGCCGGGCTCCGGCGATCACAACCTCCAGTGGGCGAGGGTCGGCGGCGCCGACGTGCCCACCGGCCCGCAAGACGACATCGACTGCACGCCGGGGATCCAGCGCGCCGACCCGATGCTCGGCGCCCTCGGCGACAACGGCGGCGCGACGCCGACGATCGTCCCGACGGCCGGGAGCCCCGCGCTCCAGAATGGCTCCGGCTGCGCTCCGACCGATCAGCGCGGCAACCCGCGGGGCGAGCCGTGCACGATCGGAGCGGTCGAGGTGCCTTGAGCCTCGGGTCGGGTCAGGCGCGCCGCTGCCGGCGCCTGCGCCCGGCCAGGCCGACCGCGAGGCCGAAGAGCGCGAGCCCGACGCCGCTCGCCGCCGCGTCCTTGTCTCCGGGCGCGGCCGCGCATCCGCTCACGGGCGAGTCGATCCCTGCGTTCGCGTCGCCGTCGGCCGAGCAGCCCGAGAGATCGCACTGGAGGCTGCCGCGCGCCGAGACGTCGACGTCGATGCCCTGCGTCGCGAGGTACTGGATGCAGGCCTCGACGTCGGAGGCGCCGACGTACTGGCCGTTGCAGAAGATGGCGCCCGACGGCTGACTGCACTGGAGCTCGCAGCCCCCCTCGAGGCTGGCGAAGCACTGGAAGTCGCATGCGAAGTTCACCTGCGTGGTGCACGAGCCCGTGCAGCACTGGTTGCAGTGCTCCTCGCAGTTGGTCGCGGGGACGGCGCAGGCGTCGTTGCAGTGGATGTCGCACTGCGCCTTCGCCTGGTTCACGCAGTCGGCGTTGGGCTGCTCGGTCTGGCAGATGTCGATCGTCGGCTGATCGCACTCCTCGTGGCAGCCGGCGAAGCAGTCGAGGAGGGCGGGATCGCACTGTGCGACGCACTGCGTGCCGCAGTCGTCGACGCACGCGGTCGACGCCGTGCCGGTGCAGCCGCCGCTGCAGCCGGCCTCGAGCTTGATCGGCGTGCAGCTCGCGGTGCAGCCGCCTTCGACCTCGATCTTGCAGGAGATGCCCCCGGAGAAGTCGAAGTTGCCGCACGGGTTCTCGGCGCGCGCCGAGGTGGCGGCGAGGGCGATGGGGAGGAAGGCGACGGCGACGGCCGCGATGCGAGAAGTAAGCTTCATGTCGTGCTCCAGGGCCAAGGGGTCGAGCTCGAGGCTCCTGCCGAGGATACTGCGGCGGCCTCGTCGGTCCCCACGGCGGGAAGCTGCTGCGCGGCCGCGAGCAGGATCGCGACGCCGCGCGCCTCAAGGCCCGCCGGAGAGCACGACGTAGGCGACCGGGATCGCGAAGCCGAGGAGCATGAGCACGGCGCCGCGGCCGAAGAACCCTTTCCTGCCCGGGATCATCGTCAAGCCGCTCACCGCGAGCAGGAGCAGCACCGCGGCGTAGCCGTCGGCGATGTACGTCCACGCCTTCTTCCCGCGGTTCAGGTGCAGCCAGTTGGCGGCGCGCAGCAGGAGGCGAGGGCGCTGGCCCTCGTCGAGCACCTTGCCGGTCGTGGTGTTCACGTGGACCGTGCGCTGGTCGAGGACGATCTCGAGCTCGGCGGGCGACGCGCGGTAGACGTCGCGCGGCGCGCCCGGCACCTCGAGGCGCTCGAGCACGAGCGAGGCGACGCGCTCGTCCTCGCCCTCGAGCGGGCCTCCGAGCTCCACGGTGCGCTGGTAGCTCTGGAAGCTCGGGTCCCAGTCGGCGATGTGGTTCACCGCCAGGCCCGAGAGCGCGTAGACGAACGTCAGCCCCACGGCGAGGTAGCCCGCGTCGCGGTGCACCGCCCGCACCACGCCGCGCCACGCGAGGCGCCGCGGCTTCGGCGCCTCGTCAGCCATAGCGCTCCTCCGTCCAGGGATCGGCGTGGTTGTGGTAGCCGCGCGTCTCCCAGTAGCCCGGCTGATCCGCGCGGCTGAAGCGGATCCCGGTGAGCCACTTGGCGCTCTTCCAGAAGTAGAGGTCCGGCACGACGGCGCGCACGGGAGGCCCGTGGGGGCGCGGGATCGCGCCGTCGCCGAGCTTGTGGGCGACGATCACGTTGGGCGCGGTCGCCTCGGCGATGCGCACGTTCGCGGTGTAGCCGTGCGCCGCCTCGAAGATCACGTGGCGCGCGGTGTCCTTCACCCTCGCGAGGCGGGCGAGGTGCGCCACCTGGACCCCGGTCCACTTGCTGTCGAGCATCGTCCAGCCGGTCACGCAGTGCACGTCG
Source organism: uncultured Polyangiaceae bacterium (assembly GCA_964372055.1). Classification (GTDB taxonomy): domain Bacteria; phylum Myxococcota_A; class Polyangia; order Polyangiales; family Polyangiaceae; genus CAYJPW01. The sequence goes on from CAYJPW010000140.1 coordinate 20,381, forward strand.
CAGGTCAGCTCCGTCTGCGGCAGCGCGAGGAGCGCGGCGAAGTCGAGGTCGAGCGGGCTCTCGACCTCGCCGTGCACCTTGAGCCGGAAGCTCTTGGGGCTGGGATCGCCGGCGTCGCCGCCCATCGGCTTGAGCGCGTCGATGATGCGCTGCCCGGGAGGGACGCGCGGCCGGCCGTCCTTGCGTGGCTGCTTGGCGCGCGGATCGTCGGTCTGCGCGAGCACGTACGTCCCGCCGCCGAACGCGATGAGGACGGTCCCGGCCGCCGCCGTCCGGAGAAACGCTCTGCGATCCCTCGCCCACGTCACGTCGCCTCTCATGCGCTCGCCACCTCGCAGCCCCTACGCGCGAGCCTCGCGTTGGTTACGGTCGATGGCGTCGGGAGGATCGCGTCGTACGATGTGCGCATGGCCAGCACCGATCTCGATCGGGCCGCGGCGGCGGTGGCCGGCGCGCGCGCCCTGGTCTTCACCGCCGGCGCCGGAATGGGCGTCGACTCGGGCTTGCCGGACTTCCGGGGCTCCGCCGGGTTCTGGCGAGCGTACCCGCCCTACGCGAAGCTCGGGCTCGACTTCGCGAGCCTCGCCAACCCGCGCTGGTTCCGGGCCGATCCGGAGCTCGCCTGGGGCTTCTACGGCCACCGCCTCGTGCTCTACCGCCGCACGGCGCCGCACGGCGGCTTCGCGCTGCTCCGGCGCTGGGCGGAGCGCGCGCCCTCGGGCGCGTTCGTGTTCACCTCCAACATCGACGGTCACTTCGAGGTGGCCGGCTTCGACGAGGCGCACGTCTGCGAGTGCCACGGCTCGATCCACTGGCTCCAGTGCACGCGCGCCTGCGGCGCCGGCGTCTTCTCCGCCCAGGGTTTCGAGGTCGCCGTCGACGAGGAGACCTTCCGCGCCGCGCCGCCGCTGCCCGCGTGCCCGCGCTGCGGCGCCCTGGCCCGCCCGGCGGTGCTCATGTTCGGCGACGGCGACTGGGACCCGAGCCGCACCGAGGCGCAGGAGCGGCGCCTCGACGCGTGGCTCGGCGCCGCGCTGGCCGAGGGCTCCTCGGGTGTGTGTGTGATCGAGTGCGGCGCGGGCACCGCGATCCCGACGGTGCGCCTCTTCGGCGAGCGCCTCGCCCGCGCCGGCGCGGCGCTCGTCCGCATCAACGCGCGCGAGGCCGAGGTCCCCGCCGGGCCGGGCACCCGGGTCGGGCTGGCGATGGGCGCGCTCGAGGCGCTCGGCGCGATCCACGCGCGCCTTCTCCATGCTCGGCGAGCACGCTGACCGAGCGGAAGCAGCGCGGGTGACGCATCCGGGCCGACCTCATCCGCCGAGCTCGTTGCAGCGATCCGCTCGAGGACCGTCAGGCCCGTGGCCATGGCGGGAGCCGCTCGCCGGAGGTACGCTGGCTGCATGAGCGCCGCGCGCGATCGCCCGTATTTCCTCTGGGACGTCGATGTCGACGACGAGGAGCTGCGCGCGCGCCTCCGGCATCCCGATCCGGGCATCCGCGCACAATGGCAGGGGCGGCTCCTCCGCGAAGCCCGGTTCGATGAGGTGTGGAGCTACGTGACGCTGGACGAGGTGCTCCGCGACTGGCCGCGGATCGAGCGCCACCTCGGCCGGCGCCGGCCATTCTGGCAGTGGCTGCTCGACGGCTGGCGCAGAGATGGACTCCTCCCCGCCGCCTAGCCGCTTGACCGCGCTCCAGCGGGACCTCCTCGAGGCCTTCTTCGCACGCGAAGGCCGGCTCTTCCTCACGGGGGGCGGTGCGCTCGCCGGCTTCTACCTCGGCCATCGAACGACGGAGGATCTGGATCTCTTCGCAGCTCCGGGGCTCGATCTCGCCGAGCCGGCGCACGCCCTGGAAGATGCCGCCCGAGCCCTTGGCGCGACCACCGCGGCGCGCTCGACGTACCCCGACTTTCGGCGGGTCGTGGTCACCCGTGGTGCCGAAACGTGCGTCGTGGACCTGGTGGTCGATCGCGCGCCGATGATCGACCCCGCCAAGGTGATGATCGGTGCCGTGCGCGTCGATACAGAGCGCGAGATCGCCGCCAACAAGATCTGCACGCTGCTGAGCCGGAGCGAGATCAAGGACCTCGTCGACCTGACGGCGCTGGTGCGCCGCGGGATCGATCTCGACCAGGCCTTCACCGACGCGCGCCGGAAGGACGCAGGTGCCGAGCCGGCCACGTTGGCGTGGCTGCTCGAGCAGCTGACGATCGCACCGGAGGCGGTGCTCCCCAGCGGAATCAGCGCCGAATCGCTGCTCGCGTTCCGAGACGAGCTCGTGAAGAAGCTCCGCGCCATGGCGTTCGCCGAGGCTCGCCGCCCGTAGCGCGCGAGGCCGGGCTCCTGCGCCTACTTCCGGAGCGCCCGGGCGATGGTGTTGCGCCCCACGCCGAGCCGCCGCGCCGCCTCCGTCTTGTTGCCGTCGCACGCCGCCACGGTCGCCGCGACGTAGCGTCGCGTGGCCTCCTCGAGCGGCAGGCCCACCGGAATGGCCGCGGTCGCACCCTGGGCAACGGGGCCGGGGGGCTCCGCCGCGACCGGCTGCGGCGGCGCCGCGGGCGCTGGCACGGGCGCGGGTGCGGTCGCCGGCCGGACGGGTAGCCGCCGCGCCGGCAGGTGCTGGCGGGCGATCTTGCCGTCGGCCGCGAGCGCGACGGCGCTCTCGATCCAGTGCTCGAGCTCGCGCACGTTCCCCGGCCAGGTGTGCTCGCGCAGCGCGGCCATGGCGTCGTCGTCGATGACGGGGCGGGGGCGCTGGTAGCGCTCGGCGTAGACGTCGGCGAAGTGGCGCGCGAGCGCCTCGATCTCGGCGGCCCCGCGGGCGCGCAGCGGCGGCAGCTCGATCTCCACCACGCGCGCGCGGTAGTAGAGGTCCTCGCGGAAGCGGCCCTCGGCGACGGCCCGCTCGAGATCGCAGTGCGTCGCGCAGACGACGCGCACGTCGGCGTGGAGCGGCTGCCGCCCGCCGACGCGCTCGAAGGTGCGCTCCTGCAGGAAGCGGAGGAGCTTGCCCTGGCTCTCGTGCGGGAGATCCCCGAGCTCGTCGAGGAAGAGCGTCCCGCCCTCGGCCAGCTCCACCTTGCCGGGCACGCGCCGGTCGGCGCCGGTGAAGGCGCCGCGCTCGTGCCCGAAGAGCTCGCTCTCGACGAGCTGCGAGGGCAGCGTCGTGCAGTCGACCGTCACGAACGGGCGGGTCTGGCGCGCCGAGTTCACGTGGATGGCGCGCGCGAAGAGGCCCTTGCCGGTGCCGGTCTCGCCGCGCAGGAGCACGGTCGCGTCGGTCTGCGCGGCGAGGGCGATGCGCTCGTAGACGGCGCCGAGCGGCGCGCTGCGGCCGACGATGCGGTTGAAAGGGCCGCGGAGGACGACGCCCGGCGCGCCCTCGTCGGCGCGCAGCGTCGTGAGCGAGAGCGCGCGCGCGAGCTGCGTCGAGAGCGCGACGAGGTAGCGCTCGTCGTCCTCGTCGAAGGGCCCGCCGCTGCGGTTCAAGAGCTGCACCACGCCGCGCACGGGCGAGCGCGCTTCCTCGCGCACCGGCGCGACCAGCATCGAGCGCGTGGTGTAGCCGGTGGCGCGATCGGCGCTGGGATCGAAGCGCGGGTCCGAGCCGGCGTCGTCCACGCGCACCACCTCGCCGGTGCGCGCGACGTACCCGGCGATCCCGCGGCCGAGGGGCTGGCGCAGCGCTGGCAGCTCCGGGAGGAGCGCGACCCTGGTCACGAGGTCCCCCCGCTCGGCGTCCACCAGCCAGATCGTGGCGCGGTCGGCGTGCATCGCCCTCGCCAGCCGCTCGCAAGCGGTCGCCAGCAGCGCGTCGAAATCGACCTCGCGCGCCAGGAGCGAGGCCAGATCGACGAGGAGCGAGAGGCGAGACGACATCGAGAGCGGCCCGCCCGGCGCTTCGCCGCGCGGATCGCCGCCGAGCATAGGAGCGCAAGCCTCGAGCGTCACCTCTCTAACCTATGCGGCGGCGGCGCGCCGGCTCGGAGGCTCGAACACGTCGGCTCCGGCGGGCGCTCCGACCCTGAGCACCATGCCTTCGCGGGCTGCGATCGCGCCACCGAAGAGATCGCGCGCGCGCCGCTCGACGTCGGCGACGCCGGCGTCGTCGCGCTGCGGATCGTGGTGGAAGAGGACGTAGCGTCCCACGCCCGCGGCCGCGGCGAGCTCGGCGCCGGCGACGTAGGTCGAGTGGCCCCAGCCCACCTTCGAGCGGCCGGCGTCTCCGCGGTACTCCTCGGGCGTGTACTGCGAGTCGTAGATGAGGATGTCGGCGCCGGCCGCGAGCGCCTTGAGCGTCGGGTCGACGCAGGCGTAGTGCTCGGTGTCGGTGGCGTAGACGACGCTCCGTCCCCCTTGCTCGATGCGGTACGCGTGGACGCTCCCGGGGTGGTTGAGCTTGGCGACGGTGATGGTCGCCCCGGCGGCGGTGAAGGTGTCGCCGTGCTTCACCTCGCGCAGCGCGATGTCCGCCCCGAGCTCGTCGAACCGCACCGGGAAGTTGGGCGCGCTCATCTGGTAGGCGAGGGCATCGCCGAGCGATCGCGCGCCGTGCGCGCTGCCGTGGATGGCGAGCTTCGTCGCCGGCACGTAGGCTGGCACGAAGAACGGCAGGCCCTGGATGTGATCCCAGTGGAGGTGCGAGAGGAGCACCGTCGCCTCGACGCGCCCCTCGGCGAGGAGCGCGTCGCCGAGCCGGCGGATGCCGGTGCCCGCGTCGAGGATGATGCGCGAGCCGCCGCAGCGGACCTCGACGCAGCTGGTGTTGCCGCCCACCAGCGCGGTGTCGCGCCCCGGCGAGGCGATGCTCCCGCGAACCCCCCAGAACTCGATCTCCATCGGCGTGGTCATCTCGTGCCCGTCCTTTCTCACCGCGAAGCCCCTGCTGCCGGCCTCCTCAAGCGAAGGTCGTGCCTGGCATCCGTCTCTTTGGAATCGTTGTGATTTCCCATCCGACGCCGGCCGCCTGCTCCAGGCCGGATCGCGCCGGGCCGGAGCGCCGCTCCGGTTCGGCGCAACCCCGTCCGCGCGTGCTATCGAGCCCGCGGCGAGGCCGGAGCGGGGTCCGCCGTCCGTGCCCGCTCACGCTGCGGCATCGGCCGGCGGACGGTATCAGCGGAGCTTTCCAGCGGCCGAACGGCTCGCCCCAAGCCAGCTCACGATGGGCTCTGCCCCAAACCCCCGGACAAACGAACCCTCCCCGGGTCGATTCGCGCCAGGGACGTTGACCGACCTTCTTGGGGCGGCCTAGCATCCAACGACCGGTTTCCCTGCCATCTCCCGCATGACCGTAGCCACCTACGCCGCCGCAAAGATCTTGCGCGTGCTCCCCCGGGCGCGCATCACGAGGGCCGTCGGCCGACTCGCCGACGCCAACCTCCATCCTCTCGTCGCGCAGGCGGTCATCGGCCTCTACGTGCGGGCCTACCGGGTCGATCTCGACGAGTCGGTGGTGCCGGACGGGCCGTTCGCGAGCTTCGACGCGTTCTTCACACGGGCGCTCCGCGACGGACAGCGCCCCACGTGCCCCGACCCGCGCGCCGTCGTCAGCCCCGCCGACGGTCGCGTCGAGTGCGCCGGCCCGGTCCACGCCGGCGGCCACTTCAAGATCAAGGGACGCGACTACCGTCTCTCCGAGCTCATCGGCGACGAGGACGACGTCGCCCGCTACGAGGGCGGGCAGTTCGCGGTCGTCTACCTCTCTCCCCGCGACTACCACCGGGTGCACGCCCCGGTCGCCGGGACGATCTCGCTCGTCCGCTCGATGCCCGGCGACCTCTACCCGGTGAACGCCATCGGCGAGCGCCACGTGCCCTCGCTCTTCTCGATCAACCGCCGTGTCGCCATCGCCATCGACACGCCGGCGAACGGACGCGTCACCGTGGTGATGGTCGGAGCCATGATCGTCGGCCGAATCACCGTCTCGGCGGTCGAGGGGCGCGACGTCCCCCTCGGCACCCACGTGATCGCACCGCCTCGACCGGTCGCGCGCGGCGACGAGATCGGCATGTTCCACCTCGGCTCCACGGCCGTCGTCTTCGTCGAAAAGGGCACGGCGCCCGCGTGGATCGACGCGCCGCGCGCGATCCGCATGGGGGAAGCGCTGGCTCGGACCGGCTCGGTCAACGGCATCTCGGTCGAGATCGGGGGCGGCGCCGCGAAGGCCGCGAACGGCGAAGCGCGGCTGGCTCCCGGAGAGCGGGGATGAGCGACGACGCTTCGCGGGGGGCCTCGCTGGGGGCGGCGGCCTCGCCGGTCGCGGGAGGTCCGCCCGGCTCGACCTCGAGCGCGCCGCCGCCGGATGGCGAGGTGCCGCCGAAGCGATCCTCGATCCCCGCGCCCGCCGCCGTTCCCAGGCCGCGCACCAACCCGCCGCCGCGTCCCTCCGCTTCGGTGCCGCCGCCTGGGCCGCCGCGCGCGCGCACGTCGACGATCCCCGGGGCAGCTTCGATCCCGCCGTCCGGGCCCTCGCAGCCGCCGGCCGCCGCAGCCGCGGGCGGGACGCCGAGCCGGCCGCCCCCCGTGGTCGCCCCGGTGGCGGGCGACATTCCCCTGCCGGCACCTCTCCCGCGCCTGCCGGGGATGGATGCGATGCCGGTGGGAGGCGCTCGGCCGCCGATGCCGACGATCCCGCTCGACGACGCGCCCATCGCGCCTCCGGTGATCCCCACCCTTGGGACGCCGGTGCCGCCGGCCACGCCGCCGGCCGCGAGCAGCGAGCCCACGTCCGACGTCGCCCGCAAGCGCTCCCGCCGCACCCTGAAGATCCCCGACGACGCGGTCGCCCGTCCGACGTCGGCGTCGCAACCCGATCTCGCGCGCGTCTCGTCGCCCGAGATCTCGAGGTCGGCGGACGTGCTGCCGCCGCCGCGTCCGGCGTTCCGTTCGAGCCCCGCCGTCGTCGCGGACGAGCAGGCGATCGGGCTGATCCGGCCGATGCAGATCGTCTCGGACCTGCCGCCGGTGTCCGACGTGCGGCCGGCCGTGGCCGCGATCGTCGACCCAACCTCGATCGTCGCGGCCGCCCGCGGGCTCGACATCGAGGACGCGCGCACCGTCGAGCTGCCGCCTCCACCGGCCGACGCCGTCGACGACGCCGGCTGGACGCCGGCCGCGCCCGTCGCCGCGTTCACCGCGAAGCCGCAGCACGCGGCGGTCCAGGCCGAAGCGGACGAGGCGATCGAGGAGATCGAGCCCGAGCGCATGAGCGAGCCCGAGGTGGCTGCGCACAGGCCGCCGCCTCCGCCGCCCGCGCGAGCGCTGACCGCGGAGCGGATCTCGGAGCCCGAGCCGCTCGAGGACGGCGATCTCGAGTTCGGCAGCACCGCCGACGAGATCCCGATCGACTTCGGCAACACCGCCGATGAGCTTCCCGGCGACGCACCCGTGGCGGCCACGCCCGGCGACGCGTCCAGAGCGGCCGACGCCGCGGCGGCCGCGAAGCTGCCCGCGACCGCGATCGGCGATGCGGATGCGGCCGCGCGCGCCGCCTCGCCCAAGAAGGCGCCGCCGCCTCCGCCGGGCCGACGCTCGCTCTCGGGCGAGCACCCCATCCCGACCGTTGCAGGTCCGGTTTCGGGGCCGACGCCCGCGATTGCGTCGCCGTCCCCACCTGCGGTCGCCGCGCCCGCGGCGCAGACCGCCGCCCCGGTGCAACCCACGGCCGCGCAGCCTGCTGCGGCGCAGCCGGTCGCGGCGCAATCCGCCGCCGCCGCGCAG
>CAYJPW010000141.1:0-27753 GCA_964372055.1 uncultured Polyangiaceae bacterium
GGCGGGTGTCCGGGCGGCGAAGCCGACCGGCAATTGCCCGGGGGGTTTGGGGGCGAAGCCCCCATGTTGGGGAGGAACTACGGATCGACCTCGGAGGCGAGGTCTGCGAACCCGGGCGCCGTGTGCACGGCGGACGGCACCACGGCGGCGTCGACCTGACCGGCGAGCGCGCGCAGCGCGGCGGCGTCGGCGCCCACCACCTCGGCGATCAGCGTCACCGTGCGCGGGACGTCGCGGGCGATCGCGAGCAGGGCGTCGGCGCTCGGGGCGCGGAGGAGCAGAGCGCGCGCGCCGGCGGCGACGCCCGCCGCGGCCGAGGCGGCGCTGTCCGCGTACGCGAGCGGGAGCATGCGCATCGTGCGGACCTGCTTGGCGAGCCGGTCCCAATCGTCGAGCGCGAGCGATGCGTCCACGCAGACGCCGTCGGCGCCGTGGTAGCGCGCCGCGAGGCACGGGTCCTTCTCGCGGACGGGCGCGAGGCAGAGCATCGGCACCGTCTTCGTCGCGCGCGCGGCGAGGCCCATCGCCGGCCCGGGCTCGGCCATCGCGAACGCCGAGACGTTCCGATCGTAGAGCCGCGCCGCCTCCTCGGCCGCGCGATCGACGCCGACGAGCGCGACCAGCGCGAGCCCGCGGCGCTTGGTCGAGAGGACCTGGAGCAGATCCCGCGTCGAAGGGACGATCGCGCCGACGTCGAAATCCGCCATGCCCCGCGGGTAGACGAGGCGCCCGCACGGGTCAAGCGAGCGGTCGCGCGCGCCATCCGCGCGGCGAGCACGGGGGCCGACGGGCGCGCCGGCGTTCGCCTCGCCCGGGGGTCGGCGCGTGGGCCGCGCGCGGCCGCGCTCAGGGCTCGGCGCCGAGCGACGCGGCGGCGCCGTCGCCGGTGAGCATCCACACCGCGCTCTGGTCGCCCTCGTAGCAGAGGTCGCCCTCGTGCCGGAACTCGAAGCTATAGCGCATGACGTGCCGCTTCTTGCCGTGGCGCGCGCGCGTGGCGACGCAGGTCGCGTCGATGGGCGCGCCGGGCGGGACGAGCTTGCGGAAGACGACGCGGTGGATGTGCGTGCCGTACCCGACCCATCCCTCGGCGTGGCGGAGCCCGAGGAGGTAGTAGGCGTGCACGAACCCGAGCATCCCGGTCGCGTGCACCATCACCGCACCCGCGACGTGGCTCGGGTGGCGCACCGGGTGGGCGCGCTGGGACGTGGTGAGCGGAAGCGGCCGGTCGGTCGGCATCCGGCACCGGACCATGCTCTTCTCGGCGTCGATCGCGAGCAGCCGATCGAAGAAGAGCACCTCGGGGTCGTAGGGCAGGTCGGCGAGGAAGCTCTCGTCGAAGTCGCAGGGCGTCGCGGGTAGCATCGGGAGGCGCGGCTCTACCAGCGTGGGCGGACGCGAGCAATGGCGCGCGCTCGCGCCGGCGCGCGGGCAATGCTAGCGGGGTCCATGGCCTCGCCGCCCACGACCGCCGCGCGCGACCTCGTCGCCGACGTCCGCGCCGCGCTGCGGCAGCGACCGAAGCAGCTGCCGACGAAGTACCTCTACGACGCGCTCGGATCGCACCTCTTCGAGGCGATCTGCCAGCTCCCTTGGTACGGGATCACGAGGGCCGAGACGCTCCTCCTCGAGCGCTTCGCCGAGCAGATGGTCGAGCCGCTCCGCGACCCGTGCACGCTGGTCGAGCTCGGCTGCGGCAGCGGCGAGAAGCTCGCGCTCGTCGGCGAGGCGCTCCGCGGGCGCGGCGGCGACGTGCTCGTCCACCTCATCGACATCTCGCGCACCGCCCTCGAGCTCTCGCGACGGACGCTGGGGCGGCTGCCGCACCTCTCGGTCGTGGGGCACCGCGCCACGTACGAGGCCGGCCTCGTGCGCGCGGCGGCGCAGCGCTCGCCCGGCGGGGCGATGCTGGTCTTGTTCCTGGGGTCGAACATCGGCAACTTCGACGCGACGGCCGCCGACGAGTTCCTCGTTCGCATCCGCTCCACGCTCGCGCCCGGCGACGCGCTCCTCCTCGGCGCGGATCTCGTCAAGCCCGAGCCCGAGCTGATCCTCGCCTACGACGATCCGCTCGGCGTCACGGCGGCGTTCAACAAGAACCTGCTCGTGCGGATGAACCGAGAGCTCGGGGGACATTTCGACCTGGGGGCGTTCGCCCACCGCGCCGTGTGGAACGCCGAGGCGTCGCGGGTCGAGATGCACCTCGTCAGCCTGGCGCGTCAGACGGTGGCGATCGACGCGGCCGAGATCGAGATCGCCTTCGACGAGGGCGAGCCCATCTGGACCGAGAGCTCCTACAAGTACACGCCGGCCCAGATCGTGGAGATGGGCGCGCGCGCCGGGTTTGGTTGCCACGAGCAATGGATCGAAGGCGAGGCCGGGTTCGCGGTGACGCTGCTGGTGGCGCGCTGACGCCGCTTGTTGCGAGGTCGCGAGCGGGGGCTCTGCCCCACGCCCCCGGAGCTGAAGAGGCATCGGACCTCGAGGCCGCGAGAGGCGTCGCTCTTCAGTCGAGCCGCCCGAGCTGGGCGAGGAGCTCGAGGTTGCTGCCGTAGGTGCGCCAGCGCTTGATCTTGCCCCCGTCGATCTCGAGCACCTCGAGGCGGTGGAGCGAGACGAGGCGGCCGGAGGGGCGGTGGGTTCCGGCGAACGAGGTCTCGATCGCGACGTAGCGCCCCGCGGCGACGAGGCGGGCGGGGGTCGTCTTGCCGGAGAAGAGCCCGAGCTCGTCGGCGACCGCGGTGCGTCCGGCCACGTCGCCGGGCGACGAGACCTCCGAGAGGACGACGCCGTCGAGGAGCGGGGATGGGTCGCGGCCGAGCACGCCGCCTTCGAGCGCCCCGAGCGCGGCGCGCGCGAGCTCGGCGCCGCGCGCCTCCTCGGGCGCGCCCGCGGCGACGACGACGTCGGGGGCCGCGCCGAGGAGCTCGGGGACGGGACGCGCGGTGCCGGCGCGCTCGCCCTTGTGAACGTCCATGGTGACGGCGTCGAAGTAGGTGCGATCGAGGTGGATGAGGCCGTCGGCGCCGATCTCGCAGAGGCTCGCCGCCTCGATGCCGACGCGCTTGCCGGTGCGGCGGTGCGTCCCGGCCGAGACCCACTCGTGGACGACGACGCCGCCGGCCACGAGCAGCCGCCTCGACTCCATGCGGATGTCGGGGTAGCCCGCGAAGAGGCCCTCGTGGCCGCGCACGAGCGGGTCGCGGCCCCGCTCCTCCTCGAGCCCGCCGGGCCCGACCGTGGCGACGACGGCGTCGGGCGCGTAGGCGTCGGCGAGCGCGCGGGGATCGTGCGCGTTGAAGGCCGCGACCGAGCGGGTGATCGCCGCGCGCGCGATCGAAGCCGAGTGCGCGGCGGGATCGACCGACGGCGCCGGCGGGCCGACCCCCGTCGCCGGAGCGGGCGCGACCGGCGCCGGCTGCGGCGCGCAGGCTGCCAGGGCGCACACGGCGGCGCGGAGGGTGGCGTGGCGAAAGCTCATCGGAGCTCCTCGAGCAGCTCTGCCACGATGGTACGCACGTCGCGGTGCCGTCCGTCGACGGCGAGGTTGAGCTTGCGCATCCGCTCGCTCGGGATGCGGCCGGCGAGCCGCCCGAGCGCGGCGCGCAAGGGAGGGTGCCGATCGAGGGCGGCGCGCCGGGCGACCGGCGCCGCCTCGTAGGGCGGGAAGTAACGGCGGTCGTCGGCGAGCTGGACGAGGTCGAGCTCCTCGATGAGGCCGTCGGTCGAGTTGCCGGCGATGACGTCGACCTGTCCTGCGGCGAGCGCGCGGTAGGTCAGCGCGAGGTCCATCTCCTTCGGCGACTCGGCGAAGGCGAGGCCGTAGGCTCGGGCCAGCCCGGGCCAGCCGTCCTCGCGCGACATGAAGTCCTGGCCGAAGGCGGCGCGCCAGCCCGGGGCCTGCGCAGCGAGATCCGAGATGCGCCCGAGCGCGAGCCGGCGCGCGTCGGCGCCCCTCACCAGGACGGCGAAGGTGTTGTCGAAGCCGAGCGGCTCGCCCCACTCGGCGCCGAAGCGCGCCGGGTACTCTCGCGCCACGATCGCGTACACCTCGCGCGGATCGGTCCGCGGCGGCTGCTTCAGGATCGTGGTGAGCGCCGTGCCGGTGTACTCGACGTAGAGGTCGATCTCGCCGGAGACGAGCCCGCGGTGGCAGAGATCGCCGCCGAGCTCGAAGCGACGCTCCACCGCGACGCCGGCTCGCTCCAGCGATTGGGCGACGAGCTCGCCGAGGAGGAGCTGCTCGGTGAAGTCCTTGGAGCAGACGACCACCGGGCGGCCGCCGGCCGGTGCCGCGAGCTCCGCCATCGGCGGCGGCGGCGGGCGGCGCACCGCCGCACCGAGGACGGCGATGGCGATCGCGACCGCCGCGGCCGACGCCGCGAGCAGGCGGCGCTTTCGCCGAGGCGCCCCCGGCGCGAGCGCGCGCTCGAGCCCGCCGAGCAGCCCGTCGGCCAAGAGCGCGAGCAGCGCGGCCGGGACCGCGCCGGCGAGGATGAGCGTGTCGTCGTTCATCCGGAGCCCCCGGAAGATGAACGTGCCGAGGCCTCCGGCGCCGACCGCGGCGGCGATGGTCGCCGTCCCTACCGAGATGACCGCGGCCGTGCGTACGCCGGCGGTGATGACGGGCAGCGCGAGGGGGAGCTCGATCTCGACGAGCAGCTGCCGGTCCGTCATGCCCATGCCGCGAGCGGCCTCGCGCACCGCCGGGTCGACGCCGAGGATGCCCGTCGCGGTGTTGCGCACGATCGGGAGCAGCCCGTAGAGGAAGAGCGCGATGAGGGCGGGCGCCCGCCCGATCCCGTACGACCCGAGCACCGGGATGAGCAGCCCGAAGAGCGCCAGGCTGGGCACCGTCTGGAGCACGCTGGCGAGGCCGAGCACGGGGCGCCGCAGCGCGGGCCGGCGCGAGAGCATCACGCCCAGAGGCACGCCCGCGAGCGCGGCCGCGGCGGTGGCCAAGCCGACGAGCAGCAGGTGATCGACGGCGGCCCCCGCGATCTCGGCGCCGCTCGACGCGAACAGCTCGCGGAGCGTCACCGGGACGGCTCCGGCTGGGCGGCGCCCGCGACGCCGAGGAACCGCCGCACCTCGGCGTGCGTCGAGCGCCGGAAGGCGTCGGGCGGGCCGAGCTCCACCAGCCGCCCCTCGTGGAAGAGGCCCAGGCGCGTGGCGAGCCTGAACGCCTCGCCGAGATCGTGGGTGACGAGGAGGATGGTCTTGCCGAGCCGCGCGCAGAGCGCGACGAGCTCCTCCTGGATCTCGGCGCGGGTCAGCGGGTCGAGCGCGCCGAATGGCTCGTCCATGAGCACCAGCGGCGGATCGGCCGCGAGCGCGCGCGCCACCCCGACGCGCTGGCGCTGCCCGCCCGAGAGCTCTCGCGGCGTCCTCGGGGCGAACACGGAGGGCTCGAGCCCCACCATGGCGAGGAGCTCGCGCGCGCGGGCGCGCTGCCGCTCGCGGCTCCAGCCGACGAGGCGCGGGACCGTCGCGACGTTCTCCTCGACGGTGCGGTGCGGAAAGAGCCCGACCTCCTGGATCACGTACCCGGTGCGGCGCCGCAGCTCGATCGGATCCCACGCGGTCGTCGCGCGCCCCTCGACCAGCACCTCGCCCGACGTCGGGTCGAGCAGCCGGTTGACGAGCTTGAGCGTCGTGGTCTTCCCCGAGCCGCTCCGGCCGAGCAACACCAGCGTCTCGCCCTCTTCGACGCGAAACGAGACCGCGTCGAGCACGGTGCGCTCCCCGAGCCGCACGGCCACGTCGACGAGCTCGACCCGCGCGGGCGACGCCGCGGCCGAGCCCCCGCGGTCCGGCGACGGGGAGGCCGCGGCCGGAGTGCCCGCCCCCGAGGTCACGGGTGCGCCCCGATGACGACGACGCGCGCCCGCTCGGCGACGTCGAAGAGGGCGTCGCGCCGCGGCAGGAGATCCGGCGCGTCGTCCTCGGCGACCACGCCGATGGCCACCTCGCCGCGGCGGCGCGCCGCGGCGGCGACGTCGGCGAACGTCGCCCGCCCCTGACCGCCCGCGTAGAGCGCGATGGGCCGGAGGTGGATGGTGGCGGTGATCGACTCGAGCATGCGCTCGTACACGTCGCCGAGCCACGCTCCCGCCGCCTTGTCGCGGCAGAGCGCGTGCAGCTCCTGGGCGAGCAGCATGCCCACGATCTCGCGCGAGAGGACGAAGTCTCCGTGGACGTGGGGTCCGGCGACCCGCTCGGTCTCGGGGCTGCGCACCTCGACCACGACGCGGAGCGGGGGGTTCCTCCGGCGCCCGAGCCTCCGCAGCTGCAAGAGGGTGATGAGCTGATCGGCGTCGGCGGCGGCGAGCGACTCGTTCGAGACGTCGGGCGCCAGCAACAGCGCCACGTCGGTCTCGGCGGCGATGACCCGCTCGAGCACGGCGGGGTCGAGCGGATCGCCGACGACGACCTCGGCCGACACCGACTGGAGCGCCGCGTGAGCCATCGCCGCGCTGGCTTCTTCGGCCTCGGCCGGCGGGACGAGCACGGTGATCCGTCCGGCGCAGTGGGCCTCGAGGAAGCGCAGCAGCGACGCGAGCTCCGATTTCGCATGCACCACGGCGACGCCGACCTTGCGGTCGGTCGCGGGCGCGCGCGCGTCGGCGTCGCTCGGGCGCGACGAGGAGGGGAGCTTGCCGCCGTACGACGGGTCGGCCCCGTCGTCGGCGAACAAGAGGAGCCGGTCCGACTCCTTGATGAGCTCTGCGCCCTTCGGGCAGAGCATCGGTGTCCGATCGCGGAGCAGCCCGACGAGCACGCCGCTGTCGATGGCGGCGTGCGCTTCGTCGAAGGTGCGGCCCACCACCCTCTCCGCCGCCTGCAGATAGATCGAGCGGGCGTCGAGCGAGAGGATCTGCCGCACCACGCCGAACGCGCCGGGCTGGCGTACCAGGTGGACGAGGAGGTGCGCGTTCACGCTGTGGGCGTCGACCACGGCGACGTCGCCGCCGGGCGCGCAGAGGCGCACGAGCTCGCGCGCCGCCTGGCTCGACACCTCGACGACCGTGGGGACGCGACCCCTCCCGACCACGCGGCGCAGCGCGAGCAGCGCGCGCAGCATGGCGCGATCCGTCCGGTCGCTCGCCAGCGCCGGGCCGCTCGCCGCGCCGCTCGGCGCCGGCGAGGCGCCCCCCTCCTCGGCGAGGATCAGCGCCGCGCGGGCGTGGTGCGCCGCGACGCGCAGCAGGGTCGCCGTCGCCGTCGGGTCACCGCGGCGCACGATGACGCGCAGGCGGTGGCGCTGGCCGGCGAGCGCCTCGCGGACGCGCTCCTCGACGAGCTCGCGCTCCTCGTCGGCGAGGATCACGATCGTGGCGCGGAGGCCGCTGTAGGCCAGCTCGCGCAGGACCACCGCGCCCCGAGGGCTCCAGCCCACGAAGAGCACGTGATCGCGCTCGTAGATGGCGACGGTCCCCGCGCGGAGGGCGCGCAGCCGATCGGCGAAGCTCGACGCGAACGCGCCGGTGATCACCGCGACCGAGAGCATCCCCACCAGCGTCACCGCGACGCCGAACGCGCGCCGGAAGAGTCCCGCGTCCGCCGCGACGCTGCCGCCGTCGAGCATCCGGGTCAGCGCCCACCAGAGCCCCTCGCCGACGGTGTCGTCGCCGCCGTCCGCCCAGACGAGCGCCGCACCGAACAGGAACGCGACGACGAGCGCCACCGCGAGCACCGCGAGGAGCTGCACCCCCGGGTTCAGCGCGAGGAACAGGTCGAGCCGGTAGCTGAGCCGATTGCCGCGCCCGCGCTCGCGGATCTCGCCCCGGAGGATCGGCTTTCGCAGGATCGGCACGGCGGCAGACTACACCCGCCCCGGCTCCCCCCGATTTGACGATCGGCGCACCGTCGTCTAAGCCCCGACCATGTCCGGCGCGTCCCCCCGGTGGCCCGCGGCCGTCGCCCTCGGCGGATCGGCCCTCGGCCTGGTCTTCGCCGGGTACTCGACGCTCGATTACGTCAAGCACCTCGACCGTCAGGTGCACGACATCCATTGCAGCTTCATCCCGGGCGCGGGCGTCGACGCCACCGCGGACAACGCCTGCCGGGTCGCGATGTACAGCCCGTTCTCGGCGCTCTACCGCGACCGGTACTGGGGCGGCGTCCCGATCTCGCTCTTCGCCCTCGGCGCCTTCGCCTTCTTCGCCGCGTTCGCGCTCTACCTCGTCCTGGCGAAGGACACGGCGCCGCGCCGCGCGGCCCAGTTCCTCGCCACGGTCGGGCTGACGCCGCTCGCGGTCTCCATCGTCATGGCGGTGATCTCGGCTACGCGGCTGGGGCACTTCTGCAAGACGTGCGTGGGGATCTACGGCTCGTCCACCCTCCTCGCGGTCGGCGGCATCGCCGCCATGGTCTTCGATCGACGCGAGGCGGCCCGCGCCGCCATGCTCGGGAAGAAGCCCGCAGCCGCCGGCGCCGGCGTGCCCAAGACGGTCGTCGACGAGGCGCTCGACGACCCCGCCGCCGGCCGTGGGGCCGGCGCCGAGCGGCGCACCGGCGGCGTGCTGCTCCTGCCGGCGTGGCTCGTCGGCCTCGGCGCGTTCGCGGTCACGCCGGCGCTCCTCTACGTGAGCGCCCTCCCGAGCTACACCGCGTACGTCAGCGGCTGCGGCAAGCTCGAGAAGCCGACCGAGCCCAACAACGCGCTGCTCCGGGTCACCCCCGCCGGCGCCAAGCAGCCGGCGATGATGTTCGTCGATCCGCTCTGCCCCACCTGCAAGGCCTTCCACCAGCGGCTCGTCGCCGAGGGCTTCTTCGATCAGCTCGACACGACGCTGGTGCTCTTCCCGCTCGACAGCGAGTGCAACTGGATGCTCGATCGCCCCGTCCACCCCGGCTCGTGCCTGGTCTCGAAGGCGGTGATGTGCGGCGAGCACCGCGCCCTCCAGGTGCTCGAGTGGGCGTACGAGCGGCAGGAGGACATCCTCGCCAGCGCCAAGGCGGGCGCCGGCCTCGTCAACGTCCGCTCGATGCTGCGCGAGCGCTGGCCCGAGCTCGACGCCTGCCTCGACGCGAAGGAGACCAAGCTCCGCCAGGACCGGATGCTGCGGTTCATCGTGCAGAACCACCTGCCCGTCTCCACGCCGCAGCTCTTCCTCGGCGAGACCCGCCTCTGCGACGAGGACACCGACATCGGCCTTCCGTATACGATGAAGAAGCTCGCGCCCGAGCTCAGGGTGAGGTGACCATGAAAGGCGCTCCGATCGTCGGTCTGGTGGTGGGCTGCGCGCTCCTCTTCGCGTCGACGCTCACCGTGAACGGCGAGGTCCGCGCGGCCGCCCAGCGCCTCAAGACGGGCGTGCGCGACGACAGGAAGCCGGCGGTCGCGATCGCCAACGACGCGGAGGCCCCGTACTGCACCCCGGCATTCAAGACGGTGCTCCAGCGCGTCATCAACGCCTGCGGCCTCGCCGGGCAGGACTCGCGGCGGGGGTGCCAGCCCGCCGACGTGAAGACGCTCGCCTCGATCAGCGACGACGATTTCAACGCGCTCTTCACCCCGCTGAAGAACCGGGGCGCCGTGATCATGTTCGACGACGGCTCGGAGAAGCTCGACGACGAGGGCAAGAAGCTGATCGAGGAGCTCTGGCTCGACCGCCGCGGGGCGCGTTACTTCTTCGTGGTCGCGCGCGCGTCGAAGACGGGCACCCCCGACTACAACCGCTCGCTCTCGCACAAGCGCGCCAACTCCGTCCTCTTCGACCTCGGCGATCGCTTCCACGATCCCGAGCTGGACAAGCAGGTGGGCCTGCTCTGGCTCGGCAACGAGTTCGCGCAGCTCGGGCAGGAGTACTGCCAGTGGAACGTGTCGCGCGCCGGCAAGCCCTGCGCCGCCGAGGCGATCAACCGGAGCGCGTTCGTCTCATGGGTCGACTGCCAGCTGTGACGTTCGCCGCGCCGACCTGCCTCGCGATCGGGCTCGCGGCCGCGCTCGCGCTCGCCGCCTGCGACGAGCCCAAGGGCGATCTCCCGCCGCCGCCGCCCACGTCGGGGCGGAGCAACGCCGTCGCGGCCGTGGGCGACGCCGGCGCTTCGCCCGCGCACGCGCCCGGGGCGACGGCCGCGAGCGCAGCGGCGGCGGCGCCGAGCGGGCCGCCGCGCCAGCTCTGCGCCGGCCAGTCGCCTCGTCCGGCGCCGAAGGCCGCCGTGAAGTCGGCGAGCGCGCCGGGCGCGGCGCCGCCGCCCGCGCTCGCGATCGGCGCCGGCAAATGGGTCTGGGTCAACCTCTGGGCCGCCTGGTGCGTCCCCTGTCGCGAGGAGATGCCCCGGCTGCTCGCGTGGCAGGACAAGCTCCGCGCCGCCGGCGTCCTCTTCGATCTCGCGTTCGTCTCGCTCGACGACGACGAGCGGCAGCTCCAGCGCTTCCTCGAGGGCCAGACCGACAAGGGCGTGCGCGCCACGCACTGGCTCCCCGAAGGCGCGCCGCGGACCGCCTTCCTCGGCCCGCTCGGCCTCGGCGAGATGCCGACGTTGCCCGCTCACGCGATCATCGCGCCCAGCGGTCAGCTAGAGTGCGTGATCCAGGGCGCGGTCGAGGACCGCGACTACCCCGCGATCGCGTCGCTCCTCGGCGCGCGTCCCTGACCGTCGCGTTCAGGAAACTCCCGACGCGTGATTCCCGCACCCTACCGGGCGGCGATTGGGAGAACCTTGATGCGTGCCAGTCATCGACCCGGACGTCGCGGCGGAGATCGCCGATCCCAGGTCTGCGCGCGCAGAGCCCGCGGCGACGCACGATGACGCACCGCCTCCAGCGCCGGCAGCGACGACGGCGAGCTCGCAGGCGGGCGAGCGTGCATCGGGGGAGTTCCGATCCCCCGGGCGCAGGTGCCGGGACGCCGACGCCTGGCAGGCGCTCGCGCCGGCGGGGGAGCTCGTCAGCGGAGACCTCGCCGGGATCGCGGCCCCGCACCTCGGCTGGCTCGATGCGTCCATCGAGGACACCCCCCACGTGGCCATCGTCGTCGATGCCGAGGGGACGGTCCTGCTCGCGACGGGGTTCCCTACCGACATCGTCCAGGGCCTCGCCCTCCGGCCTGGGGCCGATCGCCCCGCGGCCCCCGACGCGAGCGGCGCCGCGCTCGCCCTGTCCACCCGGCAACCGGTGACCGTCCCGGGCTGCGGGTGGCTGAACGCCGGGTGGCCTCGCTCGACGTCCTCCGCAGCGCCGATCCTCGGCCTCGGCGGCGAGGTGGTGGGCGCCGTCGAGCTCGCGAGCGCCGACGGCGGAGCGCGGCTCGCGACGGTAGCCCACATCGCGTACGCGATCGGGCAGGAGCTCGCCGGCGCGCAGCGCAGCGCGGCGGCGGAGCTCTCCGCCCGGCGGCTCGCGCGGCTCCAGGACGTGACCGCGGCGTTCTCGCGGGCGCTCGACGAGATGCAGGTCGCCGCGGTCGGCGCCTCGGTCGGCGTGCGCGCGCTCGGCGCCGACCTCGGCGTCCTCATGCGCCTCCGCGACGACGGCGCGGCCCTGGAGCTCGCGGCCTCGGTCGGCTTCCAGCCGACCCAGCTCGACCGCCTGCGCCTCGTCCCCCTCGACGCGCCGGTCGAGGCCGCCGAGGTGGCGCGGACCGGCGTCCCGCTCTTCGTCGAGTCGAGCGTCGACGAGATCGGGGGCGCCGATGCGGCCGACGCCGAGCGGTGGAGCCACGGCTGGTCGCGCGGCGTGCTCCCGCTCGTCCTCGATGGCCGGACGCTGGGCACGCTCGGGTTCGTGTACGCGCGCGAGCAGCGGTTCGACGCCGACCAGCGGGCGTTCGCGCTGGCGGTGGCGGCGCAGTGCGCCCAGGCGCTCGACCGCGCGAGGCTCTTCGAGCAGGAGCGCCGCGCCCGGCACGCGCGCGAGCGGCTGCTCGCGTTCGTCTCGCACGACCTCCGCAACCCGCTCGCGGCGATGCGCGCCGCGACCGCGCTGGTCGAGGGGAGCGCGCCGCCGGGCGACGCGGGCGCCGAGCTCCGCCGGCGCGCGGCGGTGCTCGACCGGGCGGCGCAGCGCATGGACCGCTTGGTCGGCGAGCTGCTCGATCTCGGCGCGCTCGCGGCCGGGCGCTTGGCGCTGCGCATGGCGGCGCACGACGTGACCGCGATCGTCGAAGAGACGGCGGAGCTCTTCTGGCCGCTGGCCGACGCGCACGGCCTCGAGCTCCGGACCAGGACGCCGGCCAGCGCGTGCGGGGCCGAGTGCGATCGCGATCGGCTGATGCAGGTGCTCGCGAACCTCGTCGGCAACGCCATCAAGTTCACGCCCCGCGGGGGGCACATCGAGATCGAGCTCACCCCGGGCGACGACGCCATCGAATGCGCGGTGGAGGACGACGGACCGGGGATCGCCCCCGAGGTCTTGCCGAGCATCTTCGATCCGTACGTCACCGGCAGGGGCAAGCCCGGCGCCGACACCGGCCTCGGGCTCTACATCGCCCGCGGCATCGTCGAGACCCACGGCGGGCGGCTCGAGGTGACGAGCCCCCGCGGCCACGGCAGCCGGGTAGCGGTGATGGTGCCGCGGCCGCGGCGGCGCGGCGGCGCGCCCGGAGCGGGCGTCCGGCCCCCGCGTTGCGGCTTTGCCGTCGGCCGGCCCCCGCGGTAGGAGCGACGGCGCCATGCCGCCCGAAGCCGCTGATCCGTTCCAGCTCTCGGGCGTCACCATCGAGGGCAAGTACCGGATCGCCTCGGTGGTCGGCGACGGCGGCTTCGGCGTCGTCTACCGCGGCGTGCACAAGGGCTTCGGCGAGCTCATCGCGGTCAAGTGCCTGAAGCTCCCCTCGGCGCTCTCGGAGAAGGAGCGCGACGACCTGCTCGAGCAGCTGCGCGACGAGGGCCGGCTCCTGCACCGCCTCTCGCGCGCGACGTCCGGCATCGTGCAGGCGCTCGACGTCGGTGCGTTCACCACGCCGGGCGGCCAGTGGGTGCCGTACCTCGTCCTCGAGTGGCTCGAGGGCCAGACGCTCGGCGAGCTGCTCCGCGAACGCATCGAGCGCGGCGAGGTGGGGATGCCGCTCGACGAGGCGATCCGCCTGCTCGAGCCGGCCGCGCGCGCGCTCGCCGTCGCCCACGCGCAGAAGATCGCCCACCGCGACGTCAAGCCGGCGAACCTGTTCCTCACCGACGTCGGCGGCACGCGCACGCTCAAGGTGCTCGACTTCGGGATCGCCAAGGTGTTGAGCGATCACCCGAGCGTCACCGCCGCGCTCGCGGCCACGGCGAAGGGGCCGAGCGCGTTCACCCCGCGCTACGGCGCGCCCGAGCAGTTCAACAAGCAGCGCGGAGCGACCGGCCCGTGGACCGACGTGTTCGCGCTCGCGCTCATCCTGGTCGAGCTCGTCAGCGGAAAGAAGGCGCTCGACGGCGACGATCCGACGCAGCTCTACATCGCCGCGGCGGATCCGTCGGCCCGCCCGACGCTGCGCGCGCGCGGAGTCACCGCGCTCGACTCGGTCGAGGACGTGCTCGCGCGCGCCCTCAGCGTCGAGCCGAAGCACCGCTACCCCGACGCGGGCCGGTTCTGGGACGCGCTCACCGCCGCCACCCTGGCTTCGACCGCGACGACCCAGCGCGACCTGCCGCCGGCCGCCGCGCAGCGGCCCGGCGGCGGCGAAATGGCGACGGCCGAGTACGCGGTGCAGGAGAAGCTCGATGTCCCGACCGAGGGGCGCGAGCGCCCGGCGAGCGCCGCGGAGGGCGCGGCCGGAGAGCGGCGCACTCGCCCCGAGGCGGCGGGCGAAGCGGTGGGGCCCACGGTGCCCGTCGAGTCGATCCGCCGCGGCTCTCCCATGCCCCAGCCCAAGGTCACCGCCGAGGACGCCGCGGGCCCGTTGGCGGTCGTCGGGCGGACCACCGCCTCGAGCAAGGCCCGGCCGGCGACCTTCGATCCGATGTCCGAGACGCCCATCCCGGCGCGCTCCGGCTCGAAGCCCTCGCTGCCCGACGTCGGCGGCCCTGGCGACCCCGATGCTCCGGGTCGGGCCATGGACGAGGTCGCCTCGGCGCCGTCGCGGGCGGGGAGCGGCGCGGACGGCGCGCTCACCAAGGCCGGCGCGGCGACGGCCCGCTCGGCGAGCGGCGCCCCGCCCGGCGCGCGAACACGCTCGCCGTGGCCATGGATCGCGCTCGGCGTGCTCGGCGCCGGCGCGGTGTTCGCTTACACGTCGCTCGACCTCGGGCCGGCCCCGCCGCGCCCGGCGCCGACGGGCGCCGCCCTACCGCGGAGCAGCGCCGCCCCCGTCGCTCCCTCGGCCGCCAGCGCGGCGCCGTCGGCGTCGGCCTCCGACACCGCCACGGCGAGCGCGGCGCCGGTCGGCATCCCGGCCGCCCCGCCCGACATGGTCTACGTCGCCCCCGCGACGCTCCGCATGGGCGCCGGCGCCGACGACCGCGAGGTCGTGGTCACCCGCGGCTTCTTCATCGATCGCAACGAGGTCACCGTGCGCGCCTACGAGGAGTGCATGGCGAAGCGGATGTGCTCGCCCGCGGATCGCGTGGCGGTCATGCCCGAGCCCGCCCCGGGCGCCGAGGCCGGCGCGCCCGCGCCCGTCCCCGACGAGTTCAGCGAGATGTGGAGCAAGCGGTGCAACGCGCCCCGAAAGGCGCTCGACCACCCGATCAACTGCGTCGACTTCGCCGGCGCCGAGGGCTACTGCCGGTGGCGCGGCAAGCGCTTGCCCACCGAGGCCGAGTGGGAGCTCGCGGCGCGCGGCGCCGACGGCCGCGTCTACCCCTGGGGCGGCGCCGAGCCGGAGTGCGGCAGCGCCTGCTTCGATCGCAACGCCGGCTGCCTGGTCCGCGGCGAGACGGTCGCGACCTGCGGCTCGGGGCTGCATCCGACCGACAAGACGCCCGACGGCATCTACGATCTCGCCGGGAACGTCGCCGAGTGGGTCGCCGACGGCTTCCGCTCGCCGGCCCCGGGTGGGACCGATCCGCGCGGCGACGCCGCGGCGCCGCTCAAGGTCGTGCGCGGCGGCAGCTTCCTCGACGGGCCCGAGCGGCTCCGATCGACGTGGCGCAACGCCGCGGCTCCGGTGACCGCGCACGTGAGCATCGGGTTCCGCTGCGCGTCGGATCCCCCGCCGGGGGCGCCGGGAGGCGCGGGCCCGTGACGGCGCGAGCAGGGCGCGGCGCCGGCGGAAGGTCCCTTCGTCGATGAGCGACGCGGGGGCGGAGCACGACCGGTCCGGCCCGGTGCGCCGGCGCGAGGCGCCCGGCGCGCTCGTCGTCGTCGTCTACAATCTCCTCTACTGGCCGTACCTGCTCGGCACCTGCGCGATCCTCTTCGTCCCGGCGCTGCTCCTCTTCCTGGGGACCTTCCTCTGGGACAAGAACCTCCGCATCCTGCACCGTTACACGACGGCGTGGGGCGCGCACTACCTCACCTGGGCGCCGCTCGTGGACGTGGTGGTCGAGGGCAAAGAGCGCCTCGAGCCGGGCCGCTCATACGTCTACGTCTCCAACCACCAGTCGATGGTCGACATCCTCGCCGTGTTCACGACCGGGCTCGATTTCAAGTGGGTGAGCAAGGTCGAGAACTTCTTCGTCCCGTTCATCGGCTGGAACATGATCCTGAACCGGTACATCTCGCTCCGGCGCGGCCACAAGCCGAGCATCATCCGCATGTACCGCACCTGCGACGCCTGGATCGCCGCCGGCCTCAGCGTCTTCATGTTCCCCGAGGGCACGCGCTCGCCCGACGGCGAGATGAAGGAGTTCTTCCAGGGCGCCTTCAAGATCTCGGCGAAGAACGAGGTGCCCATCGTCCCCATCGTCATCGAGGGCACGGGGCAGATCCTCCCGAAGGGCCGCTTCCGGATCATCCCGCACCCCGTGACGGTGAGGATCCTCGAGCCCATCGATCCCGCCGTCGTCGGCCACGACGCCGATCGCCTCCACGATCTCGTCCGCGCCCGCATGGTCGACGAGCAGAACCGGATGCGGGGCCGCGCCGCGAGCGTGGCGGCCTGAGCGCCGAGCGTCGGCGCTCGACCGACGCAACGCCGGTCAGCCGTCGCGCAACCCGAGCGTGTCCTCCCTCGCCGCGAGGCACGCCTCGCTGCCGGCGGGGAAGACGCCGCAGTTGTCCGGTCGCATCGCGTAGATGCGGCACCTCCGATCTCGGCCGAGGTGCTGGCAACGGCCGTCGGCGGCGAAGCGCAGGGTCACCTTGCCGTCGCGGGCGCGGCGCACGTAGGCGCTCCCGGCGAGATCGGGGCGGCCGGCGTCGCGCCAGCGGTCGAGGTCGACCTCGCCGAGCACCACGTTGGCGTCGCGGCAGCACGCCGCGCAGGCGATGCAGTCGAGCGCGATCGTCCGCGTCGGGCCCGGGTGGACCGCATCGCGCTCGCACCAGTCGATCACCACCTCGGCGAAGTCGGGCTGCACCCGCGCCGTCGCGAGCCCGCGCGCCTCGCCCGCCTTCACCCGGCGCCAGCGCTGCTGCTCGATCGCCAGGAGCGACCACAGCCCGGCCTCGGTGATGCGGCCGCGCGCGTCCACGCCGAAGAACGCGTCGACCCGCCCGTCCGCGCCCAGGACGGCCGCGTGCCCTCCCGCGCGCACGTGCTCGGCCGCGCGGGCGAGGAAGCGCGGCGAGAAGCGCCGCCAGATGGGTCGTTCGATCGCGGTCGCGGGCACGTTCTCTCGGCGCGGTTGGCGCGCGCGGACTATGCCGAACCCGTCGGGCCCTCACAAGACCTGCTACCCTCTGGACCGATGCGGCGCCCCAGGCTGCTCGTGGTCAAGACCGGTGAGCCCGTCGCCCCGGTGCTCGAGCGCCGGGGCCAGTTCGCGGATCTCATCCTCTCCGCGCTCGGCGCCGGCTGGGACGGGCCGGTCGACGTGGTCGACGCGCGCGCCCCGCACCGGGAGCGCTTCCCCGGCCCGCGGGGGCTCGCCGCGATCGTCATCACCGGATCGGCGGCGAGCGTGCCCGACCGCGAGCCCTGGATGCTCGAGACCGAGGCGTGGCTCCGCGCCGTGGTCGACGCGGGGACGCCGACGATGGGCCTCTGCTTCGGCCACCAGCTGCTGGCCCAGGCGCTCGGCGGCGAGGTCGCGAGGAACCCGCGCGGCCGCGAGATCGGCACCGTCCGGGTGGAGCGCACCGCCGACGATCCCCTGTTCGACGGCCTGCCCGCGAGCTTCGAGGCCAACGCCACCCACGTCGACACGGTGACCCGGCTGCCGGCCGGGGCGACGGCGCTGGCGCGATCGCCGCTCGAGGACCACCACGCCATCCGCTTCACCCGCACCGTCTACGGCGTGCAGTTCCACCCCGAGATCGACGCCGAGGTGATGCGCGCCTACCTCCACGCGCGCCGCGAGCCCTGCGCCGCCGAGGGGCTCGACGTCGACGCCCTCCTCGGCGCGGTGAGCGAGGCCGAGCTCGGCCGGCGCACCCTCGCCAACTTCGTCCGCCACATCGTCCCGCTCGGCCACGCCGGCTGAAGCGCCGGTCGCGCGGCACGCGCCCGTCGAGGGCCTGCCGAGGGCTTTCGCGCCGCGCTGGGCGCGCGACCCTCGGCGGGCGCCGCCTCTTCGCCGCTCGCGGCCGTTGCGGGCGGTGACCCGTCGGTCAGGTGCTCCGCCGCGGACGCCGATGCCCGGGTGCCGCGGTGGTCGGCGGCGCGGGGGGCGGCCGCGGCCGGGCGGCCCCCCCCGCCCCCCCCCGGGGGGCGGGGGGCCCCCCCCCCCCCTCGCGACTGAAGAGGTATCGGACCTTCGTCCGAGCGACGCCTCTCGAGGCCCGAGGCCCGACGCCGCTCCCGCTCCGGGGGCGCGGGGAGCAGAGCCCCGGCTCGCGACGGACGTCAGACCTTCTTCAGGACCAGGATCAGGCGCCAGGCCTGGGAGTGCTCGAAGGGGACGTCGGCGTTGAAGTCGCCGATCGTCGCGACCAGCTGGAGCTCGGGCACCTTGGCGATCATGCCGAGCCAGCCCTCGAGCTCGGGGATGAACCACTCGCCTTCCTGCCGCAGCGACTTCACCTTGGGCGTGCTCACGCCGTTGCCGTTGGTGTGGCCGGCGTTCTTGAGGGTGCAGATCACCTCGAGCAGCACCGGGACGAGGCGGTCGCGCTCGGGCGCGATGCGCTCGATGTGCATCCGGAAGCGGGCGTCGACGATCTGATCGCCGCGGACCTCCGTCCACTCGGTGTGGTTGACCCCGTTCGGGGTGATGTCGGCCGGGTGGGTGGCCTCGATGATGTGGATCCCGCCCGGCTCGAGCAGCGCGGCGGCGGCGCGGAGGTGCCGGTCGATGGCCTCGGGCGTCGTCAGCGTGTGGATCGCCGAGAGCGGCACGAAGGACAGGTCGACGAGGGGCACGTCGGGCCGCTCGTCGAGATCGGCGCGCAGGAACCGGAGCTGCTCGCCCCGCGGGCCGGCGATCTTGCGGGCGTAGGCGACCATCGCCTCGGACCCGTCGACCCCCACTCCCGTGACGCCGGCGTCGGCGAAGGCGAGCATGTGGCGGGCGGGGCCGCACGCCCAGCCGAGCACGCGCTTCACCTCGCGCTCGCCGAAGCGCTTGGCGCAGGTGAAGAGGAAGTCGCGCTCGAGGACGTAGTCCCGGTAACCGAAGGCGGCGTCGTAGAGCGCCGTCTCGTCCATCTCGTCGAAGGAGGCGGGGCGGGCGACGCTGACCCGCTTGCTGAAGACGAGCAGGTCGTCGCCGGGGGCGTAGAAGTCGGGGATGACCGCGACCCGGGCGAAGCCGAGGGCGTCGTAGAAGTGGACCGCCGCGCCGTGACCCTCGCGGCTTCCCGTCTCGACCCGGATGATCCCGCCGCCCTCACGCGAGACCTCGCCCTCCATCGAGGCGACCAGCTCGCGCGCCACCCCGCTCCGCGCGAAGTCGGGGGAGGTGGCGATCCAGTAGAGATCGTAGGCGCGCTGGGTCATCGGCGTCCGGCCGTAGCAGAGATAGCCGGCGAGCTTCTCCTCCGGCCGGGGCTCGGCCTTGCCCTTCCCGCGGCGGGGGCGGCCGCCGCGGATGGGGATGGGGGCCTCGGGCCCACCCTCGAACGTGAGGATGAAGCGGTAGTCGAACTCGTCGGGCGCGGTGCGGGCGAGCCAGGTGTCGACCAGCTCGAGCGCCACGGCCCGCTCTTCGGCCGTGAACGCAGGAAGGGACTCGAGGAGCGCGGCCACAGCAGGGCGGTCGGCCGCCGTGAGCTCGCGCTGCCTCATCATGACACGAGCTCACGGGCCGGCAGCCCGGCGAAGGTGCCCACCGTCGGCCGGGCGTAGCGTCCGGCGAACCGCCCGCGCGACGCGAAGAGCGCCGAGCCCTCCGTCCGGCGTCGGATGGCGCCTCGGAGGATCTCCCAGATGAGGTGCGGGTAGCTCATCCCGGCACGGCCGGCCGCGCGGGCGAACCCGCCGTCCGGAGAGAGATCGCAGTTCGGGTTCACGTCGATGACGTACGGATCGCCGCGGTCGTCGACGCGGACGTCGATGCGGCCGTAGTCGCGCAGGCCGAGGACCTCGAACGCGCGCCGGCCCGCGGCGGCGATGCGCCGGAGCTGGTTCGGCCGGAGGCAGGCGGGCACCGAGGGGGTCGCCATCGACTCCACCGTATCCGGACGCCACTTGGAGTTGTAGGTCAGGATGTGGGGGTGGCCCTTGGGGAGGTCCTCGAAGAGGATCTCGCCCGGGGGCAGGACCCGCGGCACCGGCCAGCCGAGGAGCGAGACGGCGAACTCGCGCCCGTGGATGTACTGCTGGACGACGGCCGGCTGCTGGCAGGTCTCGACCACCTCGGCCACCTGCTCGCGGAGGCGCTTGCGGTTGTGCACCACGCTCCGGCGGCCGATGCACCGCGAGCCGTCCTCGCGCTCGGGCTTCACGATGACCGGGAAGCGGACGCGGGGGATGTGGTCGGGGCTCGAGACCCGGACCGTCGCCGGGACGCGGACGCCGGCGCGGGCGAGGATCTGGCTCGCCTCGACCTTGAAGAGGCAGTAGCGGAGCGCCGAGAACGGG
Source organism: uncultured Polyangiaceae bacterium (assembly GCA_964372055.1). Taxonomy (GTDB): domain Bacteria; phylum Myxococcota_A; class Polyangia; order Polyangiales; family Polyangiaceae; genus CAYJPW01. The sequence goes on from CAYJPW010000141.1 coordinate 19,995, forward strand.
CTCCCGGTGAAGGGCAGCTCGAGCCGCTCGAGCAGCCAGGCGGCCGTGACCTCCATGCGGCTGTCGTTCGCGAGCGACTCGCAGAGGTTGAACACCAGGTCCGGGCGGCACTCGCCGATGGCGGCGAGCAGCTCGCTCGGACGGAGCACGGCCCGGTGGGCCACCCGGACCCCGGGGGCGCAGGCGATCGAGCGGACGATGAGGTTGGCGATCATCTGGACGCTGGTGTCGTCGATGATGGCCTTGTCCAGCTCGCCGTCGTCCAGCTGGGGCTGAAGTGGTGGATCGTCCGGGCTCGCTACGTCGCGGTTCGAGAGGAGAAGGACGCGTGTCTCAGCCAAGGCTAGCTCCCAACCGAGGGGACCCGCCCCTCGTCCAGTGGCCTCGCGAGCCCTTCGGCTCGATCTCGAGGCTCATGCCCGCGAGCTGTCGACCGTGCGAGGTCTTCGCAACGTGGCGCGCCGTGGGGGCCCGAAGGAACGAAACGTATCGTTCGCAGAGGGAGGAGATGGGGGAACCCTCCCTCCCGGGACCCATGGTCGCGCTGTGCGAGGACCGAAGCTCTGTCGACGATGAACTCAACACACTCGCGTGATCACTACTTCACCGAGCTTGAGATTCTTCGCAAGAGGGAAAGAGAGATCGTCGCGTCGAAAGTTGTCTCGTGTCCCAGGAGCGATGGGGCCCCAGCCCCATCGCTTGCGAGTGATGAGGTCTTGCCCAGGAGCGATGGGGCCCCGGCCCCATCGCTTGCGAGTGATGAGGTCTGGCCGAGAGTCCCCGCCTGATCGCTGCGAGTGATGAGGTCTTGCCCAAGAGCGATGGGGCCCCGGCCCCATCGCCTGCACGTGATGAGGTCTGGCCGAGAGTCCCCGCCTGATCACTGCGAGTGATGAGGTCGGACCCAAGAGCGATGGGGCCCCGGCCCCATCGCCTGCACGTGATGAGGTCTGGCCGAGAGTTCCCGCCTAATTACTGCGAGTGATGAGGTCGGACCCAAGAGCGATGGGGCCCCATCGCCTGCACGTGATGAGGTCTGGCTCTGGAGTGATGGGGGCCCCGGCCCCATCGCTTGCGAGTGAAGAGGCCTTCTTCTGCAGCGATCCGGCTCGCCGATGAGGGCTTCTCCGATGCGCGATGATCGCCGAGTGTTGCCCCGAAGCCACAGGTCCGCGCTCTTCGGCGCCCGACGGGCGCTCGATCGAGGGGGAACGCGCGCGGTTTGCGCTTCGAGCGAGAGGAAGAGGTCTCGGTCGCTCGCTGAGCCGATCAGCGCTTGCCCTTGCGGCGGGCGAGGAGGATCTCGGCGGCGGTCAGGGTCGGCGGCGCGTTGGGCGGCGCGGGTGCGGGCTCGCGCGGTTGCGTCGGCGCGGTCGTCGTCGGTCCGGGCGGGGCGACGGGTGGAGAAGCTGTGTGAGGGAAGGGGACATGTTGTGGGTTGATCGGCGGCGCCGCGATCGGGCGCGTCGACGCGTCGTCGGTGCGGGGCGAAGGCGCGTCGATGCCGCGCTCGGCCCAGGCGCGCTGCTTCGCTTGGAGGAGCGAGCCCATCGTCGCGGCGGCGTCGCTCGGTCGCGCGGCGGCAGCCGGAGCCTCGATCGCCGCGCGCGCGCGGGATCGGTCGCGCCAGGCGCGCAGGCGGCCGGGCACGGCGGCGACGGCGTCGGGCACGCCGAGCCGGCGGGCGGCGACGGCGAGGAGCAGCCCGAACGCCGCGAGCATGAGGAGCGGGGGCGTGACGTCCTCGTACGCGAAGCGGCGCGAGGCTCGATCGGCGAAGGCGCCGGCGAGGGTGTCGCGGCGCTTGCCGCCGGTGAGCTCGGCCACGCGACCGAGGAGCACGAGGTCGCTTCCGGTCGGCCGCAGCTCTTCGCCGGCCCCGAGGACGGCGCCGGTGGTCCCGAGCGCCTCGGCCGTGAGCTCGTCCTTCACGATCGCGAGGTAGGTGCCGGGCCGTGAGAGGGGGAGCGTCGCCGCGTACGCACCTGCGCCCGCGGCCTCGAGCGGCATGTCGCGCGAGAAGCCCTCGGGCCCGGCGACGTGCACGGTGAGGCGCCGGAACGAGTGGGTGCGGCCGTCGTCGCCGACCACGTTGGCCCGCACGTGGAGCTCGCCCCCGCTGGCGTCGGCCTCGACCCGCACCCGCGCGTCCTCGGCCTTGCGCGAGACGTCGCGGGCCACCTGGGCGATCATCCGCGCCGCGCCGGGCCACTGGGTCCAGGCGAGGCCCCAGCGGTCCTTGAGGTCGCTCGTGAACGCGGCGGCGCGGCCCACGCCCGCGCCCCAGACGGCGAGGATGGGATCGCCGTCCGGGCCGCGGAGGAGCACGCTCGATCGCCCCTTCGGGATGGTGACCACGTAGCCCTTGAGCGCCGGCGCCTCCTCGAAGCCGATGCCGGCGGTGATCGAGGCCGCCGCGCCGCGCTCGACCCGGAAGTCCTTCTCCACGATGGCCGAGCGGGCGGCGAGGATCGTCTCCTGGGCGAAGACGGCCGGCAGGCGGGTCGCGTCCTCGATGAGGTAGAAGCGGCCGTCGCCCCGGCGCGAGAGCTCCTCGAGTTCCGGGACGTCGCTGCCCTTGCCCAGCGCGATGACGCTCGTCGTGATGTGCCGCCGCAGGGCGTCGGCCACGAGGACGCGCATGCCGTTCATCTGCTCGGCGTCCGAGCCGTCGGCGAAGAGCAGGACGTGCTTGAGGTTGACCTTCTCCTTGTCGAGCGCGGCGTAGGCCGCCTGGAGGGTGATGTCGACGTAGATGCCGCCCCCGCCCGGCCCGACGCCGCGGATCTTCCGGTCGATGTCCGCCTTGTCGGTCACCGGCCCGAGCGGGACGGTCCACTGGACCTCGGTGTCGACGTGCTCGACGCCGAGCATGTCGCCGGGGCCGAGCAGCGACGCCGATCGGGCGGCGGCCTCGTTGGCGAGCTCGAGCTTGGTGTGCCCGCCCACCTCGGCGGCCATCGAGCCCGAGATGTCGATGCCGATGACCTCGGCGAGGCTGGCGCGGCGGCGCTCCTGCTTGAGATCGAACGAGACCGGCGAGACTTCCTCCAACGGGGTCTTCGAGTACCCACCCGGCCCCATACTCCGGTCGCCGCCGAGGAGGAGCAGGCCGCCGCCGAGATCGCGGACGTAGCTGGCGAGCGCGTCGATCTGGCCGGGCGAGATGTCGGAGGCGCGGATGTCGGAGAGGACCACGAGGTCGAAGGCGGCGAGCCCTCCCAGATCGCCGGGGAGCGACGTCGCCGTGCCCTCCTCGACCCGGAAGGCGCCGTCGGTGAGCGCCTTGGCCACGAAGCTCGTCTTGCCGGCCTCGCCGTCGAGGACGAGGGCGGCGGCCTGGCCGCGCACGCGGACGAAGGCGCTGCCGGTGTTGTCCTCGGCCGCCTCGTCGAGCTTGGGATCGGCCGCGGTGATCTCGACGTCGTAGCGGTGCAGGCCGGGCGCGGGCGCCTTCTCGCGGATGCGCAGCACGTCCTCGCCGGCGGCGATCTTCGCCGTCGCCTTGCTGATGAGCTGGCCGTCGCGCTTGATCCGGACCTCGATCTCGCCGGCCGCGGGGGACGAGGTCACGAGGCGCAGGTCCATCGCCTCGCCCTCGTCCGCCCTCGACGGGGCGCGGAGGGCGACCACGCGCACGTCGGGCACGACGCGCTGCTCGAGGGGCACGACGTCGATGGGCAGCTCGGCGGCGACGGCGGCGGCGGCGGCGGCCATGGTGTCCCCGCGCGTCGCCACGCCGTCGGTGAGGAGCACGATGCGGGCGGCGCTGTCGGCGGGCACCTCGGCGAGGGCGCGCCGGATCGCGGCGGAGAGATCGGTCCCGTCGCGGCCGAGGACCACCCGCTGGGGCGCGGGCAGCGTCGAGCGCGGCCGGGGCGGGTCCTCGGTCGCCGCCTCGGCCGCGAAGGCGATCGTGGCGATGCGGTCCTCGTCGCGCATCCCGAGCTCGGCGACCGAGAGCTCCTGCGCGATGCGCTTGTCGGCGTGCGGGACGAGATCGATCGAGCGGCTCCGATCGATGGCGATGAGGAGCGTGAGCCGATCGAGCGGGCGCCCGATCTCCACCCCGGCGCCGGCGAACGCGGCGGCGAGCGTGGCGACGGTGACGAGCAGGTCCGAGGCGTGCTTGCGGAGCGGGGCCGCCCGCGACCGCGCCCCGGCGAGTCGGATCGCGACGAACGCCATCGCGGCGGCGCCGGCCAGCGCGACCCAGGGCCGGGCCAGCCGGAGGTAGTCGTCGTGGACGAGCCCGATCCAGGCCAGCCCCCCATAGAAGGAGGGGGCCGAGGCGAGGAGCAAGCCCCCCAGCAGGAACGGCCGCCGGAGGGCCCCGCGGCGGACGGCGACCCTGAAAACGGCCCCCGCGATAAGGGCCCCTGCCAGGACCCCTATATAAGGAAGTGCCGCCCGAAGCGCCGGAGGCATGGGTCAGCCGACCTTTCGGTCCTGAATCCGAGGGGTTACCGCCGCGGCTACCGCCCGGGGCCTCGGATCGCGGGTCAAAAACCAGACATCCAGGACGATGAAGGCCAGCGCCACGAGGGCCAGGACCCAGGCCCACTCGCTGTGCCCCTCGGGCAGGGTGCCGGCGGCGTGGATCGTGACCGGCTCCTGGCCCGGAGCCTGGGCCGGCACGGGCCGGTCGCGGAGATCGCTCTCCGCCTCGGACGCGAGGTTGGCCGGGACGACGATGCTCCCCGCCTGCGGTCCCTGCCAGCTCAGGTGGTAGAGGCCGGCGCGCGGGATCTCGGGGATGACGACGAGCCCGCCGCGCACCGGCAGGTCGAGCACGTCGCGGCCCGGACCCTCCACCGCCACCTGCTTGGCGGACGCCGGCACGCTCACGCGCATCGGCTCGCCGGCGCGGGCCGGCCCGGTCATCCCGTGGGCGCGATGCGCGCGCGCCTGCTCGAGGAGGTTGCGCGTGAAGAGGACGAACGAGGCCTTGAGCGGCCAGTCGCTCTCGCCGACGTCGAAGCCGAGCAAGGTCACCGTCCGCGTCGGCGTGGAGACGTCGGCGGCGATGGCTCCCTCCTGCGTGCGGATGAGCTCCTGGGTGGCTCCCTCGGGCTTGAGCAGGTGCGCCTTGGCGACGTGCACGCCGTCGAGGGTGAGGAAGCGCATCCGAGGATCGCCGTTCTCCCACGAGGTGATCATCGGGTGCTCGAGCGTCGCGCCCACGAGCGTCCCCATGCACGGGCCGGGCGGCGGATCGACGACGAGCAGATCGCCGCCCGCGGGATCGGCGGGGCAGGCGCCGTCGACCACCACGAAGGTGTCGCCCGCGATCGATCCGGCGCCCGGCGCGAGCGACGCCACGGTGCCGGTCCGGACCTCGGCCATCGGATCCGAGGCGAGGGCGCGCTCGAGCCAGGGCGAGGCCGGCTTCTTCTCGTCGGCGCCGGCGAGGAACACCGGCAGCTTGTCGCCCGCGGGCACGCGCGCGTAGGCCACGTCGTCGACCGGGAGCGCGTCGTGCGGCGCGACGTCGAAGAGCAGGCCCTTGCGGTAGTCGGCCGGCGCCGGGTGGAACGTGAGCACCACCGGGAGGCGCTCGCCCGGCTGCACGAGCACGCGGCGCGAGGCGAGCACGTCGGAGGCGTTCTCCTCGCGCATGGTCACGTAGAGATCGCGCGGCGTGGTGCCGTAGTTGGCGACCACGAGGAACGCCTGCACCTGCTCGCGCGGCTCGCGACCGCCCTCGCCGGGCTCGGTCCCGGAGCGCACGTCGACCCGGACGATCGCCGCATTCTCGATGGGCGCGCCGACGGTGACGACCTCGATCGGGAGCGCCGCCCCGAGCAGCGAGGCCGGGCGGGCCAGGTGCCCGTCGGTGAACACCACCACGCGCCGCGATCCGCCGAGCTGGCGGAGCCGATCGACCGCGAGCGCCACCGCCGCGCCGAGATCGCCCTCGACCTCGCGGGCCCCGACGCGGTCGATGGCCGCCTTGACGCGCTGGGGATCGCGATCGAGCGGCGAGGCGATGCGCGCCTCGCGCCCGGCCTCGATCACCAGGACGTCGCTGCCGGGCGGCAGCGCCGAGACCATCGCCTTGGCCGCCTCCTTGGCGCGGTCGATCCAGCGCGGGCTCGCGGGGTCCGCGGCCGCCGCCGCGTCGGGGGCCGACGACATGGACGCGCTGACGTCGAGGATGACCGCGACGTGATCGCCGAGCAGCTCGCGCCCGCGCGTCGCCGGCCGCGCCAGCGCCAGGCCGAGCGCGAGGAGCGCGATCGCCTGGAGCAGGAGCGGCACCTGGGCCACGAGCTTGCGGAACGGCGAGCGCGCCATGAGATCGCGCCGCGCCGCCGCCCAGAGCCACGTCGAGGAGACCCGGCGGCGCTCGCGCCGGACCTTGAGGATGTAGAGGACGACGAGCGGGACGAGCAGGCCGAGGAGCCAGAGGCCCTTGGGCGCGAGCAGCGCGAGCCCCGAGCCCACGTCAGTCGATGCTCCGGGCGACGAGGCGGCGCACGGCCCCCTCGAGCGGCTCGTCGGTGCGGACGCGGACGTAGGTGGCGCGGTGGCGGCGGGCCCAGGCGCGCAGCGCCTCGCAGAGGGCCGCGAAGCGCGCCGCGTACGCGTCGAGGGCGGCGGCGTCCATCGTCACCTCGACCACGGCGCCGGTCTCGGCGTCCTCGAGCTCCCAGTCGCCCTCGAGCCGCGGCTCGATCTCGTCGGGGGAGACGACCTGGACGAGCGCCACGTCGTGCCCTGCCAACGCGGCGCGGCCCAGCGCCTCGGTCACCGGGCCGGCGTCGAAGAAGTCCGAGAGCACGACGAGCAGGCCCGGGCGAGCGCTGCGCCGCACCAGATCGTCGATGGCCTTCGCGAGATCGGTGCCGCCCCTCGCTTCGACCGCGTCGAGCGCGCGCAGGAGCGCGGGGAGGCCGCCGCGTCCTCGGGCCGGCGTGCCCGCGCGTCGCAGCCCCTCGGCCGCCTCGAAGAGCTGCGCGCGCTCCGACGCCGCGAGCGTCATGTAGCCCACCGCCGCGGCGAGGCGGCGCGCGACGAGGAGCTTGTCGCCGTGCTCGAGCGAGGCCGATGCGTCGCAGACGATGCGCGCGCACACGTCCTCTTCCGCCCGGAAGAGCTTGAGCACGGGCTCGCCGGTGCGCGCGTAGGCGGCCCAGTCGACGCGGCGCATGTCGTCGCCCGGCGCGTAGGCGCGGTGCTCGTGGAACTCGGCGGCGCCGCCGCGGCGGCGCGCGCGGTGCTCGCCCGAGGCGCCGGAGCGAGCGCGGATCTGCAGCCGCCGGCGCAGGCCCTCGAGCTCGCGCCCGAACGCCGCGTCGAGGAGGGGCTCGCGCTCCTTCGGGCCGGCCGCACCACCTCGATCGTGAGCGCGATCGCTGCGCGGCGGATCTCCTGGCGTCCGGTTCGTCTCGGTCATGCGGCCCGCCTTCTTGTGTCTCACATTGGCGCTGAAAGCCAACATGGATCGCCGTCACGTGGCCGGTGTGGGTGCCTTCGAGAAGCTCAGAAATCGTGAGCCGTCGCGGCGCGGAGAGGTATGGTTGAGGCTCGGCTTGGCGCCCCTCACGCGGGCGCTCGGGAGGGGAGGAAGCGGGGAACGATGCATCGCTCTCGTTGGCTCTGGGCAGGGTTGGTCGCGCTGGTCACGGCGGCATGCGGCGGAACCGACTCGACGAGCCCGTCGAACGGCTCGTCGGGCTCGGGAGGCTCGGGCACCAGCTCGACCGGCGAGGGAGGGACGACCACCTCGACCTCCACCACCACCACGAGCACCACC
>CAYJPW010000142.1:0-19670 GCA_964372055.1 uncultured Polyangiaceae bacterium
CCGGGGGGGGGCGTGGGGGGGGGGGGCGCGGGGCGGGGGGGCGGCCGCTTCCTGCTCGAGATGGCGCGCGCGATCCGCGCCGCCGTCGCGCCGGCGTTCGCCGTCGCGGTGAAGCTCAACAGCGCCGACTTCCAGCGCGGCGGGTTCGGGGAGGACGACGCGATGGAGGTCGTCGCGGCGCTCGGCGAGGAGCGCGTCGATCTGCTCGAGATCTCCGGCGGCACCTACGAGCACGCCGTGATGTTCGGGGAGAAGGCCGCGGGCTCGACCCGCCGCCGCGAGGCGTTCTTCCTCGATTTCGCCGAGAGGGCGAAGGCGATCGCGAGGATGCCCCTCATGCTCACGGGCGGCTTCCGCACGCGGGCCGCCATGGAGAGCGCGCTCGCCTCCGGCGCGGTGGACGTGATCGGCATGGCGCGACCGCTCGCCCTCGAGCCCGAGCTGCCGGCGGCGCTGCTCTCCGGCAAGAGCCTCGGCGCGCGAGCGCCCCGGCTCGCGACCGGCTGGAAGACGCTCGACTCCGTGATCACCGGGAGCTGGTACCAAGCGCAGCTTCGACGAATGGGACGCGGCCTCGAGCCGGACCCGACGCTCTCGCGGACCGGCGCGCTGCTGCTCTTCTTCAAGGACGCCCTGCGCCATGGCCGGCTGCCGTCGGCGCGGGGCTTCCGCTCTCGCTCCGGGCCCGAGTAGCCCCGTCGACGGAGGAATGCGATGCGATTGCCCGAGAGCTTCGTCGCGGTGGTGACGGGTGGTGGCAGCGGGCTCGGTCGCGCGCTGGCGATCGAGCTCGCGAGCCGAGGAGGACGCGTCGTCGTCGCGGACGTGTCCCGCGACGGAGGGGAAGAGACCGCCGCGCTCGTGCGCCGAGCCGGCGGCGAGGGCTGGTTCGTCCCCTGCGACGTGGGCGACTGGGCCCAGGTCGAACGGCTCGCGCGGAGCGCCCACGAGCTGGTGGGGGACGTCGATCTGATCGCCAACAACGCCGGGGTCGTCGCGGGCGGCTTCGTCGGCGACGTGCCGCTCCAGGACTGGCGCTGGACGCTCGACGTGAACCTCTGGGGCGCGATCCACGGCTGCCACGCCTTCGTCCCGGCGATGCGCGCGCGCCGCCGCGGCTGGGTGCTCAACGTCGCGTCGGCGGCCGGGTTCGCCTGCCTCTCCCGCTTCGGCCCCTACAGCGTCGCCAAGGCGGGCGTCATCGCTCTCACCGAGACGCTCCGGGCCGAGCTCGACCCGCGCCACGTGGCCGTGACGGTCGCGTGCCCCTCGTTCTTCCAGACCCGGATCGCCGAGCATGCCCGAGGCGACGACGCCGAGACACGCTCGCTCGTCCGGCACGCGATGAAACGCTCCAGGAGCACGGCCGGCGACGTCGCGCGGCACGCGATCGAGAGCCTGGAGGCGGGCCGGCTCTACTCGGTCCCCACGGTCGAAGCCCAGGCCATCCGGTGGGCGAGGCGAATCCTCCCGGGCTCGGTGCACCGCTTCACGAACGCGGCGAGAGAGCTCCTCAGGGCGACGAGAGGCTGACGGGGTCACGGCGCGCGGCAGCCTGGACGGGACGGCGCGCGAGGCCGTCGCTGGCGGCCGCCCGTCGTCGGCGGCGCTCGCCCGCGCTAGAGAGATCGGGTGAAGCCGACCGAGAGATCCGAGCCCGCGCTCGCGCGCTGGGTGCGCCTGGCGCTGGTGTTCCTGTTCGTGTGGATGATCAAGGGGCTGCTCCTGCCGATCGCGCTCGGCGGTCTCTTCGCGCTCCTCCTCACGCCGGTCTCGAAGCGGCTCGCCGCCAAGCTCGGCAAGCGCGGCGGCTGGTCGCCGATGATCCTCACCGTCTCGGCGATCGTCCTCGTCGTGCTGCCGAGCGTGCTCCTCGCGACGCGCGTCGTGAGCTCGATCAACCACTTCCTCGACCGTGACTGGGGCCAGGTCTCGCTCCAGGTGCAGGAGTTCATCCAGGACAAGCTCGGGTGGCTTCATCTCGGCGAGGGCCGCTTCACCGCGTCGGCAGAGACCCTCGTCCGCCAGGTCGGCGCCGGCGTGGCGAGCGTCGCGGGCAACCTCGCCAAGGCGCTGCCCGGCACGATCGTCGATCTCTTCCTCTTCCTGCTCGCGCTCTATTACTTCCTGCGCGACGGGCCAGCGTTGATCCGGCGGCTCGAGACGCTCTCGCCGTTCCCGCCGGAGCCCACCCAGGAGCTCTTCACCTCGATCCGCGAGACGGTGAACGGCGCCATCCTCGGCCTCTGCGCGACGGCCGCCGTCCAGGGCGGGCTCGCGACGATCGCGCTCTTCGTCTTCCGCGTCCCGGGCGCGCTGCTCTTCGGCATCCTCGCCGCGCTGTTCTCGTTCATCCCGATGGTCGGGACGACGCCGGTGACCCTCGGGGCGGTGATCTACCTGCTCGCCGCCGGGCGCCCCGGCGCCGCCGCGGGGATGGCGGTCGCGGCGGTGGTGATCGGCTTCTCGGACAACATCGTCAGGCCCATGGTGCAGAGCGCCCACAGCACGACGATGCACCCGCTCGTGGTGCTGCTCGGGATCTTCGGCGGCCTCGAGCTCTTCGGCGCCACCGGCGTGTTCGTGGGCCCGGTCGTCGCCGCGATGGCGATCTGGGCGATCGACACGTACACGCGGCTGCAGCGGAAGGTGACCGCGCCCCCGCCATCGGCCTCGTGACGGCCGTGGCTCGGGATGTCGACGCCCGCGCCCCCGACGGGGCTCGGGCTCGTGGGCCGGGCCGCACCGTGCGGAGTCGGGTCGGACGAATTTTACCCGGATCTTATTGACGGCTTATTTTACCCGGGTACAATTACGCGATGGACAACGAACGCACCTACACGGCCTTCGCGGGGCCGCGGCGCTTGGCACGGGGCCCCCTCCGAGGCGTGCTGCTCGAGACGAAGGCGTTCCTCGACGGCGGCACGCGCGAGTCGGTCCTCCTCTTCGAGGACGACACCGGCGCCCAGGTCGACTTCGACTTCCGGGGGACGCCGGACGAGGTCGTCGCCCGGGCGATGCCGCCGGCGCCGCCGCCGGGGCCGGGGCGGCCGAAGCTCGGGGTGATCTCGCGTGAGGTCTCGCTCCTCCAGCGCCACTGGGATTGGCTCGAGGCGCAGCCGTACGGCATCTCCGGGGCGATGCGGCGTCTCGTCGAAGAGGCGAGCAAGCGCGAGCCGGACAAGGAGCGCGCGCGGCTCGCGGTCCACGCGGCGAGCCGCGTCATGACCGTGCTGGCGGGGAACCGCCCCGGGTACGAGGAGGCGGCGCGCGCGCTCTTCGCCCGGGATCGGAGGCGCTTCGATGCGCTCATCCGCACCTGGCCGAAGGACATCAAGAGCCATCTGCGACGGCTCGTGGCCGGCGCGATGGTCATGGATGACGGAGCGGTCGCGGCCGCTGCCGATCCAGAGCCGCGCTCGAAGACGACCAAGAAGGCGAAGACGACGAAGCGCTGACGAGAGCGCCTCTTGGGGAGGGGCGAGCGCCCCGCAAGGCGCGCGCGTGCCGGCATGACGCGCCGCGCGGGCGCGCGGGGGCTGCGTCCTGAGGCGCGAAAGGAATGCAGGTTCGCCTGCCGAACAGGCACCCGCAATCGCTGCGCCGGGGTGCGCCGATTGCGGGTGACCCCGCCCGGACCCTGAGGAGTTTCGCGGTTCGAGCGTGGGAGCGGACCTTGCTATTGCCCGTGCAAGGTCGCCCGCGAGGCGCTGGAGGATGATCATGGAAGAGGGGAAGGGAAAGACGCTGAGGGTGCGCGACGTGATGACGAGCGACGTGTTCACCCTGTCGACGAGGACCAGCGTCGACGACGCGGCGCGGAGCCTGACGCTGCACAAGGTCAGCGGCGCGCCGGTGCTCGAGCGCGGGCGCATCGTCGGCCTCGTGTCGAACACGGATCTCGTCGACCCGCGCTACCGCTCGCGCGGCACGGGCGCGGTCACGGTCGCCGAGGCGATGACGAACGCGGTCTACGGCGTCCGCCCCGGAGACCCGGTCATGCTGGCGGTCCGGCTCATGGCCGAGCAAGGCATCCACCGCGTCGTGGTCGTCGACGATCACGGCAAGCTCGTCGGGATCGTGAGCTCGATGGACGTGCTGCGCGCGCTCGCCCGGGGCGCCCGCGTCCAAGAGAGCCCGGAGGACCGCACGGTCCACCACAGCGATCCGGCGCCCGCCGTCCAGTACGTCGATCTGCGCATCGCGGCGCCCGGCTGACCGCACCTGCGCGCTGCGTCGCCGCGAATTGCCTCGACATGGGGGCTCCGCCCCCAAACCCCGCTCGCGCGCGGCGCGGTCCGCGTTCGCCGTCGCTCGAGAGCGCTCCGCGGCCTCTCGTGGCCTGCTTCTTGGACCCCGCGCGGATGGGCATTCGCCCGTTCCGCGCGTGCACCCAAGAGGGAGGGTTGTATGGCAGAGGTCGTCACAGGCGAGCGTCCCGTCATCGGTTACGCGCAGCCGCTCTCGAGATTGCAGGTGAGCTGGGGGTCGATCCTGGCGGGCGCGGCCACCGCGCTCGCGAGCGGGTTCCTCCTCTGGATGCTGGCGATGGCCATCATCTGGAGCGCGATGGAGCCGACGGTTCGCTCGGTCCGCGCAGGCCTCCTGGCCGCGTGGATCACCGGGATGATCTGCACCATCATCGGCGGGTACCTCGGCGGCGTCATCGCGGGGTACTTGCCGGGCAACCCGCGGCGGCTGATCACCTGCGCCCACGGCCTGCTCGCGTGGTGCGTGATGTTCCTTGTCGCCAGCATCATCCAGCTCTCGGTGATCGGCGGCATCCTCCGCACCACCACCGGCGCGCTCGTCACCACGGCGACCACGGCCGTGCAGACCACGGGTGAGGCCGTCGGCGGCGCCGCAGGCGGCCAGGGCAACCTCTCGACGAAGGCCGAGGCCATCCTGACGTCGCTCGGCTACACGCAGGACGAGGCCCGATCGATGGTGACCTCGGCGCAGCAGGATCTGCAGCGCGTGCTGCGAGGCAGGGCCAACACCGAGGCGGCCGCGACGCAGGCGGCGCAGCAGGCGCGCGGCGCGCTCGACACCTTCTTCTCGGGCGCAGCCGTCTACACATGGCTGTGGTTCGGGACGTGGTTGCTCGCGGCGGTCGCCAGCGTCGCCGGCGCGGCGTCGGTCCTGAAGCGCGTGCGGCTCGTCCCGGAGCGCGAGCTCGTGCGCGACCGCTTCGAGGGCCGTCCGCTCCGCCCCGCCGAGCAGACGTGACGAGCGCCCGTCGAAGGCACCTCTCCGCGTTCGAGTCGGGCGGCTCGCCGAGGCGCGCCGCCCGAGCTCGCCGCGTTCGGTGCCTCCTCGCCGTCAGGCGCGCCGGCGCGGCGCCTGACCGATCTCGCGCGCCGTCGCCAGCATCGTGACGAGCTCGCGAGCGAGCTCGCGCGGCGCCGGCATGCCCACGCCGGTGTGCGATGCCATCCCGGTGACGAGGATCCGGTGCGGGTGCCCGGGCGGCAGGGCCCGCCGGATCTTCTCGGCCTCGAACCAGGGGATGACGTCGTCGTCCTTGCCGTGCAGGAGAGAGACGGGCGCGCGGACTCGCGCGAGGTGCGGGCGCGGGTCGAAGAACGCGAAGCGATCGCCCGCGGCCTCGAGCCCGGCCTCGAGCCTCTCCCGCGCGCCGGGGCCGAGGCCGCAGCCGACGAAGAAGAGCTCGCGCAGCCCGACGGGCAGGCCGGCCGCGATCTCGGCGGCGAAGGGATCGCGCGCGCCCGGCGCCTTCAGCTCCATCCGCCCCCACGTCCGCTCGACCATGGCGTACCAGGCGGCCTCGAGGAGGCGGCGGTCGCCGTCGATGTCGAGGTGCTCGAGCAGGTTCAGGAACACCGCCGGGCTGTTGAGCGGATCGCGGGCGAGCTCGACGCGGCGGCCCTCGTGCTCGGCGATGCCCGTGATCGCGAAGCGCACCGTCGCGTGGAAATCGGCGAAGCCGCCGAAGACGACGAGCGCGCCCACCCGATCGCGGTGCGTGGCACGGGCGCAGAGCTCGATCGCCGGCATCGATCCGAACGAGATCGAGAAGAGCGCCGGCGGCGGCAGCCGGTGCTCCGCCGCGATGGGCTCGAGCAGATCGAACGCGGCGGCGAGGTGATCGGTCGTCTCCGGCTCGAGCCGGAGGCGCAGGTACGCCGGGAGGAAGGGCGCGAGGACGACGAGCCCCGACGCGGCGAGGACGCGGCAGAAGCGGTCGAGCCTGGGATCGTCCGGCCCGAGGTAATGCAGCCCCGGCGCGACGAGGTAGGCACCCGCCGGCGCCCGGCCCCGCGGCGTGTAGAGGTAGGCCTTGCGGAGCCCCGGCGCCGATCGCGTCTCGCGATCGACCGCCGCCGGGACGCCGTCCTTGGCCCACGGCCCGAGCCAGCGCAGGAGCGTGACGAGATCGATCGCGTCGCGGGGGATCGGCACCGGCGCGGCCGTAGTCGTTACTCGTGCGTGCCGACCGACGAGGTCTGCAGGTTCCAGCGGAAGTTGTCGAGCTCGTAGAGCGAATGCGAGGCCATGAAGACTCCTGTGCGCGCGCCGAGAAGGTCCGTGTCGCCGCGGCCGCACGCCCAGCGACCGCCGGCTCAGGACAGCCGTCCTCGGCCCCTCGTGTCAACGGCCGGCGCGCGCCGGACGGGGTGCGAGCGGGTGCGAGCCATCCCGTTGCCCGCCGGCGCGGCGCGGCGGCTACGATCGACGCGTGCGTCCCTACGACGACGCCATCTGGGGCGAGGCCGGCAAGCTGCTGGGGTTCGAGGCGCGCTCGCGGGGCAAGGCTCCCTGGCTCGCCGACGACTTCGAGGCGCTCACCGCCGACCTCGGCCCACCGATGCGGCTCGTCGACGCCACCGTCGAGGACTGGCTCGTGGGAGAGCGGGGTGGGCACCCGATCGTGATGCGACACGCCCACGGGTGGACCGGCTCGCTCGTGGTCACCGTCGGGCTGCGCGCGCCGCTCTTCATGGGCCTGCGCACCTCGCCGCTGGGCCGGAGCAGGGGCGAGCGCAGCCCGATCCGCGCGATGTACCGGCACGCCGGCATCGATCCGGCGCGGGTGCGGGCGCTCTTCGAGGGCCCGGGGCGCGCGCGCGCCCTGTCCGACGCGCTCTCCGACATGGACGTCTTCTCGTACGCCGAGCTCAGCGACACGTTCGCGCAGCTCTCGCGGGGCGGACTCCCGGACGGCGCGACGTTCCACGTGCGCGCGGTGGAGCAGGCGATCGACCTCGCCGAGAAGCTCGACGCCGCGCGGCGGGCGCTGCCGTTCGTCGACTGGGAGCTCGCGCTGCCGGCGCGCTGGTCCGAGGTGGCCGCGCACGAGGGCATGGCGTTCGATCCGGCTCGCCTCGTGCTCGAGGGCCCGTTCTCGCAGCTCGACGCGCGCGCGCGCGTGCTCACGCCCGAGCGCGCGCTCCACACCGAGGTCGAGGTGCGCCTCCCCGCGCCGCTCGGCATCGGCCTGCGCCTCTTCCGCGAGCGGACCCTCGACAAGGTCCTCTCGCTGTTCACGCTGAAGGACATCACGCTCGGGGATCCCGCGTTCGACGGCGCCTTCGTGGTCCAGGGCGACCCGCCCGACGCGGTGCGCGAGCGGCTCGGGCCCGAGGTGCGCAAGCTCCTGCTCGCCATCCTCGAGCGTGGCGCGGCGATCACCGCGCGCGACGATCGCCTCCACGCGCTGGTGAAGGGGCCGCTCGTCGATCCGTTCCCGCTCCTCGGGGACCTCGCGGCGGCGGCGCAGGCGTTGGCGCGGGGCGAGACGGGGCGGTCGGCCTATCGTTGAAGGCTGACGGGACGCCGCGCCGAGGCAGCGCTGCACGAGGCGATGAGGCGCTAGGATCGCGGCGTGGGCGAGGCGCACGAGCCGCTGACGGTCGAAGCGCGGGCGATCCTCTTCGACCCTTGGCCCCGTCGCCGGCGGCTCGCCGTCCGGGCGCTGCTCGGCTGGATGGTGCTGGCCCTGCTCGGCATGACGCTGACCCACGGTGCGAGCACGGTGCTCCCTGCCGTGTTCACGGTGCAACTCCTCGCGGCGGTCCCGGCCGGGATTCTCGCTTTCGTCACCGCCGCGGTGTGGCGCGCGCTCGGACGGTCGCCTGCTTTCGGCAAGCTCCAAATCCAGGGCTCCGCGCTCGTCGTCACGACCGCCGGGACCCAGAGGCGCTACCCGCTCGACGAGCTCGCCGACGGTTGGATCGAGGATGCCGACGAGGTCCACCTCCGGACGCGCAACGGCGATCAGCTCGTCGCGCGCGTGGCGACGACTTGCGCCGCCGAGACGCTGCTCGCCGGCGCAGGGCTGGACGCCTCGCGCCGCGTGCTCACGGTCCCGCTCCAACCGGCGGCGTCGTCGATCCCCGCCGCGGGGCCGCTGCTCGTCGTGATCGGCCTCTTCATCACGCCGGTCGCGCTCGGCAGCCTCGTCGCGCTGGTCGAGAGCGCCGGGCACGTGCTCGCGCCGGATCGCTCCGGCCGAATCGGGGAGTTGTTGCTGGCCGGGCTCGCGGCGACGGCCGTGTCCTGGGCCGCGCTCTACGCCATCTACGCTTCGCTCCGCCGGCGCGAGGCCGCGATCGGGACCGACGGCGTCGTGTTCCGCGGCGCGTTTCGGAAGGTGTTCCTCCCCTATACTCGGATGGTGCGCGTCTGGCGCGCGCCGCGCGGCGTGCGGGTCCTGCTCCGGGGTACATCGCGCTCGGTGCTCCTCCCCACGGCGAGCGCGCTGCGCGTGGCCTCGCGGGCCGCCGCCGAGCCGGGCTCGATGGAGCACCGCACGCGCGAGGTCGTGCTCGCGCGCATCCAGCAGGCGCTCGCCGCCGGCCGCGCGCCGGACGCGGCGAGCGCCAACGCCGAGCGGCTCGACCGCAGGGGCCGCGCGCTCGCCGCCTGGCGCGACGAGCTCCGGGGCCTCCTCGACGGGCGCCGTGGCTACCGCACCGGCGAGCTCTCGCCCTCGGATCTCGCGCGCCTCATCGAGGACGCCTCCGCCCCCGCCGAGCGCCGCGTCGCCGCCGCGGTCGCGCTCTCGTCGCAGGACCAAGCCGAGACCCGACGCCGCGTGAGGATCGCCGCCGAAGCCTCGGTCGACGCCGATCTGCGCGCTGCACTCGAGGCCGCCGCCGAGGGGGAGATCGCCGAAGCGCCGCTGGCGCGCGCCGGCCGGCGCACCGCGGGCGGGTAGCGCCCCGCCGCCGCGGCCGCGGCGAAATCGTCGACGCGCTTCGGAGCCGGGACACTAGACTCTGCCCGATGACCGAGACCCTCCGCGAGATGCTCCCGGCGATCTACGGCGCCCTGCTCCCGCCGTTCTTCGACACGGTCGCGCCCGAGGAGACCAAAGCGACGTGCGCGAGCTGCGCCATGTGCCCCACCGCCGAGCGGCCGGCCGCGCCCGGCGTCGTCTTCTTTCGCCCCGACACGAAGTGCTGCACCTACCATCCCCGGCTGCCGAGCTACCTCGTCGGCGCGATCCTCCGCGACGAGCGCGCCGACATGTCCGAGGGCCGGCGACGCGTCCGCGCGCGCATCGCCTCGCGCGTCGGCGTGACGCCGCGGTGGCTCGCGCCGCCGAAGAAGTACGGCCTCTTGCTCGAGGCCTCGCGCGAGGCGAGCTTCGGGCGCTCGCGCGCGCTGCTCTGCCCGTACTACGAGGACGAGGGCGGGCTCTGCACCATCTGGCGCCACCGTGAGGCCGACTGCAGCACCTTCTTCTGCAAGTACGTCGCCGGCGCCGACGGCCGCACCTTCTGGCGGAGCCTCGGCGGCTACCTGCGCCTCGTCGAGCGCCGCCTCACCGAGCTCGCGGTCGGGAGCGTGGCCCCGGAGCTGGTCGAGCCGCCCCCAGGGCCGGCCGGCGCGCTGTCCATCGACGAGCTCGAGGAGCGCCCGCCGGACGGGTACGCGTCGACGTGGGGCGCGTGGACGGGCCGCGAGGAGGAGCTCTACCTCGCCTGCTACGACGCGGTGTCCGCGCTCGGCGCGGCCGACCTCCAGCGTGCCGTCGGCGCCGGCGCGCCCGAGCTCGCGACGATGATCGCCAGCCACCGCCAGGCGACCGCGCCGCAGCTGCCCGAGCGGCTGATGCTCGCTCCCGACGCGTCGCTCCAGCCCGGACCGGACGGGGTCCTCTGCACGACCTACAGCAAGTACGAGCCGGTGCTGCTCACCCACGATCTCCACGAGGTGCTCGGCGAGCTCGGGCCGAACGAGACGGTGGCCGAGGTCCGCGCCCGGCTCCTCCGCGACGCCGGGATCGACGTGCCCGAGGCCATGCTCCTCGCGCTCCACCAGCTCCGCGTCCTCGTGCCGCCGCCGGGCGGCAGGTAGCAGTCGAGGCAGCCGATGTGGTTCGTCTACATCGCCCGATGCCGCGACGGCACGCTCTACACCGGCGTCGCCCGCGACGTGGCCGCGCGCCTCGCCGCCCACAATACCGGCAAGGGAGCGCGCTACACGCGCGGTCGCGCGCCGCTCGAGCTCCGCGCCAAGCGCCGCTGCGCGACCCACGGCGACGCGCTGCGCCTCGAGCTCGCGATCAAGGCGCTGCCGCGCGCCGCCAAGGTCGACCTCCTCGAAGCGCCGCTCCGCCTCGCCGCCCTGGCGCGCTCGGTGCGCCGCCGCTGGCTGCGCAAGACCAAGGCCGCTCGCGCCTCGTGACGGTCCCGACGGGCGGGATCCGATCGCGCGAGGTGACGGGCTACGTCGACGCCTTCGCGCGCGGCTTGCGAAGGCGCCGCGGCGGGAGCAGCTCGGCCTCGACGGGCACCTTCTTCGCCAGGAAGACGGCGGCGTCGAGCTTGTAGAAGCTGCGGCTGCGGTAGAACTTGAGCGCGTGCGCGTTGTTCTCGGCGACCTCGAGGACGAGGTGCGTGCAGCCTCGCACCCGCGCCAAATGCTCGATCTGGTCGAGGATGAAGAGACCGATGCCGCGCCCCTGGTAGCCCGGGTGCACCGCGAGCTCCTCGACGAAGAGCGGGCGCATGTCGCGCTTGTCGAAGTAGCGCTCGTTCATCCAGTTGTCGGTGCCGGTGATCTCGAACGCGCACTCGGCGTAGCCGACGATCTCGGCCTCGTCGCCGTTCCTCACCTCGAAGACGAGCTGCTCGACGCCCTCCTCCTCGTAGACGTCGGCGAAGCGGCGCTTCGAGCGCGGGCGCTGGTACTCGACGGTCTCGCGGTTCACGTCGCGGAACACGAGCTTGAGGAACTCCCACACCCGGTTGAGATCGCGCCGGTGGATGCGGCGCACGTGGATCACGAGGTCGGGCAGCGAGCGCGAGGCCGGCTCGTGGTGGGGTTTCGTCTCGTCGGGCATCCGGCCGGGCGCATCCTACCAGGCGCGGCCGAAGCGTGCGTGCGCCGCTGCGGCACCCGTCGCAGACAGACGACCGGCGATCGATGGCGCGGCGCACGCCCCGGCGGCCTCGCCGGTGCGGGACGCATGCGCGCGCTTCGCGCCCCGCGAGGCTGCTCGACGGCTCGGCGCGCCTGGCCTGCCTGGTCGCTGCCGGCCGTCGCGCCGGCGCTCGCGCGCGGGAGAGCGTCTCTCCGCGGGTGCCGCGCCGGGGCGCGGCCGCTGGAAGACGTCACCGGCCGCCGCGCGGCCTCGCGGCCTTGACGGGCCGGCGAGCCGACGGGATAAATGACGGACGGCAAGCGCCGTCGGAGCCGCGCGGCGCGGCCTGCGAGAGGGGATGGCGTGGGCCAGGAAGCCACCAACAAGGAGACGCTCGAGCGCCTGCGGGCCCGCCTCCAGACCTACATGGCCAAGAAGGGCCTGCGCTCGACGGCTCAGCGCCGGCTCATCGTCGACACCTTCTTCGAGGGATCGCCGCACGTGACCATCGAGGACCTGCTCGCCGAGGTCCGCTCGCGCGATCGCGGCATCGGGTACGCGACCGTCTACCGCACGCTCAAGCTGCTCGCCGAGTGCGGCGTCGCCTCGGAGCGCCGCTTCGGCGATGGGCTCTCGCGCTACGAGGTCGCCGACGAGGCCGACACCCACCACGACCACCTCATCTGCGTGTCGTGCGGCCGCATCACCGAGTTCGAGGAGCCGCGCATCGAGGCCTTGCAGGAGGAGGTCGCGGCCCGCCACGGCTTCGAGATCACCTCGCACAAGCACGAGATGTACGGCACCTGCGCCGAGTGCCGCGCCAAGGCGCCGGTCTCCTGAGCGGCCCTTCTCGGTTGCCCGCGGGCTCTGCCCCCGCACCCCGGACTGAAGAGCCATCGGACCTCGGGCGTCGAGCGGCGTCGTTCGGACGAAGGTCCGACACCTCTTCAGTCGCGAGCGGGGGCTCTGCCCCCGCACCCCCGGGCTGAAGAAGCGTCGGACCTCGTGCCTCGAGCGGCGTTGCTCGGACGAACGTCCGACCCCTCTTCAGTCACCCACCTGGGCGACGTAGCTGACGCGCGCCGCGAGCCCGCCCCCGAGCGGGTTGAAGAGCGACGGTCCGGGCGGCGACACCAGGCCCGCCGCGCTGGTGTTGTCGATCACCACGTAATAGATGCCGGGCGGCAACGGGTAGCGCCGCGTCTCGATCGGCCCCGGGTTGAGCGGGCCGCCGGCGAGCACCGGCCCCGGCGGAGGCCCGAGCGGCTTGCCGGTCTGGTACGCGTCGCGCCAGAGATCGCCGACGGGCTTGTTGACGATCATGACGTCGACGGGCGTGCCGGTGACGCTGATCTGGAGGTAGAGCGCCTGGCCGGAGTCGGTCACCTCGAAGGGCCCGAGGTAGTCGCGCTGCTGCGTCTCGACGTCGACCGTCTCGTTGGCGAAGGTGAAGCGCTCGGACTCGCTGACGTCGAAGGGGTGGTGCGGCTTCTGCGGAGGGAAGAGCAGGCCGAGCGCGAAGTCGTTGCCCTTGTCGGCGTTGTGCACGACGGTGAAGCCGCGGGTGAGCTCGCCGGCGACGATCTGGTTGCCGAAGAAGTTGGCGAGGCTCCCGAGCGGCGTGAACGCGGTCGCCGCGTCGAGCAGCGGGCTCTCCACGTAGCCGAGCTGGAAGTTCGGGCCCTGGACGATGCGGTTGAGCTTGCCCCAGACGTAGACGTCGTCGCCGGCGATCTGGAAGTCGGCGCGGTACTCGATCGAGCCCGTCGCCGAGAAGCCGATGCGCTTGGCCGGGAGCATGTAGCCGTAGCCGGTGCCGGCGAAGTGCACGGTGACCGTCTGGCGCGCGTCGTCGACCTGGTAGCTGCACTGCATCGGGAAGAACCGCCCGATCGCGGGCGCGCGGTCCTGCAGCCGGAGGGAGACGCCGCGCTTGAGCATCTCGGGGCAGATCTTCTGGGCGCCGAAGTTCGAGAACAGCCACCAGCGCAGCCCCGGGCTGGCGTCGGTCACCGCCCCGAGGCAGGGGCAGCCGGCGAAGGAGATCGCCAGGACCATCACGGCGAGCACGAGCGATGCCTTCGCGACCGCCGGGCGCTTCGCGGCGCGGCGATCTTCCGTCCTTCGGGGTCTCAACACGCGAGCTAACATAGCCAAACCGGCGCGGGGCGCCCCCGCTTTCTGTTGGACGCTGGGGCGCGGCGCTCCACCCCCTCGCGCAGGCGCGAGAGCACGATCTTCGCGCCTCGAGCAGCGAGGCGCGATGACGCCGGTCCGCTCTACAGCATCAGGAACCACTTCACCCCCGGGGTCACCTCGAGGTGGAAGTGGTTCGCGTGCGCGCGGTTGAAGTTCGGGGTGAGGATCGAGGTGAAGAGGTGCTGGTCGGCGGTCTCGCACACGATCGAGCGCAGCTCGCGCGCCGCCGGCGAGTCCTGCGTCGGGGCGGCGGCGCCTGCGCCGCAGGCCGGCGCCCCGAGGGTGCCGTGGAAGTCGCCGAGCACCTCGAGCCAGACGCGCTGCTTCGGATCCTCGCCGGGCGCGAGGCGCTTGCCGAACTTGGCCGCGTCGATCGCGAGCGCGCCCGGGTGCCGGGTGCCGACCTTTCCGGCGGGCCAGAACCGCTTCGCCGGCGGCCGCCAGGCCGAGAACATCACCACCTCGTCGATGTCGTGGGTGACGAGGATCTTGCTGAAGTCGGAGAGCGCCAGGACCAGGCGGCAGTCGAAGACGTCGAACGGGCTCGTGGCCCGCTGCACCTCCGGCACCGCGGTCCGATAAGTGACGCCGCCCACGCCGCGCGGCAGCCGCACCGGGGCGAGCACGCCGAGCGCGTCCTCGACCGGGGTGAACGCGACCCCACGCCGGGTGAGCTCGGCCACGCACTGCGGCGCGGTCATCGCGCCGTAGCGGGTCGACGGGTGGCTGGCCCAGTCGGGGTGGAACTTGGCCCTGCCCTTCCCGTGCGCCAGCGCCGAGCCCGGCAGGAGCGCCGCGGCCGCGACGGTGAGGGCGATGCAGGCTGCCCGGCGCATGCCTTTCCATATAACCCGGCCTCTGCCGGAGGGGCAAAGGCGGCGCCGTCCGGCGGGCTTCGTCGCCGCGGGCTCGGCGCCGCCGGGCCCGGGGAGCTCGATCCTCGGCGGTCGATTTGAACGGGCTCTCCCCGCGGTCTAAGATCGTCGTGTCTTCGCGGGGTCGACCGGCCTCCGATCGCAGACCTCTGCCGTGAGCGAGCTCTCCAACCGTTCCAGGAAGATCCTCTTCGCCTGCGTGACCGAGTTCATCGCCACGGGCGATCCGGTGGGCAGCCGCACCCTCGCGCGCAAGTACGGGCTCGATCTGTCGGCCGCGTCGATCCGCAACGTCCTGTCCGACCTCGAGGAGGCCGGCTACCTCAAGCAGCCGCACACCTCCGCCGGACGCATCCCGACCGACAAGGCGCTGCGGCTCTTCATCGACACCCTGGTCGAGGTGCGCAGCGTCTCGCCCGAGGAGCAGGCGCGGATGGGCGCGCGCTTCGCCGAGATCTACGCCGTCGCGGACGATCCGCTGCGCGAGACCGGGCGCCTCCTCTCGGAGCTCTCGGGCGCCGCCGCCGTCCTCGCCGCCCCCAAGACCGAGCTCCGGGCGCTCTCGCAGCTGCGCTTCATCCCGACGCGGCCGGGCCAGCTCCTCGCGGTCCTGGTCTTCAACGACGGTTCGGTCGAGAACCGGTTCATCGGCATCGAGGCCTCGATCTCGGAGACGGAGCTCTCGCGCGTGCACGAGCTGCTCGGCGACGTGATCGAGGGCCGCTCGCTCGGCGAGGTGCGCGATCTCTTCGCCCGCCGCCTCGCCGACGATCGGCTCGCCGTCGACGCCCTCCGGCGGCGCGCCTTCGAGCTCGGCAGCCTGGCGACCACCGATCTCTCCCGCAAGAGCGACCTCGTCATCGAGGGGCAGGCGCGGCTCATGGACCTGCCCGAGTACGCGGACCCGGATCGGCTCAAGAAGGTGATGCGCGCCCTCGAGGAGCGCGAGGAGCTGGTGCGGCTGCTCGACAAGACGCTGGCCGCCGGCGCGGTCACCGTGTTCGTGGGCAGCGAGGCCGAGGGCCTGGGCGACAGCGATCTCAGCCTCGTGGTCGCGCCCTACACCGACCACGGGCGGCTCGCCGGCGCCGTCGGCGTCCTCGGCCCGACGCGGATGGATTACGCGAAGGTGATGCCGCTGGTCGACGCCACCGCCGCCGCCATGAGCGAGGCGCTCACCAAAGGGAAGTAGGCGAAAGCGGCGGCGCCCTCCGGGCGTTGTCGCGGAGGGACCATGCATCCGGGGGATCTCGTCCTTGGGCGGTTCGAGATCGAGCGCCTCGCGGGCTCGGGCGGGATGGCGTCCGTGTTCCTGGCGCGCGACCGGGCCTCCGGCGAGCGCGTGGCGGTGAAGTCCCTCGCCGGCCACGGCGAGCGCGAGGCGGCGCGCTTCGCCCGTGAGGCCCGCCTCCTCGCGGCCCTCGATCACCCCGCGATCGTGCGCCACGTCGCCGACGGGATCAGCGCCGCGGGGGAGCCCTTCCTGGTCATGGAGTGGCTCGAGGGCGAGGACCTCGCCGCGCGCCTCGCCCGCGAGGGCCTCACGCCCGGCGAGAGCGTGGCGCTGGCGAGCCGCGTCGCCCAGGCGCTCGCCGTCGCCCACGCGCGCGGCGTCCTCCACCGCGACATCAAGCCGTCCAACCTGTTCCTCGTCGATCGCGACATCCACAAGGTCAAGATCCTCGACTTCGGGGTCGCGAAGAGCGTGCGGACCTCGGCGGCGCTCACCGTGTCGGGCGCGATGATCGGCACGCCCGGGTACATGGCGCCCGAGCAGGCCCGCGGATCCGACACGATCGACGCGCGCGCCGACGTCTTCTCGCTCGGGTGCGTCCTCTTCGAGTGCCTCACCGGCCGCCCGGCGTTCCTCGGCGAGCACGTGATGGCGCTCCTCGCCAAGATCCTCCTCGAGGAGGCGCCGCGCGTGAGCGAGCTCGTCAGCGAGCTGCCCGCCGCGCTCGACGACCTCGTCGCGCGGATGCTCGACAAGGACCGCGCGGGCCGGCCCGCCGACGCGACGCGGGTGCTGGCCGAGCTCTCGCGCCTCGACCTCGCGGACGCGCCGCGCGCGGTCCCGAGCAGGCCGCCCGCGTCGCTCACGGTCGGCGAGCAGCGGCTCGTGTGCGTCGTCTTGGCCGCGCCGCCGCCCGGCCCGGCCGCGGCGCCGGGCGGGCCGGTCGCCGTCGCGCCGACGCTCGAGGTGGCGCCGCCGAGCGACGCGCAGGAGCGCCTGCGCGAGGCCGTGTCGCGGCACGGCGGCCGGCTCGAGGTGCTCGTCGACGGCTCGCTCGTCGTCACGCTCGGCCGCGCCGGCCGGAGCCCGCAGGCGGCCACCGATCAGGCGGTGCAGGCGGCGCGCTGCGCGCTCGCGCTCCGGGCGCTCGTGCCCGATCGACCGATGGCGCTGGCGATGGGCCGCGG
Source organism: uncultured Polyangiaceae bacterium (assembly GCA_964372055.1). Lineage (GTDB taxonomy): Bacteria > Myxococcota_A > Polyangia > Polyangiales > Polyangiaceae > CAYJPW01. Next base: position 16,831 of record CAYJPW010000142.1, read on the forward strand.
CATGGTGACCGGCCGCTTCCCGGTGGGCGAGGTGATCGATCGCGCCGCGCACCTGCTCGACGCGCCGGCCGCTCTCGGGCGGGGGACGCTGGGCGGTTTCAGGCTGGGCGTCCTGCCGGTGCGCGTCGACGAGGTCACCGCGGGCCTGCTCGACGCGCGCTTCGACATCGGCGGCGACGCGAGCGGCCTCGATCTCCGCGGCGAGCGCGTCGAGGTCGGGGCGGCGCGCAAGGTGCTCGGCAAGGTGACGCCCTGCGTCGGGCGCGAGCGCGAGCTCGGCGTCCTCACCGGCGTCTTCGACGAGTGCGTCTCCGAGCCGGTCGCGCGGGCCGTGGTGGTGACGGCGCCGCCGGGCTACGGCAAATCGCGACTGCGTCAGGAGATGCTCGACCGCATTGGGGCGAAGGGCGGCGCCGTCTCGATCTGGTCCGGGCGCGGCGACGCCGTCGGCGCGGGCTCGCCCTTCGCGCTCATCGCCGGCGCCCTCCGGCGCGAGGCGGGCATCCGCGAGGGCGAGCCTCTCCACGTCCGCCGCCAGAAGCTCTCGGCGCGCGTGCAGCGCCACGTGCCCGCGGGCGAGGCCGAGCGCGTCGCCGCGTTCCTCGGCGAGCTCGTGGGCGCGCCCTTCCCGGACGAGCACGACGTCCAGCTCCGCGCCGCGCGCGCCGACCCGATGCTCCTCGGCGACCAGATCCGCCGCGCCTTCGAGGAGCTCTGCGCCGCCGAGACCGAGGCCCAGCCGCTCCTGCTCGTGCTCGACGATCTGCAGTGGGGCGACGCGCCCTCGGTCCACCTCGTCGACGCGGTCCTCCGCAACCTGCGCGACCGCCCCGTCATGGTCGTCGCGCTGGCGCGCCCCGAGGTCGAGGATCTCTTCCCCTCCCTCTGGGGCGAGCGCGCCTCGCAGGAGATCCGGCTGCGCGAGCTCTCCAAGAAGACGAGCGAGAAGCTCGTGCGCGAGGTCCTCGGCCCCGGGGTCCCCGACGCGACGGTCGCGCGGGTCGTCGAGCGCGCCGGCGGCAACGCCTTCTTCCTCGAGGAGCTGATGCGCGCCGTGGCGGCGGGGCGGGCCGAGGAGATGCCCCGCACCGTCCTCGCGGTGGTCGAGTCGCGCCTCGACGGGCTCGAGCCCGAGGCCAGGCGCGTCCTCCGGGCGGCGAGCATCTTCGGCGAGGTCTTCTGGGAGGCGGGCGTCCTCGCCCTCACCGGCGGGGCGCAGCGCACCACCGAGCTGCGCGACTGGATCGCCGAGCTCTGCGAGCGCGAGATCCTGGCGCCGCACGGCGCCGGCAAGTTCCCCGGCCAGCGCGAGCTCACCTTCCAGCACGGCCTCGTCCGCGACGCCGCGTACGGCATGCTCACCGACGCCGATCGCGCGCTCGGCCACCGCCTCGCGGGCGAGTGGCTGGAGGCGGCCGGCGAGGTCGACGCCGTGCTGCTCGCCGAGCACTTCGAGCGCGGCAACGCGCCGGCGCGCGCGCTCGCCTGCTGGCGCCGCGCCGCCGAGCAGGCGCTCGCCGGCAACGACTTCCCCGCCGCGATCGATCGCGCCGAGCGCGCCATCGCGCTCGGCGCAGAAGGCGAGACGCTGGGCTCCCTGCGCCGCATCCAGGCCGAGGCGCACTCCTGGCCCGGCGATCACTCGACCGCGGTGGCGCGCGCGAAGCAGGCGCTGCGCGAGCTCCCGCGCGGCGGCCCCGCCTGGTGCCGCGCCGCGGGCGACCTCACCGTGGGCGCGGCGAAGCTCCTGCTGCGCGCCGATCTCGCGAACCTCTACGAGCAGGCGAAGGCCATCGATCCCATCCCCGAGGCGCTCGCCGCCTGGGCTCGCCTCGCCTCCGCGCTCTTCGTCGTGGGCCGGCGCGAGGACGCCGACACGCTGCTCGATCTCGTCGACCGCCACGACGCCCTCGGCGCCGGCGACCCGGTGGCGATGGCGCACGTGCAGCACGCTCGCTCGTGGCAGGCGCACTACCGCGGATCGCCGGCGCGGAGCCTCCGCTTCGAGGAGCAGAGCGTGATGAGCTTCACCGCCGCCGGCCACCAGCGCGAGGTCGCCTATCACAGCGTGGGGCTCGGGTTCGCGTTCATGGAGGTGGGGGCCTTCGAGCGCGCCGAGGAGGTGCTGCGCGAGGCCATCGCCGTCGCCGAGCGGCTCATGCTCAAGCACGTCCTCTGCACCGCGCGCCACAACCTCGGCCTCGTGCTGGCCCACCGCGGCGCCGTGCAGGAAGGCTTGGCCCTGGAAGAGGCCGCGCTCGCCGGGCTGACCGCCCTCGGTGACGTGCGGATCGCCGGCGCGGCAGCGGCGTACCTCGCCCGCATCGCGATGTTCGCCGGCGATCCCGAGGCCGCCGAGCGCCACGCGCGCGCCGGGCTCGCGGTCACCGAGCTGCCCGAGCCCCGCGCGCACCTCCTGGGGATGCTCGCGGCGGCGCTCCTCGCGGCCGGTCGCCCGCCGGAGGCCCTCGAGCCCGCGCGCGAGGCCGCGGCGATCCTGGAACGGCTGGGCCGCATCTCGGACGGCGAGTCGGTGGTGCGGCTGGCCCACGCGGAGGCGCTGGCCGCGACCGGCGATCACGCCGGCGCGCGCGCGGTCATCGCCGCGGCGAGGAGCAGCGTCCTCGGCTACGCCGACAGGATCGACGAGCCGGCGCTCCGGCAGAGCTTCCTCGAGCTGCCGGACAACGCGCAGATCCTCGCGCACGCCCGCGCCTGGCTCGGAGCCTGAGCGGCGGAGCGGGGCCCTCGGTCTCGAGGGGGGGGGGGGGGCCCCCCCCCCCCCCCCGGGGGAAGGGGGGGGGGCGCGGGGCGCGGGGGGGGGGGGGGGGGGCAGGGAG
>CAYJPW010000142.1:19680-27741 GCA_964372055.1 uncultured Polyangiaceae bacterium
GGGGCTCTGCCCCGCGCCCCCGGAGCTGAAGAGGCGTCGGACCTCGGGCCTCGAGAGCCCTTGGTCGGACGAATGTCCGACACCTCTTCAGCGCAGGCGCGCCAGCACCTCGAGGAAGTCGGCCGGCGGGGCCTGCTTGAAGAGCATCGGCCGTCCGTCGCCGGGGTGCTCGAAGCCGAGCTCGGCCGCGTGGAGCATGAGCCGGGGCGCCGGGATGACGGGCCCCGCGTAGCGGCGGACGTAGACGCGCTCGCCGACGAGCGGGTGGCCCGCCTCGGAGAGGTGGATGCGGATCTGGTGCGTGCGCCCCGTCTCGAGGCGGCAGGCGCAGAGCGTCGCGCCCTTCAGGCGCTCGACCGGCGTGACGTGCGTGATGGCGAGGCGGCCCTCGTCGTCGGCGGAGCCGCGCAGGCCGTCGCCGCGATCGGCGACGAGGTGCGAGCGCATCGTCGTCGCGCGGACGTCGCCGTGCGCGATGGCGAGGTAGACGCGGTGGACCGTGTGCTCGCGGAGCTGGTGGCCGAGGTGCTTCTTGGCGGCCACGGTGCGGGCGAACACGAGCAGGCCGCTCGTGGCCTTGTCGAGCCGCTGGACCACCCCGAGCGGCGCCCGGCGGCCCGAGCCGGAGCCGGACCGCCCCGCGCGCGCGTCGCGCTTGGTGAGCAGGTCGCGCACCAGGGTGTCGAGCGTCACCGATCCCCGCGCCTCCTCCTCGTCGAAGGCCACCGTGCTGATGCCGGCCGGCTTGTTCACGACCACGACCGACGCGTCCGCGTGGACCAGGAGCTCCTTCTCGAGCTCCTTCGCCTGCGCCACCTTCGGGCGCGGCGCGCGCGGATCGAGATCGACGCGGTCGCCCTTCCGGACCTTGCGCGTCGTCTCGGTCACCACCTCCCCCGCCACCCGGATCTTGCCGGTCTCGATGAAGCCCCGCGCCTCGGACCACGAGGCGCCGGTGAGCGCGCGAACCACGCCGTCGAGCGGCCGCGCATGGAGCTCGTCGGGGACGCGAAAGGACGCCGCGCCGGCCGGCAAAGGGCCGGTTCGAGGGGGCGGGCGGGGGGCGGGGGGACGGGAAGAAGGGGTCATGGGCGGGGGTGGAGCGGGTGGGCCAACGTTAAAATGAGCCCAGATGTTGACATGATCGACGCCAGGGTCGGATGATCCGCGCAGCGCCGGACGCCGTCTACCCGCCGGTCCACTCCAGGAGACATTCGTGGCTAGCACCCTTCTCGCCGTCGACGACAGCGTGACCATGCGCAAGGTCCTCGAGATCACCTTCACGGGCTCGGACTTCAACGTCGTCACGGCCAGCAGCCCGGACGCGGCGCTCACCGCCTTGAAGGCGAGCAAACCCGACCTCGTCATCGCCGACGTCACCCTCGAGCCGAAGAACGGCTACGACCTCTGCAAAGCGATCAAGCAGGCGTCGCCCGGCACCCCGGTCCTCATCCTGTCGTCGAAGCAGAACCCCTACGACGCGGCCAAGGGCGGCGCGGCGCAGGCCGACGACCACATGGACAAGCCGTTCGACACGCAGCAGATGATCGACACGGTCCGCAAGCTGCTGCAGTCGCGCGGCGACGTGGCCGCGGCCGCCCCCGCGCCGGCGCCTGCTGCGGCGGCCCACGCGCCGCTGCAGCAGACGGTGACCCGCCCGGCGATGCCGGCCGTCCAGCCGCACGCGCCGACTCCGCAGGCCGCGGCGGCCGCGCCGGCGGCGGCGACGGCTGCGCCCGCCGCCCAGCGCGCCAAGACGCTCATCTACCAGCCGCCCGTCGGTGGAGGCCCCGCCCACCCGCCCACCGCGCCGGCCCCCGCCGCCGCCAGGCCGGCTCCTGCCCCCGCGGCCAGGCTCGACGCGCCCCAGGCGCCGACGCCGGTCACGGGCGTGCCGCTGCAGAAGCCGACCTCGCCGGCCCCGGCGGCCTCGGCGGGCCCGGCCGCCGCGGTCGCGGCCGCCCACGTCAACGGTCAGATGGCGGGCAAGCTCGAGGGCATGGGCCTGAGCCCCGCCCAGGTCGACGCCGTCCTCGCGCTCTCGCGCGAGCTGGTCGAGCGCGTCGTCTGGGAGGTCGTGCCCGTTCTGGCCGAGACGATCATCAAGGAAGAGATCGCCCGGCTGACCAAGTAGGCCCCAACATGGGGGCTCCGCCCCCAAACCCCCCCGGCAATTGCCGGTCGGCTTCGCCGCCCGGACACCCGCCCTCCGCTTCGCTTCGGTCGGGTCAATTGCCGCCCAACTTGGGGGCCGGCCCTCCGCTTCGCTTCGGTCGGGTCAATTGCCGCCCAACATGGGCTCCGCCAGGCAGGCGCCCGGCACCATGGACGGTCCCTTCAGAGAACGGGGCTGGCGTACGTCCGGTTCCTGTAGGAATCCCCCCTCTCCCCGCGGGAGAGGGGGTAAGGGGTGAGGGCAAGAGACGGCCACGTCCCCCCTTTCCGCCAGAGCCACCCATGAGCGAACTCGCCAAAGCGTACGATCCCAAGGACGTCGAGCCACGCTGGTACAGCTACTGGATCGAGCAACAGGTCTTCGCCGCGAGCGACGCGCCCGGCGACGACCGGCCCACGTACGTCCTGCCGATGCCCCCGCCCAACGTGACGGGCTCGCTGCACATGGGGCACGCGATGACCTGCACGCTCGAGGATGTGCTCGTCCGCTACCACCGCATGTGCGGGCACAACACCCTGTGGCTCCCGGGGATCGACCACGCCGGCATCGCCACCCAGACGGTGGTGGAGCGCCAGCTCAAGCGCGAGGGGCTGAGCCGCCACGACCTCGGCCGCGAGAAGTTCCTCGAGCGCGTCTGGCAATGGAAGGCGCAGAGCGGCGGCCGCATCGTCGAGCAGCAGCGCGTGATGGGCGCCAGCGCCGACTGGGACCGGACCAAGTTCACGATGGACCCGGACATGTCGCGCGCGGTGCGCGAGGCCTTCTGCCGCCTCTACGAGGAGGGCCTCATCTACCGCGACACGCGCCTCATCTACTGGGACTGCGAGGCGCAGACGGTGCTCTCGAACCTCGAGGTCGAGAACCTGCCCGCGACCGGCGAGCTCTTCGAGTTCGCCTACCCGGTCGAGGGCGGCGGCGGCGAGATCGTGGTGGCGACGACGCGCCCCGAGACGATGCTCGGCGACACGGCGGTGGCGGTGCACCCCGACGATCCGCGCTACGCGCACCTCCACGGGAAGTTCGTGCAGCACCCGTTCGTGGACCGGCGCATCCCGATCATCACCGACGCGGTCCTGGTCGACCCGAAGTTCGGCACCGGCGCGGTCAAGGTGACGCCGGCCCACGACTTCAACGACTTCGCCACCGGCAAGCGCCACAAGCTCGAGGAGATCTCGATCCTGAACAAGGACGGGACCATGAACGCGCTCTGCGGCCCGTTCGCGGGGATGGATCGGTTCGTGGCCCGCAAGGCGGTGAAGAAGGCGCTCGAGGAGAAGGGCCTCACCCGCGGGAGCAAGCCGCACGAGCTGGTCCTGCCCAAGAGCGAGCGCTCCGGCTCGGTGGTCGAGCCGATGATCTCGACGCAGTGGTTCGTGAAGATGCAGCCGCTCGCCGAGCCGGCGCTCGCCGCGGTGCGCGAGGGCAGGACCAAGATCATCCCCGAGGAGTGGACGAAGACGTACGAGCACTGGATGACGAACATCCTGGACTGGTGCATCTCGCGCCAGCTCTGGTGGGGTCACCGCATCCCGGCGTTCTACTGCGACGGCTGCGGGGCGGTGTCGGTGACGCGCGACGAGTCGCTCGCGCGCTGCGACAAGTGCGGCTCGGGGGCCATCCGGCAGGACGAGGACGTGCTCGACACCTGGTTCTCGAGCGGGCTCTGGCCCTTCGCGACGCTCGGCTGGCCGGACGCGAGCATCAAGCTCGAGCGCTTCTACCCCGCGAGCGATCTCGAGACCGGCTACGACATCCTCTTCTTCTGGGTGGCCCGGATGATGATGATGGGCATCCACTTCATGGGCGAGCCGCCCTTCAAGCGCGTCTTGCTCCACGGCCTCGTGGTCGACGAGACCGGCGAGAAGATGAGCAAGGTGAAGGGGAACGTGATCGATCCCCTCGACCTCATCCAGGGCGCGAGCTTCGAGACGGTGATCGAGAAGGCGCTGCCCGGCGCGCCGCACGACGAGGCGCTCAAGAAGTTCAAGCGCGCCTACCCGTCGGTCGCGCAGATGGGCTCGGGGTTCGCCGCCTACGGCGCCGACGCGCTGCGCTTCACGCTCGCCACCTACTCGCCGCAGGCCAAGCGCATCCCGCTCTCGCCGAAGAAGATCGAGGGCTACCGCAACTTCGTGAACAAGATCTGGAACGCGGTGCGCTTCGCCCTGCCCTACGTCGAGGGCGCCGCGCTCGATCACGAGCCGCCCAAGGCGACGCTGCTCGCGAACCGCTGGATCCTCTCGCGCCTCCACGCGGCGGTGCAGGCGGCCCGCACGGGCATCGACGACTTCCGCTTCGACGACGCGACCGCCGCGCTCTACCGCTTCTTCTGGGGCGAGCTCTGCGATTGGTTCCTCGAGCTCTCCAAGCCGGTGTTCGCCGACACCTCGGGGTTCGAGGCCGAGTCGCGGCGCGTCGAGACGCGCGACACGCTCGCATACGTGATCGAGGCCGCCCTCCGGGCGCTGCACCCCTTCATCCCCTTCATCACCGAGGAGCTGTGGCAGCGCGTGCCGCGCCCCGCCGACCGGCCGAGCTCGCTCGCGCTCTCGCCGTACCCCGGCGACGCGACGGGCGTGCGCGACGACGCCGCCGAGCGCGACATGGCCGCGCTCCAGGCGGTGATCTCGGCCGCCAGGACCGTGCGCAGCGAGCACGAGATCAAGCCGAGCGACGAGGTCCCGCTGACGCTGCGCAGCGACGACGCCCGGATGGAGTCGCTCCTGCGCAGCGAGGCGCGGGCGGTGAAGACGCTGGTGCGCACCCAGGGCGAGCCCACCATCGAGCGCCGCGGCTCCGCCCGGCCGCGCGGCGCGGTCATGAGCGTCGCCGCCGAGACCGAGATCCTGGTGTGCCTCGTCGGCCTGGTCGAGGGCGCCAAAGAGGCGGCCCGCATCGAGCGCGAGATCAAGAAGGTGGAGAAGGACATCGCCGCCACCGAGAAGAAGATCGCGTCGTTCACCGAGCGGGCTCCCGCCGATCTCGTGACCGAGTCGAAGGCGCAGCTCGAGGAGCTGCGCCGCAAGCGCGCCGGCCTCGAGGACGCCCGCAAGATCGCCTCCGAGCTCTGAGACCGCTCCGATCGGGCGGCCGCGCTCCGGCGCGACCGCCCGACGCGCGTCAACGCAGCGCCCGAGGCGCACCTGCGTCGGCGCCGCGAGCGTCGCCGTCCGGCGAGGTGCCGCCCCCGGGTGCGCGGAGCCCGAGATCGGGCGGCGGCGCTGCGGGGTCCTCGCCGCCGGTCGCCCTCGGCCTCGGAGCGATCGCTCTCGCAGCGGGCTCGGTGGCGCGAGGCCCCGTGGTGCGCGCCGGCGCAGTCGTCGCCGATGGCCTGGGCGCGACGGCGTTCCCCGCGACGCGGGGTGCCGGGGCGCCGCCGTCTGCGCGTCCGGTGCTTCCGCCGCCCGAGCCGAGCGATCCGGTGTCGAGCGCCGGAGGCGGCGGCGCCTCGACCGACGGCGCGGGCGGGAGGCTCGCGAGATCGGGAAGCGCCGCGTCGACGGACAGCAGCCCGGCATCGAGCGCGGTGAGCCCGTCGCTCCCTTGCCCGGGCATGGGTGGGTCGTCTCGCTCGTCGCAGTGGCACTCGCCGGCGAGGCACATCCCGAGCACGCCCTTGTTCGCGCACTCGGCGAAGCACTCGTCATCGCGGCAGCCCGGGTCCTCGGCGGGATCCGTCGAGGCGCTCCGCTCGCCGCTCGGATCCCGGTCGCCTTCGGCGCCTGCGCCCAGGTCGCGGGCGTCGGCGCCGGAGCGCCCGGGGCCTCGGCCGGACGGCGTCCATGGACGCTGCGCGGGCCCGCCGGGATCCGGCTCGGGCTCCGGATCCGCGGTCGTGTCCCGGCTCACGCTGGACGGACCTAGATCGTCGTCGCCGCTGGCACAGGCCCAGACGGCGAACATCGGGGAGGCGGCGATGACCAGGGCGATGGTGCGGTACGTCTTCACGCTCGTTGCCTAAGGCCGGGCACCTCCGTTCGGAAGCGCCGGGCGCGCAGGTCGGATCGTGGGGCGCTCGGCACACGCTGCGGACACACCGAGTCCGTCCTTGGCGCGTGCGGGCGGCGCCTCGACCGTGCGAGACTGCGCGCCCCATGACCCGCGCACGCTCCCTCGGTCTCGTTACGCTGTGGTTGCTCCTCGCGGCCGTCGTCCCCGCGTGCACCGCGGGCGGAGGGCGCTTCCCCGCCTGCAAGTCGGACGCCGAGTGCGCGTCCCGCAGCACCGCGGAGAACGCGCCGCTCTGCTACGAGCTCCGCTGCGTCGCGTGCCGCTCCGACGCCGATTGCCCGGCCGGCCACGCCTGCAGCCCCACCAACGAGTGCAAGCGCTTCACCGACTCGCCCGCGGCGGGCGACGCCGGCGCGGCCGAGCCCGTGGAGAAGGAGACGTGGGAGCCGTCGACGCCCGAGGATCGCGACCGCTGCCTCGCCGCCTGCAAGGGCAAGGGCAAGGAGTGCGCGACGCGCTGCGGGCAGAAGCCGAAGAAGTGAGCGAAGCTCGCCGGCGAGCTCGAGGCGTGCGGGACACCCGCTAGAGCGCAGGGCACGCGAGCAGGCGCGGCGCGAAGCGCTCGGCGCGCGCGGCGCCGGCAGGGTGGTGGTACGCCTCCTGCGCCTCCATCTGGGCCGCGAGCACCTCGGCCAGGCGCGCCGTCACGGAGGGATCGCGCTCGCTCCGATCGTCGAGCTCGCCGGGATCGCGGTCGAGATCGTAGAGCTCGACCTGCCCGCTCATGCGATCGACCGTGAGCTTGTAGGGCCAGCAGACGAGGCCTTCGGCGAAGTTGAACCCCTGCATGTTCATGAACACGCCCGCGCGCGCCGCCGCGGGCCCTCCGGGCGCGAAGCTCGTCCCCTGGAACGACGGGTGCGGCGGGATGCCGATGAGCTCGGCGATCGTCGGCATGACGTCGAGGCTCGAGACGGGCTCGTGCACGTCGCCCGGCTCGACGCGATCGGGCCAGTGCAAGAGCAGCGGCACCCGCGCCTCGGGCTCGCGCAGCGTCTTGCCGTGGGTGACGACGCCGTGCTCGTGGAACGACTCGCCGTGGTCGGCGGTGATGACCCAGAGCGTCCGGCCGAGCTGACCCGTCTCGCGCAGCCAGCGCTCGATGCGCCCGACCTGCGCGTCGACGTAGGCGAGGGCGTTGTCGTACCGGTTCAGGACCACCTCGCGCTGGTCCTCGGGCCAGCGGAGGAAGTTCCACTCGCCGCTCGGATCCGCGGGCGCCCAACGAGCGCGCGCCCCGTCGGGCAGCTGGTACGGGAAATGGGTCAGCTGCAGGTTGACGTAGAGCGCCCAGGGCCGCGCTCCCGGCGCGCCCGCGGGCCGCGGCGCGCCGCCGATCCAGCCGACGGCGAGATCGGCCGTCACCTGATCCGGAACGGCGAGCTCGGCGCCGATGTCGATGCGCGGGCCGGTCGCGTCGCGGGCGTCGCGGAAGAACGTGGGCGTGCCGGTGTCCTCGAAGCGGCGCATGCCCTGCCACGACTCGTCCTGGCTCGAGATCGTCGCCGTGCGGTAGCCGAGCTCGTGGAACAGGTCGTGGAAGAGGAAGCGCGGGTAGTCGAGGCGCTCGTACATGTCGAGCTCCCGGCCGCGCCGCGGGAACAGCGAGGAGAGGATCGCCATCTGCGCGTAGTTCGAGTGCGTCGCGCTGGTGTACGCCCGCCGCATCCGGAGGCTGTGCGCCGCGAGCCGATCGAGGTTCGGCGTCACCGGCCGCGCGTAGCCGGCGTAGCCCAGGTGCCCGGCGGGCACCGACTCGAGCGTGAGCAGGAGCACGTTGGGGCGATCGCCGCGCGCGCCCTGCACCGCGCGCCGCCACAGCGCCGCCGCGGCGAGCGGCGGGCCCGCCGCGGGCGCGGGACGCGGCGCGCCGC
>CAYJPW010000143.1:0-3079 GCA_964372055.1 uncultured Polyangiaceae bacterium
TGCGGATCGCGCTTGGGCTCGAGCGACCGCGAATGCGGATCGCGCTTGGGCTCGACGGCGGATCGGGGGGCGGAGAGCTCCGTGCGCTTCGACTTGGGGGCTCGATCGTCGCGCATGAGTTCTCGCCCACGGGCCCGGCCTCGAGCAGACACCCGACCGGTTCGGGAGTTCCAGCATAGCCGCTCCGCGCGCCGGCTCGCCCGGATCCCGCGGACGGGCCGCCTGGACCGGGCCCGCCGGCTCCGGCGCCGCGCCCGGTGTATAGGATGCCGCATGCCCGATCCCCTCCTCACGCTCGCGCCCCGGCTCTCGGCGGCGATCGCCGCCGCGTTCGGCCCGGAGCTCGCCGGCTTCGACCCCGCCCTCCGCCGGTCGGATCGCGCCGACTACCAGGCGAACGCGGCCATGGCGCTCGCCAAGCGCCTCGGGAAGAAGCCGCGCGAGGTCGCCGAGGCGATCGTGGCCCACCTCGACGTCGCGGACGTGTGCGAGGGCGTCGCCATCGCCGGCCCCGGCTTCATCAACCTCGACGTCCGGCCGGGCTACCTCGCCCGAGAGATCGCGGCGACAGGCGCGGACGAGCGCCTCGGGCTGGCGCGCGCGGCCCGGCCCGAGGTGGTCGTGATCGACTACTCGGCGCCGAACGTCGCCAAGGAGATGCACGTCGGCCACCTCCGCAGCACGATCCTCGGCGACTGCCTGGCGCGGGTGCTCGAGGCGCTCGGCCACCGGGTGATCCGCCAGAACCACCTCGGCGACTGGGGCACGCCCTTCGGCATGCTCATCGAGCACCTGGTCGACCTCGGCGAGGCGCACGCCGCCGGCGACGCGTCGGTCCAGGACCTGAACGCCTTCTACCGCGCGGCGCGCGCCAAGTTCGACGGCGATCCGGCGTTCGCCGAGCGCGCCCGCCAGCGCGTCGTGCTCCTGCAAGGCGGAGACGAGCGCACGCTCGCCCTCTGGCGCCGGCTCGTCGACGAGTCCAAGCGCTACTTCGGCGAGGTCTACGCGCGCCTCGGCGTCACCCTCGGCGACGCCGACATCTGCGGCGAGAGCTTCTACAATCCCATGCTCGCCGGCGTCGTCGCCGAGCTCGAGGCGAAGGGGCTCGCCCGGGACAGCGAGGGCGCGAAATGCGTGTTCGTCCCCGGATTCACCGGCAAAGGCGGCGAGCCGCTGCCGCTCATCGTCCGCAAGCAGGACGGCGGCTACGGGTACGCGACGACGGATCTCGCGGCCGTCCGCCACCGAACGGGCACGCTCGGCGCGACCCGCCTCCTCTACGTCGTCGGCTCGCCGCAGCAGCAGCACCTCGCCATGGTGTACGAGGCGGCGCGCCTCGCGGGCTGGCTCGTCCCGCCGGCGCGCGCGGAGCACGTCGCGTTCGGATCGGTGCTCGGCGAGGACAAGAAGATGCTCAAGAGCCGGAGCGGCGAGAACGTGAAGCTCCTCTCCTTGCTCGAGGAGGCCGTCGAGCGCGCCCTCGCCGTCGTCGCCGAGAAGAACCCGGAGCTCGATCCCGCGACGCGGGCCGAGGTCGCCCGGAAGATCGGCGTCGGCGCCGTCAAGTACGCCGATCTCTCGAGCGACCGGATCAAGGACTACGTCTTCGAGTGGGGCCGGATGCTCGCCTTCGAGGGCAACACCGCGCCCTACCTTCAGTACGCGCACGCCCGCATCCGATCGATCCTGCGGCGCGGCGAGATCGAGCTCTCGCCCGCCGACGCCGCGGCCGTGACGATCGCCGAGCCCGCCGAGAAGGCGCTCGCGCTCGAGCTCCTCGGGTTCGGCGGCGCCGTGGCCGCGGTCGCCGAGACGCTCGAGCCGCACCGGCTCTGCACGCAGCTCTACGCGATCGCGACCGCGTTCTCGACCTTCTACGAGCGCTGCCCCGTCCTCAAGGCGCCGACGGACGAGGTCCGGCGCTCGCGCCTCGCGCTCGCCGACCTCACCGCGCGCGTGCTCGCGCGCGGGCTCGATCTCCTCGGGATCGAAGCGCCCGACCGGATGTGACGGACGGGCGCGGACGTCCCCGCGGGGCGGCGGCCCGGCACACCGGGTGCCTGTCCTCGGGCCATGGATGAACGGCCGCACGAGCGCTACGGCACGCGAGAATGGACGACCTTTTGTGACCTGGTGAGCCGCGGCGCGGGCGTCGCCGACGTCCTCGACGACGCCGCGACGGCGGCGGCCGCGACCGCCCACGACCGCGCCTACCTGCTCGGCCTCGCCGAGCACCACCGCGAGAACACGGTGCCGTTCCTGGTGGACGACTGCGCCCTCGCCGGCAAATCGGTGCTCGAGGTCGGCGCCGGCACCGCGGGGCTCGCGGTCGCGCTCGCCGAGGCCGGCGTGCGCGAGGTGATCGGCGCCGAGCCCAACGCCAAGAACTACGAGGCCGGTGTCTGGCGCGCCAAGGCCCACCGCGTCGACGACCGCGTGCGCCTCTGCCACGTTCCCGACACCACCCGCCTTCCGTTCGCGGACGACAGCTTCGACGCGGCCGTGTGCAGCTCGGTGCTGCAGTACGTGCCCCGGCGGACGCGGCCGGCGCTCCTCGACGAGATGCACCGCGTGGTGAAGCCGGGCGGGCTGGTGATCGTGTGCGGCTCCGGCAACGGGTTGTTGCCCGGTGGACCGCACTCGAAGCGCTGGTGGAGCAACCTCACCCCGGACCGCGCGGAGCGGCTGGGCCACACCCACGGCGTCACCTACTGGGAGATCGATCGGGTGCTCCGGCGCCGCGGCGCGACGCGGACGCGTCGGGGGTCGGCGGACGGCGCCGCGCTGGCGCGGTGGCTCGAGCGCGCCGAGCGGCGGGGCCGGGACGGCCGGTCGGCCTGGGGCCGCCTCGCGCTCGGCGCAGCGTACCGCGCGATGGACGCGACATGGTGCCGCGGGCTCGGCGTGCCGATCGAGGCGTTCTTGCCCTACATGACCGTAGCGTACGAGAAGGCGCCGCCGAGCCCGAACGGCGCCGGCGGACCTTCAGTCGCGAGGGGGGGGGGGGCCCCCCCCCCCCCCACAGAAGAGGCGTCGGCCCTCCGGCCGCGAGGGGCGCCATGTTGGGGGGGCGCTT
>CAYJPW010000143.1:3089-27660 GCA_964372055.1 uncultured Polyangiaceae bacterium
CCCCCCCGGCCCCCCCCCCCCCCCCCGGCGCGGGCCCCCCCCCCGGGGCGGGGGGGGGCGCGCCCCCCGCGCCCCCGAACTGAAGAGGCGTCGGACCTCGGGCCTCGAGAGGCGCCATGTTGGGCGGACGATTGTCCGACACCTCTTCAGTCGAGATCGGCGTCGACGTCGAAGCGCGGGCTCGTGAGCCGGAGCTCGTCGCGCACCGTGCGGCGCACGTGATCCCACACCGCCGAGCCGCGCGCGCTGGGGATCTCGCCCTCGCGGATGCGCCGCGCCAGCTCGCGCCGCAGCGCCGCGATCGCGGAGCGGTGGTCCTTGGCGAACGGCGCGACCGTCTTGGCCGCCGCGGCGTCGGGCAAGAGCGCGCGGAGGCGCGCGAGCTCGGCCTCGAGCGGCTCGTCCTCGCCCTGGAGCTCGCGCGCGGCGACGGCCGCGAGGTTCGCCGCCACCAGCACGCGGAAGCCGAGCGCGGCGTCGGGCACGGCGGGGCGCACCTCTTTCTCGAGGAAGGCGGCGATCGCTTCGAGGAGCGCCGGCTTGTCGGGACGCTCGCGCATCAGTGCCCCCTCTCGATGAGGCGCAGCGCCTCGTGCTCCATCTCGGCGGCGCGCAGCGGGATGGCGATGAGCTCGAGGTCGCGCTCCCCCGCCGTCAGGTAGCGCTCGCCCTGAAGCACGCAGCCAGCCGCCCAGCGGACGTTGCCGAGCACCTCCCAGAAGTGGACCTCGCGGCGCTCGACGGCGTGACCGGTCGCCTCGCCGTACGGAAGGTAGAGCTCGTCGCGCGCCGCGAAGCCGCCGATCGGGCGGTCGTTCTGGCCGAAGCGCCAGTTGCGGAGCGCGATCCAGGCGAGATCCTCGGCCGGCGAGCCCCAGTGGGCGAACTCCCAGTCGAGCACGCCGGTGAGGCCGGCCGGCGTGAGCATGAGGTTGCCGGTCCGGAAGTCGCCGTGCACCAGGGTGACCTCGCGCTTCGGGGGGAGGTGATCGGCGAGCCAGCGCATCGCCAGCTCGAGCGCCGGGCGCGGCTCGGGCAGGGCGTCCATCATCCGGCGGGCGAAGCGCAGGGCCGCGCCGGCGGGATCGGCGATCGGAGGCAAACCGACGCCGCGCGGGGCCTCGGGCGTGATCGAGTGGATGCGGGCGAGGACCGCCGCGAGCTCGCCCGGGAGGCGGGCGCGCGCCTCGGCGAGCGCCGGATCGCGCAACACCTTGCGTCCAATCGCCTCGCCGTCGATCCAGTCGAGGAAGTAGGCCCAGGCGCCGTCGCGGACGAGGCCTCGGCCCAGCCAGCGCGCGGCGGGCGTCTTCACGCCGGCGGCCACGGCGGCGACGATGACCTCGAACTCCTGGCGGCGATCGATGCTGCCGGGGAGCGACTGGACCGCGTCGCTGCGCAGCACGAGGCGGCGGTCGCCGGCGAGCGCGCCGGACTCGAGATCGACCCGCACCTCGTAGTTGTCCTGGCACGCACCGCCGCCGAGCGGAGCGAGCGCCTTCACCACGGCGCGGCCGCCGGTCTCGGCCGCGAGGTGCTCCTCGATGCGGGCGCGGAGGACGTCGAGCGCGGCGGGCACGGATCCGAGCTAGCGGGCGCCGCGGGCGCCGTCAACTGGCGCACGGGCGCGCGCCCGGCCGATGGTACAGAACCGAGCATGGGCGCTTCGACGCACGCGGTCGATCCTGCGGGGGCCTTCACGCGGGCGATGCTCCTCGACGCCCCGGGGGCGCCGCTCCGCGAGGCGCGCCTGCCCGTCCCGGCGCCCGGCGACGGCCAGCTCCTGCTCCGCGTCGGCGCCTGCGGGGTGTGCAGGACCGATCTCCACGTGGCCGACGGCGAGCTCCCGCGCCCGAAGCTGCCGCTCGTCCTCGGGCACGAGATCGTCGGGCGCGTGATCGCCGCCGGTCCGGGAGCGGGGCGGTTCGCCGCGGGCGCGCGCGTCGGCGTCCCGTGGCTCGGCTGGACCTGCGGCGTGTGCCGTTATTGCCGGTCTGGGCGGGAGAACCTCTGCGGCGCCGCGCGCTTCACCGGCTACGATCTCGACGGCGGCTACGCCGAGCACACGGTCGCCGACGAGCGCTTCTGCTTCGCCATCCCGGATCGCTACGACGACGCGGCCGCGGCGCCGCTCCTCTGCGCGGGGCTCATCGGGTACCGCTCGCTCGTGCTCGCGGGCGACGCCGAGCGCCTCGGGCTCTACGGGTTCGGCGCCGCGGCGCACCTCGTCGCCCAGATCGCGCGGCACCAGGGCCGGCGCGTCTTCGCGTTCGTTCGGCCCGGCGACGACGCCGCGAAGCGCTTCGCCGTCGATCTCGGGGCCGAGTGGGCCGGCGACTCGACCGAGCCCGCCCCCGAGGAGCTCGACGCGGCGATCCTCTTCGCGCCCGCCGGCGGGCTGGTGCCGCTCGCGCTCCGCGCCGTCGCCCGCGGCGGTACCGTCGTCTGCGGCGGGATCCACATGAGCGACATCCCCTCGTTCCCCTACGAGCTGCTCTGGGGCGAGCGCGTCTTGCGGTCGGTCGCGAACCTCACGCGCCGCGACGGCGACGAGCTCCTCGCGCTCGCCGCCGAGCTCCCGATCCGCGCCGAGGTGCACCCCTACCCGCTCGAGGCGGCAGGCCGAGCGCTCGACGATCTCCGCGCCGGCCGGTTCTCGGGCGCCGCCGTCCTCGTGCCCGCGACGGCGTGACGCGCTTGGCCGACATGGAACGACGCCGAGGACCCGCCCGTAGGGCAGGTCCTCGGCGTGGAGCGGAGAGCCCGATGCGGGGAACGCTCAGGGCGCGTACTTGCGGATCCAGACGTTCGCGCCCTGGCCCGCCACCGTCTCGCTGCCGACCACGACCGCGTTGCCGTTGGCGTCGACCGCGACGCCCGCGGCGAAGTCGTCGAGGTTCGAAGCCCCGCCATACGTCTGCGTCCACATCGTCGCCCCGGCGGCGCTGTACTTGCGCACCCAGACGTTGGTCCCCTGGCCGGCGACCGTCTCGCGGCCGGCCGCGACCACGTTGTTCGACGCGTCGGTGTCGACCGCGAAGACCGAGTCCGAGCCGTTCGCCGCGCCGTTGTAGGTCTGCGTCCAGGTCGTGGCGCCGTTCGTCGTGTACTTGCGGACCCAGTCGTTGAAGTCCTGCCCCGGGCCGTACTCGGTCCCACCGACGATGGGGTTGTTCGCGGAGTCCATGGCGACGCCGAAGCCGAAGTCGTTGTTGGGCGCCGAGCCGTAGGTCTGGGTCCAGAGCGTCGCGCCGGCGGCGCCGCCGTACTTGCGGACCCAGACGTCGAAGAACGAGCCGTTCGCCGCGCCCCCGACGACGACGGCGTCGCCGTTGGCGTCGCAGGCGATGCCGTAGCCGAGATCGTTGAGGTTCGGGCCGGTGTTGAAGGTCTGCGACCAGGTGATCGTGCCGGTCGCCGCGGCGAGCTTGGCCACGAACACGTCGCTCCCGTTGTTCACCAGGGTGAGGTTGCCGGTGATGAGCGGGTTGCCCTGCGGATCGACGGCGATGCCGTAGCCGATGTCCATCGCGGCGTTGGGGCTGGTAAACGACTGGGTCCAGACCATCGTCCCGTTGGGCGCGTAGCGGCGGACCCAGACGTCCTGATCGGC
Source organism: uncultured Polyangiaceae bacterium (assembly GCA_964372055.1). Classification (GTDB taxonomy): domain Bacteria; phylum Myxococcota_A; class Polyangia; order Polyangiales; family Polyangiaceae; genus CAYJPW01. The sequence continues at coordinate 6,703 of CAYJPW010000143.1, forward strand.
GGCCGCGTAGCTCTCGTAGCCGACGACGAAGACGTTTCCGCCGACGTCGGTGGCGATCCCGAAGGCCTCGTCGTCGAGGTTCGCGGGCGCGTTGTAGGTGTCGGTCCACTGCACCGAGCCGTCGGGGTTGTACTTCCGGACCCACGCGTTGGTGGCCTGGCCGGGGACCGTGGTCGTCCCGGCGACGACGATGTTGCCCGACGGATCGACCGCCACGGCGCTCGCGTAGTCGTCGAGGTTCGTGGCGCTGTTGAACGTCTGGGTCCACACCGGCGACCCGGAGGCGACGCAGTTGGTGTTGCAGCCGTCGCCGTTCACCTGGTTGCCGTCGTCGCACGCCTCGACGCCGGCCTGCACGTTGCCGTCGCCGCACGCCGCCGCCACGCAGGTGACGAGGCACGCGTCGGTGTTGAGGAGGTTGCCGTCGTCGCACGCCTCGCCCGGGCCGACGAAGCCGTCGCCGCACTTCTGGGTCGTGCAGTTGGCCTTGCACGCGCCGGTGTTCGAGTTGGCCGCGCCGAGATCGCACTCCTCGCCGGCCTGCTGGAAGCCGTCGCCGCACGCCGGCAGCGTGCACGCGTTGGTGCAGCCGTCGGTGTTGACCATGTTGCCGTCGTCGCACGCCTCGCCCGGCTGGGCGATCCCGTCGCCGCAGCTCGCGAGCGTGCAGGCGTTGGAGCAGGCGTCGTTGTCGACCATGTTGCCGTCGTCGCAGCCCTCGCCGGGACCGACGAAGCCGTCGCCGCACGCCTGGCTCGTGCAGTCGCTCTTGCAGGCCTTGTCGTTGCCGTTGCCCGCGCCGTCGTCGCACTCCTCGCCCGGGCCGACGAAGCCATCGCCGCAGGCCTGGGCCGTGCAGTCGCTCTTGCAGGCGTTGGTGTCGCCGTTGTCGGCGCCGTCGTCGCACTCCTCCCCCGGCCCGACCGAGCCGTCGCCGCAGGCCTGGGCGGTGCAATCGCTCTTGCAGGCCTTGTCGTCGCCGTTGTCGGCGCCGTCGTCGCACGCCTCGCCCGGGCCGACGAAGCCGTCGCCGCAGGCCTGGGCCGTGCAATCGCTCTTGCAGGCCTTGTCGTCGCCGTTGCCGGCGCCGTCGTCGCACGCCTCGCCGGCGTCCACGTTGCCGTCGCCGCAGACCGCGTCCGCGCCCCCGGCGCCGCCCCCACCGCCGGTGTTGCCGCTCGACGAGGAGGTCGTGGTGCCGCCCCCGCCATCGCCCGTCGTCGTGCCGGTGGTGCCCTCGTTCGAGCTGTCGCCTCCTCCGCACGCCGCGGTCAGCAGCGCGACCAGCGAAACCGAAGCGATCCCAGGGGCCGTCAGGAAAAAGCGCATCTCATCTCTCCTCTGCGCATGTGCAGCGCCGGACGTCCTACGTGTGGCAGGAGCGGATCTTCCCGCTGACATTGGTCAAGTGGGGGCCGCCCAACCTGGGCGCCATCAGGCGTGTCAGGCTGTCGCTCGCCTCCCGTCCGGCCTCACCATGCGCGCGCTCGTCGACGTCCTCTGCTCCGAGCCGTGTGCTGGCCGCGCACCAGGCACGCCCGAGGGGCGCGCGGCCCGCGGCGCGATCGTCGAGGCGCTCCGGCGCGCGTCGCTCGATCCGGCCGTTCAGCCGGTGCCCCGGTGCAACGGGGCCAATGTGCTCGCCACGATCCCCGGCTCGGGCTCGGACCGCTGGGTGCTCGTCGCCGCCCACTACGATCACCTCGGGCGGCACGGCCGCGAGGTGTTCTGGGGCGCGGACGACAACGCCGCCGCCGTCGCGGTGCTGGTCGAGCTCGGGCGCGCGCTCTCGGCGCGCAGGCCGGAGGGGCGCGGCGTCGTGCTCGCCGCGTTCGACGGCGAGGAGCCGCCGTACTTCCTCAGCGACGCGATGGGCTCGCAGCACTTCGCGCGAAACCCCACGGTGCCGCTCGACGCGATCGACCTGATGGTGTGCATGGACCTCGTCGGCCACGGCTTCGGCGCCGGAGCCGACCTGCCGGACGAGGTCTCGCGATCGCTCTTCGCGCTGGGTGCGGAGCGCAGCGAGGGCACGCTCGCGCATGTCGAGTCGCTGGCGCGCGCGGTGCCGGGGCTCGTGGTGCGGGCCGCCGACGCCGAGATCATCCCGCCGCTGTCGGATTACGACCCGTTCTGGCGCCGCCGCGTCCCCTTCGTCTTCCTGACGGCGGGCCGGAGCCGCCGCTACCACACGCCCGACGACACGCCCGAGCACCTCGACTGGGCGAAGATCGAGGCGACCGCGCGCTGGCTGGAGCGCTTCGTCCGCGAGACGTGCTCCCGCCCGGAGCCGCGGCTCGCGTTCCGTGAGCACGGACGCGCCGACGCCGCGACGCTGAAGAACGTCATCGAGCTGACGCGCGCGCTCGAGCCCTCGAGCGAGGAGGCGGCGATGGGGCGCCTCATGGCCGAAGACCTCCTCGACGCGTGCGGGCGTGATGGAGGGCTGCCCAGGGCACGGAGGGACGAGCTCCGGATGCTGGTGGGCGCGCTCGAGGCGCGGCTCGCTTGAGGCATCGACGCGAGCCACCGGCGCGGGAAGGTCCCGGCCGCCGCCGCGTACGACGCACGTCATGCAGCCCGCCTACTCTCCGCACGCCGCCTATCCTCGAACCGGAGCGCCGATGGCGCCCATCGGCGCGTACGAGCCCGCCCGCAGCGCGTCGGGCGCCGCGGTCGCGCTGCTCGGGATCTGCGCCGGCTGGCCGGTGCTCTCGTTCGTCGTCCACCGGGTCGCGTCGGGCGGTCCGTCCGCCATGGTCGTCCACACGGCGCTGACCGGCCTCGAGTCGCTGCTCCAGTTTGCGGCGACGATCGCGTTCCTCGTGTGGATCTACCGCGTGTTCGTCGCCCTGCACCAGGAAGGGCCGACCCGCCATTCGCCCGGAATGGCGGTCGGCGGCTGGTTCATCCCGTTCGGGAACTTGGTGCTCCCCTACCTGACGGTGCGCGAGGCGTGGGACCGCAAGATGGGCTCCGACCGGAGCTTCATCGTGCCGCTGTGGTGGGCGACGTTCCTGCTCACGACCTTGTACAGGCTGGTCTGGCAGGTCGCGGAGATCGCCCGGATGTTCGATCTCCTCAAAGTGCTGGGCGCCGGGTTCCCGCTGCCGATGTTGATCCGCATCACCGCATACGTGAGCTGGCTGCTCATCGTCCGCTGGCTCACCGACAAGGCCGTGCAGACGCCGGCGCAACCGGCCTACCCCAGCTGAGCTGCTCGAGCGACCGCGAACGCGGATTGCGCCTGGGCTCGGCTCACTGCTCGGTCGACGCTTCGGCCTCGGTGACCGTCATCGCCGCGCCCCCCGCCGGCGCCGCGGGCAAGACCGCTCTGCCGAGGATGGTGCCCAGCACCGCGGCCGTGCCCGAAGCGAGCAGGACCCCGAGCTTCGCCGCGTCCAGCGCCGGCGCTCCGGGGAACGCGAGTCCGGCGATGAAGATCGCCATCGTGAAGCCGATCCCGGCAACCGAGCCGACGAGGAGCACCCCCTTCCAATCGACGCCGCGCGGGAGCACGCAGACGCCGAGGCGCACGCTGAGGAAGCTCGCGAGCATGATGCCCGCGGGCTTGCCGAGGACGAGGCCGAGCACGACGCCGAGGACGACCGCCCTCGCCGACGGATCGCCGAGATCGAGGCCACCGACGGTGACGCCGGCGTTGGCGAACGCGAAGAGCGGCATGATCCCGTAAGCGACCCAGGGGTGAAGCGCCGCCTCGACGCGAACGACCGGCGGCAGCGCCTCGCGGCGGGCCTGGTGGAGGCGGTGCAGCGGGCCGACGAGATCGTGGGCGCCGTGCCCGCGCCGCTCGGCGTGACCGCGGAACTCGTCGATGGCGGCGTGCGCCGCGGCCAGGAAGCCCTGCTCGCCGAACCACGAGCGCACGGGCGTGAGCAGCCCGAGGATCACGCCCGCGATCGTCGGGTGGATCCCGGCGCGGAGGAATCCGATCCACACGACCACGCCGGGCACGGCGTACGCCACCGCGCGGCGCACGCCGAGCCGCTGCATGAGCACGACGCCGAGGCTCCCGGCCGCCGCGATGGCGAGGCCGGAGAGCGTCACGCCGGACGAGTAGAAGAGCGCGATCACGACGATGGCGCCGAGGTCGTCGATGATCGCCAGCGCCAGGAGCATCACGCGCAACGCCGGCGGGACCCGCTTGCCGAGGAGGGCGAGCACGCCGACGGCGAAGGCGATGTCGGTGGCGGTCGGCACGCCCCAGCCGCGCCGCGTCGCACCGGCGGCGTTGAGGCCGATGAAGATCAGCGCCGGCATCACCATCCCGCCGAGCGCGGCGGCGACCGGCAGCGCCGCGCGGCGCGCGTCCGAGAGCTCGCCCTCGTGCAGCTCGCGGCGGATCTCGAGCCCGACGACGAAGAAGAAGATCACCATCAGGCCGTCGTTGATCCAGAAATGGAGCGGCTCGGACACCGACCAGCCGCCGACGGCCAGACCGATCGGCGTGTGCCAGAGCGCCTGGTACGAGCTCGCCCACGGCGAGTTCGCCCAGAACAGCGCGGCGGCCGCGGCGGCGAGGAGGAGGATGCCGCTGGCGGCCTGGACGTGGAGGAAGCGCTCGATCGGCGCGAAGACGCGCTCCGCCACGCGGCGCGCGGTCGGCCAGGTCTCGGGCGAGTTGGCGGGGGGAGACGGGCGGTGCGGCACGGGGAGCCTCCACGCGACCGCGTGGTCGCGCATGGCTGGCGGCCCGACCAACCGTTTGCCTGTCGCGGCGGCGCCGCGACACCCGAAGGTCTGAACCTAACATCGGCGAGCGGCCGTTCAACGGCGATCGGACGCCGCCCTGCCGATTGTTCCGCCGCGGGCACCGACGCGCGCCCGCGCCGGCCGGCGCGGCGTCACCCCGAAGACAGCGACATGGTCCGGGCGTTCTCGGGCACACGCTCGAGGAAGCTCGCCCGCCGGCCGGGGTCCTTGATCTTGTCGGCGCGGGCGAGCAGCCGGGCCCGCGCCGCCTCGAGGGCGAGGCGCGACTCCTCGACGCGCCCCACGGCCGCGAGCGCCTCGGCGTGGACGAGCGGGATGAGCGACTCGGTCCCCTCGACGCCGCCGAGCGCCTCGAGCAGCGCCATCGCCTCGCTCGCGAGCGCGAGCGCATCGTCGGCCGCGCCCTGGCGCAGGCGCACGCGCGCCAGGGTGCCGATCGCGAACGCGCGGGTCGGTGGAGCGGCAGCGACGAGCTCGGCGGCGGCGCGCGCCTCGCGCTCGGCCGCGTCGAGATCGCCGGCGAGCGTGAGGATGGCGGAGAGGTACGTGCGCGCCGCGCCCTCCATGCGTTTGTCGCCTTGCTCGGCGAACGCGGCCGCAGCGTCGGCCTCGACGCGGCGGGCCTCTTCGAGCTGGCCGAGGTGCGCCAGCGCGAGGCCGAGGTTGTGCTTGATGACCAGGGTGATGTTGGCGAGCTGCTGGCGCTCGGCGGAGGCGAGCGCCGCCCCGAGCTCGCGCTCGGCCTCGGCGTACTGGCCGATCTCGAGGTGGGCGAAGCCCACGTTGCCCTGCTGCGTGCAGGCGTTGCGGAGATCGCCGGCGTGCTCGAACGCGATCGCCGCGACCTCCATGAGGCGCAGGCACTCGCCGGCGTCGCCGCGGAACATCGCCCAGAGCGCGCGCGCCTGGTAGAGGCGCGCCGTCACCAGCGGCTCGTGCGCGAGCGCCGAGTCGACGCGCTGGAGCAGCGCGTCGGCGAGATCGAGGTGCCCGGCGAGGAGGAGCTGGTTGGCGGCGCGCGCCAGGGCGATCGCCTCGGGGGAGCCCATCTCGTCCCCTGCGCTGTGTTCGCCGAGCTCGTGCACGAGCGAGACGAGGCGCTCGTGGCTGCCGAGCGCGCCGAAGGTCGAGACGACCTCGCCGGCGGCGGAGAACCACCCGGGGCTGCCCGGCGAAGACGACCGCATCGCGAGGAGCCCCATCGCCTCCGCGTCGGCGAGCTCGCCGCGCCAGCGGTGGGCCTCGGCCTGGACGAGGCGGAGCGCGGCCAGGACCGAGCCCTCGGCGCCGCAGGCGATCCCGCGCGCGGCGCGATCGATCGCGGCCGCGAGATCGTTGCCCTGGAGGCACTGCTCGGCGGCCTGGAGGTAGCGGAGCACCGCCCGGCCCGGCTCGCCGCCGCGCTCGAAGTGCTCGGCGAGGGTCGCGGCGTCGGGCTCGCCGGCGGCCTCGAGCCACGCGGCGGCGAGGCGGTGACCGAGCGCGCGGTCCTCGTCGGTGAGCAGCGAGTACGCCGCGTCGCGCACGAGCGCGTGGCGGAAGGAGTACTCCTGCTCGCCGGGGAACTTGCACCCGTCACGCGCGGTGACGACCTCGCGTTCGACCAGCATGGCGAGCCACGCGTCCACGGGCAGCTCGGCGTCGCCGCCGAGGAGCGCGGTCACGCCGCCGCGCCAGAACACCTGGCCGAAGACGCTGCCGGCGCGGAGCACCCGGCGGGCATCGGCCTCGAACGCGCCGAGGCGCGCCTGGACCATGGCGAGCACGGTGCCGGGGAGCTGGTCCTTGCCCTCGGCCGACGCGCGGATGAGCTCCTCGAGGTAGAACGCGTTGCCCGCGGCCTGGGTGCAGAGCCGGCTCACCGTCTCCGCCGGCACCGCCGCGCCGAGGACCTGACGGACGAGCTTCTCGGCGGCGCGCCGGGTGAGCTCGCCCAGGCGGATGTCGCTGACCGCGCGCGCCTCCCAGAGGCCCGGCAGCACCGCGCGGACCTCGGGGCGCGCGAAGGCCAGGACCATCAGGGGCCGCTCGTGCAGCGTCTGCAAGGCCGCGTCGATGAACTTCACGGTCGGCAGATCGCCCCAGTGCAGGTCCTCGAGGACGATCACGAGCGGCTCGACACACTCGGCGGAGAGCAGGTCCTCCCAGGCGCGCCGCATCTGATCGCCCATGAGGATCGGATCCTGGCGGGCGGTCCGGAGCTGCACGCTGGCCGCGTCGTCCGCGAGCGGCGCGCCGACGAGCTCGCAGAGGAACTCGGCGACGCGCGCGAGGCGTTCGCCCGCGAGGTGGCGCGAGCAGCGCGCGCGGAGCTTCTGCTGTCGCACGGGCGCCGGCTCGCCGCCGAGGATGCCGGCGGCGCCGCGGAGGAGCTGGCCGAGGAGGCCGAACGGCGCCCCGGCGCTCATCGGATCGCCGCGCGCGCTCCAGACGGCGGGCGCGTCGTCGCGCGCGGCGAGCCTGGCCCTGAGCTCGTGGAGGAGGCGCGACTTGCCGACCCCGGCGGGGCCGGTGACGACCACCGCGCGCGCGATCGGCTCGGCGACGCACTCGTCGTAGAGCCCCGCGAGCAGGCCGAGCTCGCGCTCGCGCCCGACGCACGGCGTGGCCCTGCCGAGGAGGGTGCGCGCGCCCTCGCCGACCTCGCGCTCGCCGAGCAGCACGAGCCCCGCCCGATCGCCGCGCACGTCGAAGCGGGGATCGAGCAGGCCGGCGGTGACGTCGTCGACGCGCACGCCCGCGGGCGGGCCGGGCAGCGCATCTCCGGGCCCGGCCGGAGCTCCGACGGTTGGCGCCGCGGGGCGGTAGCGGAGCAAGCGCGCGGCGCGATCGATCGCCTCGCCGACCGGCCAGCGCTCCGAGTACAGCCCGCGGCCGGTGGCGAGCGCGACGGTCGCGCCGGGCGCCGCGGCGCGGGCGGCGAGCGCGCAGCGCGCGGCGCGAGCGGCCTGATCGGTCGCCGCCCCCACGCCGGCGAGCGCCACCACGAGCCCGTGCTCGAGGCGCTCGACGCGCCCTTCGAACCTCGCGAGCGCCTCGGCGAGCGCGGCCTCGGGCAGCCCTGCGGAGGCCGCCGCGGACGCGGCCACGTCGGGATCTTGGTCGCCCGGGGCGATGAGGACGACGCAGTAGAGGCGCTGCTCGCCGGCGGTGAGCGCCCGGCTGCGGACGGTGCCCGGGGCGACGGTGATGCGCCGGTCGAGCGAGTGCATCGAGGCGAGCGCGGCGGCCACCGCGGCGCCGTCCGCGGGCCGCGCCTCCGGCGCCTTCGAGGTCATGTGCGCGACCAGCTCGTCGAGCGCGCGTGGCGCGTCGGGGCGAGCTTCGCGGACGCGGGGCGCGTCCTCGAGGAGGATCTTGGCGAGCAGCGCCATCACGTGCTCGCCCGCGAACGCAGGCCGCCCGGCGAGGCACTCGTAGAGCACGCACCCGAGCGCGAAGACGTCGGCGCGCGGCCCCACATCGCGGGCGCCGCCGGCCTGCTCGGGCGCCATGTATCCGGGGGTCCCGACGGTGACGCCGGTGCGGCTGTCGGCGCGCGGCCGGCCTCGCCGGCGCGCGACCCCGAAGTCGAGCACCTTGACGCGCTCGAGATCGCCGTCGACGAGGAAGAGGTTGGCGGGCTTGACGTCGCGATGGACGATCCCGGCGGCATGCGCCGCCGCGAGCGCCTCGGCGATGCGCAGCCCGAGCGCGATGGTCTCGGGGACGTCGAGCGGGCCGCGCGCGAGGCGGCGATCGAGGTCCTCGCCCTCGAGCCACTCCATCGCGAGGAACTCCTCGCCCTCCGGCGTCTCGCCGTGCGCGAGGTACCGGACGATCCCGGGGTGGCGGAGCTGCGCGAGCACCTCGGCCTCCGCCGCGAGACCGTGGCGCTCGCCCTCGAGCCCCGACGCGACCTTGAGCGCGACCGGCGCGCCGCTGCGGCGATCGCGCGCCCGCCAGACCACGCCCATCCCGCCCTCGCCGGCGACGGCCTCGATCTCGAAGTGCTCGCCGACGACGGCGCCGGGCTTCACCGTAGGACTATCGCCGCCCGGCGCGCCTGTGTCGACCTTCCGGCGGGCGCTGCGGCGTCCCCGTGGTGAGAAACGTCAGAAGCGCAACGGGGCTCGCCCGGTGATGTCAGCCCTTCTTGCTCGCGGCCTCGTCCACCATCGCGCGGAACTTCTCGGCGCCGAGATGGATGAACAGCCCCTCCGCGGTCGCGAACGGCTTGCCGTCCTGGCCGAGCAGCTGCCCGAGCGTCTCGACCCGCTTGCCGTCGACGCTCGCCACGCGGGCCTCGAGCCGGGCGACGGTGCCGAGCGGGAGCATGCTCCGGAAGCGCACCTTGATCTCGGCGGCGACGACCATGTGGCCGGCCATCCACGCCGCGATGCCCATGGCGTCGTCGAGCACCGCCGCCATGCTCCCTCCGTGCGCGTGGCCGGGCGGGCCCTGCGTCCCGGGGCCGAAGCGGATCTTGCCGACCAGCGCTCCGTCCTCGTCGCGCCGGAAGTAGCGGCAGGTGAGCCGATCGGTCGATCCGTCGCGCCGCACGAAGGAGCGCCCCGCGTGGCTGGTGATCTGGTCGAGGGGCGCCCAGCCCGCCTCGGCGCACAGCTCGGGATCCTTGTCGACGCTCATCCGCCCGGACCTCTAGCACGGCGCCCCGGCCGGGCCGAGACCGGCCCTCTCGCGCTCCGGCGTCCGACGGGGCAAGATGGAGCGATGGTCCGACGCGCTCTCGTCCCCCTGCTCCTCGCCGTCGCCGCCTGCGGCGACGATCCCGCGCAAGAGCCCCAGGCGCCGCTCACGTGCACCGGCGGGCTCGAGGCCTTCGAGGGCCGCTGCGTCGATCCGGCCACGCGCTACGAGCCCGACGAGCGCATCGACCAGGACAACGTGGTCGCCTACGGCGATCCGCCCCAGCACCTCGACATGCCCGAGCCGCCGAAGAGCGGCTTCCGCCTCATCGCCCCGCCTCGGCTGGTGCAGCCCGGCGAGGAGATCGACACCTGCGTCTCCTGGCCGTACCCGAGCCTCCAGAACAAGGTCATCTACTCGGCGCGGATCTACACGACGCCGGGGCTGCACCACTCGAACATGGTCGCCAAGCCCGTCGCGGCCGATCTCGGGAAGAACCCTTACCCGGCGTGCAACCCGGGCGCGGCCGATCCGTTCTCGAACATCGGCGACGGGCTCCCCGACGTGCTCTTCGGCAACTCGACCCAGGTCGTCGGCGCCGAGACGCTCACCTTCCCCCCGGGCATGGGTTACACGGTCGACACCACGCGCGAGATCTCGACCGACATCCACTACCTCAACGCGACGGGCGAGCCGATGGTGGTCGAGGTCGCCTACGACTTCTTCACCATGCCGCCCGAGCGGCTCGTCGACGAGGTCGCGCCGTTCCTGATGCAGGTGAACGACTTCCTGGTGCCGCCTCACGAGACGGGCACCGTCGGGGCGACGTGCGACGTCTTCGGCGGGCGGGTCGTCTCGATGATGCCGCACACGCACAAGCTCGCGACCGAGTTCACGGTCGACTTCGTCCCCCTCGAGGGCGCCGAGGAGCGGGTCCTCGAGGACGGCGCCTACGATCCCGAGAGCGACATCCGCGTCTTCGATCCGCCGCTCGACCTCGAGCCGATCGACAAGGTCCGCTTCACCTGCACCTTCGACAACACGACCGATCACGACGTGACCTACGGCCTCGGCGAGAACGAGATGTGCATCCTCTTCGGCTACGTGACGCCGGTGCGCAGCCAGTTCGTCAGCTACTCGGAGTACCAGGGCGAGCCCTGCAGCTCGATCCAGCTCGGCCTCTTGCACCCATAGCGAACGTGCACGGAGAGGGGTCGCGCCGGCATTCGGGCACCCGCTCTCCCGAAGGGAGAGGGGGACGGGGGGTGAGGTGTCTCTAGAAGTCCGACCAGAAGCACGGCGCCTGCTGCGAGCCGCTGTCGTCGGTGACGTACTCGCTGAGGCCGTCGGCCGCCGCCTGGGCGTAGATCGCGTCGGCGTCGGGCTTGCTCGCCGCGTCGCAGGCGCCGACGTAGTCCTCGGCGGCGAGCCAGAAGGGGCGACCATCGACGACGAGGTCCATGTCGCGCCAGGCGAGCATCTCGTCGCGCGAGCCCGGATCGGCGCCGGCGGTGTAGACCTCCTCGTGCGAGATCCCGTCGAGCAGCGAGGGGTAGGCGACGCCGTGGGTCTCGCCGAGGCGGGTCACGTCGCTGGTCGCGTTCTGCATCACGATGAGCTTGTCGGGGAAGCGCTGGCGCAGCTCCCAGACGAGATCGAGGCCGCCCTGCGCGCAGGCGGCGTCGCAGGGGCCGCTCGCCGCGCCGGCGCCGTGCTCGACCACCTCCATGTTGTCGAGGAAGAAGCCGTCGATCCCGCGGTCGGCGAGGCGCTGCGCGACGTAGTCGACGACGAGATCGCGGTACGCGGCGTTGGAGAGATCGGCCCACATCTCGTCGGGGTAGTCGGGCGAGTACACGGTGGTGAGCGCGCCGCTCGACTCGCACGAGGCGTGGCCGGCGGGCGCGTCGGCGTGGTAGCTGCGGTAGGTCTCGCAGGAGCCGACGTTCAGGTACGAGATGACGCGGTTCTGCCCGCCGGCGCGCAGCGCCTGGATCTCGGCGCCGGTGAAGTTGCCGGCGTCGGGGTCGACGTCGATGTTGATGACGCGGAACGTCGACGCGACCCGATCGGTGTCCACGGCCGGGCCGTACCAGCTCACCCACGGGCCTGCGTCGGGGAAGCCGCGGCCCCCGGCGCCGCCTCCGCCGCCGCTGCCGGTCGCCGTGCCCGTGGAGGTCGCGGTGCCGGTCGCGGTCCCGGTGCTGCTCGTCGTCGCGCCGCTGCCGCCCTGCCCCCCGGGATCGCCCGTCTCCTCCGACGAGCCGCAGGCGATCGAGGCGAGGGCGAGGAGCGGAATCGCGACGCGCATCGTCCGATGAGATCGGCCGCGCGGGCGCGTGTCAACCGGCGGCTCGCGGCGTCGACACGTCGGCGAGCAGCTCGGCGACGAGCGCAGGCCAGTCGACGGCCGCGGGCAGGCGGCCCTCGGCGCGGTCGGCGCGGCCGCCGCCGCGCCCGCCGGTCGCCGCCGCGGCGCGCTTCAGGAACGCGCCGCAGTCGAACGCGCTCGCCGGCCCCCGGGCGACGAGGACGTGGGTGCCCTCGGGCCCCTTGCCGGCGAGGAGCGCGACGGCGCCGGGCGCCTCGGTGACGCGGCTCGCGACGGTGCGGAGGAAGTCGATCGAGGCGTCGTCGAACGCGGCGATCGCCTGGGGCCGGCCGGAAGCGGCGGCGCGCGCCGCGAGATCGGCGGCCGCGGCCTCGGCCAGCCGGGCGCTCGCGCGCTTCTCGGCGTCGCGCACGAGGGCGAGCTCGCGCCGGAGCCGTTCGAGAGCGCCGGGCACGTCGGCCGGTCCGCAGGTGAGCTCGCGCGCGAGGGCGCGCAGCGTCTCGTGATCGCCCCTGAGCTCGCTGCGGGCGCGACGGCCGGCGGAGAAGCTCACCCGGAGCTTGCCCTTGTAGCGCTCGACGCCGGTGATCTTCACGAGGCCCACCTGCGCCGAGCGGGTGCAGTGCGTCCCGCCGCAGGGCGAGACGTCGAAGTCGCCGATCGCGATCACCCGGATGTCTTCGGAGACCTTGGGCGCGCGCCGCAGGGGCAGCGCGCGGAGCTCGTCGGCCGTCGGGAAGAACGCGCGGATCGCGACGTCGTCCTCGATCACGGCGTTGACCATCTCCTCGGCCGCGGCGAGCTGGCGCTCGTCCGGCGCCCGCCCGTCGAGGTCGACCGTGCAGACCGTCTCGCCGAGGCGCGAGGAGACGGTCTCGGCGCGGGCGACGTCGGCGAGCGCACGCGAGAGCATGTGCTGCCCGGTGTGCAGCGCCATGTGGAGGCGCCGGCGCGCGCGATCGATCTCGCCCGGCACGAGGGTGCCCACCGGCGGGAGCTCGCCCTCGAGCACGTGGTGGACGACGCCGGCGTCGTCGACCTGGACGTCGGCGATGGGAAGCCCGGCGAGACGGCCGCGGTCGGCCATCTGCCCTCCCGACTCCGGGTAGAAGGCGGTGCGATCGAGGATCACCGTGCGCCTGCCGCCGAGCTCGCCGTGGCCGAGCACGGTCGCCGTGAACGCGAGCAGCAGCGGATCGTCGTGGTAGAGGCGCGGCGTGGCCATCGGAGGCCCGGGTTAGCACAGCCCGCCGCGAGCCGCCTGGCCGGCGCTCCTCGCGGCGCCTACGATGACGGCCGATGTGCACCCTCGTGCTCGCGCGCGGCGTCTTTCCGGGCCACCCGCTGGTCGTCGCGGCGAACCGCGACGAGCTCCTCGCCCGGCCCGCCGCCGGGCCGAGCCGCTGGGACGAGGGCCCGATCCCGTTCGTCGCGCCGAAGGATCTCCAGGCGGGCGGCACGTGGTTGGGGCTGAGCGCCGCCGGCCTCTTCTGCGCGGTCACCAACCGGCGGCTGCCCGCGGTCGACGGACGCGAGCGCCTCACGCGAGGGCGCCTGGTGATCGACGCGCTCGCCGAGCCGACGGCGGCGCGAGCGGCCGCCCGGATCTCGGCGCAGAGCGGCGCCCGCTACGACGGCTTCCACCTGGTCGTCGCCGACCGCGAGCGGGCGCTCCTCGTCTGGGGCGACGGCGAGTCGCTGCGGTCGCACGAGATCGGCATGGGCCTCTCCATCGTCACGCAGCTCGGCTTCGAGGGCGAGGGCGCGCGCCACGCGGCGATCCTCGAGCGCGCCGCCGGCGTCCGCGAGGCGACGGTCGACGCGCTCCGCCCGCTCCTCACGATCCACGCGCCGTCGCCGCTCGACGGCACCTGCATCCACGCCGACGAGGTCGGCTACGGGACGCGCTCGTCGGCCATCGTGCGCGTCGACGCCGAGGGCCGCGCCTCGCTGGCGTGGTGCGAAGGCCACCCCTGCACCGGGACCTTCGGTGCGCAGACGCCGGTCGCGTCGCTCGGGGGACCGTGACCCCTCGAGGGTGACCTCCGGCCATGGCCGCGGCGCAAGCCTGGGCGCGCGGCCGTCGGAGTATGCTCCCGGGCCCATGAGCGACAACACGGCGATCCCTGCGCCGCCGCAGGGTGGACCGCCCGGGGTCGACCTCCGGCTGCTGCAGGCGAACGAGCGCACGCTCCTCGCCTGGGTGCGCACCGGGCTCGCCTTGATGGCCTTCGGCTTCGTGGTGGCCCGGCTCGGGGTGTTCCTGCGCTCGCTCGAAGCCCAGCCGTCGCACGACGGCGTGCGGCCCTCGATGCTCATCGGCGCGGCGCTCGTGGCGATCGGCACGGCGAGCAACGTCGCCGCCGCCATCCGCTACGTGCGTGTGCGCAAGGCGCTCCTGCGGTCCGAGCCCATCCTCCCCAGCGCCTCGGCCGGCGTGCTCCTCGCCCTCGGCGTCGCGCTCGTCGGCGCGATCCTCACCGTCTACGTGTTCACGCTGTAGGGCGCCCTCGCGCAGCGCCGTCCGCGCCCGCCCGGGGAGCAATATTCCGACGACGGTGCAGGAAGCGCTTGGCCCAGCGCTCCGTATCATGCCGCACCCGCCGCTCGGGCGGCCTGCCTCCTGGGATTGTCATGAGCCATCGTTACTTCGGGCTGTTGGCCGCGTTCTCTCTCGTCGCCGCGTGCGCGACGTCGACGCCCCCGGTGGCGCCGGCCGAGAGCGCGCAAGAGCAAGTGTGCCGCCGCCAGTGCTCGTGCGAGTCGTGCACGGCGGACGAGGCCGACGCGTGCGACGACGAGATCTCGCACCTGAGGCTCCTGGCGGAGGGCCGATGCGAGCCGGAGCTCGATACCTACCTGACGTGCCTCTTGGAGGTCGCGGAGTGCGCCGACGGTTTCTTCTCGACGTCGTTCTGCAAGAGCAACGAGAAGAAGCTCTACGGCTGCCTCGACACGGGCAACACCTGCCCCTCGGCGAACGACGGAGTCTGCGACGAGCCCGAGGGCAGCGCGCTCTGCCCTGAGGGCACCGACGTCGTCGACTGCGGTGGAGGAGGCTGCCCGTACCTGAACAACGGCCAGTGTGACGAGCCCGAGGGCACCGGCCTCTGCCCCGAGGGCACCGACCCGATCGACTGCGGCGGCGGCGGATGCGCCTACACCAACGACGGCCAGTGCGACGAGCCCGAGGGCACCGGGCTCTGCTCCGAGGGCACCGACCCCGCCGACTGCGGCGCGACGCCGACCTGCCAGTACACCAACGACGGCGAGTGCGACGAGCCGGAGGGGACCGGCCTCTGCCCGGAGGGGACCGACGTCGCCGATTGCACGGGCGCGAGCTGCGGGAGCTGCTCCGACTACGTGGGGGGCCTCGTCACCTACGAGGAGATGTGCCCTTCCTCGATGGCGCTCTACGACGCCGTCGTGCAGTGCGCCTGCAGCGGGCCCTGCGCGAGCCAATGCGTCGACGACTGCCAGGGCACCAACACGACCGACGCCTGCACCAGCTGCATCAACGCGTCGTGCGCGAGCCAGGCCCAGGCCTGCTTCGACGACGTCTGAAGCGCGCTGCCGAGAGGCGCCACCCGCGCACGCGGCGCCGACGGCCGACGCGCCCGACCAGCGCTGCTCTCGGCGCGCAAAATCACGCGTCGGGGCGCAAAACGCGTCGGCCCGCAGCCTTTGCGCTGCGCGGCGCGACGGAACGAGCCGCGCGGTGCGCCTCTTCGCGTGATCCCCATTGCCCGCGACCCGGCGCTCCACAAAACTGACCGCGTGCCCTCGCCTCGCCGCCGTCCCTCGTGTGCCGCGAAGACCGAGCCCCCAGGTCGGGCACCGGCGTGCGCTTGCCCCTCGCGCGAGCCCACGGCGGTGCAGGCCGCCGACGGCGCGCTCGCGGAGGCGATCCTCGACGCGCTCCCGTTCTATGCGGTGCTCGTCGACGCGCACCACAGGATCCTCTACGCGAACCGGTCGACGGAGGACGCGCTCGGGCTCGCGCCCGACCGGATCGTCGGCCAGCACTGCCCGATGCTCGTGCACGGAACGAGCGCCGCGTTCGCGGGTTGCCCGCTCGAGGAGGCCGCCGGCCGCCACGTCGTCGTCGAGCGAGAGCTCTTCGACGAGACCGCCGGCACCTGGCTCGCCTCGGCGGTGTATCCGGCCGAGTACCGATCGCCCACCGGCCTGCCCACGTACGTGCACATCGTGCAGGACATCGACGCGCGCAAGCGCGCCGAGGAGGCGCTGCGCGAGCGCGTCGCGGTGGACGGGCTCGTCTCGAGGCTCGCGACCGGCCTCTTGGCCGTCTCGCCGGATCGCATCGAGACCGCGGTGGAAGAGTCGCTGCGGACGATCGCCGAGTTTCTCCGATGCGAGCACTACGTGGCCTACGGGCTCGACCCCAGCGGCGAGCACCTCCTGAAGACGCACGAGGGCACGACGGCGGCTCGGGGCGCTCCACCGGCGCCCCTGCCTCCGCGCCTGCCTCATGAGGCCCTGCGGGAGCTCGCGTCGCCGCTCTCGGGGGCTGCAGAGGACGGCGACGGCGTCGTGGTGCCCATCGTGCTCGGCGGCGCGGCCGCGGGCTTCGCGCGCTTCGACCAGCGGACTTCGGGCCCGAGCTCGCGGACGACCGATGCGAGGTTGCTCGATCTCCTCGGCAGCACGCTGTCGGTCGCGTTCGAGCGCAGCCGCACGGCGCGCGAGGTGTCGGCCTACGAGGCCCAGCTTCGCTCGATGGCGCTCGAGCTCTCCGCGGCCGAGCAACGCGAGCGCAGGCAGCTCGCCGCCGACCTGCACGACGGGATCGGACAGACGCTCGCCCTCTCGATGATGAAGCTCTCCTCGCTCAGGGCCGGGGCCGCCTCCGGAGAGGTCGCGGACGCGCTCAACGAGGTCCAGCGCCACATCGAGAGCGCCTTGACGGGCGCCAAGGCGTTGATGTTCGACCTGAGCCCGCCGGTGCTGCATCAGCTCGGGCTCGGCGCGGCGCTCGAGTGGCTGCTCGAGCGTTGCGAGCAGCGGTACCGCATCGAATGCGAGCTCGACGACGACGGCAGCGCGCCGCCCTTGTCCGACGACCAGCGCATGTTCGTGTTCCGCGCCGTCCAGGAGCTCCTCAGCAACGTGAACCGCCACGCGCGGGCGAGCCGCGTGCGGGTGCGGCTCGGCCGCGTGGGCGATCGCCTCGAGGTCGAGGTCGCCGACGACGGCGTCGGCATGCCCGGCCCGAGCGCGAAGAGCTCCAACGCGGCGGCCGCGGGAGGGTTCGGGCTCTTCAGCATCCGCGAGCGTCTGCGGCACCTCGGGGGAAGCCTGGAGACGGTCTCGGCGACCGGGCAGGGCACGCGCATGACCGTGAGGCTGCCCCTCTCCTCGGGAAGCGAACGACCATGAAAAGGACGACCATCCTGCTCGTCGACGATCACGCGCTCGTGCGCGAAGGCCTCCGCTCCTTGCTCGGGCAGCGGCCCGAGATGCACGTGATCGCCGAGGCGGAGACGGGCCGCGCCGCGGTGAGCCTCGCCGCCGAGCACGCGCCCGACGTCGTGCTCCTCGACATCTGCCTGCCGGACATGAACGGGATCGAGGCCGCGGCCCAGATCAGGACCGAGTGCCCGCACGCCAAGATCGTCGCGCTCTCGGTCCACTCGGACCGGCGGTTCGTGGTGCGGATGCTCGAGGCCGGCGCCTCGGGCTACCTGATCAAGAGCTGCGAGCTCGACGAGGTGGCGAGGGCCATCGACTCCGTGTGCCGCGGCGGGACCTACCTGAGCCCCGCGGTCGCGGGGGTGGTCGTCGACACCGCCGTCCACGGCCGCCACGCCGGCGACCTCAACGAGTCGCGGCTCTCGAGCCGCGAGCGCGAGGTGCTGCAGCTCATCGCCGAGGGCACGAGCACCAAGGACATCGCGGCGCGGCTGCACCTGAGCGTGAAGACCGTGGAGACCCATCGCGCCCAGATCATGGCCAAGCTCGGGCTGCACAGCGTCGCCGAGCTGACCAAGTACGCCATCCGCGAAGGCCTGACCTCCCTCGAGACGTAGGCCTCGCCGCTCGTCGCTTTCCCTGAGCCGCTAAGGTTTTTCGAAGTCCGAACCGGGGCGGCCCCGATGGTGGCGCTTTCGCCGCCGTGGTCCGACACGCGGCGCGGCCGTCGAAGAACGCCCACGACACAAAATTGCGCCCCGCCGAGCGGCGGCCGCCCGGGCGCACGAGGGCCTCATGAAGACGAAGAGGACGAAGACCTTGGCGCGTCTGGTGCTCGCCGCGCTCGTCGCCGGAGGGGCGTTCAGCGCCTGCTCGGGCGGGGACGGCGCCACCGGGAAGCAGGGAAGCAATGGGTCGAACGGTGCGCCGTGCACGGTCGTCGACAACGGCGACGGCACGTCCACCATCACCTGCGGCGACGGCACGTCGACCATCGTCGGCGGCACCGGCACGCCGGGGACGTCTTGCACCGTGGTCGACAACGGCGACGGCACCAAGACCATCACCTGCGAAGACGGCACGTCGGTCACCATCGCGGACGGCACCACGGGCGCGACCGGCGCGACCGGCGCCACCGGCACGCCCGGCGACCCGGGCCTCGGCGCGGGAGAGACGCCCCAGCTCCTCGCCGACATCACCACGTCGGCGCCGGCGAACGGCACGTCGTTCGACATCGGCGAGCAGATCGTCGTCACGCTGACGCTGACCGACAAGGACGGCGACCCGATCCTGCTCGACAGCCTCGCCCGCGCGAACCTGTACATGAACGGCCCGCGCGAGATGAGCAAGACGGTCACCGCGGCCGCGCTGCTCGACGCCTCGACGGACCGGTCGCAGACGCCGCACCACTACATCGATCTGCTCCAGCCCAGCCCGAACCTCACGGTCGACGGCAACGTGCTCACCTACACGCTGCAGCCGATCAGCAACGAAGAGGCCGGCACGTACACGATCGCGCTCTGGTCGGCGAGCAAGGACTTCCCGCTCGATCAGGTGTTCCAGCTGCACGACGTGCAGATCGGCACCGACGTGGTCGAGCCGCTCATCGTCGACAACTGCGCCGACTGCCACGAGGGCGCGGCGAGCGCCAAGATGTACCTCGCGCACATCGACCCCGGCTACAGCCCCGTCGGCAACTACTCGATCGATGCGGTGCCGGTGCAGACCTGCAAGAACTGCCACAACAACGACGGCTACGCCGCGATCCGCAAGTGCGACGACGGCTCCAATCCCAAGCCCGTCGCCGGCGTCTACACCTGCGCCGACAACGGCACCAACTGGTCGTACGTGAGCGACCCCATCGTGCGCCGCGTCCACGGCGTGCACATGGGCGAGGAGCTGCTCAGCGACTACAACACCAACCCGGCGTACGGCGACTTCGAGGCCTACGAGACCGTCGTCTTCCCGTTCAACCTGAAGAACTGCACGAAGTGCCACACCGACGACGCGTGGAAGACGAAGCCGAGCCGCACGGCTTGCAGCGCCTGCCACGACAACATCGACTTCACGACCGGCGCGTACAATCCGCCCAAGCCGTTCCCGACGAAGAGCTGCACCACGAACGCCAACTGCGTCGCGTACTTCAACGGCGCCGACGGCGTGTGCACCGCGGGCACCTGCCAGTGCACGACGAACGCGCAGTGCGTCGGCTTGTTCACCGGCTATAACGGCGTGTGCAACGCCGGCACGTGCGAGCTCCAGACCCACGGCGGCGGCCCGCAGGCCGATGACGCCACCTGCAACCTCTGCCATGGGCCCGACTCCGGCCTCGCGGGCATCGCCCCGAAGCACGCGGTGACGCCGCCGAGCTTCGGGTACACGATCGAGGCGAGCCTCACGGCGCCCGCGAACGGGACGTACTACGTGGCCGGCGAGAAGCCCCTCGTGACGATGGTGCTCAAGCAGAACAACGTGCCCATCGATCACACGACCGTGAACCAGGGGCAGGGCTGGAGCAACACGTACGTGTTCGTGAACGGTCCTCGGGATCACCGCATCCCGGCCCTCACGACCGCGGCCCGCGCCGAGACCACGAACACCATCGACGGCCCGTGGAACCTCACCGGCCAGGCGAACCTGCAGCTCAAGGTCGGATTCACGACGCTCACGGTGTCGACGACCGGCGCGCCGTTCGCCAACGTCGCCGCCGTCACGCCCGACGAGGTGGTCACCTGGCTCAACGCCGACGCCAAGTTCTCGGCGGTGGCGTTCGCCGTCGCGAAGGGCACCAGGGTCACCCTGCTCGCTCGTCCGTCGGCCGCGCGGAACCCGCTCGAGATCCTGGTGAGCCCCGTGGGCACGGTCATGGGCTACGCGGTGGGCATCTCCAACGCCGTCGCCGCCTCGACCTCCTACGCCGCCAACCCGTGGTACGGGCACACGAACCCGGTGCAGGACGATCCGAAGGTCGCCTGCACCGCCGCGAGCTGCACCTACCAGCTCGACGACGTCGCCACGGCGGCGCCGGGCACCTACACCGTGTTCGTCTCGGCGCGCCGGGATCCCGACGGCGCCGGGCCGCTCCCGCAGGTGAACGCGGAGCCCACGTTCGTCAACTTCCAGGTCGGCACCGGCACGGCCGAGGGGATCGTCGCCACCAACTGCGCCGATTGCCACGGGACCGAGAAGATGCACGGGAGCTACCCGTTCAACGTCGACGTCTGCGGCTCCTGCCACGACTACCGGCGCGCGGTCGCGGATCGCCTCGCGACCGATCCGGTCGACGGCTGGGGCGGCAGCGCCGCGCCGAGCCGCAGCAACATGGGCTTCGGCGCCGCGCCGATCGCGAGGCGCGTCCACGGCGTCCACTTCGGCCACTACGTCGAGAAGCCGAAGGAGATCCACGGCAGCTCCGACTACTCGGGCGTCATCTTCCCGCAGGACGTCCGCAACTGCGTGAAGTGCCACTCCGAGACGAGCGAGTGGGACGAGCAGCCGGGCCGCGTGGCCTGCCTGGGCTGCCACGACAGCGCCGCCGCGACCGCGCACGCGGCGCTGCAGACCGTCGACCCGACGCCCGTCGATCCGTGGAACGGCGACGAGATCGAGTCGTGCGCGGCCTGCCACTCCACCGGCGCGCAGTTCGCTCCCTCCGTGGTGCACAACATCTGGGCGCCGTTCGCCCCGCCCTACCCGCGCGACTGAAGAGATGTCGGACATTCGACCGAGCAGCGCCTCTCGAGGCCCGAGGTCCGACGCCTCTTCAGCTCGGGGCCGCGGGGGCAGAGCCCCCGCTCGCGACTGAAGAGGTGTCGGACAATCGTCCGACC
>CAYJPW010000144.1:0-3692 GCA_964372055.1 uncultured Polyangiaceae bacterium
CGGACCTCGGGCTTCGAGTGGCGTCGATCGGACGAATGTCCGACACCTCTTCAGCGCGCCGCGCGGGCCAGCGTCTTCCGGAAGGTCGTGTCCTCGCCGCCGCGCGGCGTCGGGTAGGCGCCGAAGAGGTTCGCGCCGCCGCTGCGCACGACGCAGCTCACCGACTTGGTGAAGGCGCCGAGGGCTTCGTCGAGCGTCGCCTGGTCGGCGCGGCGCGCGGCCGCGGCGCCGAGCGCGTTGAGCGCGTCGTCGAGCGGCGCGCAGGCGCCGAGGGGCTTGGGGAGCACGAGCGGCGCGGCGCCGGGGCAGCAGCGCGCCCGCATCACGGCGAACGCCGCCATTTCGTACCAGCCGAGCATGGCCCACTCGCGCATGCCGTCCGAAACCGGCCGGTGGGTGCCCGCGATCACGAGCGCGGTGCGAGCGCTCTCGGCGCCGCGGCGGGGATCGGTCTCGGCGCACATCGACGCGAACGCCGGCGGCGAGGCAGGATCGAAGCTGCCCGCCGCGAACGTCGAGCGCGCGCACTCGCCGACGTCCTCGACCGCGACGGGCGCGGGCGCCGGCGCGCGCGGCGCCGCCGCCGAACCGGCCGAACCCGGCGCGGCGGCCTCCGAAGCGCTGCGCGCCGCAGCCGCCAGCGACGAGCCGTTGGCGGCGGGGGGATCACGCCCGTGGTCCGGACCGGCGGCGCTCGGGGGCATGGCGATCGCAGCCGAGCGCGCCTCCGACGGCTCGCCCGCCCCGACCGGCGGGCCGGAGCGGAGCGGCCCCCACACGAACGCGGCCACGGCGACCGCTCCGATCGCGGCGCCGCCGCCTGCGAGCATCGCGAGGCGCGATCGGCCGCGCGCCGGTGTCGCCCTCGGAGCGATCGGGATCCCGGCGGGGGCGACCGCGGTCGCTGCCGTCGCAGCGCTCGGGGGCGGGCCCGCGTGGGCGCGCTCGACGGGCGTGGCGACGTGCTCGGCGACCACCGCCTCGTCGGGCGCCGCGGCGCGAACGGCGGGCGCGGGCGCCGCGGCGTCGATCGGCGCCGGCGACGCGGGCTGCGGGAGCGGCAGCGGAGGCGGCATGGGCGATCCAGGAGCGGCCGCGGGGGTCGGGGGCGCGGGCGCGATCGACGTCGCGGACGCCCGTGACGCGGCGCGATCGATGAGCTGCTTGAGCGAGCCCACGTCCATCGTCGCGGTGGGGCCGTCGTCGTCCTCGAGCATCCCTTGCCGACCCGCGGGCGCGCTCGCGTCGGCATCGAGCGGCGGCAGCGACGCCACCCCTGCGCGCGTCAGCCAGCGCTCGAGCACCTGGCGCACCGACGCGATCCGCACCGCCCGACGCGCGCGGTCGCGCGCCAGCGCCGTGTCGAGCACGCGCTGCAGCCCGTCGTCATCGACGCCCGCCGCCGCGAGCGGTGCCGGGCTCTCCGAGCGGATCCGCCGCAGCACCTCCCCCGCGGTGTGCCCCTCGAAGGGCAGCCGCCCGGTGAGCATCAGGTAGAGGAGCACCGCCGTCGCCCAGGTGTCGTCCGCCGCGGATGCCGCGCCGCCGGCCGCGCGCTCGGGGCTGTGGAACGCCGGCGGCGAAGGCCGCGCGGGGACGTCCACGAGCGCGCCCTGGCCGCGCGGCGACTCGCCCCCGATCTTGAGCACGCCCGCGCCGAGGGCGCCGTGCACGCCGCCGAGCGCGTGCAGGGACTCGAGGCGCTTGGCCAGCCGCACCGTCCAGCCGACGGCGTCCTGCGTGCGGAACGCGCCCTCGCGCGCGACACGGGCCTCGAGCGTCTCCACGGGCCGAGCAGAATAGGGACGGCGACCGCCGCGCGTCCACCGCGCGCGGAGCTACGGGGCGCCCGCGTCGCCGTCCGCGCTGCAACGGAGCACGACGAGGCGCATCGCCTTGCCTGCCGGGCGTCCGACGAGGATCGTCCCGTCACGACCGGCGGCGACCGGCTCGCCCGGTCCCATCGCCGGCTCGCTCGCCGGAGCGCCGGCGAGCTCGCCACGTCCGGTGATCGGCCCGAGCTTCTTGATCCCGTTCGGCCCCGGGATCGCGATCCAGCCCGGCAAGAGGTCGGGCGTGCCGGGTCCGACGCCCTCGGCCGCGAGCACACGCGGCTCGCCGATGCCGCCGAGCCCGACGAGCGCGCCGCTCACCGCGCCGCCCTCGAGGCCGCCGGGCGTGTCGTCCTCGCGCCAGGTCACGATCGCGCCGCCGTCCTCGCCGAGCTCCATGTCGAACGAGACCACGTGCCCGTCCTTCGGCGTCACCCGGCGCGAGGCGGCGACCGGCGAGCCGTTCTCGTCGAGCGGCGCGGCCTCGATCCACGCGGCCGGCAACGCTTCGCCGGCCGCCTCGTCGAGGCCGCCGTCCGGAGCCGCGGCCTTGTCGGCGCCCGACGTGACCAGGTACGCGAGCCAGAAGCCGCCGGGCCGCGCGATCACGCGCGGCGCCTCGGCGTCGATCTTCGGCGGCGAGACCGGCCGCGCGGCGGTGACCGAGCGCAACGTCGCCGCGTCGAAGGTGGCGAGGAAGACGTTCGAGCGCTTGCCGTCCTTGCCGATGTCGTCCCAGACGGCGATCCCGCGCCCGCCGCCCACCGCGAGATCGGCGACGGCCGAGTCGTCGCGGCCCTGCGCGATCTCGGCGCCCCAGGTGACCTGCTCGCCGGCGACCGAGGCGATCTTGAGCGCGCGCCCACCCGCGTTCGGCTCGATCATCCCCACGATCACCGACGCCCCCGCGGCGGCGACGACGGGCGGATCCATGTCGCCTCGCGATCGCGCGAGGCGCACCGACCGGCCGCCCTTTCCGTCGAGCCCGAGGGTCACCAGGGTGGCGACCGTGCCGCCCTCGCCTTCGCGGAGCGCGCCGACGGCGAAGCCTCCATCGAAGGCCACGCCGCGGCCGATCCTCACCGCGAACGGCGCGAGCTCCTCGTCGTCGCCTTCGGGCTCGGGGGTGGGGGAGGTGGGCGTCGCGCCGGCGTCGGCGTCCGGCTTGCGCGGAGGTGGGGGCGCTTCGCCCACGACGAACCCCTCGGCGGCCGGCTCGGCGCACCTCGCGGCGACCGGGGCCGCGGCCGCGGCCGGCGGTCCCGCCGAAGCCGGGCCGCCAGAAACGTCGGCCGGCTCGCCCGGATCGCCGGCGCCGGGCGCCGTGCTCGGCGCGGGCGGAGGATCGCCCCCCGCGCCCCGGCAAGCGCGCCAACCGAACACGATCGCGAGGGCGAACCCGAGGGCGATCCCGATCGTCCGCACCGGGCCGATCCGGTCATCCGGCTCACCGGGTTGTCTGGGCGCCTCGCCCTTGTCCGCCATCGCCCGCTGCTTAGCGCGGATCGACGCGGCGCGACAGGTGTCTACATCTTCTCGACGGACTTGAGCATCTCGGTCACGAACTGCAGCCGCGGGCGCATCAGCCGATCCGAGTGCTTCGTCTTGATCACGCGGATGAGCGGCGTCGTCGCCTGGCCGCGCTCGGCCGCGAGCGGGTCGTCGGTGAACCGGTACTCGTAGTCGCCGTTCTTGCGCTCCTCGGCGGCGGCGCCGAGCGTCATCGTCAGCGCGGCGGCCGCTGCCAGCGCGCCCGCGAGCCAGGTCTTCTTCATCGTGTGCGAGCCTCCTCGCACCTTCAGACGCGCTCGCGCCCGCGGCCTTGGGTGGGCTCGAGCCAAGCGCGATCCGCTCCGCGGT
>CAYJPW010000144.1:3792-27214 GCA_964372055.1 uncultured Polyangiaceae bacterium
CGCTCGAGCCAAGCGCGATCCGCTCCGCGGTCGCTCGAGCCAAGCGCGATCCGCTCCGCGGTCGCTCGAGCCAAGCGCGATCCGCTTCGCGGTCGCTCGAGCCAAGGGCGGCTGCGTTGTTAGACGCCCCGGCCGGCGGGAGGTAGCATGCGTTCATGCGTCCTTCGGCCGCCCTTAGAATCCTTCTCGCGACGGCGTGCGCCGCTCTCCTCGCGCTCGCCTTCGCCGCGTGCGGGGCCCGCTCCGGCGCCGACGCCTTCGACGACAGCGGGGCCGGCGGTGGCGCCGGCTGCAAGCAGCTCGGCGGCGCCTGCTCCTCCGAGGCCGACTGCTGCGGCGATCTCCTCTGCAACGGCGGCGTCTGCAAGCCGGCGCAGATCTGCAAGCCCCAGGGCGACGCCTGCACCCTGTCGGTCGACTGCTGCCACTTCGACTGCCTGAACGGCTTCTGCGGGGGCGTCGAGTGCCAGGCGCCCGGCGAGACGTGCGCCCTCCCCGCCGACTGTTGCAACTTCGATTGCTCGGGCGGCCTCTGCGGCGGCGTCGAGTGCAAGGCGGACGGGCTCGCGTGCGCCTCGAACGTCGAGTGCTGCGCCTTCGACTGCAACGAGGGCTTCTGCCAGCCCGCGACCTGCAAGCCCTCGGGCGCGACCTGCTTCCAAAACGACGACTGCTGCAACCTGAGCTGCGAGGGCAACGTCTGCGGCGGCACCACCTGCCAGCCCGACGGCTTCGCCTGCGTGAGCCCCGCGCAGTGCTGCACCGGTCAGTGCACCCAGGGCTTCTGCGGCCCGGGCAACTGCTCGCCCAACGGCGTCGGCTGCTTCAGCAACGCCGAGTGCTGCTCCAACATCTGCAACGCCGGCTTCTGCGACTTCCAGAGCTGCCAGGCGAACGGCACGGCGTGCGTCACGCCGGACCAGTGCTGCAGCGCCGTGTGCTTCAACGGCGTCTGCGGAGGCGGCCAATGCCAGCCCGACGGCACCCCGTGCTCGAGCGGCGCCCAGTGCTGCGCCGGCGTCTGCGATCCGAACACGCTCACCTGCGGCATCAGCCCGTGCTTGCCCGACGGCGCCGGCTGCTTCTCCGACCCGCAGTGCTGCTCCCAGTTCTGCAACTTCAACACCGGCACCTGCGGCTTCAGCGAGTGCTCGCCCGACGGCTTCAGCTGCTTCAGCGACTTCGAGTGCTGCTCGCAGTTCTGCAACCCCAACACCGGCACCTGCGGGTTCAACGAGTGCTCGCCGGACGGGTTCGGCTGCTTCAGCGATTTCGAGTGCTGCTCGCAGTTCTGCAACCCGAACACCGGCACGTGCGGGTTCAACGAGTGTCTGCCCGACGGGTTCGGCTGCTTCAGCGATTTCGAGTGCTGCTCGCAGTTCTGCGATCCGAACACCGGCACGTGCGGCTTCTCGATGTGCTCGCCCGATGGGTTCCCCTGCTTCCAGAGCTTCGAGTGCTGCAGCGGCATCTGCGGCGACGGCGTCTGCGGCGGGAACCAGTGCAAGCTCGACGGGTTCAACTGCGGCGCCCCCGACGAGTGCTGCTCCATGGTCTGCGAGAACGGCATCTGCGGCGCGGGCTCCTGCCTGCCGCCCGGGTCGAACTGCTCGAGCTCGAACCAGTGCTGCGTCGGCCTCGTCTGCACCGGAGGCCACTGCGGCAACCCGCCCATCGACGCCGGGACCTGCTCGCTCGACCCGGGCGGCACGCCCTGCAGCCAGTGCATCATCGGCAACTGCTGCAGCCAGACCGAGAGCTGCCTCTTCGACGGTCAGTGCGCGAGCAGCATGGCGTGCTTCCAGAGCTGCGTCCTCGAGGACACGCCGCCGGCGCAGTGCCAGCAGCAGTGCTGCACGGGCAACACCTGCATCCAGTGGACGAGCTGCGTCACCAACAACTGCGCCGCGCTCTGCTTCTGACGGGGGTTGTGCGCCGGGCGCGGATTTGCCAAGACCCGGCGCGGTGATCTTCGAACGCCTCACGCGGCGGCTCGTGCCGCTCCCGCTCCTGGCGCGGGGCTACGATCGCTTTTTCCAGCACATCCGCGTCGACGAGGCGTGGGAGCGCGCGGTCCGGGCGGCGGGCGCGCCCCGGCGCCGGGGGGGGGGGGGGGGGGGGGGGGGGGGGCGGGCCGGCGCGCGGCCGCGTGGTCTACGTCCTCCGCAACGTCTCGCTGCTCGACCTTCTCGCGCTCGACTACCTGACGCGTCGGCTCGGCCTGCCCGAGATCGGGTTCTCCAACGAGCTCGCCGACTGGGTTCGGCCGCCCGGGCGCCGGCGCGGGCTCGCGCCCGAGGCCGAGCTCGTCGACGCGCTCGCGGGGGGCGGCTCGGCGGCGCTCTTCATGAAGCGCGCGCCCGGCGTCCTCGCCCGCGCCGGCGCGACGCACCGCGGGCGCAGCGAGGGCGACCTGCTCCTCAAGGCGCTCATCGCCGAGCGGCGCGCCGAGGGCGCGCGCGAGATCATCCTCGTCCCGCAGACGTTCGTGTGGACCCAGCGGCCCGAGCAGCTCGGCTTCTCGGTGGTCGACACCCTCTTCGGTCCCGCCGACTTCCCCGGCGATCTCCGCGCCGCAGCGCAGTTCCTCCTCAACTACAAGAACTGCGTCCTGCGCGCCGGCGAGGCGACGAGCCTCGGCGACTTCCTCGCGCGCGAGCGCGACGCGCAGGACGACGACGCGCTCGTCCGGCGGCTGACCTACGCCCTCCTGCGCAAGGTCGAGCGCGAGCGCCGCGCCATCCTCGGCCCGGCGCAGAAGCCCGCCGACCGGGTCCGCGAGGAGGTGCTGCGCAGCCCCAAGCTCGTGGCCATTCTCAAGGACCTCGCCGGCCCGGGCGAGGCCGAGCGCGCCGCGCTCACCGAGAAGGCCCGCGGGATGCTCCGCGAGCTCGAGGCCGCGCCCGATCCGCAGACGCTCAAGGGTCTCGAGCTCGCGCTCGATCCCGTCGTCGAGCGGCTCTACGCGGGCGTCGACGTCGACGAGCGAGGGATCGATCGGGTGCGCGAGGCGGCGAGCCGCGGCTCGCTCGTGATCCTGCCGAGCCACAAGAGCCACGTCGACTACATGCTCCTCTCGTACGTGTTCCGGAAGAACGCGCTCCAGATCCCGGTCATCGCCGCCGGCGACAACCTCTCCTTCTTCCCGGTCGGGCCCCTCTTCCGCCGCGCCGGCGCCTTCTTCATCCGGCGCAACTTCAAGGGCGACCGCCTCTACACGGCGGTGGTCGACGCCTACGTGCGCCGCCTCATCAAGGAGGGCTGGGCGATCGAGTTCTTCCTCGAGGGCGGCCGCTCGCGCACCGGCAAGCTCCTCCCGCCCAAGCTCGGCCTGCTCAACATGATCGTCGACGCCGCGCTCGCGCAGGCGCACCGCCCCGTCTACTTTGTCCCGGTGAGCATCGGCTACGAGCGCACGATGGAGGAGTCGGCCTTCGCGCGCGAGCTCTCCGGCGAGACGAAGCGCAAGGAGGACGCGGCCGCCCTGCTCAAGCTCTCCAGCGTGCTCCGCGAGACGTACGGTCGCGCCAACGTCCAGTTCGGCACGCCCATCGAGCTCGCCGAGATGGCGGCCAAGGTCGGGGCCGGCTCGGCGCCGATCGCGCCTGCCAAGCGCC
Organism: uncultured Polyangiaceae bacterium; assembly: GCA_964372055.1. GTDB lineage: Bacteria > Myxococcota_A > Polyangia > Polyangiales > Polyangiaceae > CAYJPW01. Next base: position 7,410 of record CAYJPW010000144.1, read on the forward strand.
GCGCGCTCGTCACGCGCCTCGCGCACCGGGTGATGAGCGAGATCAACCGGGTCACCGCGGTGACCCCGGGCTCGCTCGTGGCCACGGCGCTGCTCTGCCACGAGGGGCGCGGGATGCCGCACGCCGAGCTCGACCGGCAGTGCGAGCGCCTCACCGCGCTGGTGCGCCGCCTCGGCGCGCGCACCAGCCCCTCGCTCACCCGGCCGGGCGGCAGCATGCGCGGCGCGGCGATCCGCGAGGCCGCGCAGCTCTACGTGCGCGGAGGCCTCGTGAAGCAGCACGTCCCCGGCGACACCCTCACCGGCAAGGCGCGGCGCCGCGCCCGCATCTACACCGGCGACGACGTCATCTACACGGTGCCGGACGACAAGCGCCTCCTGCTCGACCTCGCCAAGAACGGCATCATCCACCTCTTCGTCGACCGGGCGCTGGTGAGCGTCGCGCTCCTCTCGCCGCCCGGGCCCCCGATGAGCGCCGCCGAGCTCTCCGAGCGCGTGCGGTCGCTCTCGCGCCTCTTCAAGCTCGAGTTCATGTTCCGGGCCGACGGCTCGTTCGAGGACAACTTCGCCCAGACGCTCGCCGAGATGAAGGCGGCGGGCGAGATCGCGATCGAGCGCGACGTGGTCACGCCCGGGCCCGGCCACGACGGCCAGGACGGGCGGGCGTGGATCGGCTTCTACGCCGCGGTGATCCGCAACTTCGTCGAGGGCTACCGGGTCGCCGCCCGCGCGGCCCGCGTCCTCGTGCGCGGCCCGCTCCAGGAGAAGGAGCTCGTCGCCCGGGCGCTGCGCATCGGCGAGCAGATGTTCCTCGGCGCCGAGATCCGGCGGAGCGAGGCCGTCAGCGGCCCCGTCATCGAGAACGCCCTCGCGGCGTTCGTCGAGCAAGGCTACCTCGCGCGCGCGAGCGGCCGCCTGGCCCTCGCCGGCTCTTTCGCAAGCGAGGAGGGCGCGCAGACGATCGAGGCGTGCGTCGCGGCATACCTCGCCGGCTGAAGCTCGCCCTGCTCGCGACCGAATACCCGCCGGCGCATACGGCTTGCGCGATCGCGCGGCGGCGCCTATCGCATGGGCATGCTCCCCGTGGGCACCCGGGCGCCTGCGTTCCGCGGGCGCGACCAGCACGACCGCGAGATCGCCCTCGACGCGCTCCTCGAGCGCGGGCCCGTGGTCGTCTACTTCTACCCGCGCGACTTCACCCCCATCTGCACGCGCGAGGCCTGCGCCTTCCGCGACAGCTACGAGGAGCTGCGCGAGCTCAGGGCGCAGATCGTGGGCATCAGCGTGGACGACGCCGCCAGCCACCGGAAGTTCGCCGCGACGCACCAGATCCCGTTCCCGCTCCTCTCGGATCCCGATCAGGCCATCCAGCGCGCGTACGGCGCGCTGGCCGTCTTCGGCCTCTTCAAGAAGCGCGTCACCTTCGTCATCGATCGAGCCGGCGTCATCCGTGCGGCCATCCACCACGAGATGAGCGTGCAGCGCCACGTCGACGACGTGCGCGCGGCGCTGCGCGCCCTCTGATCCGAGCCAGGCCTCGCACCGCGAGCGGCGGACGCGGCGACCGGCGACCCTTGACGGATCGAATGGCCCTGGGCGATTGTTGGAGGTTGATGCCTGGGGTGTGGGCGGAAAGAACGGGTCGGACGCGATGAACGACAGGACCGGACGTGCGTGGCCGGGGGTCGGGCGGCGATGAGCTACTGGCCGTGGTGGCTCGGCGGCGCGGCGTTGGCCGGCGTCATCGTGGGTCACTGGCTGTTGACCCGGCGGATGATGGCCGTGTCGGGCCGGGTCACGGTGCTCGTCGACCGCGTGCGCTTCGGCAGCGAGCCCGAGGAGCCCGAGATGACGCCGGAGCAGCTCGTCCTTGCGATGCGCGCCGCCACGGCGGCCGAGTTCGGCGCGGCCGCGCTCGACGGCCCGAGCGAGCGGCCGCCGGCGCCCGGGTCGGACCCTCCGCCGGCGTCGCGGCGCGCGCCCGGCGACGGCGCGGCCGTGCCGCTGAGCCGCGTCCCGCTCCCGGCCCACTTTACCTTCTTCGGTGGCCTGGTCGCCGGCGGCGCGCTCGCGGCAGCGCTCGCGGGGGGCGTCGAGCCGTCCGCGCTCCTGTGCGGCGAGGTCTTCTCGAGCCTCTTCGGCCGTACGCACCTCGGCCCGTACGCGCTGCTCTTCGGCGGGCTCTTCGTCGGGTTCGGCACGCGGATGGCCGGCGGCTGCACCTCGGGTCACGGGCTCTGCGGCGTGAGCCGCGGTCAGAGCGGGAGCATCCTGGCGACCGTCGCCTTCTTGGCGACCGGCGTCGTCACCTCGCTGCTCCTCAGGGCCCTCTCGTGAAAGAGCTCGCCTACCCCGGCATCGTCGGCGTGGCGTTCGGGTTCGTCCTCAGCCGGATGGGCTTTGCGTCGTGGGACGAGGTGAACGCGATGTTCTCGTTCCGCGATCCGCGCCTGTTGCTGTCGTTCGGCGTCGCCGTGGGCGCGCTGGCCGTGGCCTGGGCGGTGATCGCCCGCCTCTCGCGTCCGCGCTGGGCGCCGCGTTCGATCCACCGGGGCACGCTCGCGGGCGGGGCGCTCTTCGGCGTCGGCTGGGCGCTCTCGGGAGCGTGCCCCAGCATCGCGCTCGTCCAGCTCGGCGAGGGCCAGATCGGCGCGCTGATCACGCTCGCCGGCATCTTCGCGGGCAACTGGATCTACGCGATCGTCCACGCGCGCTACTTCCGCTGGGTCGTGCGGAGCTGCGCCGATCGCTGAGGAGCCCCGAACGAGAACCAACCTCCGCCGACGAAGCGCCAGGAGAAGCGATGTCACAGTGCCCCCAGGTGAAGACTTGCCCGCTCTTTCCCGTGTTCACGATGCAGAGCGCGCTCAAGGTGTGGCAGACCAACTACTGCGAATCGGACTACGAGCGCTGCGCGCGTTACCAGCGCGCGCAGGAGGGCCGCGAGTCGCCGCTCAACCTGCTCCCCAACGGGACCATGCTGGCCGTCCTCGGCGGCAAGCGCGAGTGACGACGCGGGGCGTGCGAGGCGCCGCGGCTCACGAGGTGGTCACGTCGCCCGCGCCGGCCGAGGCCGGGCTCGTCGCGTCGCGCCGCGCCAGGATCGCCCGCGCCGCCGCGACGGGGAACAGCGGCGTGGGCTCGGCGGGCGGCGCGAGGCTGGGCGCGCGGACCATGTCGACGCCGGCGCGCACGTCGCTCACGGTGCGGAGGTAGAGCTCGCGAGGGGCCGAGGGATCCATGCTGGAAAGGACGCCGCCATCCTGGGCGTGCCCGGCTTCGGGACGCAACCGGCGGCGGCGCGGCGCGGGCGGCGCGCTATGATCGCCCTCTCGAGCGTGAGCGCCACCACCAGCCCTCCTCCACGCCCGCGACGCTCCTGGGCGCCCCTCCTCGCCGCCCTCGGCGGGTGGGCCGCGCTCGGCTGCACCGCGACGCCCACCCCGCTCGCGCCCGGTCTCGGCGGCTCCGTCGGCGTCCCGCACCACGGCGTCCTCACGGTCGCGGCGCCCCTGCCCAAGAAGGGCGCCGGCTTCGAGCGCCTCCGCGACAACGGCGTCCACTGGGGCAACCCGCGCCTGGTCGAGGCCATCGAGGCCGCGGCCGCGCGCGTCGCCGCCGAGCGTCCCGGCGGCGCCCCGCTCGTCGTCGGCGATCTCTCGGCCCGCCGCGGCGGCGAGGCGAGCGGACACCGATCGCACCGGACCGGCCGCGACGCCGATCTCCTCCTTTACGCGACCACCCCTCACGGGCGCAGCGTCCCGAGCCCCGGGTTCGTGCGCTTCGGGGCCGACGGCCTCGCCCCCACCGGCGACGGCCACTACGTGCGGCTCGACGTGGATCGCGAGTGGCGCCTGGTGCGCGCGCTGCTCGAGGAGCCGCGCGCCCAGGTGCAGTGGCTCTTCCTCGCGCGCTGGCTCGAGCCCCTCGTCATCGAGCGGGCCTTCGCGCGCGGCGAGGATCCCGAGCTCGTCTGGTACGCCGAGAGCGTGATGCTCCAGCCCGGCGACAGCTCGTCGCACGACGATCACCTCCACCTCCGCATCGCGTGCTCGCCCGAGGAGGCGGTCGGGGGCTGCGAGGGCGGCGGCCCCCGCTGGCCCTGGCTCGCGGCGCTGCCGGATCTCTCCCCCGAGCCCGACGCCGAGCTCGCGCGCGCCCTGCTCGACGAGCTCACGCCGGGCGCCGGGAGCATGGCCACGGCGAAGTGAGCGCGCGCTGCCACGAAGGTCGCCGTCCTGCTGCTCATGGTCCTGGTGCTCGATGTGAGCCTTGATAACTTCGTCTGCAACCGTGCCGCTGCCACAGCCGAAGTACCCGCGGGCCCAGATGTGGCGCCCCAGAACAGCTTGCGCGGGTGCGCGCGAGTGAAAGGCGAGGGGTTCAACCCTCCCAGCGTGGGACAGTGAGCGCGCCCGCCGGCCTCGAGCACCTCCTGGGCCACGGCGACGCCGCCGACGTGTGCGCGCGGCTGCCCGCCTCGGTGCGCTTCGATCTCGTCTACCTCGACCCGCCCTTCGGCGTGGGCACGACGATGAGCGCGCGCGCCGAGCCCGGCCAAGCGCGCGGCCGCAAGCACGCCCGCAGTGGGCCCGCCGCTTACGAGGACGGCGGAGACGTCGAGGCCCTGGTGCGCATGATCGGGTCGCGTCTCGAGGCGGTGCGCGACCGGATGGCGCCGGCCGCGACGCTGTTCCTCCACCTCGACTACCGCGCGGTGCACGACGTCAAGGTCGCCGCCGATCGCGTCTTCGGCCGGCGCGCGTTCCTCGGCGAGGTCGTGTGGACCCCGGGCAACGGCGGCCGCGGCGCGCGCGGGTTCACCGTGACCCATCAGACGATCCTCCTCTACGCCCGCGGCCCCGAGGGGCGGCCCGACGTGGTCTGGCGCGCCGACGATCCGATCCTGCGCGAGCCGTACGCCGGCACCAGCCTGGCGATGCACTTCCGGCACAAGGACGGCGACGGGCGGCTCTACCGCGAGCGCGTGATCGCCGGGAAGGCCTATCGCTACTACGCCGATCAGGGCCGCCGGCTCGGGAGCGTGTGGACCGACGCGCCGGCGATGGTCGCGAACACGCCGCTCCGGCGCGAGGCGACCGGCTACCCGACCCAGAAGCCCGAGCGCCTCCTCGAGCGCATCGTCCGCGCCGCGAGCCACGAGGGCGCGACCGTCGCCGATCTCATGTGCGGGAGCGGCACGACGCTCGTCGTCGCCGCCCGGCTCGGCAGGCGGTTCGTCGGGGCGGACCAGAGCGAGCTCGCCATCGAGGTGACCACGCGCCGGCTCGCCGAGGCCGGCGTGGGCTTCGGCCGCGTCTGACGCGGCCCGCCCGCGTCGGCGTGCCCCGCTTCGGAGCCGCGCTAAGGTGACGGGACCACTCTCGGCACCGAGCATGCGACTCTTCTCCACGGACCCGAACGAGCCCGGCGTCATCGCGGTCGGCCAACACGCCGTGGGGATCTTCGCCTTTGGGCAGTTCGCGTACGGCGTCGTCGCCGTCGGCCAGATCGCTCGCGGCGTGATCGCCATCGGCCAGGGCGCCGCCGGCGTCTTCGCCATCGGCCAGGTTGCCTTCGGCGTCTTCGCCGGCGGCTTGGCCGGCTTCGGCCTCTGGCGATCGTACGGATGGGTCTCCCTGGGCGCGTGGCGGGTCGGCGGCTTGCTCGGCATCGGCGGCCGGCACGCCTCGGGGGGCATCGTCCTTCCTCTCGTGCCCACGTCGCTCGAAGAGCCGCTCCCATCGCTGCCGAAGGCCACGCCGAGCCACGATCTCGAGCGGGGCACGGTGAGCGAGGGGTGGATGACGGCGGTCATCGGACCCGACGGCCGCCTCGTCGCCGATCTGCCGCTCGGAGCGACCGTTGTCGGCGAGGAGATCCAAAGCGCCATCCGCGAGGGCCACGATCGCGCGATGGTCCGCGTCCGCGTCACCCACGCTCCGCGGACCGACTACCGCGCCGTCGCCCGGAGGGAGCTGGTCGCCGACCACGTGATCACGTGGTCTTCGCGACGTCCCCGGTGCTGGGCCTTCGCCGGCGGGGCTCCGTTCGGGCGCGCGACGAAGACCGCCATCGTCGTGCGCGCCCTCGTTCAGGGCGTGCTCGTCCTGACGTGGATCGCGACGGCCGTCGCGATCACGATGGCACCGCCCTGACCGGCAGCGACCCGTCGCTGGACGAGCGCAGGGATCGGTGTGCTAGGAAGCGTCGCCATGACCACCTCCTCCGCCGTCGCCGACGTCCCCAACAAGTCCGTCTCGTTCGAGGGCACGACCTACTCCATCCAGGAGCTCGCCGAGGACACGTTCACGGTGCTCGTGAAGGGCGTCCCCGTGGGCCGCATCGTCTACTCCTTCGGCGCCGCCAACGGTGTGCCCGAGGGCGACGCGGCCAGCGAGGACACGCTCTACGCGATCGCCGAGGCCTGGTTCGCCGCCACGGCCCCGTGACGGCGTGATCGATGCCGCGCCTCGTGAGCCTTTGGGTCGTCACGGGGCGATCACCACCGGCGCCGCCTCCTGCAGCTCCCGGGTCCTTGCCCTTGCTTTCCCCGAACCCGAGCACGCGCCGGAGGTCGCGAAGACGCTCGACGCGGGGAGGGCGCGCGGCCGCCTCGTTTTTGGCCCGCTCCGGGCTTGTACGTTACGTCAGGCGCGATGCGTCGAACGCCCCTGCTCGCGCTCGCCGCCGCCGTCGCGGCCGGCCATGGTTGCTCCTCCGCACCCCCGCCCGGAATCCGTGCGGTCGACATCGCGCCCTTGGGCGCCGCGCCGCCTCCGGCGGGTCCCGCGCTCGACGACGTCGCGAGCAAGCAGGCCGCCGCGCCCTCCGCCGGAGCGCTCAACGCGAAGGAGCCCGCCGCGACCCCGGAGGCGGCCACCGCGGAGCCGCCGGACACGCGACCGCGCCTCGCGGCCGTCGATCAGTTCGCCTACATCTACAAGAGGCCGGCGAAGAAGGGCCTCGCCCTCGGCTACGTCCGCTACGGCACCTCGATCCCGCTGCTCTCGGACAAGCCGATCCCCGGCGACGGTTGCCCGCGCGGCTATTACGCCGTCGCCCCGCGCGGCTACGTCTGCCTCGATCGCCGCACCACCCTCGATCTCGACGACCCGTACTTCAGGGCGCTCCAAGGCGTCGCGCCGCAGCCGGGCGTCATCTGGCCGTACAGCTACGCCTTCTCGAACGGCGCGCCCATGTACAGCCGCGTGCCCACCGCCGACGAGCAGGAGAAGGCGGAGAAGAAGCTCGGCCCGCGCGGCTCGTTCGTGCAGCTCGCCGAGTGGAGCCGCGGTCACGAGGAGCTGATCGAGGACGCCCCGATCCCGGCCACCGATCCGGTGCCCGCCATGTTCGAGGGGCACGCGCGCAAGGTCTCCGGCGGGCCGCGCAACCCGGAGGCGCTCGTCTGGCGCGTGATCCCCAACGGCTCGATGCTCGCCTACTCCAAGGCGTTCGAGGCCGACGGCCGCACCTGGCTCGTCACCTCGGACCTCATGCTCGTGCCCGCCGACCGCGTCCGCAAGATCCGGCGCTCCACCTTCAAGGGCGTGATGGTCGGCGACGGCCTCGAGCTGCCCCTCGCCTGGAACCGCACCAAGGGCCCGAAGCCCCGGTGGAGCCGCGGACAGAGCGGCGAGATGGTCGAGGCCGGCGATCCGCTGCCGGCGAAGACCCCGGTCGCGGTCAAGAGCGACAGGGTCATCGCCGGCGGCCGCGCCTTCTACGAGCTCCGCGCCGAGCCCGGCGTCTTCGTCGCCGAGTCGGACGTGACGCTCTCGACCGCGCGCACCACGCTCCCGAGCGGCGTCTCGCCCGGCGAGAAGTGGATCGAGGTGAAGATCCTCCCCGGCACGCTCACCGCCTACGAGGGCCTCCGGCCCGTGCGAGCGTCCCTGTTCTCGCCCGGCAAGGGCGGCGTGCCGGTCCCCGGTCTCGACCACACCAAGTACGCGACGACGGCGATCGGCTTCTTCCCGCTCGAGTGGAAGGACCGCGTCGCCACCATGTCGAACGAGAAGACCGAGCCCAAGGTGCTGTGGTTCTCGGACGTGCCGCACATCCAGTACCTCAAGGCGCCGCTCGCGATGCACGTGGCCTACTGGCACGAGGACTTCGGCAACCCGAAGAGCGCCGAGTGCGTCAACGTGTCGCCCGAGGACGGGCGCTGGCTGTTCGACTGGACCGAGCCGCGTCTGCCCGAAGGCTGGGGCGGGATGCGGCCGGGAGACGGGAACGGCAAGTCGACGCCGGTCGTGGTCACGGCGCGCTGACCATGCGACGGGGGGCGCTCGGGCTGTGTGCCTGGCTGGCCGCGTGCGCCCAGGCGTCGGAGCCGCCCACGGGCTCCGCGCCGTCGGACCCGGCGCCGGTGGCGGCGATCACGTCGGCTGCGGCCGTCACGGCGACCGCGAGCGCCGGCGGCGCCGCGATCGCGTCGCCAACCCTGCCCGCGAAGCCCACGGCCGACGCGGCCGGAACGCGAGCGGCCGACGCGACCGAGACGCTCGTGCTCAGCGCGATCGGCGACTGCACGCTCGGCAGCGAGCCCGAGGTCTACCGCGCGCCCGGCTCGTTCGTGCACGAGCTCGAGGCGCAGGGCGGCGACTCCCGCTATCCGTTCGCGGGCGTGCGCGACGTGCTCGCGAAGGACGACCTCACGCTCGCCAACCTCGAGGGCACGCTCACGACGGCGACCGGGCGCAAGCAGGGCGGCCTCGCCTTCAAGGGCCCGCCCGAGTTCGTCGCCATCCTCCGCGAGGGCAGCGTCGAGGCGGTCAGCGTCGCCAACAACCACGCCTACGACTACGGCTTCCGCGGCGCCGAGGAGACGCTCGCGGTGCTCGACGGCGCCGGCATCGGCGCCTACGGCAACGGCCGGGCGTACGAGACTACCAAGAAGGGCCTCCGCATCGTGAGCCTCGGCTACACCGGCGGCGATCCCAGCGTGCGCGGCAAGATGGTGGCCGACGTCGCGCAGCACAAGCGCCCCGACAACTTCCTCGTCGTCTCCTTCCACTGGGGCGGCGAGGGCATGCCCGCCCCCACGCCGGTCCAGATCGAGCTCGGCCGCGCCGCCGTCGACGCCGGGGCGGACCTCGTGCTCGGGCACCACCCGCACGTGCTCCAAGGGATCGAGGAGCGCCGCGGCGTCCCCATCGTCTACTCGCTCGGCAACTTCGTCTTCGGCGGCCACTCGAACCCCGAGGACAAGGACTCCGTCATCTACCAGGAGGTCCTCTCGCTGCGCGGCGGCCGCGTCGCCTCCCGCTCGCACCGGCTCCTGCCGGTGCGGATCTCGAGCGTGACGACGCGCAACGACTACCACCCCGTCCTGCTCGAGGGCGCCGACCGCGAGCGCGTCCTCGGGCGCGTGGCGCGGATGAGCGCCGACCTGACCCGGCCGCTGACCGAGGGCGGAGCGGGCGCGGCGCCCGCCTCCACGCCGCCCGAGGTCGCGGTGGCAGCGCCGCTCCTTCCGGCCGAACCGGGCCCGGCGCCGTGATCGGCGTCACCGCCGGAGGCCTGCTTCGGGCTTGGCGGGAAGATCCGCCCGGACTATCCCGTAGGACGGCTCGAGAAACCTCTCGGCCGCTTCGCTTCACCCCACGACAGGAGAATGGAATGACGACTCGAAACAGCTGGATCCTTCGTGGCGCCGTGGTCGCGGCGCTCGGCGCTCTCTCGGGTGGTTGCGGAGGCCTAGGCCCCGGCGACTACGTCGTGTACCGCGTCGCCCAGTCGGAGCTGGTCGACAGCTCGAGCTGCCCCGGCTACGACGACCCGAGCCAGAAGAGCGACTCGAGCACGTTCCTCTCGACCAGCACGTTCATCCTCTACGCCGGGCTCGAGGACGTCTACTACCTCGAGGCCGAAGGCCAGGCCACGCTCGAGGGCACCGAGGACGGCGGGACGTACAGCTTCTCCGGCAAGACCGTCGACGTCGAGTACCCGACCCCCGACATCAAGTTCACCAGCACGACCAGCGCCAGCGTGAGCATGACCGTCGACGGCGCGAGCGCGAACGGGACCGCGACCGTCACCACGTCGACCAAGTGCAGCGGCACGGGGTGCCCGGACGACACGTCCTGCAAGCAGACCTCCGAGTTCGTGGGCACCGAGGTCGAGGACGTCGAGCTCAAGCACGACCTCTAGCATCCGCCTCGCACGTCGACCGCCGCCAGCTTGCGCCCGAGACGCGGGAGCTGGCGGCCCGATCAGCGCCGGCTCGCGGCGTAGCGCGCCAGCCCGTCGATCGACTTCTCGAACATGTCGCCGAAGATCTTCCGCCCCACCGGGTGGACGAGCCGCATCGCCAGCGAGGGCCGGTAGTACACGCGCCAGACGAAGCGCGTCTTGTCCTCGCCGATGGGCTCGAGGCGCATGTCCTCCATCATCGCCCTGACCAGCGGCAGCGTGATCGCGTCCACGGCGAAGCAGAGGCGCGCGGCCGGCTCCCAAGCCAGAAAGCGCTCCTTCACCGTCAAGAGCTTGAGCTCGACCTCGCGCTCGGAGCCGAGGCCGTGCGGCGCCGGGCTGGTCCAGCGCGCCTCGACGAAGTCGTGGAACCAGCCGCGCTGGTTCTCGGCGGTCGCGAGGATCTCGAAGACGCGCGCGGGCGGTGCCTCGAGGATCCTCGTCCACTCGAGGTGGAACGGCGCGGTGTCGACGAACGAGAGATCGTTGTGCTCGAGCGCGAACCACATGAAGGTCGCCCATGCTAGCCGACGGATCCGTCCGCGGGCCATTGGCGCGCCGAAAGCCTTCCCTAGGAGTGCGCTCCTCGCGTACTGTGAGAGGTTGGACCTCGGTCGCGTCGGAGGGGACTTGAACACACTCGAGGAGATCAGGACGGTGCTCGTCAGTCGGCTGAAGGACGAGGGTAAGCTGAGCCTGGTGAACGCCCGGCTCATCCTCCGCACGGGGGTCAACCTGTCGGCGCTGCGACCGGGCCAGTCCGCCGACCCCACCCTCATCAAGCGCGTGCTCGGCGCGCTCGAAGAGATGGGCTTCAAGCTCGACCAGCCGGGAAAGGGGCGATGAGCATGAACAACGACGTCCGCAGTGCCTTCAGCCAGCGCAGCGACGCCGCCGCGGCCGCCGACGACCTCGCCGGCCAGATCGCCGGCGTCCGCCCGACCGCGATCGTCTTCTTCGCCTCGCACCGCCATGACGGGGCGCTCCTCTCCGGCGAGCTGCGCCGCCGCTTCCCGGAAGCTCAGGTCATCGGCTGCACGACCGCGGGCGAGTTCACCGACGCCGCGCGCGGCAACGGCGGCGTCTCGATGCTCGCGCTCTCGAGCGCCAAGGCGCGGCGCGCGGCCGCGGCGCTGGCGCGGTTCGACGGCGGCGTCGCGGAGGGGATCGGCGCCGCGGCCGCCCAGCTCGCGAGCTCGATCGACGTCGACCTGCGCCAGGCCGACCCGAGCCGCTACGTGGGCGTGATGCTCGTCGAGGGCCTGCGCATGCACGAGGAGGCCGCCAACGCGGCGATCGGCAACGCGGCGCCGATGCTCTCGTTCGTCGGCGGCTCCGCCGGGGACGACGGCGAGTTCGCGGCGACGCGCGTCTTCGTGAACGGCGAGGCCTCCGACGACGGCGCGGCGCTCCTCCTGCTCGACGTGGCGGTGCCCTTCGTGATCGGCAAGACGTGCAGCTTCGCCCCGACCGGCACCAAGTACACGGTGACCCGCGCGGACGTGGCCCAGCGCATCGTCTACGAGCTCGACGGCAAGCCGGTGCTCCCCACCTACGCGGCGGACGTGGGCGTCGCGCCGAGCGCGCTCGACGGCAACGTGTTCATGACCCACCCGCTCGGGCTGATGATCGAGGACAAGCCCTGGATCCGGAGCCCGCAGCGCGCGCTGCCCGACGGCGGTCTCAAGTTCTACTGCCAGATCCAGGAGGGGATGGAGATCCACCTGATGAAGGCGCTGAACCTCGTCGACGACACGCGCAGCGAGATGCAGCGCGTCCGCGCCGCGCTGGGGCGGCCGATCGCGGGCGGGCTGGCCTTCAACTGCATCCTGCGCCGCCTCGAGCTCGACGCGAAGGGCCTGCACGGGCCGTTCCTCGAGGTCTTCTCCGGGATGCAGGTCGCCGGCTTCCACACGTACGGGGAGAGCTGGCTCGGGCACATCAACCAGACGCTGACGGGGCTCTGGTTCGGCTGATCGCTAGGGCGTGACGCTCAGCGTCTCGAAGCCCGTTCCGGTCGCGTCGACGCCCCAGATCTCGATCGGCCCCGGCGCCTCGCCGGTCTCGGCGTCGAAGTCGAGGTGGCCCGAGGTGCCCTCGACGTCGATCGTGCCGTCGGGCTTCACGAGCTCGCTCACGCCGGTGGTGAAGCCCGTGGGGCCGACGTTGACCGGCACCCCCGCCGCGAGGCTCGCGAGCCCCTCGGCCACCGCGAAGCCCTCGAGCCGCCCGCCGGCGCCGGTCGCGGGGTCGGGGGTGCCCCCCAGCGAGAGCGCGTGGACGACGCCGAAGACGCCGCAGTAGGCCGCGTCGTACGACTGCGCGACGAAGCTGAACCCGGCGGCGTCGGTGCCGAACTCGGCCTGGAGGTTCTGCGCGAAGGTGCCGTACGCGGTGCCGGAGGGGCTCGCCGGCGCGGTGCCGCGCGCGGTCGCCACGAAGGCCTGCACGCCGGGCGCGTTGCCCGGGTCGAGCAGGACGGCCGCGTCCTTGGAGCCGTCGGTGAGGAAGAGCGGCAAGGTGGCCAAGGTCGGCGCCTGCGAAGCGAGCTCGAGGATCTTCACCGTGCGCGCCGCGTCGCCGCTGATCACGAGCAGGGCGTTGGGCGCGACCTCGGCCGCGGCGCCGCCGACGGCGAACGCGAGATCGCTCTCGTCGACGGCGAACGGGAACGAGGCCACCGTGTGTCCCGCCAGGGCGGTGAAGTCGTCGCGGAACGTCTCCTCGAGCCCCTGCCCGTAGGTGTCCTGCGGGTAGAGCACCACGACCTTGAGGTTGGTGAGGGTCGCGGCGATGGTCGAGGCCAGGACCTCGCCCTGGAGCGCGTCGCTCGGGCACGTCCGCCAGAGCAGGCCCAAGGGATCCGAGGCGGGATCGAAGCGGTCGACGAGGTTCGTGAGCGTGCTCGACGTCGCCGAGGGCGTGAGGATCACCGTCGGCAGCCGCTCCTCGAGGAGCACGCTCGTCGCGGCGGTGGCGCTCGCCGAGGAGGACGGCCCGAGGATGAGCGGCACCTGCAGATCGCCGGCGAGGTAGCGGGTCAGCTCCTTGGTCTCGTCGGCGTCGTTCGCGGCGTCCCCGTCGGCGTCGTTGTCGCAGACCACGAGCCCGAGCTTCCGCCCCGAGATGCCGTCGGCCTGCTCGTTGATCTCGCGGATGGCGAGGCGCGCCGCGTCGGCGCGCGCCCGCTCCTTCGCGGTCCCGAGCTTGAACATCGCGCCGAGGACGATGCGCCCGCTCACCGGCGCGGCCAGCTGTGCGGCCAGGTCCTCGGGCTCGCTCAGGGTGCAGCGCGGATCGGGCGCGGTCGGCTTGCAAATGCCGTCCTGGCAGGTCGCGCCGTAGCCGTACGCGTCGCGGCAGGCGAGGCTCTCCTCGCAAGGCTCGGGCTCGCTGCAGAAGCCCTCGACGCAACGGCTCCCGATGCCGAAGAGCGCCGTGCACTCGGCGTCGCCGGTGCAGTCGTCGTGCGCGAGGTTGCCGAGGCTGCAGCCCCCCCCGAAGGCCCACGCGAGCCCCGCGGTCGCCGTCAGGGCGGCGAACGCGCGCCGCCGGCGGCCGGCCCCGGGGCGGGAGCGAGCGTGCGCGGCGAGGCTCGCCTGTCCGGAGCGGGTCGTCCTCATGCGTGGCGGGCCCGGCGGCCCTCGCCGGATGCTACACCCAGCGCGCGAGCTCGCGCATGTCGGGCTCGTCCTCGAGCCGGGCGAGCGCGCGGCGCACCTTGGCGAGCGAGGGCTCGATGTACGGCAGGAACGACGGGTTCTTCTTGACGCGATCGATGAACACGAACCGCCCGGCGTCCTTGAGCTTGCGCTGCACCGTGCAGACGTCGAACTCGCGGCCGAGCGCGGCGCGCCCCGCGGCGTCGAGCCCGGCCTCGGCCGCGTACTCGTCGAGGCGCGCCTCGATGAACTCGCCGTCGATGTCCTGGTAGCTGTCGTTGAGGAGCGCCACCAGGTCGTAGACGCGCGGGCCGAGGAGCGCGTCCTGGAAGTCGATCCAGACGAGCTCGATGCGCCCCGCCGCGTCCTCGCGCACCATCAGGTTCCGGCTCTGGTAGTCGCGGTGCACGAAGCCCCGCGGCCAGCCCGCGATGCGCGCCGCGAGCCGGTCGCAGATCGCGTCGAACCGGGCGCGCTCGTCCGGGGGCAGCGCGCGACCTCGCGCGTCGAGCCCGTACTCGCGGTAGTGGTCGAGCTCCCACCGGAGGAGCTTGTCGTCGAACGCGCGCGTCGCCACCACCGAGCCGGCGGGCAGGGCGGCGAGCGCCCGCTGCGCGCGGGCGAGATCGGTCACTGCCGTGCGGTAGATCTCGGCGCGCCGCGCGGGCGCGCGGACCAGGAACGCGGCGAGCGTCTCGTCCGAGAGGTCCTCGAGCAGGAGCAGCCCGGCCCCGGTGTCCTCGCCATAGAGGCGCGGGACGCGCACGCCGCGCCCGTCGAGGAGCGCGTGCACCTCGAGGAACGGCCAGCGCGCCGGGGCGGCCGAGCCGTTGGTGATCTCCTCGGGCGCGGCGTCGGGCACGAACATCGCGACCGCCGAGCCGGTGGTCGTGGTCACGCGGAGGTAGCGCCGCGTCGACGCGCCCCCGGGCATGGGCTCCACCGCGGCCGGGTCGGCCCCGGTGGCGCGGACCACCAGCCGCCGCAGGGCGGCAGGGTCGAGCTCGAGCATCCCGCCTTCCTAGCGAAACTCTCCCGGCGCGGCCAGCTTTGGGAGGCGTTACTGCAAGCCGGGGTGCAGCTGGATGAGCGCGTCGATCTCGGAGAGGTCGGGATCGGCGAGCTCGAGGTTCACCTCGACGATGAGCTTCTGCGCCTCGTGGAGCCGCGCGGCGTCGAGCGACTTGAGCGCCTCGGCGTAGGCCACGATCGCCCGCGCCTTCTGGAGCTGGGGTGCGCTCGCCGCCTTGGCCAGGTCGGTCCACGTGCTCGTCGCCTCGGTCCCGTCCGCCGCTCCGGTGGCGGGATCCACCCAGGTGGCGCGGGCGGTCACCTCGCCGGCGCCGGCGGGGCCGCAGCCGGTGGCGACCACCTGGCTGAAGACCATCGAGTCGCCCGGCGCGAGGTGCTGGGGCACGATGTCGGCGGGGTTCTCGGAGTAGCCCTCGCCGTAGAACTGCCGGATGGCGACGTGGTCGGGCAGGTCGAGCTCGAGGCGCACGTCGCGGGCCGCGACGTCCATGACCTCCTCGAAGCGGTCCTCGAAGACGTGCTTCGCCTCGGCCTCGCTGTCGGCGTAGACGTACGCGCCGCGCCCGGCGTCGGTCACGAAATCCATGAGCGCGTCGTTGTACCCGTGCGCCGGACCGGTCGCGACGCCCACCAGGTAGATCCCGCGGAGATCGGCGTCGGAGGCGTACTCGGCGATCGCCTGCCGGTCGACCGTCGCGGTCCCCGCCCCGCCGTCGCTGACCAGGACGAGGCGGTTGAGCCCGTCCGGTCGCTTGTGCGCCGTCGCGAGCGCGTACCCCGTCTCGAGCCCTGCCGCGAGGTCGGACGCGCCGTCGGGGACGAGCTGATCGATCGCGTCGGCGAGCTCGGGCCGCGTGTCGGCGCCGACGACGAGCCCGTCGAGCCGGACGCCCGCCTCGGCTTGCCAGGTGACGAGGCTCACCACGTCGCCGTCGCGCAGCCTCGCGGCGATGGCCTTCATCGCCGCCTTGGCCCTGCCCATGCTCTCGCCGGTCATCGAGCCGGAGGTGTCGGCCACGAGCGTGACGCTCATCGGCGGCGGCGCGGCGGCGGGCGGCGCCTGGACGCCCACGACGAGGAAGTACTCGCCGGGGAGCACGCCGGGCGCGACCTGGGTCGTCACCGTGAGCTTGCCGGTGTTCTGCGAGGGGAAGGTGACGTTGTAGTAGTTCAGGAACTCGTAGGTCCGGATCGAGGCCGGGCTCGGCGCTTCGCCGGCGCGGAGGAGCTCCCGCGCGTGGGCGGGCGAGGCCAT
The DNA here is from genome assembly GCA_964372055.1 of uncultured Polyangiaceae bacterium. GTDB lineage: Bacteria > Myxococcota_A > Polyangia > Polyangiales > Polyangiaceae > CAYJPW01. The sequence goes on from CAYJPW010000144.1 coordinate 23,558, forward strand.
CGAGTTCGAGTCGTCGGCCGACATGAAGTAGGTCATCGGGAGCGGCGTGTCGCACGAGGACGCCGTGCCCGCGCGCCCGTCCTGAGGCGGCCCGGCGGCGCGCGTCGCGACCGCCCCATCGCCTCCGCCGCCGCTCCCCGTCGTCTCTGCGCCGGGGCCGCCTCCGCCGGCGCCTTCGGCCCCGAAGTCCCCAGGTGCGCCCACGTCCTGTGCGAACCCGCAGTGCAGGGCGCCGAAGCCCAGCGCCGCGAGCCCGATCGCGTTCCAACCTCGAGCCGCCGTGAAGGCGGTCGGCGCCTCGGTTCGAGCGTCGCGCGACATGGCCACCTCTCAGTTGAACCCGGGGTGAAGCTGGATCAGCGCCTCGATCTCGGTGAGGTCCGGATCGGCGACGTTGTTGTTCGCCTCGGCCACGTGCGCGTTGGCCGCGACGATGAGCTCGTGCGCGGCGAAGAGCCGCGCCGTGTCCAGCGACTTGAGCGCCTCGGCGTAGGCGACGATCGCGCGCGCCTTCTCGAGCTGGAGGCCTGCCGGCGGCTTGCTCGCGAGATCGTACCAGTAGGCGGCCGTCTCGACGGCGTCCGGCATCCCCGTCTCCGGATCGACGAAGGTCGCGCGGGCGATGACCTTCCCGCCCGGCTGCGCGTTGACGTCGCAGGAGGCCGTGACCACCTGGCTGAAGACCATCGAGTCGCCGGGGGCGAGGTGCTGCGGCACGACGGCGGCCGGATCGGTGGAGTACCCCTCGCCGAAGAACTGCTGGATGGTGAGGTAGCCGGGGAGGGTGAGCTCGAGGCGCACGTCGCGCGCGGCCACGTCCATCACCTCCTCGAAGCGGTCCTGGAACACGTGCTTCGCCTCGGCGACGCTGTCGGCGTAGACGTAGGCGCCGCGGCCCGCGTCGGTGACGAAGTCCATGAGCGTGTCGTTGTAGCCCTTGGCCGGTCCGGTGCCGACGCCGACGAGGTAGATGCCGCGCAGGTCGGCGTCGCTCGCATAGCTGGCGATGAGATCGCGATCGATCGTCTTCGTCCCGGCGCCGCCGTCGCTGATGAGCACGAGCCGGTTCAAGCCGTCGTCGCGCTTGTGCGCGGCCGCGAGCGCGTAGCCGGTCTCGAGCCCGGCCGCGAGATCCGAGGCGCCGTCGGTGACGAGCTGGTCGATGGCGTCGACGAGCTCGGGCCGCGTGTCGTTGCCGATGACGAGCCCGTCGAGCCTCACGCCCACCTCGGCCTCCCACGTGACCAGGCTGACCACGTCGCCGTCGCGCAGCGAGGTGGCGATCCCCTTCATCGCGGCCTTCGCGCGCTCGATGCTCTCGCCGGTCATCGAGCCCGACGTGTCCACGACGAGCGTGACGCTGAGCGGGGGCGGCGCGGTGGGGAGGGCCGCCTGGATCCCGACGGTCACGAAGTACTCGTTGGGGAGGAGCCCGGGCGCGACCAGGGTGGTGACGCCGAGCTTGCCGGTGTTCGGCGCGGGGAAGGTGACGTTGTAGTAGTTGAGGAACTCGTAGGTGCGGATCGAGCTCGGGCTCGGCGCCTCGCCCGCCCGGAGGAGCTCGCGGACGTGCGCCGGCGAGGCCATCGAGTTCGAGTCGTCGGCGGAGAGGTAGTAGAGCTGATCGGCCGGGAGCGAGCAGCCGTCGAGCGCGCCCTGGCCTCCCGCCCCCGTGTTGGGCCCGAGCGTCTCCTCTGAGGCGTGCGTTGCGGGGCCGGTCTCGCCGCCGGTGCCTGCCGCGCCCGATGCGGTCGTGTCGCTCGCGCCGCCGCCGACGCCGCCGCGCGGATCGTTCGACTCGCCCAGGCTCTGGGCGAACCCGCAGTGGGCGACGCCGAAGACGAGCGCGACCAGGGCTACCGAGAGCGTTGCACGATCACGCATGGGCGGTCCTCCACGAAGCGGAGATCGGGCCGAGCAAGATGCAGGCCCGCGATCCGAAGGGACAACCCCGCGGATCCTCGAACCTGCTAGCGCGGCAACGGCAAGGAGTGGCACAAGGCCATGGCGAGGATAGCAGGCGGAAGCCGGCGCTTCGAGCCCGCAGCAGAGTCGGTTCTCATCCGGTCGATCGGCGCCCAGGCGTCGGCGCCACTCGACCCAAAGAAATCCTCCCCGACTCCCCGACTCCCTGTAAAAAATCCCTCAGCAGGGCGGCACAGGCACGCAGCTCAGCGCCTCGGTCACGCAGAGCGAGTCCCACGAATCGCAGCAGCAATACGGGTCGATCGCGCACACGCTGTCGAGGCAGGTCGTGTCCATGACGCCGGTGCAGGTGGCGGTATCCATGGGTGCGCCGACCTCGCACATGCTGTGGCAGATCAAGCCGCCGCAGGCCGGCGCGCAGACGCCGAACTTGCAGCGGTTCGTGCAGCAGTCCGCGTCGATCTCGCAGGTGCTGTTGGAGCAGCCGGGGATGCAGACGCCGTCGGTGCAGTCGCCGCTGCAGCACTCCTCGGCCGCGACGCAGGTGTCGCCCGCGTCCTTGCAGGCGAGCCCGCACTGGAAGAAGAGCGGATCGCAGTGGCCGGTGCAGCACTGCGCGTCGGTCGCGCAGTCGAGCCCGTCGGAGAAGCAGGTCTCCTTGCTGCAGACGCCGGGCGCGCCGGGCAACGTCGGCACGCAGACGAGGCCCGCGCAGCAGGGATCGTTCGGCCCGCACGGGTTGGCCTCGTCGCCGCACGCCGGCTGAGCGCAGTGGCCGCTCGCGGGATCGCAGTAGCCGCTGCAGCAGTCGGAGGCGTCGGCGCACTCGAAGCCGTCCTCGCCGCAGATGGTCTCGGCGCAGGCGAAGTCCTCGCAGCTGCCGGTGCAGCACTCGAAGTCGTTGAGGCAGGGGTTGCCCGCGCTGGTGCAGACGACGCCGCCGCAGGTGCCGGTGACGGCGTTGCAGGTGCCGGCGCCGGGGCAGCAGTCGGCGTCGTCGACGCAGCTGTTGCCGCGCGGCCTGCAGCAGGTGCCCGTCTGGGTGTTGCAATCGGAGCGACCGCCGACGAACCCGCAGCAGTCCTCCTTCACGACGCACGAGTCGCTCAGGCACACGGGCCGGATGTCGAGGCAGCGCCGGGCCGACGAGCAGCTCTCGAGGCAGGCCCGGTCGGAGAACTGGCGGAGCCAATCGGCGCGGAGCTCGGCCTCGCTGCCCTCGAGGCCGCTCGAGACGTGATCGCCGCAGGCGCCGAGGCTCCGGCCGGCGTAGCAGTGCTCGAGCTTGTCGCAGAGGACCGCGGCCGAGTCCTCGAAGTCGTCGGCGCCGATGACGCTCCTGCAGCTCGACGCGGCGAGCACGCCCGCGGTGAAGAGCAGCGTGATCGCGGCCGCGAAGAGCGCTCTCGACCTCTGACCCCTGGAGCTCACGGCGAGCCGGAGGGTATCACGGCGGGGTCCTCAGGGCGCCTTGCACTCGTGCGTCGCCGGGTCGCAGGTGACGCCGGCCTCGAAGCCGCAGCACTCTTCCGAGACGGCGCACGCGACCTGCGAGCAGGTCGGGATGGTGTAGTAGCAGGCGCGCGCCGTGGGGCAGGCGGTGCACTCGGCGGCGTACTTCTGCATCCACTGGCTGCGGACCTCGGCGCGCGCGTTGGTGAGGCGGTCGCCGATGGTGGCGGCGCAGGCGTCGGGGGTGCCCAGGAAGCGCAGCTCGTCGCAGGCGCACAT
>CAYJPW010000145.1:0-13730 GCA_964372055.1 uncultured Polyangiaceae bacterium
CGCGCGCGCCCCGGCCGCGCGGGCGGCGATCCTCGTCGAGGCGCTGGGGACGCGCGAGATCGATCACCGTTCGCTGATGCAGCTCGCGGCGGAGGCCGGCGAGGCGCTCGCGCACGGTGGCGATCCGGAGCGGGGCCTCGTTCTCCTGCGGCGAGCGCTCTCGTTCGACCCCGCCGCTCCCGAGCTGCTCGATCGCGTGCTCGAGCTCCTGCGCCAGTCGGGCCGCACCGAGGATCGCCTGGCGCTGCTCCGGCGCGCCCTCGAGCGCTCGGCCGAGCCGGCGCGCCGCGCGGCGGCGCTGCACCGCATCGGCGCCATCGAGCGCGGCGAGCTCGGGGATCCGCGCGCCGCGATCGCCACCTACCGCCGCGCGCTCGACGAGGATCCCGACGACGCGGCCGCGCGCGACGCGCTCATCGAGGCGTGCACGGCCGCGGGGGAGCTCGAGCCGCTCTACGACGAGCTCGCCCGCGGGCTCGGGCGCACCGAGGGCGCCGCCCGCCGCGCGCTCCTCTCGCGCATGGCCGGCGTGGCCGCCGCCGCCGGCCACGCCGATCGGGCGGAGCAGCACTACGCCGAGATCCTCGCCGCCGAGGCGCCGCTCGACGCCGCGCTCCTCGAGCCGATCGAGCGCTTCGCCGACTCGCGGAACGACGCGCGCCTGCTGCTCGAAGCGCTCGGGCACCGCGTGCGCGGCGCGGCCGACGGCGCGGCGCGGGCCGGGTGGCTCGAGCGCGTCGGCGACGAGCTCGCCGCGCGCGCCGGCGATGCCGCGGGCGCCGTGGCCGCATACAAGGAGGCGGCGGAGCTCGTGCGCGGCGACCGCGCCTTCGAGACGCGCCTCTTCGAGCGCGTGCTCGCGCTCGCGCCCGACGATCGCGACGCGCTCGTCGCCGTCGTCGCGGCGTACCGGGAAGACGGCGCGAGGTACCCCGAGCTCGCGGCCGCGTTCGAGCGGCTCGCGCGCCAGCCGCTCGACGACGGCGCGCTCCTCGGCTTGCTGCTCTCGATGGAGGCCCCGGCCGCGCAGGCCGGCGACGGCCCGCGCATCGCGGCGGCCGTCGAGCGCGCGCTCGGGGAGCGGCCTTCGCTCTCCGCGGCGGACGCGGCGGCGCTCCTCGGCGCGCGCGCGAGGCTCCTCGCCGCAGGCCCGGCGACGCAGGACGCGGCGGCGGCGGCGTACCGCGAGCTCGTCGAGCGCGCGCCGGACGAGGCCCCGGCCGTAGCGGCCTTCGAGGCGTTCCTGGCGGCGAGCCCGCCCACCGATGCCCGGCGCGAGGACCTCCGGTGGTTGATGTCGCGCCGCGCCGACGACGCCGCGCCCGCCGACCGGGCGCGCGCGCTCTTGGCCTGGGCGGCCGCCGAGGAGACGACGTTCGGGGATCGGGAGGCGGCGATCGCGCTCTACCGCCGCGCCACCGAGGCCGATCCCGATCTCGACGACGCGCACGCCTCGGTGGCGCGCCTGCTCGGCGAGCTCGGCGCCGCGGCCGGCGCCGCCGCCGCGATCGCGGCGCGGCGCGCGCGCGCCGAGGGGGCGAGGCGCGCCCGCCTCGATCTCGAGCTCGCCGAGCTCTACGCCCAGCGCCTCGACCGCCCCGACGACGCGCTCGCGCTGGTCGAGGGCGTCCTCGCCTCGGACGCGGAGCAGGCGCCGGCGCTCGCGCTCGCCGAGCGCATCCTCCTCGCCGCGCAGGGCGCCATGCCGGGCGCGGCGCGCGCCGCGTGGTTCGGCCGGCTCGTGGCGCACCGGGCCGCGGACCCCGCGGCGGCGCTCGAGATCGCGCTCGCGGCCGTCGCGCAGCTCCCGGGCGAGCGCTCGCTCTGGGACGCCGTCGAGACGCACGGGGCTGCGGCGAAGGAGCAGGCGCGGGTCGCCGGCGCGTACGCGCGGGCGCTCGACGCCGAGCTCGGCACCGAGACGCGGCGCGAGCTCGGCGTCCGCGCCGTCGAGCTCCACGACGAGTGGCTCGACGACGGCGAGGGCGTCATTCGCCTGCTCGAGAGCGTGGTCGCGCACGACGGCGGCGCCGGCTGGGCGTTCGACCGGCTCAAGCTCACCTACAGCTCCTCCGAGCGCTGGGGCGAGCTCCTCGCGCTCCTCGACCGCGCGATCGCGGCGGCGCCCGGCGACGCCGAGCGCCTCGATCTCTACGGCGACGCCGCCCAGGTGGCGCGCGACTTCGCCGGCGACGCCGAGCGCGCCATCGGCTACCTCGAGCGGCTCCTGCCGCTTGCGCCCGACGATCGGCGCACCCGCTCCTCGCTCGAGCGCCTCTACGAGGCGTCGGGCCGGTTCGCCGCGCTCATCGATCTGCTCGCGGCCGAGCTCCCGTCGGCCGAGATCGGAGAGGCGCAGCGCCAGCGCGCCCGCATGGCCTCGCTCTGGATGCGGTTGGGCGACGCCGAGCAGGCCTTCGCCGTGATCGAGCAGATGCTCGCGATCGATCCCGACCGCGCCGAAGCCTACGAGCTGCTCGAGCGGATCTTCACCTCGCCCTCCCTCGGGGCGGCCGAACCGCCGCTGTTCAGCGGCGTGCCCGGCGGCTCGGTCCCGCCGCCCTCGGTTCCCCTCTCGGTGCGCGATCCCGGCAAAGCCGCGACGGTGCGGCAGCGCGCCGCGGCACTCCTCAAGCCGCGGTACGCCGCCGCGGGGCGCGCGCGCGAGCTCGTCCGCATCCTCGAGCTCGAGGTCCAGGCGGCCGCCAGCACCGAGGAGCGCATCCGGCGGTACGGGGAGCTCTTCACGCTCTACGAGGACACGCTCGGGGACCCGGGCGGCGCGCTCGAGGCGCTCGCCGCGCTCGTCGTCCTCGAGCCCGAGCGGGACGACCGCAGGCGCCGCTTCGCCGATCTGGCCGCCGGCCTCGATCGCTTCGACCGCCTCGCCGCCGTGCTCACCAAAGCGGCCGATCGCACCGAGGACGCGACGCTGCGGGCCCGGCTCTTGGCGGACGCCGCGCGCGTGTCCCGCGATCGCCTCGGCGCCGAGCCGCGCGCCATCGATCTCTACCAGCGGGCGCTCTCCTCGCAGATCGCCGATCGCGACCTCGAGCTCGAGGTGGCGCGGGCGCTCGATCCGCTCCTCGCTTCGGCCGGGCGCACCGTGGAGCGGTGCGAGGTGCTCGACCGGCTCGCCGACATCGAGACCGATCCGGGCGCCCGCCGCGCCGCCCTCGGCGAGGTCGCGCGGATCGCCACGGTCGACTTCCAGGACGCCGACCGCGCCATCCGCGCCTGGCGGGCGCGCCTCGAGGACGATCCCGGCGACCTGACCGCGCTCGACGGGCTCAGGGAGGCGCTCCTCGCGCTCGGCCGGTGGCGCGACGCCATCGAGGTCATCGAGATGCGCGCCCGCGCGCCCGGCACGCCGGACGAGGAGCGGAGCGGCTGGCTGCGCCGTGCCGCGGAGATGAGCGAGGAGCGCCTCGGCGACGTCGAGGGCGCGAGCCGCATCTACAAGGACTTGCTCGCCAGGGCCCCGGCCGATCTCGCGGCGATGGAGGACCTCGGGCGGCTCCTCCGCCAGCAGGCGCGCTTCGGCGAGCTCTGCGAGCTGCGCCGACGGCAGATCGCGATCCTCGGCGACGCGGCGGCGCGCTCGGCGCTGCGCCTCGAGCTGGCGACGTTGCTCGAGGACGCGGGCGACGGCGACGCGGTCATCGCCGTGCTCACCGAGAACCTCGCCGACGCGCCCACCGACGAGACCACCGTCGCGCGTCTGGGCGATCTCTACGCCGCGCGCGGGATGCACCGGGCCCGCCTCACGCTCTGGGAGGAGCAGGCCGAGCGACGCGAGACGGGTGGCGACGCCGCGGGGGCCGCCGGGCTCTGGACGCGCGCGGCCGTGCTCGCCGAGGACAAGCTCGGCGACAAGGAGCGCGCCATCGCCGATCACCAGCGCGCGGCGACGCACGGTGAGACCACGTCGCTGGCCGCGCTCGAGCGGCTTCACCTCGAGCGCCACGACTACGCCGCGGCCGCGGTCGCGCTCGAGGCGCTCCTCGCCTGCGCGCCCCGCGAGGAGAAGGGCGCGACCGCCCTGCGCCTCGCCGCCGCGCTCGCCGACGCCGGACGCAAGGACCTCGCGCTCGAACGCGTCGAGCACACCGCGGCCGAGCTCCCCGACGACGCGGAGGTCCACGCGCGGCTGGTCGCGCTCTACCGCGAGGGAGAGCGCTGGGCGAGCCTGGCCGAGCTCTTCGCCCGCGACGCCGAGCGCGAGCCGACCGCCGCCGGCAAGATCGCCCGCCTGCGCGAGGCCGCGGAGCTGCACCTCGCGCGCCGCGGCGATCCCGCCGCCGCGATCCCGCTCCTCGAGCGCGCCGCCGAGCTGGCGCCGGACGACGCTCCGATCCGGCTCACGGTCTGCCAGGCGCTGCGCGAGGTGGGCCGTCCCGAGGACGCCGCGCGCTCGCTCCGCGCGCTGGTCGAGCGCTACGGCACGCGCCGGCCGAAGGAGCGCGCCCTCGTTCACGCCGAGCTGGGGCGCGCCGTCCTCGCCGCCGGCGATCGCGCCGGCGCGCTCGCCGAGCTCGACGCCGCGACCAAGATCGACCCCACGCACCTCGGCATCCGCCACCTCTACGCCGACGTGGCGCTCGAGGATGGCCAGCTCGACGTCGCGCAGCGCATGTACCGCGCGCTCCTGATGGTGCTGCCGCGGCCGAAGCACGCCGAGACGCCGGCGCTGAGCCGCGCCGAGGTGCTGCTCCGGCTGGCCGACATCGCCGAGCGCCAGGGCGCGGCCGCGAGCGCCGCCGAGTCGATCGAGAGCGCGTTCGCCGCCGCCGCCGAGAGCGACGGCGAGCGCGCCTGGCTCGAGCGCGAGCTGCGATCCCGCGGGCGCTGGGACCTCCTCGCGCGGGCGATCGAGGCGCGGCTCTCGGCGATCGTGGATCCCGCGGCCGCGGCGGCGCTCTACGACGAGCTCGCGTCGATCCACGAGCGCCACGGCCGCGTGGACGACGCCGTGGCCGCCCGCCTCGCCGCCGTGGCGCGCGCGCCGGCGTCGGCCGCGCTGCACGACGCGGCGCTCGCGCTCTGCCGGTCGGCCGGCAAGCTCTCGAGCTACGTCGACGCCGTGTCGCGCCTGGCCGACGCCGCCGCGGGCCGCGAGCTCGCCTACGACCTCTTCCTCTTCCTCGGCCGCGCGCTCGAGGACGAGGTCCGCGACGACGCGCGGGCCGCCGGCGTCTACCGCCGCGCCGAGCGCGCCGCGGCCGAGCTCGCGGCCGGCGATCTCGCCGGCCGCCGGGCCGACGAGGTCTCGCGCGCGCTCGAGCGCGTCTACAACCGCCTCGGCGACGCCGAGGCTTCGGCGCAGGTGCTCGAGGCGCGCATCGCCGCGATGGCGGAGCGGCCCCTCGCCGCCGCGGAGCGCGCCGACGTGATCTACCGCCTGGCCGCGCTGCGCCTCGGCGCCGCCGCGACGCGCGAGGCCGGCGCGGCGCTGCTCGAGCAGGCGATGGAGGTCGATCCGCAGCCGGAGCGCGCGCTCGCCCTCTCTGCCGCCGCGGCCGAGGCTCCGCCGCCGAACGAGCGGACCGTCCGGCTCTTCGAGCGCCTGGCGCGCGCCGAGGGCGAAGCCTCCGCGCTGCTGCGGGCCCTGGTGCTCGCCTCCGATTTCGCCCCGACCGAGACGGCGGGGCTCCGCGAGGCCGCGGGGCTGGCGCTCGAGGCCGGCGATCGCAAGCTCGCGCAGGACCTCTCGCGCCGGATCTTGGCGCGCGCGACCGAAGCCTCGCTCGGCGACGACGCGGGCTGGGCGCTCACGACGCTCGCCGCGCTGCGCCAGGAGGAGGGCGATCTGCGCGAGGCCGCCACGCTCAAGGAGCGCGCCGCCGAGATCGCCGACGCGCCCGAGCGGCGGACCCTCCTCCTCGACGTCGCGGCGCTCGCCGCGGGGCCTCTCGGCGATTTGCCGCTCGCCGCGCGCCTCTTCGGCGCCCTCCACGAGGAGGACCCCGCCGATCGGACCACGTGGGAGCCGCTGCTCGACGTCTACCGGCGGCTCGGCGACGGGGCGCGGCTCGCCGAGCTCATCGAGGCGACGCTCCCCTTGGTCGACACGGTGGCCGAGCGCTCGCGGCTCCGGCTTGAGCTCGTCGCCGAGCTCGAGCGCGCCGGCGACGGAGGCGGCGAGCGCGTCACCGAGCTGCTCCGCGACGTGTGCGACGAGGATCCGGCCCAGCTCGGGGCGGCGATGAAGCTCGGCGATCGGCTCGAGCTCGCCGGCCGCACCGAGGACCTCACCGAGCTCGTGGGCCGGCAGCTCGATCTCGCCAAGGACCGCTCCGAGGTCGCCGCCGTCGTGCGCCTGTCGATCCGGCTGGGCGCGCTCTACGAAGCGGCAGGACGCGAGCCCGACGCGCTCGACGTCTACTACGCGTGCCTCGACTGGGACGCGGCGGCGAAGGATGCGCTCCGGGGCGTGGCGCGCCTGCTCGAGAAGAGAGACGATCCCGCCGAGCTCGCCGACGCGCTCGAGAAGCTCTGCGGCGTGGAGGTGGGCGCCGAGGCGGCGCGCCTCGCCGCGCGGCTCGCGGCGCTGCGCTCGTCGCAGGGCGATCCCGAGGGCGCCGAGCGAGCGCTCGCCCTCGGGTTCCGCGCCGATCCGAAGGACCGCGAGCTCTTCGCCCAGCTCGAGTCGCAGTACACGGCCCGCGAGGCGTGGCGAGAGCTCGCCGAGCTCTACGCCGCCGACGAGGCGCGCCATGAAGCGGCCGCGGATCGCGCCTCGTGCGTCCAGCGCGGGGCCGAGGTGCTCGAGCGCGCGGGCGTCGAGCCGGAGCTCGCCTTCGAGCTCCGCGCCCGCGCCCACGCCCTCGTGCCCGCCGATCGCGGGGGGTTGCTCGCGCTCGCGGCCGCCGCGGGGCCCGCGGGCGCCGAGGCGCGCGCGCTCGAGCTCGTCGACGCGGCCGTCGCCGCCGGCGACCTCTCGGCCGACGTCCTCCGCGCGCGCGCCGGGCTGCGCGAGGCAGCGGGCGATCTCGCCGGCGCCGTCGACGACATGGAGCGCGCCGCGTCGACGGCGGCGGGGAGCCTGGACGAGGATCTCGCCGCGCTGCTCGAGCGCGCCGCGGCTCGGGCGAGCGGCGCCGACGAGCGACGACTGAGGGTGAGGCTCGCCGAGCTCCACGCGGCGCGCGGCGACGTCGACGGCGCCGCACGCGAGCTCCAGGCCGCGCTCGACGGCGATCCCGACGACCGCGCCGCCCTCGCGGCGCGCGCGGCGCTCGAAGCCGGCGCCGGCCGGTGGGACGAGGCGATCGCCGGCTATCGCCGCCTCGCCGAGCTCGGAGAGGGCCTCGCCCGCGTCGAGGCCACGCTGCGCGTCGCCGAGGTGTGCGAGGCCGCCGGCCGCGCCGCCGACGCGCGCCCCGATCTCGAGGAGGCGCGCCGCCTCGGCCCACCGAGCCTGGAGGTGCTGCGGCGATTGCGCGGCCTCTGCGAGCAGGCCGGCGAGCACGAGGCGCTCGCGGAGCTCCACCTCGAGGAGGCCGGCACGAGCGAGGATCCGGCGGCGCAGTACGAAGCGCTGCTCGCGGCGGCGCGCCTCTGGCTCGACGCCGGCGGCGGCGGGCCCGCGCGCGCCATCCGGGTGCTCGAGGACGCGCGCACGCTCCGCCCCGACGAGCAGGAGCCGATGCTGCTCCTCTCGGACGCGCTCGCGCTCGAGGGACACGCCGCCGACGCGATGGCCCTGCTCACCCAGGCCGCCGCCGGCCACAAGCGCCGCGGCAAGCCGCTCGCCGCCATCCACCTGCGGATCGCGCGCATCCTCGCCGCCGAGGGGAACGCGCGCGGCGCGCTCGACGCGCTGGTCAAGGCGTTCGACAACGACGGCCACAACGGCGCGCTGGCGATGGAGGTCGGCGCCGCCGCGATGGATCTCGGCGACTACGACGTCGCCTCCCGCGTCCTGCGCGCCGCGACGCTGATGCGCGTCACCGGCGCCGAGGGCGAGGGCACGACGCGGGAGGCGAAGGCGCTCGCCTACTACCAGCTCGGCGTCATCGCGCAGCTCGAGGGCGACGCGAAGAAGGCTCGCATGATGGCCGAGAAGGCCTTGGTCGAGGACCCGAGCCTCGGCGAGGCCCAGGCGCTGCTCGATCAGGTGCGGTAGCCCGGGCGCGATCCGCGTTCGCGGCCGCCCAGCGCGCCGACGGACTATCGGGACCTGCGGACCGCCGCGCGCTTCGCCGCCGCTCGCTCGCGCCGCTGCGCCGCGGCCGCCTCTTCGCCGAGCACGGGCACGCTCGGGTTGCTGGTGGCGCCGCGCCGCGCATCCTCGATCCGCATGCGCTCGGCCTGCTCGCCCGCCGGCGTGTGGGCGCCCAGCTGGACGTCCGCCGGGCTGATCTCGCCCGGTCGGTCGAGGCCGGTCCAGGTGCGCTCGCGTCCGTTCTCTCCTTCGCGCCTGTCGCCCTGCGCGAGCGGCCGTGCTGCGGTCGCCGGCTCCTCGCGCCCCGGCCTCTTCGACGGCCCGCGCACGCGGAGATCGGGTTCGTGCTTCGAACGTGGCATCGCGGCCTCCTCGCGTGTGCATGGGGAGCGCCGGCCGCACCGCAAGCCCGAGGGGCACGCGCGCCCGAGCGGACGAGCGCGCCGCCCGGGCGCAGGCTCAGGGCGGAGGCGGCGCGAACCGGCTGTCGGGGAAGGCCTGGGGCTCGCGCGGCAGCGGGCGCGGTGGATCGAATCGGTCGCGATCGAAGACGTCGAAGCCCCGCCGCTCGAGGCCCTCGGCGTCGTCGTAGCGAAGCGTGACGATCCGCATCGGAGAAGATCCGGCGCGCACGAAGGGCACCTCGACCACCGCGCTGAAGCGACTCTCGCCGTACTCGGTCCCGAGATCGCCGGGGGCTTCGGCGCGGTCCTGCGACGGAGCGGTGCGCTTGGAGCGGCCTTCCGGTGCCCCGCCTCGACGCGGCAGCGGGCGCGGGGGCGGCGTCGCGCCGGCCACCGGAGGCTCGGGACGCACGACGGCGGGCGCCTCGCGCTCGTCGAAGAACGCGACCCCGATGATCCCCACATTCTCGGGCGTGCCCATCCGCGACGAGTAGCTGTCTCCAGGCGAGGCGAACCGGAACGTGGCGACGCGGTCCAGGCTCTGCCGGAAGCCGTCGATGCGAACCGAACCGAACGCGGGCACGAGGTAGCCGCGATGGACGCGGAAGTCGGCGACGCCGCCCGTGACCGCGTCGCGGCCGTCGACGCTCACCACCGCCTCGACCCGCCGCGGCGTCGGGTTGGCGACCACGATCACGTACCGCTCGCCTTCCTCCCCGAGCACGAAGGTCGTGCCGCTGCCGTGGAAGGTGCGCAGCGGCGTGCCGACGCCGTCCTCGAGCCGCACCGAGAAGGCCGGCACCGGCCGCGGGCGCGGCCTCCAGGTCCGGGCGCGTTCCTGGGCGTCGGCCCCGAACGAGAGGAGAAGGCCCAGGCCGGCGACGACGGCACCGATCCGAAGAGAGCTTCCGAGACGCACCATGTTCGCCTCCCTCGAGCTGCCGGCCGACCGGACCGGCGGTCGATGGGAGCAGAGCCCCCATCGTGAAGCTCGACCGGGGATGGACGCGTGACGCGCGGAAACGACCTGGCCGGCGCCGCGAACCGCTGATCGCGATCAAGTCCTCGCCGCGGCGGCCCGGCCGCGTGCCGCCACCGCCGCACGTGTGCCGCCTCGGCACGCCGACCGTCGTTCACGAGCGAGCTCGTTCCTGCAGGCGCCCGGCGCGGCCGCTGCGCGACGCCGCGGCGCTCTCGTCCGACCCGGCGCGGCACGCGCGTTGCGAGGGCGCCCCGCGGAGGTTCCAGATGCGAAGGGCGATCATGGTTTGGGCGGTGTTGCTGATCTCGGCGGGCGCCGTCGGCTGCGGCTCGGACGACGAGGGAGGCACCGGCGGCGGCTCGAGCACCGGGACCGGCTCGGGCGGGGGCACCTCGTCGACCGGCTCGGGCGGGGGCACCTCGTCGACCGGCACGGGCGGCAGCGGCACCACCGGCTCCGGCGGAGCGACGACGGGATCCGGCGGGGCGGGCGGCGGCGGCGGCGCGGGCGGCGGCATGGGCGCCTCGCAGGCCTGCAAAGACTGCTTCGCGACCGTCTTCGTCGCGGGGTCGGCGTGCGTCACCGCCGTCGAGGCCTGCGACGCCGACACGGCGTGCAACGACTGGAAGAACTGCGGCGAGGGTTGCTTCAACGGCGACGACACCGCGGCCTGCTACGCCGCCTGCGACGCGGCCAACCCGCACGACGCCGCGCTCAGCCAGCCGCTGCTCGATTGCCTCTGCGGCGCGTGCGCCAACGTCTGTGTGGCGGCCTGCGCCGGATGACGGGCGCGCTGCGTCCCGCGCCCTGACGGGCGCTGCCTCCTGCGCCCCGAGGGGCGCGCCTCGTCATCGGCCCACGGCCGGTGCTCAGAACGCGGCTCGGCGCTTCACGATCTCGCGCACGGCGGCGTTGGCCACGGCGGCGCGCGCCCAGAGGGCCGGCTTGTCTCCGGCGCGGCCGAACGCCAGCACGACCGGCGCCGACTCCCCTGCTCCGGGTTTGCCGGCGCGGCTCGCGAGCAGGAACATCGGCTCGACGACGGCGGCGAACGCCACGTCGTCGCCGAGCTTGCCGATCTCGGTCTTGATCGGATCGACCGAAGCGAGCGTGGCTTCGGGGATCGCCAGCGCCTTGAGCGCCGCCTTCGGATCGTAGCCGGCGGCGAGGGTGACCTCGTCCTTGCCCTGCCGGACGAGGATCTCGATCGAGGAGGGAGGCGCGCCGGGCGGAGGCGCAGGCGCCTTCGCCTTCTTGTCCTCCTTCTTCTCGAGCTTGAGGCGAAGCACGTCGCCGTCGAGGCCGGGGATCGCGGTCTTGCCGCGCGTCACGGCGACGCCGGCCTCCGCGAGGCGGCCCTTCGCCGGCGCCATCTTCTCGATGTCGAAGAGGCCCTTGATGGCCTTGCCGAGCTTGTCCGAGTCCGCGACCGCGGCGCGGGCGTACCCGGCGGGGCCGGTCGGGCCGAAGCTCACTCCGGCGGTCACCCAGTCGCCGCGCCCCTCCGCGAGCGTCTTCAAGGTCGCCTCGAGCGCCTCGCGATCGGCGGGCTTGAGGTCTTTGCCGAGGAAGCCGGCGATCGTCGCGGCGCGGGCGCCCGCCGACGCGGCGCGCGCCGCGGGCGAGTCGCGCCACATGAGCGCGACGAGCGTGCCGCCCGGCAGCTCCAGGAGGCGCTGGACGTCGCCGGTCGTCATGTCGGCCGCGGCCTTGGTCGCCGCGCCGCCGCCGGGCTTGGGGGTGAGATCGAAGCTCGCGCGCACGGCGTCGGGCTCGAGGTTCACCGTGAGGCGCGCGTGCGCGAGATCGCCGGCGATGGCGACCAGCGCCTCGACGAAGCCGTCGATCTCGAGCAGCGGCGGGATCGCCGACTCGGCCGCGCCGTTCGCGCGCGCCCCTTCGCGCGGCTGGATGCCGTCCCACGTCGCCTTGAGGCCCTTGGCGATGGGGCCGGAGAGCGCCTTCTCGGGGAGCTCGACGGTGACGTCGTCCTTCGGCGGCTTCGCCCCCGGCAGGGTGCGCACGACGTAGGGGCCGACGGTGATCACGTCCGCCGGCTCGCGCCCGACGATCAGGTAGTTGCCCAGGACGCCGAGCGCGACGGGCGCCTGGGCGCCTCGCGGCGCGAGCAACGTGATCCGGGTGGCCTCGTCGACCTTGGGGTCGAAGCGCGCGGTCTCGCCCTTGGTGAGCTGACCGACGAGGCGCTCGCCCACCTTCACGTGCACGGCGAACGCGGCCCGCGGCCGCTCACCGGGCGCGCCCTGCACCAGGGCGCCCAGCGCCGGGACGTCGCCGTCGATCTCGATCGCCGAGGTGAGCGGCAGGCCGAGCAGCGTCGCCACCAGGCCGCCCAGCGTCTGCGGGAGGAACATGGCGGGCCCGCCCACCACGTTGCGCGCCTTCGTCCACGTCGCCTCGGGCGCGGGGACGAAGAGCTCGGCGAGCAGGCCGTCGGGAGCGGGGAGCGGCGGCAGCGCGACGACCGTGGCCGACGGCGCCGGGGCGGCGTTCTTGTCGCCGTCGCAGCCGGCAGCGACGAGCACGAGGACGAGGAGGACCAGCAGGGGGACGCGACGCAAGGCGCGCTGAAAGTATCGCAAATCACGCCGCCGTCCACGACAGCCCGCCAAGCTCCTGTCGTCCGGGCGAGCCTCCGCCGGATCCACGGGAGATTTCGGGGGCAGGCCGCCCGAAGAGCCGCGAGCCGTCGCACAGTGGCGACCGGCGGCGGGAGCTTCTAGAGTGCCTCCGGCATGGCGCGCCCCGGCTACGACGACGTGGTCCTGGTCACGGGATTCCCGTCGTTCTACGCGCGCAAGATGGTGGAGGAGATCCTCGTCGCCGAGCCGAGGGCGCTCGTCTACCTCATCGTCCTCAAGAAGTTCGAGCTCGAGGCGCAGGCCGAGCTCGAGGCGCTGCCGCGGGACCAGCGCGAGAGGGTCGTCGTCTTCGAGGGCGACGCGGCGGCGATGGACCTCGGCCTCTCGGGCGCCGAGTTCCGCCAGCTGACGCGCGACATCGACCGCATCCACCACCTCGCGCACGTCAGCTACGTCGGCGTCGACCGCAAGACGGCCGAGGCGCTCAACGTGGTCGGCACCGCCGAGGTGCTCGAGCTCGGTCGCGCGGCCGAGTCGCTCCGCTCCCTCGTCCTGCACTCGACGGCGATGGTCTCCGGCGACCGCACCGGCGTCGTCTACGAGGACGAGCTCGACTGCGGGCAGGCGTATCGCAGCGTCGTCGAGGAGACGCGCATGCGCGCCGAGGTGATCGCGCGCCGCGCGATGCGCGAGGTCCCCGTCGCGGTCGTCCGCCCGACGACGCTCGTCGGCGACTCGGGCACCGGGGAGACGGGCCGCTTCGACGGGCCGTACCTGCTCGTGCTCCTCATCGTCGCGACGCCGGCCGAGATCGCGGTGCCGCTGCCTGCCAAGGGGGACGCGCCGCTCAACATCGTCCCCATCGATTTCGTGGTGCGCGCGGCGCACGCGATCGGCCGCCACCCGTCGGCCCCGGGCAAGACCTTCCACCTCGCCGATCCCCATCCGCTCTCGGCGCGCCGCGTGTTCGAGCTGGTGGCGCGCGCCGGCGGGCGGCGTGCCTCGCGCGGGTACATCCCGTCGAACCTGGCCAAGGCGCTCCTGCGCACGCCCGGGATCGAGCGCTTCGTCCGCAGCCCGCGCGCCTTCGTCGAGCAGCTCGCCTCGGCCGTCCGCTACGACACGCGCAACGCCGATCAGCTCCTCGCGGCCACCGACATCCGCTGCCCGCCGTTCGAGTCGTACGTCGATCACCTGGTCGCCGCGGTCCAGGAGCGGATCCGCTCCCGCCGCGAGCGCCGCGAGGCGGCCGAGCTGGAGGCCGAGGTGGATGACCCGCTGTCCTGAGCTGCTCGCGCTCGTGCTCTTCGCCACCGCGGCCTGCGGAACGGCGCGCGACTCGGCGGCGCCGCTCCGGCCGGAGGCGGGCGGCGGCACCGCCGGCGCTCCGGACGCCGCGGTCTCGCCGAGCGCCGAGCCGAAAGCTGCGCCCTCCGCGTCCACCGCCCCCGCGGAGTCGGCGGCGCCGCCCGCCGTCGCCAGCGCCGCGCCGGCCGCGCGAAGCCAGCCCCCCGCGCCCCCCCCGCCCGGGGACCCGGCCCCTCGCGGACACCCCGCGCACGCCGCCCGCCCGC
>CAYJPW010000145.1:13740-27052 GCA_964372055.1 uncultured Polyangiaceae bacterium
GCGCAAAGCGGGCCGCCCGGGCCGCCCGCGCGCGGTCACGAGCTCGATCGCTTCCACGCCGCGCTGCGCGCCCTCGAGCACAAGGAGCTCCACCGCCACGTCCGCATCGCGTGGCTCGGCGACTCGCACGCCGCCGCCGACTTCTGGTCCGGCGGGCTGCGCGACATCCTGCAGAAGCGCTTCGGCGCCGCGGGGCCCGGGTTCATCCACGTCGGCTACCGCGACTACCGCCACGACGACGTGAAGGTCACGGTCGAGGGCAAATGGAAGATCCGCCCCAAGACGCCCGCCGCGCAGAAGACGATCGGCGACGGCGTCTTCGGCTTGGGCGGGATGATGATGAGCGGCTACGAGGACGGACCGCGCGTGACGGTGAGCGTCGAGGGCCCGCCGCTGCCGCCCAAGCTCGACGTCGACCTCTGCTACCGCCTCACCTACCCGAGCGACGCCCTCGCGGTCACCGTCGCCGGCTCGCCGCGCGCCGAGCTCACGGCCACGCCGACCGAGCCGCCCGGCGCGATCCGCCACGCCCGCTTCGCGAGCGACGTGCCGGCCAAGGTCGAGATCCTGCCGACCTCCGGCCGCCCCGAGCTCTGCGGACTGATCGTCGAGAGCGATCCGCGCACGGCGCCCGGGGTCGTGCTCGACACGCTCGGGATCAACGGCGCCCGCTATGGCACCGCGCTCGCCTGGAACGAAGAGGCCTGGGTCGCGGAGCTCGCGCGCCGCGCCCCGGATCTCGTGATCCTCGAGTACGGCACCAACGAGGCGAGCGATCACGAGAGCAAGCCGCTCCGCTATGCCTCGCACATGAAGGAGCTCGCCCTGCGCGTGCGCAAGGCGAAACCGGACGCCGACATCGTCGTCATCGGCCCGTCGGATCGCGCCGACGCCGAAGATCGCATCCCGCCCATCCGCGACGCGATCAAGGCCGCCGCCGCCGAGGCCCGGTGTGCGTTCTGGGACACGCACGCCGTCATGGGCGGCAAGGGCGCGATCCGTGCATGGCGCGACGAGGTCCCGCCGCGCGCCGCCAAGGACGGGATCCACCTCGTGATCAAGGGCTACCGCGAGCTCGCGCAGAAGCTCGCGGCGGATCTCCTCAAAGGGTACTGAAGCGCCGGCGGACGCTCGGCGCGCCGCGCCGCGCCGCGCCGGCGCACCTGGTGCGCTTCGTGCAGCCGCTCGCCTGACCGCGCGCGTGTGCGCAGCGGTTTCCCGGCGGTGAGGCGAGGATGGGGCTCTGCGCGGGCGACACGGTGGGCGGCCGCTTCCGCTTGGTCGAGGGGATCGGCGAGGGCGGGATGGCGAGCGTGTGGCGGGCGCACCACGAGCTGCTCGCCCGCGACGTCGCGCTCAAGCTCCTGCCGATGAGGCGATCCGCGCCGGAGGTGCGGGCGCGCTTTCACCGCGAGGCGCACATCATCGGCAAGTTCGCCCACCCCAACATCGTCTCGGTGCTCGACGCCGGTCAGCTCGAGCCCGAAGGCTACCTGTTCCTCGCGATGGAGCTCCTTCGCGGTCGGCCATTCGCCGATCGGCTCCTCCCCGGGCGCCCCCTCGATCCCGTCGAGGTGCTCACCGTCCTCATCGGCGTCTGCCGTGGCCTCGAGTGCGCGCACGCCGCGGGCGTCGTGCACCGCGACATCAAGCCCGAGAACGTCTTCCTCGCCGCCACGCCGGACGGCACCGTCGCGAAGCTCGTCGATTTCGGCATCAGCTCCTCGCGCGACGCGTGCCTCGAGTCGCTCACCATCGAAGGCCAGCTCCTCGGCACCCCGGCGTACATGAGCCCCGAGCAGGCGCGCGGCCGCTGCGGCATCGATCACCGCTCCGATCTCTGGTCCATCGGCGTGATGCTGCACGAGGCGCTCGCCGGCGCGCCCCCGTTCGCCGGGGCGACGTCGCACGCGCTCCTGCGCGCGATCCTCGACGAGCCGCCGTCGCCGCTGCCCGCGCACGTGCCCGCCGAGCTCTGCGCCGTCGTCGCGCGCTGCCTCGAGAAGGAGGCGCCCGATCGCTATCCCGACGCGGCGACGCTGCGCTCCGACCTCGAGCGCGCCCTCGAGCGGCTCGGCGCGCCGGACGCGCGGCCGGCGAGGTCGGTCGCCCCCGCGCCGCCGCCGCGCGAGCGGGCGTCCGAGACGACGCTCGGCGTCCTCTCGGAGTCGTGGCTGGCTCGGCTTCGGCGCAGGCTCCGCTCGAGCCGCCCCGGCTTTCGCATCGCGGCCGGCGTCGCGGTCGTCGCCGCCGCAGCGGCTGGCCTCGTGGCGCGGGGCTCGGGCGAGACCGAGGCGGCGCTCGAGCCGACGGCGCGCGCCGCGAGCCCGGCGGCCGCGCCAGCCGCGGTGATCGGCGGCGCTCCGCCGATGGCCACGCCCGCGGCGAGCGCCGCGCCCGCCAGCGTCGAGCCGGCGTCGCCGTCCAAGCCCACGCCGGCGCCGCGAAGCTCGCGGATGCCGCCGCGCCGCCCCTCCACGCCCGCCACGCGCATCTCGAGCCCGGGATTCTGATGCAGCCTCCGTCCGCGAGCGCCGAGCAGGGCAGCGCCTCCGGAGCGCGCCCCGGACGCGGCGTGCGTCGCGCCGCGCGGGCTCGGCCTCCGAGGATCCCATCCCGCGCGCGGTGGGCCTGGCGAGCGGCCGCCGTCGCGCTCTGCGCCAGCCTCGCCACGGCGCCGGCGCGCGCCGACGTCGACGCGCAGAGCCGGACGCTGCGCCTCAAGTTCGCCGAGGGCTACGCTCTCGAGATCGCCGGGCGCTGGGCGGACGCCCTCGATCGATTCGTCGAGGTAGGCCGCGCGCGGCCCACGCCCGAGGTCGAGTTCCACGTCGCGCTCTGCCAGGAGCGCCTCGGCCGGCTCGTCGAGGCCGAGCAAGGCTACCGCCGCGCCCGCGAGCGCGCCCGCGACGGCGGCCCCCTCGACGCACGCGAGGCGCGCGCCGCGAGCCGCGCCCTCGTGGTGCGCGAGGCGGAGGAGCGCCTCGCCGATCTCGAGCCGCGCGTCCCGCGCGTGGTGGTGCTGATCGCGGGGGACGCCACCGACGTGGAGGTGCTCCTCGACGGCGCCGCGCTGCCGTCGCCGAGCCCGCACCGCGTCAACCCGGGCCCGCACGTCGCCGTCGCCGTGCGCGAAGGCCTGCCGATCGCGGCGGTGGCGTTCGCGGCGCAGGAGGCGCGGACGCGCCACGTGACGCTCGTGGTGCTGCCCCGGGCCGCTCGCTAGTGCCGCCTGCCGAAAGTGCTGCGCACTTTCGCGCCGCTTCGCGGCGGCGCGCCCCGGGCGCGCGGCACTACCGTTCCGGTGGGGCTTCGCCCCACACCCCAGCGCCGCTGCGCGGCGCGCTGGTTCCGCCGGAGAAGCCTCGCTGTGTTGGCGAGACTTCGCAAAGGCGGAACTAGATCCCCATCGCCCGCGCCACGCCGTCCCGGTAGGCGCTCCAGTCGGCCCGCGCCTCCTCGACGCCCGCGACGACGGCGGCCGCGTGCGCTCCCGCGTGCTCGAGCACCATGTGCCACGCGTCCTGGCGGTGGCCGCCCTCGACGGCGCGGTGCGCGCGGACGAGGCGCAGCCGCTCGGGCGGGCACCCGTAATGGAGGGCCATCGGGTGCTTCCGGATCGCCTCCTCGATGGGCGCGACCTCGCGCGTGCCGCCGAGCTCGGCGCGCTCGTGGACGCTGCCCTCGACGAAGATGGTCAGCACCGCCGCGCCGACGACCCAGGGCGCCGCCGCGCTCACCCGATCGAGCAGCGCGCGGTACGACCGCGCCTCGGGGACGAGCGGCGGGTCGGCCGCCTCGAGCGCGGAGGCGGGAAAGCCGAGGCCCTCCATCATCTCGAGGAAGAGCTCCGGGTGCGACACGCCGAACGAGAGCTTGCCCGTCTGCTCCTCGTAGATGTTCTCGGCGAGCGCCCGCCGCACGTCGGGCGGCGGCCCCTGGCCGAGGACGCGGCCGAGGAGCACGGGGAAGTCCCGCACGTAGGTGTGGTACTCGTGGCGGAAGTGGACGAGGAGCTGGGCGCGGGCGAGGCCCGGCTCGGTGAGCCTGGGCCAGGCTCGGTGGTGCTTCGTGTCCATCACCCTGAGGAGAGACTCCTGGAGCTCGACTCGGTCCATCGTCCGGAGGTTTGCCACCGCCGAGCCGCGCGCACCAAGTTTCCCGGCGCACGCGCGCGAACCTGACGATCCGTCCGGCCAGGGCGCACGGGGCCACGCCGAGGAGATCGCTGGTCGATCCGGCTGGCTACCTGGTAGCATTCCGTTCCCATGGCGCTCGATCCCCCGCCCGGCTCGGGCACTCCCTCCAGGCTGGGCAAGTACGAGCTCGTCAAGGAGCTGTCCGGCAGCGGCGTCGGGTCGACCTGGGTGGCCAAGGCGGGCGAGGACGCCACCCATCTCTACTCCATCCTCCGGCTCCACAAGCACCTGACCAAGAACGTCGAGGTGGCCGAGGCCTTCCTCAAGGAGGCGCGCCACGCGCAGAGGCTCAAGCACGCCAACGCCGTCGCGGTCGTCGAGACCGGCGTCGCCGACGGCGAGGTGTTCGTCGTCTCGGAGCACGTCGAGGGCGAGACGCTCGCGAACCTCGTCCGGTCGGCCGGGACCGAGGGCCTGCCCGCCCGGATCCAGCTGCGGATCGCGCTCGACGTGCTCGAGGCGCTCGAGGCGGCGCACGCGCTCGACCCCGAGCCGCTCGTCCACGGCGAGCTCGGCCCCTGGAGCGTCCTCGTCGGCGCCGACGGCGTCTCGCGGATCGCGTCCTTCGGTGTCGCTCGCGCCCTCGCGAAGCTCGGCACCCACGGCGTGAAGAACCACGACCGCCTCGCGTACGCCGCGCCGGAGCGGGTGAAGGCGATGGCGGCGCCGGGCGGCGGCGCCGCGGGGCCGGTCGACCCCCGGGCCGATCTCTTCTCGGTGGGCGTCATCCTCTGGGAGGGCATCTCGAAGCAGCGCCTCTTCTCGTCGAAGATCGAGGCCGCGATCATCCAGAAGGTGCTGACCGCGCCGATCGCCGCGCTCGCGAGCCTGCCGGGGCTCGAGGTCGCGCCCGATGTCGACGAGGCGGTCTCGAAGGCGCTCGAGCGCGAGCCGGCGCGGCGCGTCGCCAGCGCGAACGACTTCATCATGGGCCTCGAGGGCGCCGGGCCCGACCAGATCGCGAGCGCGGCCGACGTCGCCGCGGTCGTCGCCAAGCTCGCCGGAAAGACGCTGGCCACCCGGAAGGCCGAGGTGAGCGCGGCGCTGGCTCAGCCGGCGACCGGCGGTGGTCGCGGTCCCGCCGCGCCTCGAGCGCGGGCCGCGACGCTGCTGGGCGTCGCCGTGCCCGGCATGCTGCCGAGCACCCCGCCGCTCGACGCCGCTTCGGGCGTCACGGCGCCGGGGGGCGACGCCGGCGCCGCGGCCGCCCAGCCGCGGGTGACCGCGCCCGCACCCGCGACGGCGAGCTCCTCCGCCGCCGGAGCGGCGGTCCACGCCGAAGCGTCCGCCGCGCCGGTCCCGAAGCTGGGCACGCCCGCGACGGCGGCCGCCGCGAAGAGCCAGAAGCCCGCCGACAAGGTCGACAAGCCCGCCGAGAAGATCGCGATGCGCCCCCGGGCGGCGACGCTCCTCGGCGTCGCGGTGCCCACGATCGCGATCCCCGAGCCGCCGTCGCCGGCGCCGCCGGCCGTCGACGCCGGATCCCCGCCGCGCATCGAGTCGCTCCCGGACATCGATCTCCAGATCGACGTCGCCGAGCCGGCGAAGACCAACGGCGAGCCGAAGAAGGCGCCGCCGGCACCGGTGGGTCGCCCCGGCGCGCCGCGAGGTGCGCCGCCGCGGCGCGCCGACGCCCCGAAGCCGCCGCTCGGCGCCAAGCCCGCCCCCATCGGGAAGCCTCTCGCGACCAAGCCGGAGACCAAGCCCGCAGACCCCAAGCCCGCCGACGCCAAGGCCGTCGATGCGAAGCCCGCCGCCAACGCCGACCCGGCGAAGCCCGTCGCGAGGGCCGACGACAAGCCCGAGCCGGTGAGCCACGCCACCGGGCCCACGCCCGGCCGCGGCAAGGCCGAGGCGGTCGACAAGATCGGACCGGGCTCGACGCTGGGCCGCTACGAGATCCTCATGCCCGTCGCCAAGGGCGGGATGGCCGCGGTGTGGGCCGCACGGAGCAAGGGCAGCCGCGGCTTCCAGAAGATCGTCGCCGTCAAGACGATGCTCCCCGACGTCTCGGACGACCCCGACTTCGAGACGATGTTCCTCGACGAGGCGCGGGTCGCCGCGCGCATCCGCCACCCGAACGTGGTCGAGATCCTCGATCTCGGCGAGGAGGAGGAGGTCCTCTACCTCGTCATGGAGTGGGTCGAGGGCGAGACGGTGGGCACGCTCCAGCGCGCCTCGAAGGCGCTCGGCGGGATCCCGATGCCGATCGTCCTCAGGATCGCCTCGCAGGTCTGCGCCGGGCTCCACGCCGCGCACGAGCTCCGCGACGACGCGGGCGCGCTCGTCGACCTGGTCCACCGCGACATCTCGCCGGCGAACGTGCTCGTCTCGACGACGGGGTTCGTGAAAATCGTCGACTTCGGCATCGCCAAGTCGAAGGGGCGCCTCCACGTCACCCGCGCGGGCGGCACGGTCAAGGGCAAGACGCCCTACCTGTCGCCCGAGCAGCTCGGCGGCCTCGCCGTCGATCGCCGCAGCGATCTCTTCTCGCTCGGCGCGCTCCTCTACGTGCTCAGCACCGGCCTGCACCCGTTCCGCGGCGACACCGAGCTCAAGACGGTCGAGAACATCGCGCTCAAGAACCCGGTCCCGCCGAGCGAGATCAACCCGTCGCTCTCGGCCGAGTTCGAGAAGGTCATCCTCAAGGCGCTCGAGAAGGACCCGACGAAGCGCTTCGCCACCGCCGCCGAGATGCAGCGCGCCATCGACCAGGTCGCGTCCGCGGGCGCGCCCGTCACCGACGAGGACGTCGCCGCGTTCGTGCACAGCGCGATCGGCGACGCGGCGTCGAGGCGCGCGGCGGAGCTGAAGGCAGCGATCGCGTCCTTCGACGCGGCACCCGCCGAGCCGGCGCGCCCCGCCGACGCTGCGGCCGAGAGCGCGGCGAAGGACGCGGAGGCGGGCGAGGACATCCCGGTCGACGACGGCAGCGCCGAAGCGGACGACGCACAGGCGAGCGCCGACGCGCCGCCTGCTCCTCCGGATGTCGGCGCCGAGCCCGCGGCCGCCTCGGCGAGCAAGAGCGCGACCGATGCCGCCGACGTCGAGGGGGACGCGCCGCTCGCGCCGGAGCAGGAGCGACGCAAGCGGACCATGAAGATGGTCGTGGTCGGGCTGGTCGCCGGCCTCGGCATCCTCGGCGCGATCGGGCTCTTGAGCTCCGGCGGCGAGAAGCCCCAAGGCGAGCCGAAGACGCAGGCGACGAGCACCGAGCGAACCACCGTGCTCGCCACCGCGCCGGCGCCGACGGCCGAGCCGGCACCGCCGCCGACCGCCGAGCCGGCGCCGCCGCCGACCGCCGAGGTGGCGCCGCCGCCGACCGCAGAGCCCACCGCCACCGCCGCCGCGCCGGTCCCGCCGCCGGCGCCGCCGCCCGCCGCGACGCCGCCGACGCCGCCGCCCAAGGCCACCGCCAAGGCTCCTCCCACCCCCCCGTCGAAGCCGCCGGCCAAGCCACCGTCGAAGCCGCCGGCCAAGCCGCCGTCGAAACCGCCCAAGTACAACCCCAAAGGGATCTGATGCGACCTAGGGCCTTGCTCCGCGCCGTCCTCCTCGCCGCCGTACCCTCCGTCGTCGTCCTCGGCGCCGCCACCGAGGCCGCGGCCCAGACCGCCGCGCCGTCCGAGGCCGACGTCAAGCAGGCCTCCGACTTCTTCGAGAAGGGGTCGAAGCTCTACGACGCCAAGAAATTCGCGCTCGCCCTCGACGAGTTCAAGAAGTCGTACGCCACCGTGGCGAGCCCGAACTCGCACCTGTACATCGCGCGCTGCCTCGTCGGCCTGAAGGAGCTCCGCGACGCGTACCTCGAGTTCGACAAGGTGATCGACGAGGCCGACGCGAAGGCCTCCGCAGGCGAGACCAAGTACGCCCCGACGCGCGACACCGCGAGGGCGGAGCGGGACGAGCTCGCGCCGAAGCTCGCGCTGGTGACGCCCAACATCGCCAACGCCGACGCCGCGACCACGCTGAAGATCGGCGGAGCCGCCGTGCCGCGCGAGCGCTGGGGCAAGCCCCTCCCCATCGCGCCGGGCGACGCCGACGTGGTGCTCGAGACGCCGGGCAAGCCTCCGGTCACCCAGAAGCTCTCCCTCGCCGCGGGCGACAAGAAGGACCTCCCGCTCGACGCGGCGCCCGCGGCCGCCATCACCGCTCCGCCGCCGGTCGAGACGCCCCCCGAGCAGCCGGCGGCGTCGCACGGATCGCTCCGCCCGTTCGCCTACGTGGCCGGCGGCGTCGGCGTCGCCGGGCTCGCGCTCTTCGCCGTCGCGGGCGCGATGACGAGCGCGACCTACTCGGACCTCGAGTCGAGCTGCGGCGGCCGCTGCCCGCCGGGCGGCAGCTACGACGACGACATCAGCTCGGGCAAGACGACGCAGACGCTCGCCAACGTGGGCCTGATCGTCGGCGCCGTCGGCGTCGCCGCCGGCGTGACGTTGTTCATCATCAGCCGCGAGCCGGACAAGAAGAGCGACGCTCCCCCGGCGCCGGCCGCCCGGCTCGTCGTCGGGCCCAGCTACGCCGGCCTCAACGGGACCTTCTGAACGGAGCGGGCCTTCGCCCGACGCGCGTGTGACCGGAGCCGCCCCGACCCCCGCCGCCGCGCGCCTCCTCGGCACCGTGGTGTCGGGGCGCTACCGGATCGAAGAGCTCATCGAAGAGAGCCCCACCGGCGCCCTCTTCCGGGGCGAGCACGTGCACATGCACAAGCGGATCGCGGTGAAGGTGCTCTTCGCCGGCGCCGCGTCGCAAGCCGAGCACCTCGCCCGCTTCGAGCGCGAGGCGATCGCCGGCGCCCACGTCGATCACCCGGCCGTCGCCGCCGCGAAGGACTTCGGCACGCTCGACGACGGCGCGCAGTTCCTCGTCCTCGAGCACCTCGACGGGCCGACCCTCGCGGCGGAGCTCGGCCAGGGCGCGCTGCCGCTCGATCGATCGCTCCACGTGGCGCGGCAGATCGCGCTCGGCCTCGACGCCGCCCACGCCATCGGCATCGTCCACCGCTCGCTCACGCCCGAGAAGGTGCACCTGGTCTCGCGCGGCGGCGATCGCGACATGGTCAAGGTCATCGACTTCGGCCTCGCCCTCCTCCCCCACGCGCTCGTCGCCGAGTCCGCGGCGCAGGGCGGAGAGGGTCGGGCGCAGCGCGTCGCCACCCCCATCGGCGCGGTGCCGACTTCGATCGCGTACGCGGCGCCGGAGCTCGTCGCCGGGCGGCAGGTGGACGGCCGGGCCGACCTCTACTCGCTCGGCGCCATGCTCTTCGAGATGCTGACGGGCCGGCGCCCCGATCTCGCGCGCGGCGCGCCGCCGCCGTCGATCGCGGGCGCGCCGGCGGCGGTGGAGGCGATGGTGCACCGGCTCCTGGCCGAAGATCCCGAGCTCCGCACCCCGACGGCGGCGGCCGCGGTCGAGGAGCTCGACATCGCCCAGCCGGCGCCGCCGCGGCGCGCCGCGCCGAGCGCCGCGTCGCTCGCCGGCGGGGGACGGGGCTCGCTCGCCGCCGTCCCCTCCGCGCGGGCGAGCGCGTCGTCGCTGGCGCGCGCGCCCGAGACGACGGCGCCCACGGTGATGACGAGCGAGACGAGCGGACGCCGTTCGCTGGCGCTCCTCGCCGCCGACGCCTCCGGCGCCGCCGCCGCCATCGTCATGCCGGGGGGCGCCGGGCGCGCGCTGCCCACGCCGGTGCTCTTCGCGGCGGGAGGCGGGCTCGCGATCATCCTGGTCGTCGCCGCCGCGATCGCGCTCCGGTCGCCGGCCTCCGAGGCCGCCCTCGACGACGCTCCGAACGCCAGCGCTGCCGCGGCGGCGTCCGGAGCTTCGCCCCGGTCGTCGCGCGCCGGCACGAGCCCGGCGGCGGCTCCGTCGCACCGCGCCGAAGACGATCGGCCGGAAGCCCCGGAGGGCGCGCGCGAGGTCTGGGCCCGCCTCTCCACCGAGGTCGGGTCGCGCCGGTGCAAAGAGGGCGTGGCCTCGCTCGAGCGGCTCCTCGAGCTCGATCCCAAGGCGCCGCAGGACCGCGAGGTGCGCGCCGCGATCGTCCGCCTCGCGCAGGACGTGATGCTCCTCGACGGCCCGGAGCCCGGCAAGATGTTCGACCTGATCTCGAACGAGATGGGCACGACCGGCCCCGACATCCTCTACGAGCTGATGACGACGCGCGGCGGCTCGCGCGCCGCCCGCCGCTCGGAGGAGCTCCTCCGCGACGAGGCCATCCGCGACCGCGGCACGCCGGCGCTCCGGATCGCCTACGATCTGCGCTCCGCGAAGAAGTGCGAGGCCAAGATCGCGCTGTTCGAGCGCGCCAAGACCGACGGCGACGGCCGCACGCTGGGGCTCTTGCAGCTGCTCAACCACAGCTGCGGCCGCCGGAACGCCGACTGCTGCCTGCACAACGATCCGGCGCTGAAGGCGACGATGGACGCCATCAAGGACCGGTGAGCCGACGCGGGGGCGCGCCGGCGGCGCGGCCTTCCGGGCGTGACTCCGCCATCGCCGGATGGCCAAATGGCGAACCGCCAAGGCGCCGACGCGGAGAAATGGATCTCCGCGTGCTCGGCGGCTCGGCGGTTCTCTGCAGAGGTGGAGTCAGCGAGCGGCCGGGGCGGGCGGGGGCGAAGAGGCGCCCTTGCCGACCTTGGCCTTCTTGTCGCCCGAGTGACCGTGGAAGGTCCTGGTCGGGGCGAACTCGCCGAGCTTGTGACCGACCATGTTCTCGGTGACGAACACGGGCACGAACTTGCGCCCGTTGTGCACGGCGAACGTGAGGCCGACCGCGTCGGGGATGATGGTCGAGCGGCGCGACCAGGTCTTGATGACCTTCTTCGAGCTGGTCGCGTTCGCCGCCTGGATCTTCTCGTTCAGGTGGCCGTCGACGAACGGGCCCTTCTTGATGCTACGCGGCATGGCTAACCCTTCTTACCTCGCCGGCGGATGATCATCCCGTCGGTTCGCTTGTTGTTGCGAGTCTTGAGCCCCTTGGAGAGCTGGCCCCACGGCGAGCACGGGTGCCGACCGCCGGAGCTGCGCCCCTCGCCGCCGCCCATGGGGTGGTCGACCGGGTTCATGGTGACGCCGCGGTTGTGCGGCCGCCGTCCCAGCCAGCGCGCGCGCCCCGCCTTGCCGAGGCTGATGTTGGCGTGCTCGATGTTCGAGACCTGCCCCACCGTCGCCCGGCAGTCGCAGTGCACCTTGCGGATCTCGCCGCTCGGCAGGCGGACCTGCGCGTAGTCGCCGTCCTTGGCCATGAGCTGCGCCGCGACGCCGGCCGAGCGGACGAGCTGCCCGCCCTTGCCCTTCTTGAGCTCCACGTTGTGGATCGTGGTGCCCGGAGGGATGAAGCGGAGCGTGAGGCTGTTGCCCGGCTTGATGTCGGCGTTGCGGCTCGCCAGCAGCTGCGCGCCCACCGCCAGGCCGTCGGGCGCGAGGATGTAGCGCTTCTCGCCGTCGACGTAGTGGAGGAGCGCGATGCGCGCGGTCCGGTTCGGATCGTACTCGATGGCGGCGACGTTGGCGGGGATGCCGATCTTGTCGCGCTTGAAGTCGATGATCCGGTAGCGCTGCTTGTGGCCACCGCCGCGGAAGCGCGAGGTGATCCGGCCCATGTTGTTGCGCCCGCCCGACGAGGTCTGCTTCTCGATCAGCGCGCGCTCAGGCTCGGTCTTGGTGACCTCCTTGAAGTCGCTGACCGAGTAGAAGCGCCGCGCCGGGGACGTCGGCTTGTACGACTTGATGCCCATGGCCTACTCCGCCTTCTCTTCGTCGAAGAACTGGATGGAGTCGCCCGCCTTGAGCGTGACGATCGCCTTCTTCCAGTTCCGGAGCTTGGCGTAGCCGCGCCCCATCCGCTTGTCCTTGCCGCGCATGACCAGGGTGTTCACGTCGACGACGCCGACCTTGAACAGCGACTGGATCGCGTCCTTGATCTGGATCTTGTTGGCCCCGACGCGGACCTCGAAGATCACCTTGTTGTTGTTCTCGCGCAGCCGGCTCGACTTCTCGGTCAAGATGATGGGCCGGCGGACGATCTGCTCGGGCTGCATGGCTCTCTCTCCTACCTGAGGCAACGCGCTTCGAGCGCCTTGGCCGCGTCCTTCGACACGACGAGGTGGTCGTGACGGAGCAGGTCGTAGACGTTGACCCCCTCCGGCGGCAAGAACTGGTGGTTGTCGAGGTTCCGGATCGACTTGACGAGCTTCTCGTTGCCCGCGCTGTCGACCACGAGCGCCTTCTTGTTCGCCTGGAGCGTCTCCAGGGTCGAGGCGAGCGCTTTGGTCTTGATCTCGCCGAGCTCGAGGCTGTCGCAGACGATGAGGCGGCCCTCCTTGGCGAAGAGCGAGAGGGCGCTCTTGAGCGCGCCGACCCGCACCTTGCGCGGCGGACGGTAGCCCCAGTCCTTGGGCTCGAGGGCGTGGGCCATGCCGCCGCCCGCGTGGTGGGGCGCGCGGAGCGAGCCCTGGCGGGCGCGGCCGGTCCCCTTCTGCTTGTAGAGCTTCTTGCTCGAGCCGGAGACGGCGGACCGCTCCTTCGTGGCCTTGGTCCCGGCGCGCCGCGAGGCGAGCTGGGCCTTCACCACCTCGTAGAAGAGGTGCTCCTTGACGTCGGCGCCGAAGACCTCGTCCGAGAGGTCCAGATCGCCCACCTTCTCGCGCTTCAGGTTGAAGACGGTGACTTTCATGGCGCTTCTCCTACGACTTGATCTCGACGTCGACCCCGGCCGACAGATCGAGCTTCATCAGCGCGTCGAGGGTCTGCTGCGTCGGCTCGATGATGTCGAGCAGGCGCTTGTGGGTCCGGATCTCGAACTGCTCGCGCGACTTCTTGTCGACGTGCGGCCCGCGAAGGACGGTGTACCGGCGGATCTCCGTCGGCAGGGGGATGGGACCGGCGACGTGGGCGCCCGTCCGCTTCGCCGTCTCGACGATGTCGGTGGTCGACTTGTCGAGCAGCTGGTGGTCGAACGCCTTGAGGCGGATCCGGATCTTGGTGCTCTCGGCCATGACTTCTTCCTTACTCGAGGATCTTGGTGACGATCCCTGCGCCGACGGTCTTGCCGCCTTCGCGGATGGCGAAACGCATCTGCTCCTCGAGCGCGACCGGCGCGATGAGCGAGA
>CAYJPW010000146.1:0-27032 GCA_964372055.1 uncultured Polyangiaceae bacterium
CCCACAGGCCGAGCGCGCGCGCGTCGTCGCCCGCCGCCTCGGCGAGGCGCGCCGCGCGGCCGAGCGCCGAGGCCGCCGCCGCCGGATCGCCGAGCTTGCCGGCGAGGGCATCGCCGAGCTGCTCGAGCCGGACGAGCTCCTCGTCCTGCTCGAGCGCGAGATCGACGCGGCGCTCGAGCACCGCGCGCCCGAGGGCCGCGTCGCCCGTCGCCTCGGCGAGCCCGAGGGCTGCGTCGAGCACCGGCTCCGGGATCGCCGGCTCGAGCGCCATGAGCTCGCGGTAGTGCGCCGCCGCGCGATCGTCGTTGCCGCCGGCGGCCGAGGCCTCGGCCATGCGCTGCACCAGCGCGGCCCGCTCGCCGTCCGGCGCGCCGGCGCGTGCCTCGAGCCCCCGCGCGAGCTCGTCGTAGAGCGCGTCCCAGGCGCCCGCCGCGGCGTGCGCCTCGAGCAGCCCGTCGAACGCCACGCGATCGGCGGCGTCGTCGTCGAGGGCGCGGCGGTAGGTGGCCACGGCCGCGTCGAGCTCGCCGAGATCGCGGCGCTGGATCGCCGCGATCGCGTGGAGCAGCTCGCGGCGGCGCTCGGGCGCGCAAGGCTGGCGCAGCGCCTCCTCGTAGAGCGTGACGCGCTCGGCGGGGCTGCCCTGCTCGGCGAGGAGCGCGTCGACCCGCGCGTACAGCTCCGCCGAGGGCTGGAACGCGAGCGCGCGCCGCAGCACCGCGAGCGCCTGGGCGACGTCGCCGGCGAGCACCAGCGCCTCGCCGGCGCGGCGCGCGAGCTCGGCCATGGCGGCGTCGTCGACCTCGCGATCGCCGAGCGCCGCGCCGAGGATCGACGCGCGCCGGGCCGCGTCCCCGGCCGCGCCGAGGCGACCCACGCGCTCGAGCCACGCGCCCAGCTCCTGGCGGCGCTCGGCCGCGGCCTCGAAGAGCGCGCGCCCGGCGAGCTCGAGGGCCCGCTTCGGATCGCCGAGATCGCGCTCGGCGATCGTGGTGGCTTCGTCGAGCGCGCCGAGGCGGCGGCCGACCTCCGGCTCGAGCAGCGCGCGCGTCTCGAGGACGCGGAGCAGCCCTGCGGCCGAGCTCTCGGCGCGGTAGAGCGGCTCGAGCACGCCCGCGGCGACGAGCCGCGCGTCCGACGGAGCCCTCGGGCCCGCCGGCGAGGTGATGCTGGCCCCGAGCAGCTTCTCCACGGCGAGGCGAACGGCGCGGTCCGCGGGATCGATGGCCAGCGCCTGGCGGAACGCGTCGAGCGCGCCCGCCGTGTCCGAGAGCCTCGTGAGGCGCACGTGCGCGAGCCGCCCCATCAGCGCGGCGCGCTCCTCCTTCGGCGCCAGCGCCGCCTCGGCGGCGAGCGTCGTGGCGAGCTCGTCCCACCGGCGCTCCTGCTCGAGCATCGGGATCACCCGCGCGTGCGCGTCGCGCGCCGGTCCGTACGTCTCGAGCAGCGCGCGCCAGGCCGCGAGCGCCCCCGCGCGATCGGCCGGCCTCGCGGATCGCAGCTCCGCGGCGCGGAACGCGAGCGCACGCGCGGCCGACCGGTCCTTCGCCAAGAGAGCGCGCCGCTCGAGCACGCCCACGAGCTCGGCGTGCTGCCCCGCCGCCTCGTGGAGGCGCTCGAGCGCCTCGAGCGCCTGCGGCCCCTCGGGCGTGTCGATCAGGCGCCGCCACGCGACGACGGCGCCGGCGGGATCCTTGAGCTCGCCCTCGCAGAGGCGCGCCAGCTCCCGGGCCGCTTCCGAGCGGGCGGCGGGCTCGGGCTCGATCTGCGAGAGCCGGTCGAGCACGGCGGCGAGCACGCGATGCTCGCGCGACTCGGTCGCGGCGCGCCGGAGCGCGCGCGAGGCGCGGAGGACGGCGCCCTCGTCGCCGCCGGCGTCGAGCACCGTCTGGAACACCGCGCGCGCCTTCTTCGGGTCCCCGAGCTCGAGCCAGATCTCGCCGAGCTCGGCCCCGAGCCTCGCCCGGAGCGCGGGGTCCTTCACGCCCGTGATCGCGCGCTGGAGGGCGCGCGCGGCGTCGGGGCGCTTGTCGAGCGCCTCGGCGAGCGCGCGGTGGCGCGCGCGGACGCCGTCGTCGGCCGGATCGGTCGCGAGGACCGCCTCGAGCAGGGTGAAGGCGCCGGCGGGATCGCCGAGCGCGTCCTGCTTGAGCGCGGCGAGGCGCTTCTGCGCGTCGACGCGCCGCGGCCCGCGGAGGTGCTCCACCTGGACGGCGAGCATCTGGGCGACGTCGGCGATCTCGCCGAGCCGCTCGTGCGCGGCCTCGAGCGCCGCGGCGGCGCGCGCCGCCACCGCCTTGTGCCCGACGAGCTCGGAGGCGACCGCCCTCGCCTTCGGGTGGTCGGGCGCCGCGCGCAGGACCTCCTCGACGTGCGGCATCGATCGCTCGATCTCCTTGAGCTCGCCGGCGTAGAGCTCGATGAGCCGCACGCGGATCGCCGTCGCCGCCTCGGGCGCGGAGCCCTCCGCGCGCGCGGCGTCGGTCGAAGCGGCGCCGGCGCTCTCGCTGACGAGCGCCTGCTCGAGCAGCTTGGCCACGTCCGAGAGCCGCCCCGCCGAGGCGTAGCGTGCCTCGAGCGTCCGTCGCGTCGCCGCGTCGGCCGGATCGAGCTTGAGGATCTGCTGGTAGAGCTTGAAGGCGCGCTCCTCCTCGCCGGCGAAGCCGTCGAGGATCTCGACGGCGCGTCGGAGGAGCGCCAGCTGCTCGGCGCGGTCGGAGCGCTGCGCCGCCGCCGCCGCGTAGAGCTCCGAGAGCTTGAGGCCCTGGCTCTCGGCCACGAGGTACGCCTCGAGCCGCGCGAACGCGGCCGCGTGGCCGGGCGCGATCGCGAGCACCTTCTCGAGGTAGCCGGCGGCGCCGTCGGTGTCGCCGAACACGTCGCCGAAGAACGTCGCCGCGTGCATCAGGACCTCGGCCTGCGCCGCCGGCCCGAGCGTCTTCATCCGTCGATCCTGAGCCAGGCGCTCGTAGGCGAAGGCGAGCTCGGCGAGTCGGTCGTCGCGCTGCGCCGCCTCGTGCAAGAGGTCCCAGAGCTCGGCGTGGGCCTGGCCCTTGGCGAGGCCGCCGGCGAGCAGATCGAGGACGGCGGCCTCGTTGTCGAGCCGCTGCTTCAGCGAGGCGGCGACGGTGTCGATCCGGAGGACGGCGCGCGGTGCCTTCGAGTCGTTGTGCATGGACCCCCGCGCGACCGCCGGCGGCGGCGCGCCCGGGCCAAGGTACCAAGGTTATCCGCTCTGGGGTGCGGCGCAGACACGCGGCGTGGCTTGGGGCGCACGGCCGCCGGTTCGCCGTGGGCGGCAGGCAGGAGGGACCGACTCGCCGTCCCCCGGGGGAGCGTCACTCGACGATCACCCGATCGCTCGCCCCGCGCCCGAACGTCTCGGGGTGGTACATCTCCTCGGCCTTGGGCGGAGGCGCCACGAACGCCCCCCGGCGTCGTCGCGCGGGCCACGTACGAGTAGCCGTGCAGCCCCTCCCAGAGCAGCGTGGTAAAGGCCTCGACCCGCTCGTCGCGCAGGTTCTGGTGCTCGTACCAGGTGCCCGACCACCACCACCCGGTGTTGGGCGCCTTGGGGTCGCGCGGCACCTCGCCGGTGACGGCGAGCGCCGGGTTCATCGGCTCGAGCCCGGCCGGCAGCGGATCGACGAGCGCGACGTGATAACGACGGCTCGGCGCCAGCATGCTCAGGCGCACGCGCACCTTGGCGCCCGCCTTGATCCGCCAGGTGCCGTCGGGATCCCGGCGCACATCGCCGGCCGCGTCGACGGGCTCGTAGACGCGCTCGACGGTGAACCCGTTCGACGAGGGCGGCAGGCGCAGGTCCTTGGGCGCGTAGCGCATCCCGATCCGGTAGTAGAGCCGGCCAGCGCCCTCCTTGGAGAGGACGAGGTCCTTTCCGCCGGCGGCGATCACGTCCTTCATCGGCACGTCGACGTGGTGCCGCTCGGTGGTGCGGCCCTTGAACGCGTGCTCGCCGGCGAACGCGTTCCCGAGCCAGGTCCGCGCCACGAAGTCGGGCGTCACCTTCTCGTAGGTGCTGAAGTACCGATCGAGCGCGAGCAGGACGAAGGCGTTCTCCTGCGTCGACCCCCAGCGGCCCGCCTTGCGATGCGCCATGAGCCCGGCCACGAGCTTGGGGATGAGATCGCTCTTCGGCTGATCCCCGATGAGCGCCTCGAGGACGATGCCGTCGGCGCGCCGCTCGGACGGCAGGAGCACGTAGCCGCCCTCGTCCGAGTACGACGACGCGAAGTGCGCCGCGCCGGCCGTCTCGGTGACGCGGTTGCCGAGCATGGTGCGGATCCCCGCGACCTCGGCGCCCGCGTCGGGCGCGCCCGACAGCACCGAGAGGAGGAAGCCCGCCCCCTCGAGCGGCAGCTTGTCGGCGCCGCCCACCTCGGCCACGAGCCGCCGGGCGCGGCCCACGTCGCGATCGCCCATCCGCGCGCGCGTGTAGAGCGCGTAGGCGAGGATCGCGCGGCGCTCCTCGACGCCGTACCAGCGCGGGATCCGCGCCTCGATGCCGCGGAGGTACCCCTTGGATCGCTCGAGCACCGGCGCCGGGACGGCGAAGCCCTTGTCCTTGGCGCGCTGGAGCGCGTGGGCGACGTGGACGCTGAGGAACGGCCATGACTCGGTCCCGCGCCGCCAGAAGGCGAAGCCGCCGTCGTCGTTCTGGAGCAGCGCCAAGCGCTCGACGTCGCGCTTCACCGAGGCGACGAGCGCGGGTGCGTCGGGCAGCCCGTCGGCCTGGAACGCGCCGAGCACGTCCTTGAGCGACGCGATCGCCATCACCCGCGACGAGATCTGCTCGGAGCACTCGAACGGGTAGCTCACGAGGTAGAGCACCGCGTCGGTGAGCGCCTGGAGCGCCGTCGACGAGGTGGTGACCTCGAGCCCTCCGTACTCGGCGACGGCGCCGCTCGGCGCGCTCACCGGCTGCGCGATGGCGCCGGCGGCGTCGAGCTCGCCGTAGGTCGCGAACGCCTCGGTGGTCGCGGGCGACCACACCGGGAGCGCGACCTCGGCGGCGTCGGCCCACGGACCGGAGGCGACGCCGATCTGGAAGCGCGCCGTGCCCGCGCGCGCCGCGGCGGCGGGGAAGCGCACCTCGACGCGATCGCGCGCCGGCACGGTGACGCGCCGGCCCGCGCCGGCGGTCAGCGACGCGTTGCCCGCGCGCACCGCGACGTCGACCTCGAGCGCCTTGTCGGTCTGGTTCTGGACGACGACCGGCAGCTCGAAGCGGTCGCCGAAGCTCAGGAACCTCGGCGGAGACGGGCGCGCCATGATCGGCAGGCGCGCGGTGATCGCGCCCTCGCCCGAGCCGAAGAAGCGATCGGCGGCGACCGCCACCGCCATGACGCGGTAGCGCGTGAGGCTGTCGGGGAGCTTCACCGGCACCTCGACGCGACCGGCCGCGTCGGTGCGCTCGCGCGGCGCGAAGACCGCGAGCGCGTTGAAGTCGGTGCGCACCTTGATCGGCGTCGACGCGGCGGGCACCTTCTGCGCCGCCGGCGACTCGGGCGCCGCCGACGCCATCGGCGCCGGAGCCTGCCCGGGCGGAGCCGGCGGCGGCGCCGGCGCAAATTGGCCGATCGAGCCTTCCATCGCCCGCTTGTCGCCGCCCCCGCCCGGAGCGCCGTTGGCCGCAGCGAGATCGCCGGGACGGCCGAGCACGATGTTCCCTCGGAGGTGGTAGTCGCGCGCGTCGGCCGAGCGCGCCGTGTAGAACGCCGCGATCGGATCGGGCGTGGCGTACCCGCTGAGCGCGAGGATCGCCTCGTCGACGACGATGACCGCGACCTCGGCGTCGCGCACCGGCTTGCCGCCCGCGTCGCGCACGTCCACGTCGACCACCGTCCGACCTCCGGGCTCGACGCCCCTCTCGCGCGGCGTGGCGCGCACCGAGAGCGTCCTCTCGAGCGGAGGCACGGCCAGCGACAGCGATCCGGAGGCGAAGGCCGGCCGCTTCGGCAGCGAGGGCTCCGGCTCGCCGCGATCGTTCACGCGCGGCGCCGCGCCCACGAGATCGATCTGGATCTCGACGTTGGGCACGTAGCGATCCTCGATGGGCACGCGCAGCGTGGTCGAGCTCCCGGCGATGGTGACGCGCTCGGTTCGAACGATGCCGGAGCGGCGCAGCGTCACCAGCGCCTCGGCCGGCGAGAACGGCGGCAGGACCAGGATCTCGGCCACGTCGCCGCGCCGGTACTCCTTCTTGTCGGGCACCAGGCTCACCTGCTCCTGCTGCACCTCGCGCGAGGGCGGCGACTTGCCGCCCGCGACCCACAGCGTGATCTCGGTCTCGTTGGGGCGGCCCTGGGCGTCGGTGATGGTCGCGGTGATGCGGTGCTGGCCGCCCGCCTTCGGGTGGAAGGTGCAGCGGACGGCCTCGGCGCCCGAGCTCACCTTGCACTCCTCGGGATCGAGCTCCTCCTCGACCTCCTCGCCCGCGACCTGGCGCCAGTCGATGCGCACCGCCCGCATCGCGATCGGGCGTCCCGTCATCGCCTTGCCGTCGAGATCGGTGACGATCGCGTCCACCGGGAGCGCCTCGCCCTCCTGGACGAACATCCGCGGCGCCTTGAGGCCGACGTAGTGCGCGGCCGGGTGCACGAGCAGCGTGCTCGACGCGCTCCAGGCCTGGCGGTTCACGTCGGTCACCGACGCGCTCGCGGTGACCGAGGTCGCGCGCGGCGGCTGGACCGCGTCGAAGTCGATGCGAAGGTGGTGCGTGCCGGCGGCGTCGGTCTGCGCCGGCATCGATTTGCTCTTCCCGCCGCCTCCGCCGTGGATGCCGTGCATCATCGGCCACCACGGCTCCCAGGTGCCGAAGGTGTAGTCCGAGCGGTTCGGCGGGGTGAAGTGGCCCGGCTCGGCCGTCACGTTCCAGGCGACGTCGGCGCCGGGCAGACCGCCGCCCGCGTAGTAGCTGGCCCTGACGGCGACGTCGGCGTGCCCGCCCACGAAGAGCGGCCCTTCGCTGGCGCGCGTCGAGACCTCGTACTCCGGGCGGCGGAACTCCTGCACCTGGATGGCGTGCTGGTGCTCCATGCCCTCGATGGGCGGTCCGCCGGTGGCCTGGAGCAGGAGCTGGCAGTAGCCGAGGTTGGTCGTGGGCGGCAGCTTCAGCGTCGCGTCGAAGCCGCCGAGGCCACCGAGCGGCGCGGTGCCCTTCGCGATCTCGTTGCCGCGCCCGTCGAGGAGCTTGTACGCGACGCTCTCCGCGGCGACGTCGAGCGCCATCACGTCGCCGCCTTCGCCCGTGCCCACGCGGCGGATCCAGCCTTTGATCTTCACCTCCTCGCCGGGGCGGTACATCCCGCGGTCGTCGAAGACGAACCAGCGCAGCGCCGGGCCGCGGCGCTCGAGCTGCCAGCTCCCGCCGCCGCCCCAGGTGTTCTCGGGCAGGAGCGCCGTGTCGCCGCCGCGGCGCGCGACGAGGAGCGCGCCGGGCGCGGCGCCGAGCGCGAGCGTGCCGATCCCGGTCGCGACCGTCGTCGCCTTCGCGCCGCCGGGCTGCAGGCTGAGCTCCACGCCCTCGAGCGGCTTGCCGTCGGCGAGCGAGGTCGCCCACCCCACGAGCTCGCTCGCGTCGACGAACGCATCGAGCCCGATGCGCGTCGACTGCACCCACTTCTCCACGACCTCGTAGTCGCGGTCCTTGGGCTTCAAGCCCTCGGGCGAGACGATGAGCACGGCGTGGCCGAGCCCGCCCTTGAGCGCCGGCGCGAGATCGAGGCGCGTCTCGACGAGCTCGTCGTCGTCGCCCTTCACGCCGACGGTGGTGTCGATCACCTTGCGGCCCGGCGGCTCGCCGCGGCGCTCGCCGCTCTGACGCCAGCGGACGAAATCGTTCCAGTGCTCGGGGCCGACGGCGTAGGCGCGCACGTCGAGCGCGTCGTGGTTCACCGAGTAGACCGAGAAGCGCGCGCCGCCCGCGGGATCGAGCACCACCATGTCGCCGCCCTCGGCGGTGAGCGCGGGCGACGCGGAGCCGACCTCGAAGCGCACGGCGTCGGACTTGCCGAGCGGCTGCCCGAAGGTGTCGGGGAGCGTGGGCGCCAGCGCGATGGAGTACGTGGTGTCGCCCTTGGTGCGGCCGGAGATCGAGAGCGCGCTGCCCCAGACCTCGACCTTCATCCCGGGGATCGGCGGATCGGCGCGCACCATGCCGGGGTCGAAGCGCTTGGCGTCGATCGGGTTGGCGAGCTCGATGCGGAAGGGCATGAACGGCCGGCACTCCGGGCCCCAGCCGCACTCGTGCCCGGTGATCTTGTTGGCCGCGTAGGTCCGGAACGACCAGGAGCGCGCCTTCGTCGTGGTGCGCGGCCCCTCGGCCGAGGGCGTGCCCGGGCCGACGGTGACCGTCACGCTCGTGTCGAGCGGCAGCGGCGCCTTGGGGCGGAGCGCCATCCACGTCGCCGCGTTGCGCCCGGAGAGCGGGCCCTCGAGGCCGGGATCGGCGGCGATCTCCTCGGCCGTCGCGATCCGCATCTCGACGGCTGCGACGCCGGCGACGACCTTGGTGGTGCGCAGCACCGCGGTGGGATCGACCTTCTGATCGAACCCGACGAAGATCACCGGATCGCGCCGCGTCGGCCCCTTCTCCGGCAGCGCCACCTGGACCACCGGCGCCGGCGTGCCGAACCGCACCGCCTCGGCCTTGCCGAGCTTGCCGCCCGTCGCCGACGGCGTGCCCGCCGGGACCTCGACGGTGTACTCGGTCGCCATCGGGAAGCGCGGCGACGGCTCGAAGACGAGCGTCTTGGTCCCGAGCCAGCGCCACTTGCCCGGAGGCTCGGGCGAGAGCTTCACCGGCACGGCCTGGCTCGCGAGATCCCCGACGCCGGTCACGGCGACCATCGGCTGCGAGAAGGTGATCGAGAACGAGGGCGCGATCCCGACCTCGCCGGTCGGGGACGCACGCAGGACGCGCAGCGGCCCGGAGTCAGCGACCTCGGCCGGCGGCGGCGACGCGGGCGGCGGGAACGGCGTCGTCACCGTCTTGCCGGCGCGCGGCGGCGGCTTCGATCCCTCGCGGAGCGCGAAGCCCTTCTCGTCGTCGGCGCCTTTCGCGAGCGGCGGCAGCCGCGCGATCACCGCGGCGGTCGCCTTGTCGTCGAGCGGCGTCGCCGGCGCGAGCGGCGCGCGGGCCGGCGCCTCGGGCGCGCCTTCGGAGAGGCGGAAGGTGAGCCCCTGCTCGAGCGCGACCTTGCGCGGAGGATCGTTGCGCGGCGTGGGCCAGGGGCCGGTGGAGCCGTGCTGGGCGCCGCCGCAGCTGACGGCCAGCGCCAGGGTGAACCAGAGGGGGTACCGCCGGGGTCTCGCCATCTCGTCTCCGTGTCCGCGCGAGGGCGGATCGTGACCGATGCCCAACAGAGGAGGGCGAGGGGAACTTACACCGGATGCGGAGGGGGAGAGAGCGATGAAGGACAAGGACAGGGGGTGAGGACAAGGACAGGGGACAAGGAC
This sequence comes from uncultured Polyangiaceae bacterium, assembly GCA_964372055.1. Lineage (GTDB taxonomy): Bacteria > Myxococcota_A > Polyangia > Polyangiales > Polyangiaceae > CAYJPW01. The sequence continues at coordinate 9,481 of CAYJPW010000146.1, forward strand.
AACGAGAGGCGGGCCATGTTGTCCCAGAGGGACGAAGGACAGCGACAGGGACGAAGACGGGGACAAAGACAGTGACAAGGACGAGGAGGCGGGACCCGGGGCTCCACCGACGGACTTCTCGCCCCACACGCCCTCGGCTACTCACCCGCCCGTGCAGACCCACGTCGCCACATCGACCACCGTCGCCGACCTCGACGAGACCCGCCGGACGCTCGCCGCGAGCGCTCGCCGTCGCTTCGGCGCCATCCCGCCCGAGACCATCGCCAACCACGTGATCGCCGTGAACCCGGGCGTCGACTTCGGCATCCGGCAAGCGGCGCTCGACGCGCTCGCGCGACGGATGCTGTTCGCGTCGCGGGACCGTCTGGTCGTCGCCAACCCGCCCGCGCGCGGCGCCGTGCTGGGCGCGTACACGACGAGGCGGGCCGCGGGGCGGGGCCGGCGCGAGCCGCGGCCGTACACGAGCTTCCTCGAGGCCGTCAGCCCGCCGCGCGGCAGCTGCGACTGCCCGGACTACCTCCGCAGCTCGCTCGGTCTCTGCAAGCACCTCCTGGTCGTGCTCGACCATCTCCACTCGCGACCACGTCTCCTCCAAGCGGCGCTGCGAGCGGAGCGGCGCCGGCCGGAGGAGCCCGCCGTGCCGCGCTTGATCTGGGATCCGGCCCTGCCGCTCGAGGGGGCGCTCGACCGGGTCGCGGGGCTCAAGTGGGAGCTGCCTGCCGCCCGCGGCGCTTCTCCGAACGGCGCCCACGCCCTCCAGCGCGCGCTCGATCGCGGGGTTCCCTCGGACCCCGCACGGCGCCTCGCCCTGTTGCGCCAGCTCCAAGCTGCGATCGGGACCTCGAGGCGCTCGTCTCTCTCGGCGACGCCTTCGGCCCGCGCGCTGCTGGCGGAGGAGGCCGCTCGCGCCGAGCGCCTCGTCGGCTGCGAGGAGTCGGCGCGCGATGCCGCGGCGCTGCGCGGCCTCAAGCGCAAGCTCTATCCGTACCAGCGCGCGGGCGTCATCCGGTTCCTCCGCGCGGGGCGGCTCTTGCTCGCCGACGACATGGGCCTCGGGAAGACCACGCAGGCGATCGCCGCCTGCCACGCGCTCCATCGGTCGGGCCGCGTGCGCAGAGGGCTCCTGATCGTGCCGGCGAGCCTCAAGTCGCAGTGGCTGCGAGAATGGCAGGAGACCACCGACACGCCGGCCTCGATCGTGGACGGACCTCCCGCGGCGCGGAAGAAGGCGTACCGCGTGCTCGCATCCGGCTTCCTGATCCTCAACTACGAGCAGCTGCTTCGTGATCTCGATCACGTGCAGGCGCTCGCGCCCGAGCTCGTCGTGCTCGACGAGGCGCAGCGGATCAAGAACTACGCGACGAAGTCGGCCGAGTACGTCAAGGCGCTCTCGCCCGAGTACCGCCTGGTGCTGACGGGCACGCCCATGGAGAACCGCCTCGAGGAGCTGGCGTCGATCCTCGACTGGATCGACGACGTGGCGCTGGCGCCGAAGTGGCGGCTCCCCGCGTGGTTCGCGCCCGCCGAGGAGGGCGGCGCGCGCCACCTCTCCACCCTTCGGACGCGCCTGTCGGCGTGCATGCTGCGACGGCGGCGCGCCGAGGTGCTCGCCGAGCTGCCGCCCCGGACCGACACGCGCGTCCCGGTGGAGATGACCGAGCAGCAGCGCGAGGCGCACGACGATCTCGCGAGGCCCATCGCCCAGCTGGTGCTCGCGGCCAAGAAGCGGCCGCTGACGCAGTCGGAGTTCCTCCGGTTGATGCAGCTCTTCACGCAGCAGCGGATCATCTCCAACGGGCTCGGACAGCTCCGCTTCGAGGAACTCTGGCCGGCGTACGCCCGCTCGCGGCCGGATGCGGCGCTGCTCGAGGGCCTCTTCGCGCCCAAGCTCCTGGAGCTCCGCCGCCTCGTCGCGGACCTCGCGGTCGCCCAGGAGCGGAAGATCGTGGTGTTCAGCCAATGGCGCCGCATGCTCCGCCTCGCCGAGTGGAGCGTCCGCGATCTCCTCGCCGAGGCCGGCGCGCGGGCGGCGTTCTTCACCGGCGCCGAGAGCCCCGCGCAGCGGACGCGCAACGTCATCGAGCTCCACGACGATCCCCGGGTGCGGATCATGTTCCTGAGCGACGCCGGCGGGGTAGGACTCAACCTCCAGCGCGCCGCCAGCGCCTGCATCAACCTCGAGCTGCCCTGGAACCCGGCGGTGCTCGAGCAGCGGATCGGGCGCATCTATCGCCTCGGGCAGCGGCGGCCGATCGACGTCTACAACCTCGTGAGCGAGTACGGCATCGAGTCCCGGATCGCCGCGTTGGTCGGCGCGAAGCAGGCGCTGTTCTCGGGGCTGTTCGACGGGACGAGCGACGAGGTCCGGTTCGACGAGGCGAGCTCGTTCATGGCGCGGGTCGAGAAGCTCGCCGACGTCGGGGGCGCGCTCGCCGGGGTGCGCGCCGCCCCCGCGGCAGCGGAGATCGAGCTGCGCGACGACGACGATCTCGAGGCGACCGGCGCGACCGGCGCGCTGGCCGAGGCTCCTCCCGGCGAGGCCGAGCCCGGGCCACCGGCGGGGATCGTGGTGATCCCCCCCGCGGCGGCGGCGCGGGCGGTGACCAACGGGGCCCGGTCGGCCGCGACGGCGCCGGCGGGCATCGCCGATCTCTTCGCCGCGGTGCGCGTCGAAACGACCGCCGAAGGCGGGGTGCGCATCGAAGCGCCGCCGCACGCGGCCGGCGCGCTCGCCGCCTTGTTCGACGGCATGGCCAGGCTGATGGCCGCCGCGGCGGGACCTGCGCGGCACACGACGCGGCCGGACACGTCGGAGTGATCGCCGCAGGCGTCGGACGCGCCCGAGCGCTGCGAGCTCCAGGCTCGCGGCCCGGATCCCGCGTCCGTGGAGCCTGACGTGGCGTCCCACAGGCCGACCTGGCGTCCATGGCGGCCGATCTCCGGTCTCTCGAGGCGGACGTCGCGTCCATCGAGGCGGACGTCGCGTCCATCGAGGCGGACGTCACGTCCATCGAGCCGGACGTCGCGTCCATCGAGCCGGACGTCGCGTCCCTCGAGCCGGACGTCGCGTCCCTCGAGCCGGACGTCGCGTCCATCGGGCCGGACGTCGCGTCCATCGGGCCGGACGTCAGGTCTCTTGGGGCCGACGTGAGATCCCTCGAGCCGGACGTCGGGTCATCGTGGGCGACGTCGCGTCCATCGAGCCGGACGTCGCGTCCCTCCCCGCCGACCTGCGATCCCTTCGACCGGACGTCAGCTCGCATCGGCAGGACGCGGCGTCTCCTCATCCCGACGTCAGGTCTCCGGGTCGAGACGTCAGGTCTCCAGCTTCGTACCTCGTCTCCCTGGAGGCGGACGTGACGTCTCCCGCGAGGGACCTCAGGTCGGCTCACCCCGACGTCGCGTCCCTCCAGAGAGACGTGACGTCGCTCCGGCCGGACGTCGCGTCGGTCGAACGGACAGCGCGTCTCCCGGCCAGGATCTCGGGTCCTGAGGCGCGGAGGTCGGGTTTCTTGATACTGACACCACGTTGCGCGAGGCGGACGCGACGTTTCTCGCGCCGGACGCCGCGTCGCGCGGCGCGGACGCCAGATCACTCGACACGGACGGGACGTCTCTCGGGCGGGACGCCAGATCCGTCGCCGCTGACGACAGATCGGGCGACGGAAACGCGAAATCAGCGAAGCGGTCGCGCTCGCCGACGAGGAATCCGGGGCGAGCTTCCGGATGGACGCGTGGTCCGGCGACCTCGCCGCCAGCGCCGAGAGCTGCGTCTTCGAGGCGGCGCGGGGGGCGTCCGCGTTCACGATCCGTTGCACCTCGGGATCGGGGTGAGCCGCGAGGCGCCCCACGCGACGCGCGCGACCACGACCCCGGGGTGTCGAGGCGGCAGCTTCCGCCGCCGTCGCCGACGATGAGGTCGAAACGTTCGGGCTCGGCGCGCACGAGCTTCCTCGCGGATCCGCGACGGCACCTCCGGGATCCGCGCGGTCCCGAGATCCTGACGTGACGACCAGCCGCCCGAGTTGTCGAGCTGCAAGCCGATCCGCCGGAGCAGGACCGCGGCCCTCCTCTCCACGAGAACGTTCGTTCGCCGTCGGCGCCCGCTTGGCGCAGAGGCGTACCATCGCGACATGACCGGCCTGACGGTACCGGAGGGGCATCGGGTGGGCGTTCACCGGATGGGACCTCTGCCCTACGTCGGTCGCTGCGACGGGGGCGCCTGGCTCGCGCACCAGGGCCTCGGTAGCGACGAGCTCGATCTGGAGCTCGGTCGGATGCTCGAAGAGGTCGAGGCGCTCGCTTGCGGCCCGCGACCCCGCGTGGCGCTGGCGAGCTTCGAAGGCGGTTTCGCCGGGCTGTTCCAGCCGTCGAGCCCCGAGGTGCTCGATCGGCCCGGCGAGCTCGTCTGGACATTCGACGCGGCGGCGCTGGCGGGAGCGCCCGACGCGCCGACGATCGTCCAGGAGTTGCTCCGCCGCGTCCACGCGCTCCGCGTGCGCGCCGCACCTGCGCTTTCCCAGACCGCGTTCCTGGCCGACCTCGCTTCGCCGCGCGCAAGAGCGATCGCGGACCTGCTCCTCGGTCTCGGCATCCAGGTGCGCCTCGCCGATCCGATCGAGGGCGCCGTCCTCGTGGAGGTGCACCGCCCCGACGGCATGATCCTCACGGCGCTGGCGGGGTCGGCCTATTGGCCCGCGGAGGCACCGGACGCGTATCCCCGGAACGTGAATCAGGAGAAGGACCTCGCGGAGCAGCAGGGCGCTCCGGAACGCCTCCAGCGCATCCGGGAGCAGGAGTTGGCCTATCTCGAGAAGCGGCTCGCGCCGGCCCAGGGCGAGCCGAAAATTTCTGTCGTGAAGCGGGCGCCGCGTCTGCGACGCCTTCTCCTTGCGGTTGCCGACGGCAGCGGCGCCGACGCTGCGCGGGCTCTCGAGGAAGAGCTCCTCCGGCGCGAGGTTCCTCTGCTCGTATTCGTGGATCCCGCGACGAAGGCGTCGTCGCTGAGCAGCTTTCCCCGGGGTGTCGTGGCGCTGTCGGTGTACGGCGACGAGTCCTCGTTTCTCCGTACGGCGCGCGACCTTGGAATGAATCCGGGCTCGTTCGCGATGGCCGCGATGCCGCCGCGCGACCTCTTCGCATGGGCGGCCGGCCACGGCTGGGGCGTGGCATTGAATGCCTTCCGCGCGCCGGATCGGCCGATCTACATCCCGATTCCGCCGGCCGACGTCCAGTGTCTCGCGCGAGGTGAGGCACCGAGCTCGAGATCGTAATCCGCGTCGGCGACGCGCCAGCGCCCCACCCGGCGGCCCGGCTACGGCACCGCGCGACGCGCGTCGACGTCAAAGGTACGCTGCGGACCGATGCGTCCTCGATACGCCGCCTGGACGTCGATGGCCTACCTCGCGCTCCTCGGGTGCGCGCCCGCGGGCGTCGACGGGTCCGGCGGCGCCGCCTCCGACGGAGGACCGGGGCCGGATGGATCCGTCGGATCCGGCGGCGCCGCCGGCGCCGGAGGAGGCGGCGGTGGCTGGAGCGCGCCGGCCCGGCCGAGCCGCTACCCGGCGGATCGCGTCAGGAGCCCGATCAGCGCCTCGGTGGCCGAGCGCCTCCGCGCGATCGCCGAGGCCGATCCCGGCCGCGCCGGCGACGTCTTCATGAAGGCGGGCGCCTCCGGCACCGTCAGCACCCACCTCCTCTACTGCTTCGCCGGCGAGGCGCAGCCCGGCTACCTGCTCGATCTCGACGGCCGCGACGCGCTCCTCCCCGCCATCGCGCGCTTCCGCGGCGGCGACGCGGCCGGCGCGACGCCGTTCGACCGCGCCACGCTCGCGGCGAAGATCGGCGTGAGCGCCAGCTGGGTCCTCGCGGGCGATCCTTCGCCGCTCCAGCAGGAGATGGACGCGCTCGACCCGCGCTACGCGTTCATCAACTACGGCACCAACGACATGGAGCTCGGCGTCACCCACGCGAGCGCCCTCTGGCCCTTCTTCGAGAACCTCTCGGCCGCGCTCGACGTCCTCGAGGGCGCGGGCGTCGTGCCCATCGTGTCGGGCCTCAACCCGCGCTCGGACAGCGCCGCCGCGGCGCAGTGGGTCCCCACCTACGACGCGGTGACGCGCGCGCTCGCCGAGGCGCGCCAGATCCCGTACCTGAGCCTCTACCTGCTCTCGAAGGACCTGCCGGATCAGGGACTCGTCGCGGACGGCGTCCACGGCAACGCGTACTTCGCCGGGGGCAGCGCCCAGCCGTGCGTGATGACGGCCGAGGCCCTCGCGTTCAACTACAACGCGCGCAACCTGGCGAGCCTCGAGATCCTCGACGTGGTGGAGCGCATCGTGGGACAAGGCGAGCCGGCGCCGGATCCTCCGCCGTCGGACATCGCCGGCGACGGCTCGGCCGAGGACCCGTTCGTGATCGACGCCCTGCCCTTCTCTCACGCCGCGGACACGTCGGTGCTCGGCTCGCGCGCGATCGCGACCTACGCCGGCTGCGGGGCGCCGCAGGACGAGTCGGGTCCGGAGCTGTACTACCGGCTCGAGCTCTCGCAGCCGACGCCGCTCCGCGCGATGGTCTTCGATCGGGCCGGCACCGACGTCGACATCCACCTCCTCGCGACGCCGAGCGGAGAGGCGTGCCTCGCGCGCGACGACCGGATGATCCAGGGCACGTTCGGCCCCGGCGCGCTCACCTTCGCGCTCGACACGTTCGTCGCGTCCGGAGCCGAGCTCTCGGGGCCGTACGTGCTCGTCGTCCTCGCGTGCGACGCCGAGGATCCGGACTGCCAATGACGAGCGCCGGCAGCCTGGAGAGCAGGCTGGCCCGCTCGCCGGCCGTGTTAGCCTCTCGAGTCGTCGTCACGTCGTCTCGGGGGATCCGATCCATGACGCCAATCCAGCGCGCCGCCGTCCTGCTCTGCCTTCCCCTCCTCGCGGCCTCCTTGGCCTCGTGCAACCGCACGAAGCCGAAGAGCGACCAGGAGCTCGCCGCCGAGCGCGACAAGGAGATGGCTCCGTACAAGGCTCCCGCGACCGCCAAGGTCGCCGCCGTCGAGAAGCTCGGCGCGGCGATGAAGAAGGTCCCGCGTCTCACCAAGGACGAGGTGAAGCTCGACGCCGGGCCGGTGTCGATCGACGAGCCCCAGAGCCAGGCGAGCGTCACCGCGGGTCTCATCCACGAGGCCGACCTCGTCGACGTGTCCACCCTCCAGGACACCGGCTACTACGCGCTGCCCCGGATGGGCCTCTTCGCCTCGTGCAAGCTGCTGCTGAGCGGCAAGGGCGGCGCCGCCGATCACCTCAAGGTCGGGGTCATCAAGAACTGCGCCTCGGTCAAGTACGCGATCGTGATCCGTACCTTGAAGAAGACCCTGCCGGAGATCGACCTCGCCACGAAGCGCTACTCGGAGGGGACGGTGGCGGGCGAGGTGCACGCGTTCAACATCGACTCGGGCAAGCACCTCGGTGGCTTTCGCTTCAGCGCCGTCAACAGCGACACGGTCCAGTTCAGGGGCGACAACCCCACCTTCGAGGTGAAGGACGACTTCACCAAGGAGATCGGCAAGGCCGTCGACGCGGGGATCGCGAAGCACATGCGCTGAGGGTCGCCGTCCCGAAGCGCCGCTTCTCGAGGCGCTTCGCCGGTGACGAGATGGCTCGTGCACGCGCCCCCGCACCGCAGGTATCGGCACGGTCCCCGAGATCGACGTCGAGGCAGCGTGGACCTCAGAACGCACCAAGCACGGTCAGCGCGATCCCGCTGCTCGTCGCGCGGGCCCCGAGGCTCACGACCGCTTCGGTCTTCGCGCCCGGGTTGCGGACGAACACGGGGCGCGGGCGCGCTCCCGAGACGAGCAGATACAAGCCAAGGACCTGGAGCGCGGAGTCGCCGACGAGCGTCGCCGCGCAGAGCGCCGATCCGCCGGAATCGAAGGCGCCCGCGCACGCCGGCAATGCAATCATGGGGCCGACGAGCGGAACCGCCAAAGGGACCACGCGGCCCGCCACCATGCAGCGATCGTCGATTTCGGACCGCTTCTCGCATCCGGCGGCGCCGATACCGAGGGCCAGCCCCGGCGCCCACGCCGCCGCGAAGAGAACGCCTCCCATCACCGCCCGCACCGGCCGGGCGCGCTGCGCGAGGTGGTAGCCGACGGGCGCCGCCGGGACCTCGTCGATCTCGATCTCGGTCGGAGGCTCGTCGGGGTCGGCGGCGATCGCGGCCTCGCGGCTCGCGCGCCCGGGCCGGGGCTCGCGATGGGTCATCGGCTCGCGGTCGCCGCGCTGTGCGAGGACGGCGTGTGGAGCTCCGACGAGCAGCAACAGACCTAGCGCCGCGGCTGCGAGTGATCGCATGGGACCGCCAGGCCCTCGGCAAGCCGCGTGCCCCCGGGCATCGTGGGCGAGCGCCGCAAACGGCGCGCACCTCCTGCGCGGCGCGGCGTCGTGTGAAGGCGCGGCACGCAGGTGATGTCCGGGCGGCACACCGGGCCGCGGCGCAGCACGTCTTCTGCCGAGGGATCGGCGGCCCGTCCATCGAGGTCGCGACCACCTCGTCGCCCATCACGAGCCACGCGGCGCCACGCCTCGCGAGCTCACGGTCGACTCGTTCCTGCGCGGTCGCGGCCCTCCGGACGAGCGCCGCCCGTTCGTCGTCGAACAGCGACCGGAACCGGTCCAGCGAGAGCGCGAACGATCCTCGCCCGCCTCTTCGGCCAGGAGGACCAGCGAGCAGCGGATCCGCTCACGATGCCTGTCCAGGACCTTCGTCGACGTCGGGAGCCTTGGCCGCCATGGCTTCCAGGCGTAGCGCTCGGGCCGCCGACGCAGGCCTCGGAGGCGGCTCCGCGGGGTCCGTCGGCGTCGGTGGAGACGAAGACACCATCGTTCGCGACTCGTCCGGTCCGTCAGGTGTCGTTCTCACACGCGTTCACCTCGGCGACGCAAAGCGAGTAGACACACGCGTCGCACGAGTCCGAGGCCTCGCCGTAGTAACACGCGGAATAGCAGTCGTCCGCGCAGTCGTACGCGCACGCGCAGTTCATGAGCTCCTCGGCTTTGGCGTACGAGCTCGCGCACATGTCCTCGGGCGACGCGCCGAGATACATCCAGTCGTAGCAGCTCGCGCAGGTGCCTCCATTCCCGGCGCAGTCGTAGGCGTCGGAACCCTGCGCGCACAGGCCGGTGCCCTCGGGCTCGTCGCACACGCCGTCGTACTCGTAGGCGCAGCCTGGTGCGGCGCAGTCGTAATCGTCGGTGCCCGGCGGGCAAGGGCTCGGCTCGTCGCACGCGCCGTTGTGCTGGAGCTCCAGCGGACACGTCCCGCCTCCGGTGTGGTAACCGGGGGCTCGCGGGGCCTCGAGCCAAGGGGATCGGATGACGGGGCTCGTGCAGCAGATCTGGCCGTTGCACTCGTTGCTTGTCTCGCAGGACTTCGGACACGAGGTCGCGCACACGCCGTCGCAGCAGATCTCGCCCTCGGCCGTCTGGCAGTCCGAGGACTGCTGGCAGGTGCGCGGGCAGGCCTGCTCCGAGACATGGACGCAGAGCCCGGCCACGCCGAGCGTGGCGTCGACCTGAGGGAGCGTGGTGCAGCAGATCTCTCCGCGCTGGGTATCGCACTCCGAGCTCTGCGCGCACGCCTTGGGGCAGAGACCCGGGGGCAAGCAGACCGGCTCCTTGTAGTTCGTACAGCACTCCTCGCCGGCGCCGCAGCCGGAGTCGTCGGAGCACGTCCTCACGGCGTCGTCGGGCGGCATGCAGATTCGCTGGGGCGCGTCGAGGGTGGGCCGGAGGCAAGCTTCGCCGCTCTGCAGGTTGCAGCGGCTGTCGTCGTCGCAGAAGCGCGGGCACATCGGCGCCGATACGCACGCCTTGCCGTGCTCGGCGTAGTCGCAGCAGAGCTCGCCGTCCGCGGTGTCGCATTCGTCATCGTCCGCGCACGCCTTGGGGCACGAGTCGGCGCAGACGCCCGGCGAATCGCCAGGAGGTTGGGCGGGTGGGCCAGCGGCCCCCGCGGCACCATCGCTGGCCGCCGAGGCGCACGCGCCGGCCGCCGCCACCCATGCCCAGAACATCAGACCGATCACCGCTCGTCGCATGACACGCCTCCGCCTTTGTGGTGCTGCTCGCCGCGGCGCGCTTCGGGCGCGCGCGTGGCTCACTGGGCAGGTCGACGTGAGTGGGTTACGAGTTGCGCGAAATCGACATGCGTCGAAATTCCGTCGGCGTCACGCGCTCATGGAGTGGAGGGTGAGCCATCGAGCGCGGAGCAGAGGGGCGTATCGAACGCGAGCGTGCTGGGCGCGAGCGGCGAGAGGGCTCCAGCGCCTCACCGCCGATATCGTCGATACATTTCGTCTCGCCATTCGATGAGCGGGGCGAACCGCCCCGCCAGCCCCGCCACGGTGAAGCACTCCCTCTCGGCCGGCTTGATCCGGATGTACTCGTCGGCCACCGGCTTCACGAACTGCAGCGCTACCGCCATGGTGATGTCGGCGTAGGAGAAGCCGTCCAGCAGATGCGGATTCCCTCCGGCGAGCGCCCCCTCGAGCTCCTCGAGCGCTCCGCGCATCTCGGCCTCGGCGGTCGCCGCGCGCAGCTGGTACTTGCTCCGCAGGAACGCGATCCCCAGGCTCGCGAGCGGGCCGCCCAGCGCCGCGAGCGGGCCGGGCACGATGCGCTCGGCGCTCTCGCGGCGCGCGGCGGGGCTCGCGGCGACCGCCTCCACCGAGAGGGCGCGCCCGGCGGCGAGGATCGTCTCGCTGCGCTCGTTCCAGCGGCGGATGTCGGCGGCGCGGCCCTCGGGGAAGAGCGGTGGGCGGCGGGCGATCTCGGGGCGCGCGGCGCCGAGGCGCTCGGCTTGGCGGGCGATGTCGTAGGAGTCCATCGTGGGCACGCGGCCCTCGAAGAGCACCGGGACGGTGACCTTGCCTCGCAGCTCGCGCGTGGCGACGCGCAGCACCGGCTCGCCGAGGAGCGGGAGGTACTCCTGGTACTTGTAAGGAAGGCGGTGGTGATCGAGCGCCCACCGCGCCTTCTCGGTCCACGGCGAGTACGAGAGGCCGAGGAGGCGGAGCTCGGGCGGTGCGGCGGAAGGGGCGACGTCCATCGGGCCGCACGCTAACGCCGATCGCGCCGTGACGGAACCCGCCCGCCGGACGCCCGCGCGCCAGGGCTCGTGGTATGGGGGCGCCGCGGAGAGGAGCGACGATGGCGGCGATCACCAGGATGGGCTTCGCGCTCGCGGCGCTCGCGTTCGCTGCGGGCTGCGGCGGCGGCGACGCCGACGTACCGACCTCGACCACCGGCAGCGGCACCGCCACCGGCGCGGGCGGCGGCGGCTCGAGCACCACCTCGACGGGCCAGGGCGGCGCCGCGGCGCTCGACGATCTCCTCGCCCGGCTGCGCGCCGATCCCGAGGCCGCGATGGCGGAGCAGGCCGCGGCGAGCGGCTGGCCCGCGCCGGTCGACGGCGGCTACCTGGTCGTCTCCACGGATCCGCTGCTCACCGAGGTCGCGGGCGATCACGACGCGTGGGCGGGCACGCCGATGCAGCTCGACGCCGGCTTCGCCTGGCTCGTCCTCGAGGCGGTCCCGGGCAGCCGCTACAAGCTCGAGGGCGGCGCCGACTTCGTCGCGGATCCCTGGGCGCGAGCGTACACGTACGACGAGTTCGGGGAGATGAGCCTCATCGCGCCGACGGCCGCGCACCTCGATCGCTTCTTCGGCGTCGGCGACGCGGCGATGGAGCCGCGGACCGTGAGGATCTGGGTGCCCGAGGGCGCGCCGACGCACGTCCTCTACGCGCACGACGGCCAGAACCTCTTCGACCCCGACGCGTTCTTCGGCGGCTGGAAGCTCGCCGCGAGCGCGCCGCCCGGGATGCTGATCGTCGGGATCGACAACACGCCGGCGCGCATGGACGAGTACACCCACGTGCCCGACGTGATCGGCGGCCAGACGATCGGCGGCGCGGGCGACGCGTACGCCGACTTCGTCGAGGGCACGGTGCGGCCGCTCGTCGCGGCGCGCTACGGCGAGCCGGCGCGAAAGGGTTTGATGGGCTCCTCGCTCGGGGGCCTCATCAGCCTGCACGTCGCCGATCGCTTCCCGGGCGAGTTCGACTTCGCCGCGAGCCTCTCGGGCACGTCGGGCTGGGGCAGCATCGGCGCGCAGAACGAGACGATGATCGAGCGGTACGCGGCGCACGGCCACCAGGCGACGTCGCTCTACGTCGACTCGGGCGGCGACGGGCAGTGCTTCGACTCCGACGGCGACGGGATCGAGGACGACGATCCCTCGGCGAGCGACAACTACTGCGAGAACGCGCAGCTCTACGCGACGCTCCTCGCCGCCGGGTGGGTCGACGGGGCCGATCTCCACTACGTCTGGGAGCCGGGCGCGACGCACGACGAGGCGGCGTGGGCGGGGCGCGCTCCGCTCGTGCTGGAGCTCTTCGCAGGGCTCTGATCGGCCGCTCGCCCCCGGCCCGCAGGCTTGACGGACGTGAGCGCCGGCCGAACGTCCCCCCGGGACGAGTGGCCACCCGAGCGATCTCCCTGCCGGCGCCGACGCAGCTCGAGCACGAGCTCTTGCGGGCGGCCCTCGGCGTGGCGGGCGGGCGGGCGGCGCAGCGCCTCCTCTACATCAGCGATCTGCCCATGCCGGCCGAGCTGCGGGCGGGCAAGGTGCGGCGCAAGATCGTGTACGTGGTCTCGACGGCGCTCCAGCGCGACGCCATCGATCGGGCGGGCGAGGACGTGGTCATGGTCCCGCCGTACGACATGGGGCGGCAGGACAAGTTCAAGCTGGCGCTCATCGCCGCCGCGGCGCGCGGGTACGTCGAGCCGGGGGACCGCGTGGTCGGCGTGGTCGGCCGCCGGCCCGACGCGTTCCCCGACACGATGCTGGTGCTCGAGGTCGAAGAGGGCGCCATGGAGCCCACCCTCTTCGGCGAGATCGGCGGGGGCCAGGTCGCGCCCGCCGTCTTCGATGCCGTGATCGAGCTCGCGGTGCAGCTCGGCGTCGAGGGCTGGGAGGGCCACGCGCTCGGGACGATGTTCGTCCTCGGCGACGTCGACCGGGTGATGGCGTCATCGCGGCAGCTCGCGTTGAACCCGTTCCAGGGCTACTCGGACGAGGAGAGGAACCTCATCGATCCCGAGGTGCGCGAGGCGCTGCGCAACTTCGCGACGCTCGAGGGTGCCTTCGTGGTGCGCGAGGACGGCGTCGTCCTCGCCGCCGGTCGCTACCTCCAGGCGGCGCCGGACACGGACGTGCGGCTCCCCTTGGGCCTCGGCGCGCGCCACATGGCCGGCGCGATGGTGAGCGCCGCGACCGACGCGGTCGTGGTCGTCGTGTCGCAGTCGACCGGCAAAGTGCGCGTCTATCGGCGCGGCGCGACCGTTCTCGAGCTCTCGCCCAGCCACCGCCGCATCTGAAGTTGACCCCACACGCGGCACGGTGGACGATCCCCTCGTGCACCGCGGCGCCGCCTTGCTGCTGGCCGGGTCTCTGGCGCTGGCGACCGGCCACGGCCTGAGCGCGTGCATGCTCGACGCGAAGGGCACGAGCGGCGGCGCGGGCGGCGGCGCGGGCGGCGGCACCGGCGGCGCGGGCGGGGTCGTGGCCACCTGCGACGATCTCGAGAAGAATGGCGCCGAGACCGACGTCGACTGCGGCGGCGGGGAGTGCCCCGTGTGCCGCTTCGGCCAGGCGTGCGCGGGGAACGCCGACTGCGCCGTGCGCTGCGAAGGAAACGTGTGCGTGGCGGAGCCGTGGACGCTCTGGACCCAGAGGAACCCGGCGACGAGCGCGGGCTCGGTGGTGCGCGCGGCCGCGGCGTACGACGCCATGCGCCAGCAGACGGTCCGCTTCGGAGGGCTCTCGCCGGTCATCGGGAACGACGTCGATCAGACGTGGCTCTGGGACGGCACCGACTGGACGATGCCGACGGGCGGCCCCAAGCCGTCCCCGCGGCAGGGGCACGCGATGGCCTGGGTGGCGAGCCGCCAAGCCGTCCTGCTCTGCGGGGGCACCTACCTCGACTCGAGCTGGAGCAGCGACACGTGGGAGTGGGACGGCGTGAGCTGGGCGCAGCTCAACGCCGGCTCGCCGGGGGAGCGCGCCTACCACGCGATCGCGTACGACGGCGCGCGGGATCGCGTCGTCCTCTTCGGCGGCACCGCCTTCGGCATCGACTCGGGCGAGACCTGGGAGCTCGACCCGGCGGGCCCGACCTGGGCCAAGCGAGCGCCGGCACAGAGCCCGCCCGCGCGCGCCAAGCACGCGATGGTCTACGACGAGGCGCGCCACGTCACCGTGCTCTTCGGCGGCGAGACCCTGGGCGGCGCCACGCGGTTCGCCGATACCTGGGAGTGGGACGGCACGACCTGGACCGACACGACGAGGACGCCGGGCCCCGAGGCGCGCTCCGAGGCCGCGATGGCCTACGACACCGGGCGCAGCAAGGCCGTGCTCTTCGGCGGCTTCGGGGCGGCGGGGCCGATCGCCGACGTCTGGGAGCTCGCCGGATCGACGTGGGCGCTCGTCGACGCGGCCGGGCCCGACGCAGGCTGGCAGAGCCCGATGGCCTACGACGTCGCGCGGAAGCGGAGCGTCCTCCTGCTCGCGTTGACCGACACGTTCGTCGCCGAGACCTGGGAGTATTACGACGTCGGCACGCTCTGCACGTCGAGCGCGCAGTGCGCGAGCGGCTCGTGCGTCGACGGGATCTGCTGCACCGACCTGATCTGCGACGTGTGCGAGACGTGCGCCACCGTCGAGAAGGCGGGCGCCTGCGCCCCGCTGCGCGGCGCGGACGACATCGACTCGTGCAACGGCGCGGTGACGTGCGACGCGGCGGGCCAGTGCGTCCCCAAGGGATAGCCGCGCCGCCGCGCGCCGCCGGTGAACGTGCGCGAAGGCGCGGCGCGTGAGAAGCTCGGGCATGCTCTCGCGGCGCGGCTTCCTCGGCGCGGTCGGCGGGGCGCTCGCGACGCTGGGCGCGCGCCGGGCCCTCGGCGAGCTGCCGCGAGGCGGCGTGCCGGTCGATCTGGAGGTCCGCGATTACGCCGTCGAGGGCGACGCCGCGCTCGGTCGACGCTTCACCCTGCTCGTGCCCAAGCACCTCGCGGCGGGCGAGCGCGTGCCGCTGCTCGTCCTCCTCCACGGGCTCGGCGAGACCGGCGACGAGCGCGCCGGAGCGTTCGCGTGGATCGAGCGCTACGGCCTCGGAACGAGCTACGATCGGCTCCGCCGCGCGCCGCTCGCGAGGACCTCGCGCCGCCGCGACTGGACCGACGCGCGGCTCGCCGAGGTCAACGCCCTCCTCGCGGCGCGCCCGTTCCGCGGGCTCGCGATCGCCTGCCCTTACACGCCGAACGTGGCGCGGGCGGCGCGCCCCGCCGCCGCGCTCGACGGCTACGCGCGCTGGCTCGCCGAGGTGGTGATCCCGCGCGCGCGCCGCGAGGCGCCCGTCTTCGCCGACGCCGCGCGCACCGCGCTCGACGGCTGCTCGCTCGGCGGCTTCGTGGGGCTCGAGGTGTTCCTGCGGCGCCCCGAGCTCTTCGGCGCGTGGGGCGGCGTGCAGCCCGCGTTCGGCGCGCACCGCGCGCCCGGGTACGCCGATCGCCTCGAGGCGGCGCTGGCGCGGGTCGGGCCACGCGCCCTTCACCTCGAGACGAGCTCGGAGGATCCGTTCCGCGCCTCGACCGAGGCGCTCGCGGGCGCGCTCGCGAAGAAGGGACTGCCCTGCGATCTCCGCGTGCTGCCGGGCCCGCACGATCAGCCGTGGCTCCGCGAGGCGGGCACGATCGAGATGCTCCTCTGGCACGACGCGCGGTCGCGCGATGCTCCGGCCCCGGCGCGGTGAGGCGAGAGAGAGGCGTGCACGCGGCTTGCCAGCGCGCCTCACGCGGCCGACGATGCGCGCCATGCCGTCTCCCTGCTCTCGCTCCGCCGCGCTGCTGATCGCGTTCGCCGCCCTGGGCTGCGGGGGAGACGGCGACGGCTCCGGCGCGACGGGCGGCGGCAGCTCGACGACGGGGTCGAGCACCGCGACCGGCGGAGGCGGCGGCGGCACGACCTCGACGTCCACGACAGGCGGCGGCGGCGGCGCGGGCGGCTCGGGCACCGGCGGAGCCGGCGGGCTCGCGCCGTGCGAGGCCGTCGCGGGCGCGACCTACGGCACGCTGGTCACGGTGGGGCCGCCGACCGTCGACCCTCCCGCCGCGGCGCATCCGGACATCAACGTGAAGATGCGCGGCTGGGCGCCGGCCGGCGGCGCGCTCGCCCTCGTCGACTACGGCGGCGACACCGATGTGCTCGCGCCGCGGCTCTTCTCCGTCTTCCCCGACGACCACGTCCCCGCGTTCGTGCAGAACCACGCGGTGCACGACTGGGACTGGGCCAACATGGTCCCGGGCGGCCCCATCGCCGCCTGGGAGGTCACGATGATCTCCTTCGCGAGCACGCCGGGCGAGGTGCTCGAGCTGCCGCGCTCCGGCTACGACATCGGCCAGGGCTTCGGCGCGCGCGTCCTCTTCGTCGACGAGGACTCGATGACGCTCAAGTACACCGGCGAGGACGACGTCGTGTACGGCTACACCATCCACCTCGTCGGCATCTGCCCGGAGCCCTCGCTGCGCGCCCTCTACGACGCGACGAACGCCGCGGGCCGCACCGAGCTGCCGGCGCTCGCCGGCGATCAGCCGCTCGGGCGGGCGCGGACCGGCTCGTTCCAGATCGCGATCCGGGACACCGGCGCCTTCATGGACCCGCGGTCGCAGAAGGACTGGTGGTGACCGGAGCTCAGGGCGAAAACCGCGCGTCGCCCTCGAGCAGCCACGGGAGCTCGGCGGCGATCGCGTCGGCCACCGCGCCCCCGTAGCCGTGGCCCACGCCGGGGCCGTGGACGATCTTCGTCGCGACGCCGGCGCGCTCGAGGATCGCGGCCGGTCGCTTCGCCTCGAAGGCGCAGGGCTTCTGGCCGCACGCGAAGAGCACGCGCCGGCCGCGCGCGGCCGCATCGGCCGAGGCGAACGCGGCGGCCGCGGCCGGCGTCCACTTGTCGTGCCCGCCCTCGACGAGGACCGCGCGGGTGAAGCGCTCGGGCCGGCGCGAGAGGATGGCGACGCCCATGATCGCGCCGAGCGAGAAGCCGGTGTAGAGGACCGGATCGGCGCCGGCGTGATCGGGGAAGCGCGCGCGGAGCGCCTCGAGGCCGGCGTCGATCTCGCGCTCGAGGGCGCGGTTGTCGGCGTAGGTGAAGCGGATGTCGTCGGGCGCCGGCGAGTCGGGCCGCGGGATCCCGCGCGGGCAGAGCACGAAGGCGCGCTCGCCCAGGACCCCGCCCCAGACCTGGCACTGCCACTCGGGGCGATCGTAGTTGCCGTGCGCCGCGATGACGACGGGGCGCGGCGAGGCGGCGCCGATGGGGATCCACGTCACCGCGTCGGCGTGGCCGGGGACCGCCAGATCGACGAGCGGGGCACCTGCGTCGAGCTTCTTCGGCGCGGGCGGCGGCGCGGCGTCGGGCGGCGGCGCCACGAC
>CAYJPW010000147.1:0-26991 GCA_964372055.1 uncultured Polyangiaceae bacterium
CATGTCATGCGGCAACCGCGTGAAAACTCGGTGCAAAAAGGGATCTGCACCCGACTCACATCGGGGCCTGCACGCATAGGAATTCGCCATGGCGCTGAAGGGAGTCATTACGATGGAACCGCGGCTGACGCGCGATGAGTGTATCGAGCGCATCCGTGGGTTCGACGCGCTCGTACCTTATCCTCCGCGGGACATCGTGAATCCGTTCACCCGGCAGCCTGCTACCGTCATGCCACAGCCGGGAGAAGTGCAGATCGTCGTAGATGGAGTGATTGTCGGCGCCATCGAGCTCAGTCCGAACTTCGACGAGGACAGCGCTCTCGATGTCTACGCTCCGGAGAGCGAAGCAAAGGAGCGCAGCGCAAAGGTGGTTGCGGAGCAGCTCGCTGGCTTGTTGGGCGCCAGTTTGCAGTGGTTCGATGACTGACTCGTGGTCTTGCCACCATTCCTGGTTCCTGTTCACGTTCTGAGAACCCATGACGCGAGTCCATTATCTCATTCTAGCGTTCGTCCCGGCCATCGTCGCCTGCTCGGGTCAGGTAGATGTTGAGCCGGTGGTTGATGGCGGCGCGATCGCCGAGGACGCGAGCGTCTGCCTCGGGGTTTCGAGCGAGTCGGAGTGCTGCGGTCTGGGCCAGCAACAACAAGGCTGCGTTTGGATCGACCATCCCGACGGAGACTTTCCGGTCGGCTGCATCTCCACTCGCCATCAGGACAACTGTGCACTGCCAGACGCGGGATGCGCAGAAGGGCAGCACTGCGTCATGACGCATGCTCCCGCTTGGGGCTCGTGCGCAATTGATTTTGGTGCCGGCAATACGTACGGGCTGTGTCTGCCGGAGTGATCGGCTCCATTGACCCTGGTTCGGTGGTCCGCCTAACGTTGAGCCATGGTCCACTCACTGCGCCACCACGGAACCATCAGGAGATCTCAAATTGTCCTACGGAGTCGTGGCTGGCGACGGTGACGGAACGGCTACCGGAAGCCGATAGACGCAGACGTTGCCTGTGGACCCGCTGACTTTCTTGAGGCCGTTCGAGTCGATCTCAACGGTGACGTCGCCCTGGCAGGCAATAGACGGGCCTTCGGACTTGTAGTTGTCCACGAACGGGCGAGCATCAGGTGGGAGCTGCGTCTGTCCCGAGAGACGGATCAGGTTCGGGTTCCTGCATTGCTCGGCGAGACTCGTGCAGTATGGTTCGAGGCCGAACTGGTGCACCAACTGGAAGTATTCATCGTGGGGGTGCGTGGAGCCATTCGCCGAAACGATCGTGACACGCCCGGCGATCGGTTTCTTCAATAGGTAGCCGTAGAGCCTCGCATTGTTGTTGTGCCTCGAGCCGTGGTGGGGGACCTTGAGAACCGTTGTCTCAAGACTCGTGATTCGGTCACGGTCCATCTGGCGCTCGTGTTCCGCCCACTGATCGATGGTTGAATCACCTGCGAGCGTAACGCGGTGCCCTCCGTGCTCAACTGTCACAACGACTGATGCGTCATTCATTTCGGGAAAGGTGTTCGACGTCGACCCCTGGCTAAGAAGCTTCGCATGGAGTTGCCCCTTGATCCGGGGGAGCGGCAGTGAGATAGAGGCGTCGAATCCGCAAAGCTTGATGGCGTTATTCTTGCCGACCGCCTCCTCGACCTTGTCCTCGTTGTTGCTGACGTAGGCCAGGATCGCAGCGAGCGACCTGGCTGGACGGAAGACGAACGGATCGGTGCTCCGGCGGATCTCTTCCTCGATTTTGCCGCTCAGCTTCTTAATAACACCGTCGTAGACTTTGTCGTTTCGACTAAGGAACGGTGGTATCCGAAAGACGCGGACGTCGAAATTCTTGAGAAAGAACTCCAGGCCGGTGAAGTGGTCCTTGTGCAGGTGAGTCAGGACGACCGTATCAAGCTCCTTGACTTGCCTTTGCATGAGGTACGCATAAGCCTTGGGTTCTGACTCCTTTCGAGAAAGGTTCAGGTTGCAGTCGATGACCGCAAAATGCGGTGGGTTATCCCGCTCGACGACGATCGAGTCGCCGTGACCAACGTCGAAGAAAGTGACACGGAGGGTGGTCACTTGCCCCGGTAGCGGATTTTGCCCAGCTCTTCGAGGACCTCATTTACGCGGTCCTGATCTAGCTCCACGTCTCGGGAGACGAAGCGTTGGTAGCGCATGCCGTTGCGACGCCGGACGATCTGGTAGGTCACCGCGGTGCCTGGCACGGCCAGTTCTTCTGAGATCAGTTCGCGGGGAAAGTGAACGATGAGGTTCTGCTCTTCCAGCCGAACCAACAGGCTTTCCCCGGCTTCGTTGAGGACGATACCGGCAACCTCACTCAAGACCAAATCTTCCTGCGTCGTGTCATCCGGCAGGAACTTCGTGACAGGCGTGGCGCCCTCGCTAGACGTGGCAGCAGGAGGAAGAAGCGGCTTCGCTTCGGCACTCTGTTCGAGCTTCGAAGCAACGGTGAGCGAGATCGGCTTCGCACGCAGGGTCGAGAGGGTGTCGTCTGCAACATAAGAGTGAGTGAGACTGGCTTGTGTCACGTAAGCTCTCCTTCGATCCGCGACAAGACACCACCGGCGATCTCTCTGACCATGAGTTGATGGGCGTTTGCGAACTTCGCCAAGTCGAACTTGACCATCTCCATCTTTGCCATCGATGTATCGATGTCGAAGACCATCCCTTCGCCGACAGCGGGCTCTGGCTGGTGCTCTAGGTACTTCGGCCACTCCTGAGGTTGGTACGGTCCGAACATGATCCTCCCGTGGCGGCCGTGCTTGTCGTCGATCTCAAGAACGCAGCCGATGTCCGCGGCCGATGCTCCCTTCAAGAGAGGCTCCTTCAGGGAGCCCAATCGGTCCATCAGTAGACCGAGGACGGGGCGGAACTTGAGCTGTCCGCCGGTTGCCAGGACGAAGGATCGCATACCTATCCGCTCGTACTGGTGCTGAGGCGCCATCTTGGGCAGGAGCTCGGCGAGGAGGTCAAGCAACTTGGTCCCCCCGAGGCGCTCGACCGAGATCCCCTCCGGGTACTCGACCGTGAAGTCCAGGTTCTTCGGGGTGAGATTGAACTTGAACGGTCGTCCTTCGACCTTACCCTCCGCGCTCGTGGAGTGCGTGAGGATGTTCAGGTTGCTCTTCACGTCCTTGAACGGCGCGACCAGCGTTCGGTCGTGGAAGAACTGCGTGTGCATGCCGAGCCGGTCGATCTCGGCGAACGAGACCTTGTAATCCACACGGCAGATGGTCCGGAACAGTCGCATTTGTCCGCTGTTGGCAGCGAGAGGGTAGGCCAACTTAGGCAGTTCTTCAACCTGCGGGCGAAGACGCGGCCTTGCGGCTGCGGCGCCTCTTCGTCCGGCTCCTCGCCTGCCGCCACGGCTCACGGCGCGTAGGCGAAAGAAGCCCACTTGGTTCAGCGTTACCACGCGGCGTCGAGGCGCGTCGGGACGGCCCGCGCCATGGCCACGCGCACCCAAGCGGTCGGCATCGCACCGCGGGACACCGAGACGCGGAGGGAAAGCGGTCGGCGCAGTGCAGGTGTGAAGGGGCGCCGATCGGACCGGGGCAGGGCCGGCCAAACTGATCGCGTGATCGAGCGCATCACCGCCGGCCTGACCGGCCGCACCCACGCGACGACTCCGGGGCGGCGAATCTGATCACGATCGACCCTGCTCCTAGCGCTGGCGGATGATCTCGTGAGGTTGAGGGGCTCCTCGCCCACGAGGGGACGGAGCCCCAGGTCGTCGACGATGAGCAGATCCGGCGTCGTGAAGCGAGCCTCTTCCGATCGTGGCTGCCGTCAGCGCGGGCGGCGCGGAACTTCTTCAGTACGTCGTGGGCCGCGACGTAGAGGACCTGGTGTGCGGCGCGGCAAGCGCGGTGGCCGATCGCCTGGGCGATGTGCGACCTGCCCACGCCGGCGGGCGCGAAGCTTCCCTCGCTGACGTCGCGCGATCGTCGATACGCGGTGTACGAGCATCAGCGCGCGAGATAACGTGGAGGCGCCTGCTCGGGCCCGCCCTGCCGCGAAGAGAGTCGGCGATGGCAGCCACCCCCGCACTGCATGACGGTGCCCCGGCCACCTGATGAACCCGTGATCATCTCGGCGAGCTACAAGACGGACATCCCGACCTTCTACGGCGAGTGGTTCATGCGCCGTCTCGAGGCGGGCTACTGCAAGACGGTGAACCCGTACAACAGGCAGGTCTACCGCGTCGCGCTCGACCGGCGGAACGTGGACGGGTTCGTCTTCTGGACCAAGAACGTCGCCCCGTTCCTGAAGCACCTCCCCGAGGTTCGCGAGCGGGGCTTCCCATTCGTCCTGCAGTACACGATCAACGGCTACCCGAGGGAG
The DNA here is from genome assembly GCA_964372055.1 of uncultured Polyangiaceae bacterium. Classification (GTDB taxonomy): domain Bacteria; phylum Myxococcota_A; class Polyangia; order Polyangiales; family Polyangiaceae; genus CAYJPW01. Next base: position 4,353 of record CAYJPW010000147.1, read on the forward strand.
CTCGAGACCAACGTCGTGGACGCGGAGCGCTCCATCGAGACGGCGTGGAAGGTCCGCGAGCTGTTCGGCGCCCAGGCGCTGGTCTGGCGCTACGACACGATCATCAGCTCCACCCTCACACCTTTCGACCTGCACGTCGAAAACTTCCGGCGCATCGCCTCGCGGTTGGAAGGCGCGACGAACGAGGTCGTCGTGTCCTTCGCGCAGCTCTACAAGAAGACCTCGCGGAACATGGACACGGCGTCACGCGCTGGAGCGTTCCGGTGGAGCGATCCCTCCGACGACGAGAAGCGCGACCTCCTGCGTCGCCTCGTGAGCTGCGCCCGAGAGCATCGGATGCAACTGTCGGTGTGTTCGCAACGGGGGCTGCTGGTGGACGGGGCCATCGACGCGAGGTGCGTGGACGCGCAGCGTCTCAGCAGCCTCGGAGGCCCGAGCATCCGCGCCCGCTTGAAGGGCAACCGCAAGGAGTGCGGCTGCTTCGAGTGCCGCGACATCGGCGACTACGACACCTGCCCCCACGGGTGCGTCTACTGCTACGCGGTCCAGAACCGCGAGATCGCCCGGGCGCGCTACCAGAAGCATGATCCGAGATCGGAGCTCCTGTTCGACGAGCTCGATGGCGTCGAGCGACAGGAAGCCTCGAGGGACGCAGGTACGCCGAGGACCCTTCCCCTCTTCGAGGAATGACCTGGCTGCCTGACGGAGGCTATTCGCCCGGGCTGCCCGAGCTCCTGCCTCGGAACCGGAGGACGACATTCGCCGCCGGCGTCGTCGTCGCCTTCATCGCGTGGATACGGATGAAGGCTCCCTGCTTGCGCGGCTCGACGACCTCGAAGCCGAGCCGCGCGAGGCCGTCGCAGAACTCCTCGACGTCGTCGAAGTAGCTCGCCGCCTCCCAGATGTGCAGGCGCCCGTCGAGCCGGAGGCAGCGGTGTGCTTCACGGATGTAGTCCGTGAAGTTCGTGCCCATCAGCGACAGGCAGAAGATGGCCACCTCGAGCACGCCGTCGTCGAGCGGAACGGCGGCGAGATCGCACGCCACCACGCTCGCGTTCACCGCGACGTGATCGAAGCTCCGGACGTCGTGCTTCGCTCCGACGCGCTGGGCCAGGATGGCCTCGCCGCAGCCGAAGTCGCCGACCACGAGCGGCTCTCGCTTCTCCAGCCAGCGGATCTCCTCCTCGAACGGGACGACGTCCCAGCTCTGCCGCGCCTCGCGGTAGAGGGTGTGGTAGTGCGCCCACTCCTCGGCGTTCGCCTCGAGCCGCGCGTGCGTCTTCTGGCTGGAGCTCTGGTACCAGCGGTTGTTGATCCGCGTGAAGTCGCCGTAGGCGGCGACGCGGCGCTTGACCTCGCTCGGCTCGCCCGAGAGCGGGATGACGATCTGCTTGCGCGCGATCGTCTCCACCGCGCCGTCCTCGAGCCGCTCGAGCCAGCGCATGATGTCCTGCTGCGCCTGCGTCGGCGACCGGAGGTTGCCCTCGGGGACCACCCCGTCGACGGCGGCGTCGGCGATCGACTTCTTGTACTGCAGCCGGTTCAGCTTGGACTCGCAGTAGGACCAGCGCTCGCCGTTCACCATCGCGAAGGTCACCGGGATGATCACCTCGATCTTCGCGAACTTGCTCCCCTGACGGTAGAGGCGGCCGATGAGCTGCTCGTACTCGGCGTTGGTCCAGGGCAGGCAGTTGATGATGAGCTTGGCGCAGACGTGCTGCAGCCCGTCGACGCCGGTCCCGATCCGGCTCGACGCGATCAAGACGTCGACCGCGCCGTTCGGCTTCAAGAACTCCCGGAGATCGGCGTCGTCTTCGCCGCCCACGAGGAGCCCGACGCGGTGCCCCGCGCCCTGGATCGCGTCGCGCAGCTCCTTCGCGATGCCCTCGACGTAGTGCGTGTAGACGATGACCTTCTCGCCCGGCTCGATGCTCTCGAGGATGGTGGGGAGCCGGAGCCGCGTGAGCACCTGCTCGAGCTGGAGCATCGTCCCGCGGCCGACGCGCCGGATCTCGTCGAGCTCCGAGGCGCAGTCGATCTCTTCCTTGCGCACCGAGAGCTGCATCGCGTAGTCGGGCCGCCAGCGGGTGCCGAGGGTGACGAGGCGCTGGTAGAGCCGCATGCAGTTCTGGACCGTCGCGGCCGTCTCGAGATCGTCGTGGCGATGCCCGGTGATGAGCTCGACGAGGCTCTTCCCCTCCTGGAGGTTGTTGATGACGGGCGTGCCCGACATGCCGAGCACGCAGAGCTCGGCGTTCTTCTTCGCCGCCTCGAGCACGAGCCCCTGGACGAGGCGCTTGCGCTTGCTCATCACGGCGCCTTCGGTGCGCTGCTTGGCGTAGTGGATCTCGTCGACGACCACGAAGTCGACCACGTTCTTGTCGAGGAACGCGACGAGGCTCGCCTCCGAGTCGGGCTGCTGGAACTGCTCGTAGTTGAGGACGAGGTAGCGCGGCGCGGTGGCGAGCGGATCCTTCCAGGTGGGCGTCCAGGTCTTCTTCGCGACGTCGGTGAGCGAGAAGGCGTTCTCGATCTCGCGCGCCCAGTTGTCGACGACCGCGTTCGGGCAGCAGATGACGGTGAGCGCCGCTCCTACGGCGCGCGTCGCCAGGATGGCGCTCAGGGTCTTGCCCGCGCCCATCCCCGACCAGTTGCCGAACCGGCGCGCCTGGCGGACGCTGACGGCGACGCGGCGCTGCATGAGGTTCGGCGGCACGACCGGGCCACCCCGCTCGGGCTTGAACGAGTAGCCCTTCGGCAGCTCGAGCTGGTCGGCCTCGTCGTACTCGCTCAGGAACCGATCGCGGACCAGCGACGAGTAGATGTCTCCCTGGAACGCCGCGGCCTGATCGCGGGCCTCTTTGGGGTTCAGGTAGGCGTGGCGCCAGAGCTTCGCCTTGGCGCTGTCGAGGAGGAACTTCACCGTCTCGGCGTCGGCGCTCGCGATGAGGGCGTTGTCGAGGGCATCGAGCGCTTCGCGCGCCGTCACGACGGGGAGCGCTGGCTCGGTCTCGGTTTGGGGGGGGCCGTGGACGTCGACCTCACGGCTCACGTCGATGTCGGCCGCGTCCTCCGGCGCGGGCGCGCCCGGGAGGGCGAAGCGATCGGTCGCCCGATCCGCGCCGGGCCGTTCGGGTGGCGGTTCGACGATCTGGAGAGCGAAACCCTCGTGTGGATCGGTGTCCTTGCCCTGCGCCATCGCGCAGCCGTCGACGAGCGACGGCTCGCCGCGCACGAACTTCTCGAGCTCCGAGGTCGGGAACCGGCCGCTCGTGAAGGCCTTCACGAAGGGGCGCGACGCCGCGTTCTTGAGCAGCCCCGCCTGCATCGCGAGAGCGTACTTCTCGCTCGGGTCGAACGCGCTCACGTGCCCGAGGAGCGACTGCACGAACTCGCGGATGTGCTCGAGCGACCAGCCGGCGTAGCAGGTGGGGCAGCGCGCGCCGCCTCGGGCGCGCGAGCGGACCGTCGCCTGGTAGTCGTGACCTTTCGGGCAGGTCCACCAGGCGGTCATGATGTGGTCCGCGTCCATCATCTGCGGCGTGACGGCGCCGTTGCGCGTCGCGTTCCACTCCGCCGCGACGCTCGGGTGGGTGACCGCGAGCGAGGTCTTCGCGAGCGCGCAGGTCGGGCAGTCCGCGTCGCGGAGCATCAGGAGGGGGGCGCGTTGGAAGTCGTGTCCGGCTGGGCAGCGCCACCAGCACGGCGCCGTCGACGTCGCATCTACGTTCGCGGGCGCCAGGTCGCCGTTCTTGTCCGGGTGCCAGAGGGCGGCGAGCGTCGGTCGCTTGTCTGCGATCGAGGCGCCCGCGCCGGCGACCTTGCACTGGGGACAGCCGGGATCGCGGAGCAGCGCGCGGGGCGAGCGCTGGAACGCGTGGCCGCGCCGGCACAGCCACCACGACGCCTTGTAGCTCGTGGCGAGCACGGCGGTGGCGGCGTCGGGGTTCTTCGCCGCGTCCCAGAGGGGCGCCAGCGCGGGGTGCTCGGCGACGGTCTGGGCCATGGTTACTCCGGGAACGGGGGCGGCTCGATGCAATCGTCGCTGAGCCAGCGGGGGTCCTTCGGGTCGAAACCGGGAGGGAGCCCGGGGCCGGTGACGGTCTTGCCCTGCGCCTCGTCCTCGACCAGGCAGCGATTCAGATCGAGAAGGAACTCGGTGGCCTCTTGATCCGACGGCATGCCATAGGCCTCGGCGACCGCGTCGTCGAGCACGCGTTGCGCGTCCTTCAGCGGGTGAGGACCCGCGACCTCGGCGGCTCGATGCAGATCGCGCAGCGACCAACCGTTTGCATCCATGAGGCCGTCGCGCGTGGCGCGGAGCTCGCGCGCGGCCGCGGCGACGCGGACGACGGTCGCCTCGCCGACCTCCTGCGGCCAGGGGAAGGTACGCCAGACCGTCGTGTTGTACTGAATGTCGGCGCGGACCCTCCCGCCCTGCGCCTTGGTCCACTCCCAGTGCAGGGTCGATTGCAGGACACCGAAGCTGTAGTCGTCGTCGAACGCAAAAACGAGTAGAGTGGGATTCGGCACGAAGACCGTCGAGAGGAACGCGAACACGGGTCGTGCGACAACCTTCGGAAACACCAACACTCTCGACTTGCCACTGATCGTCGCCATGAAGTCTTCGCGGCCTTTTTGCGGCTTCCACCACTTTCGCAACCAAGTAGCGTAATCGTTCGTTTCTTTGCCGCTTTCAGCTCGCGCTTTGAGCCACGGGAAGATGCGCTTCTTCAGATGCTCAAATGCAGGCCCTCCCTTCGTGCGGGCCTCCTCTTCCGTGGCGAATGCCAGGTAAATGCATCGGTCGGGCGCAGACGACAGTTTTCCCCGAAGCATGTCGTCGCCCGTGGCCATCGGCCTCACGCCAGGCGATCCAGAGTCTGGGAATCCAATCGAACCAGAGGTGAAAGCCTCGTGTCCAAAAATGATGCCCATCGCCATGCCATCTTCGTTTGCGGCCAATGCAGCGGCTTCGCTGACATCGCAGTGAAGCTGAAGGTGACTCGCGATGCGAGGAACAGGATACGCGATGTCATCCACGACAAGCGTGAACGGTCCGGGTACGGCCCCCTTCACCCAGTTCACCATCGACACGTTTACGGCCGAATCACCCGGCCAGATTCGTGACGACACCGCGTTGGTGATGGTAGCCCCTTGCGTGATGAGATAGTCGAGCGACGCTGCTCGCCCCCTGCCTACTCGTATGGCACTGGTACCAACAAGCCCTGCTCGTCCGCCTTCAGGCAGGAGATCGTGCGCGAGGCGGAACCAGTAACACGCCAAGTCCACGAGACCGTCGACCCCCGTATTCCGTTGAAGCTTTTCCATGTAGGTGACGCCAAGCTCATTGCGAATCTTCCGGGCTCCCAGGAACGGTGGGTTACTGACGATCGCGTCGACCTCCGGCCATGGAGTGAAGAGCGCGTCCGCGCAGACGATGTTCTTGTCGAGGTTGTCGAGCGGGAGCGACGGATCGATGTCGAGCTCCCCCTGCCCCGACGCGTCGGCCGCCGTCTGGCGGCGCTCCTCGAACGTGATCTTCTTCGCAATGTTCAGCGTGACCTTGGCGAGCGCCACCGCGAACGGGTTCGTGTCGATGCCGTGGAAGTTGAGCGTCGAGATCCCGCTGCCCCAGCCGACGTCCTTCGCCGATGGGAACTCCCGGTGCATGCGCGCGAGGAGCTGCGTCTCGAGCGCGTAGAGCTCGCGGAACGCGACGTAGAGGAAGTTGCCGCTGCCGCACGCCGGATCGAGCACGCGAAACCTGGAGAGGCCGCGCCGGATGTCCTGGAGCTCCGCCAGGGTGCTCGCCTTGGCGATCCGCGCCAGCCAGGGCTCGACGATCGTCGGCCCGACGACGCGCTTGATGTCCTCGTGCGCCGTGTAGTGGGCGCCGCTCGCGTGGCGCTCCGCGTCGTCCATGATCCCCTGGAAGACGCTGCCGAAGATGTGCGGATCGACGTACTTCCAGTTCGCCTCCGCCGCCTTGGTGAGCGCGGCGAGCTCGGCCTCCCCGAGCGCGAACGTGACCGGGCTCGCGAACAGGCCGCCGTTGAAGAACGCGACCTTTCGCGGAGCCGGGACGTCGCGCGTCGCCATGAGCGTGAAGAGCTCGCGCAACCGTCGCTCGACGTCGCGATGCCGGGCTCCTTCGTAGAGGAGCGACGTGAAGTGGTCGCGCGGCAAGAGGCCGATGTCCTCCGCGAACATGGTCACGATGCACTGGAGCGTGAACTGGATGACGTCCGCGTCGCGCTTCGGGTGCTTCGCTTTGAGGCTCCGGTAGACCTTGGCGACGAGATCGGCGACCTCGCGCGAGACCTTGCCGACGTTGACGACCTGCGGGGTCGTGCCGGGCACCCAGCCTTGGCCGAGGAAGACGAAGGACTCGCTGTGCTTCGGGAGATCGTCGATCGCCGTCGCGAGGCGCGGCGCAGCGCGGTCGCGGCCGAGATCGTAGAGGTGGATCTCGCGCTGGTTGGTCAGGAGGACGTACTCGGGCGTCGGGGTGAGCTCGAGGCAGACGCGCAGCAGGTCGCTCCAGGCGGGGGCGAGCGCGTCCTCCGGTCCGACGACGTGGATGAGCACGCGGCGCTCTCTCCAATGGGCTGCGACCTCGCGCGTGACCCGCTGGCCGTGCTCTAGGACCGAGAGCGACGCGGGGATGTCGACCCCCGGCGGCTCGCCGTCGGGCCAGCCGAAGCAGGCGAACAGAGCTTTGACGAAGCTCGTCGCCGCGTCGCGACCGCGGAATCCGGCCGCGGCGTCGAGCGTGAACCGGCGGAGCGCCGACTTCAGGCCGCCTGCCGATGGCGCGCCGCCGGGGCGATCGCTGTTGGCGCGCGGCATGCGCGCTCCCCGCGCGGCCAGCAGCCGCTTCATCAACTCGTCCTTCGTGCCCTTCGCGTACACGCCCAGCGTCGTGCAGAACGCGCGAAGCTCAGGGACGCGCAGCGCGCGAACGACGTCGGCGAACGGCGCTCGCGCGAGCCCGGTGATCATCGCCGACCGAGAGCGGCGGTCCGCCGCGTCCAGCTCGAGTGCGTCGAGCAACGTGCGGAGCCGGTCGGCGGAGAGGGTCTCGAGGCACGCCCCCTTCTGCTCCTCCGTGAGGGACTCGTCCACGCGACGCATGCTCACCCGCGAGCCCATCCGAGGGCAAGCCTTGCCGCGCTCTCGCGGAAGCGCTTGCGGCTCGGGCTGGTCGGCACCGGCGCTCTGGTGCACCGCTTGCGCTGGCACGCCGTCCTCGTGCACGAGCTCACGCACGTCCTGGTGAACAAGCACGACGAGCGCTTCCTGTTCTTGATGGATCAGCGAGCGGGCTTCACACCCCTTTGCGATGCAGGCGACGAGCCGCCCGAGAGGACCCCCATGCCCACCATCGACGAGAAAGTCGAAGCCCTCACCCGCCAGTTCACCGCCTCCAAGCGGCCCGCCGCTCCTGCCGTCGCCGCCAGCGCAAACGGCGTGGCGCTGCCGTCCTTCCCGAGGAGCCGAGGCCGCCGCTCCGAAGCTCAGATGCAGCGCGCCGCGGCCGCGCTCGAGGCCTACATCCGGCAGAACCCCGGCAGCAGCGCCGAGCAGATCGGCGCCGCGCTCAAGGTGAAGCGAAGGCAGATCGCGGGGCCCATCGAGACTCTCCTCGCCGGCCGTGCGATCCGCCGCGAGGGGATCAAGCGAGCTACGAGGTACTTTCCGGCCGGCGTGTAGCCAGAGGCAATCAGGCAGCCGGCGGCGGGGCGGAGCAGGTACGGCGCCGGTTTGGGCTACTTACGAGCAGAGTCATCACCCACTCGCCACGCAGGACGATGTAGAGCGCCGTTTGGCCGCAGCCCGTCACGCCAACCTGAGTTGCATCAATTTGCTGCACGGTCATCTGTGGCTTCTTGCACGAGGATTCAAACGCAGCCCGGTCCAGGACCGAGCTCCACGTATCGCCATCGCAAATGTACGAGTTCTGCTTGCCGCAACCCGAGAGCTGTTACTCGCGGAGGGGTGGGCGTGTCTCTTGGCTTGGCTCGTGCGGGCGCCTACTTCGGTGCACTTAACAGGTGTATCTTCCCCTCCATGTCCGAACATTCGCGGAGCAAGCGGTCAAGCGGTCGCGGCCTGGACGGGGACGGCTCCGCCCGCGCTGCGTTGACCCTCCTTCACCTCTCCGACACGCAGTTCGGGCCGCGCCATCGGTTCCAGGAGGGGAACCCGCTCGGCGGCCTGCTCGATCGACTCAGCGAGGATCTCGAGGAGCTGCGGCGAGTCGATGGGCTCTGGCCGGACCTCGCCGTGGTCACGGGGGACCTCACCGAGTACGGCATGCCATCCCAGTTCGAAACGTTTGGCCGCTTCGCGGAGGGGTTGGCGAAGCTCCTTGGGTTGCCGCGCCGTCGCGTCGTGCTCGTGCCCGGCAACCACGACGTCAATCGGAAGCTCTGCGAGGGCTACTTCAACGAGTGCGAGGGGAGCGAGCGCGCGCCCGAGCGGCCGTACTGGCCCAAGCTCCAGCCCTACGCCGACTTCGTGACGCGCTTCTACGAGGGCGAGGCGGACCTGCGGTTCATCGCGGCCGAGCCGTGGACGTTGTTCGAGCTCGCGGACCTGCGCGTCGTCGTCGCCGGGCTGGACTCGACGATCGCGGACAGCCATCGCGGCGACGATCACTATGGGTTTCTGGGCGAGCAGCAGATACGAGCTTTCGCCGAGAAGCTGCGGCCCTACAAGGCGCAACGTTGGCTCCGGATCGCGGCGGTCCACCACGACCCGCTACGCGCGGAACGGCCCCCCGCCGAGCAGGATGTGAAGGACTTCAAGCGCCGGCTGGGCCCGATCGCGAACCTCGTACTCCACGGGCACATCCACGAGGAACAGCTGCAGTGGCTCGACACGACAATACCGGTGCTCGCGATCGGGAGCGCGAGCGTACAGCTCGAGGAGCGGCCGCCCGAGGTACCGAACCAGTACCAGGTGATCCGCCTCTTCTCTGATCGTTTCGTGTACGGGTCCCGCGCCTATGTGCCCGACCAGAAACGCTGGATCGGCGACAACCGCGTCGATCCGGAGGGTCGCGAGTGGCTCTGTGAGAAGAAGGTCGCCTTCGACGCCGTCGACGCGGCCTTCGCCTCGACGGGATCGGAGGTTCTGGGCCCGGGGGCCGACCTGGTGAAGCAGGTCGAGCGCTACCGGCGGCAGCTCGGCGAGGAGCTCAAGCGCGAGTCGATGTTCGACAAGACGCTCCGCGGGGAGGACTCCGACTGCCCGGGAGGCCTGGAGCTCCTACGCCTGTTCGTTCCGCAGAAGGTCCGGCTCCAGGCGCCGCAAGGCGACCTTCCGCGCGCGCTCGCGCCGGACGAGGAGGATGTCTCCGCGGCGGACTGCATGGGGGCGGTTGCCCTCTCGTCGGCCCTGAAGGGGCCGCCCCAACCCGTGCAGAACGTGCTGGGCAGCCCTGCGGATCCCTGGATCGTGCTGCTCGGCGCGCCCGGCGCCGGCAAGAGCGTGCTCACTCGCTGGCTCGCGCTCGCGCTCTGCACGGCCGGCGAGTCCGTCGGCGAGCTTCCCATGGACCTCGTTCCCGTGCGCGTCGAGATGCGCCGCTTCGATGCGTCGTACGTCGCGGCGACCGCTGCTGGACGGCCCTATGATCTCCTCGAGCACGCGGCCGAGCAGCACGCGGAGCGCCGGCTTGACCTGGGACGCTCGGCGATGGAAGCGCTCGGAAAGCAGGGCCGCATCGTCTGGCTGTTCGACGGGCTCGACGAGGTCGCCGACCCGGACGCGCGCCGCCGGTATGCCGAGATGATCGCAGGGCTGAAGCGCGACCTCGGCGGCCGCGGCGTCGTGACGTGTCGCATCGTGGGAGTTCGACCGGCGCGCCCTGCGCTGGAGGCCGCAAACTGCACCATCTACACGCTGCTCGACTTCGATGACGCCCAGATCGACGACTTCCTCGGACGGTGGCACGACGCAGCGTTCCCCCACCACCCGGCCGCGGGACGCGACCGTCGCGAGCGGCTCCGGCAGCGGCTCCGCGACAGCCGCGCCCTCCGCGAGCTCGCGGGCAACCCGCTGCTCCTCACGATGCTCGCGCTGCTCAACCGCGGCGGCGAGGTGGCCGGGCGGCGGATCGAGCTGTACGCCGACGTGCTCACGATGATGGCCGAGCAGTGGGACGCGAGGAAGAAGCTGCCGCCGACGGCCGCCGCTCGGTTCGAGCTGAAGGACAAACTGAGGTTCATGCGCGAGCTCGCGTGGACCATGATGGAGGAGCTGTCCGACGGCCGAGGCAACTTCGTGCGCGAAGACGACTTGCTCGCGTTCGCGACGCGCTTCTGCGAGGAGAGCTACGGCGAGGGTCGCGCGGAGGCTCGACGCACGGCCGCTCTCCTCATCGAGCACCTGCGCGAGCGCAACTACGTGATCGCGCTGCTCGGCGGTCGCGCGTTCGGGTTCGTGCACAAGAGCTTCCTCGAGTACCTCGCCGCGCAGGAGATCGCACACCGCTTCCGGAGCCACGTCTCGAATCTAGAGCAGCTCGTGGAGCTTTTCAGGAAGCGCTGGCGGAACGATGGGTGGAAAGAGACCCTGACGCTCGCCTGCGGGCTGGTGGGGGAGGACCGCCCGGAGCACGCCGTCGCGCTTCTGCAGGGCATGCTGGCGACGGCCTCCGTCCTGGCGCGCGGCAACGTCTGGTCGTACGCGGAGCTGGCAGTCTCGTGCCTGGCGGAGATCGGACGGATCGAGCAGGAGCCACTTCGCACGTTTGCCCTGCGCCTCACCACCCTGATGACCGCGACCGCCAGCAATCACGTCTATTCCCCACGTGCGAAGCTGTACGCCGCCCTTCGACTCTTCGGGGCCGCCTGGCCGGGAGCTGCGCAGATGCACGCGGCGATGCGCGAGGCTCCGTCCGGACTCCGACGGCGCACGCTCGCGAACCTCGTCATCGCAACGATGGCGATCAAAGACAGGGCGAATGCCCTGCTCGAGATCCTTGACGAGTCGACGGGCGAGGGCTTGGACAATGCACGAGCCCCTGCGGACTTGATCGAGGAGGCTGCGCAGATCGGCCCCTGGGCCGACGATGAGGTCGGCCGGCTCGTCCTCGGTTCACGGGGCCGGCGCGCTGTCCACGTAGGAATCCTTGTCGGGCTCGTGAGGACGGGTGTCGTGGCGCTTGCCGACGAGCTCGATCGAGAGCTGGAGCATGGCCACGTCGGCCGACCCGAGTTGGCCGCGGAAGCGCTGCTCGCCATCCCGCGGTTGCGCGCGACAGCGATACAGGTCCTCGAAGCCTCACCGAACTGGCGATCGCTGGACATCCTGTTCGAGGCCGAGCTCTCCAGGAAGGAGGCCGACCGCGCAGGCGCGGCGGCTCGAACGGTCCTCGCGCTGATCATCCAAGAGGCCAGCGTCGCAGACGGAGCGGGACTGGGACAGCTTCAGCTCGTGAGCCATCCGGCCGTGGGGGCCGCGCTCGCCGCGGTAGCGGACGACGCCATGGCCTGGAGCGACGCCGATGCTCACCTCGTCATTGGAGACGCGTTCCTGCAGGCGCGCGATGCCCGCGCTGCACGGCACCTTCGGAAGGCTTCCGCCGCGGGCAACGTGCAAGCAGCGACGCGCCTCTCCGAAATCCCAGCATGCCGCGAGGAAGGGCTCTCCGAGATGGCTCGGATCGCCCGCTTGGGTACTCGGGCGTGGGAGCGTTCGTCGGCGATTCGCTTCCTCCACCGCGCGAACTCCAACGTCATGCTCATCGACGTGGCCCGCAACAGCCCGTTCGAGGAAAGCCGGTTGGAGGCGGCTGTTGCGCTCGTGCAAGACGACGCCAGGCCCGAGGCGCGAACGATTCTCCGGGACCTCGCCTCAGGCGCGAAAGCCGACGCTGTGCGCGTGCGCGCGGCGGCGGCACTCCAGCGTGCTGCGCTCCCGAGGCACGACTGGGAGCCGGTGCTGCGGGAGGTCGCCACAAGGGCCAAGAAACCGGAGGACCGTGTTGCGGCGGCCAAGGCCCTTCGCGACGAGCCGCTGCTCGCAGAACTTGCCGCGCTGAGCGGCATGGCGGGCGACGACGCGCGCGAGACGCTCGCGCGGCTGCGCGCCTTCCGGTCGCTCTTGCGCGTTGGCCGCAAGCGCAAGGCGCGGGTCCTCCTAGACGGAGTGCCGGTCGGCCTCCTAGAAGAGACGTCGGGCGGCTCGCGCTTCACGTACGGTGCCGACTACCTGACCAGCAGCGGAGCCGCGCCGATCGCGCCCACGCTGCCGCTCACTGAGTCACCGTACGAGAGCGAAGAGCTGCACCCGTTCTTCGAGAACCTCCTGCCCCAGGGCCGCCTCCTCGATCTCACCTGGAAGAAGCTCGGCCTTGACCCGGCGGATTCGTTCGGAATGCTCCTAGCCACTTGCGCCGACGCCGCCGGCGCCGTCGAGCTCCTTCCCATCGCGGACACGGCATGATGGGTATGGGTCCTGCACCGTGCCGCATCTGCCTCGAGCTCGACCCCCTGAAGCCCTGGTCGCCCGCGCGCGACTCAATTGACCCGCTCAGGGTGAATTCGTCCGAAGGTTTGGGGGCGGAGCCCCAATCGTGAATGAGATTGGGGCCGCCGCGCGGCTACTTCTTCTCGGGGTCCTTCTTCGCTTCGTCCTTCTTCTTCGCCACCTCGGCGTCGTCCACCGACCTCAGGTGGATGCGCCGATACTCGATCGACTTCGGCCCGAGCGCGTTGCGCACGACCGCCTTGAACTTGATGAAGGCCCCGTGCGCCGGCCCGTACCCCTCGGCGCGCTTCTGCGCCGCCTTGCTCAGCGCCGTGTTGGCCGCCATCGCCTCCTTGATCTCCTTCACCGTGACCGGGGCCTTGGTCCCGAACTCGCCGCTCAGCAGCGCGTCCGCCCACGGCTGCCCGACGTAGTCGTCGATCGCGTCGATCAGGTCCTCGATGGCCTTGACCTTCTCGGTGTCGGTCGGCTGCGTCTTGAGCGTCTCCGGCACGACCGTTCCTTCCACGTGCGCGGCGACCACCGCGCGCGCGGTGCGGAACGGGCCGTCGAGATCGGCGAGCGCCTCCAGGCGCTCGCGGTTCTCCTTCGCGAACGCGGTCTCGGCTTTGGTGACGTCCTTGTCGAGCGCGAGGTAGGACGCCGCGATCGCCTTGAGGACCTGGTCATAGGTCTGCACGACCTCGGGCTTCATGTTCGCCCCCGCGGCGATCTCGCCCGTGCGGATCAAGAGCCTCGCGAACCTCGGATAATCGATATCGGCCATTTGCACCCCTCCGGCAATGAGGAGCCAGGCTCGCGCCGGAGTGTGAGCCTGTCAACGCACGCCGGCCGTCCCGAGCGGGCGCCGATGCTCGCGATCAAACCGCAGCGCCTTGGGGGGAGGGCGCCGGCGCGCTCGGATCGCACGCCGGCGCTCGCGGAGGATCCGCTCGGAGTGGAGAGCGAACCGCACGGGCCCCCCCGCTGCTCGCCCTGCCAAGCCGCGGACCCGCACCGATCTTTCTCCAATCGGCACGGACTTTTGGAGGGCCGGCGCAGAGTTTTCGAGGAACCGCGAGCACTTGGGAGCGATCCGCACCTTCTTCGGGAGCGTCCGCCGGGGTTTTTCGAGGATCCGCAAGGACTTGGGAGCGATCCGCACGGACTTTTGGAGCATCCGCACTGACTTTTGGAGGATCCGCCGCAGCTTTTGCGCCTCGCCCTCGAACGTTTGTCCGACAGGGGACCACCTGGGCGCCATGCCTTCGTGCTGGCCGGGCGGGAACACATCGGGCGCCTGGCCTCCTCGCCGGCCCCGCTACCGCGCGCCGGACTTCCACCCCTATGGCGCACCTGCGCCGCCAGCGGCCGCGCGAGCCGGCGCGATTGCATGCGACGCGGTGATCGGCGCGCGACCGCTGTCATCGCAGCTGCGCCGTGGGGGGTGAAAGTCCGGCGCGCTATCGCGGGGCCGGCGAGGAGGCCACCATGGCGGATGAGGTTCTTTTCCCCTTCCAAAGGCTCGAGGCGTATCGCGTGGCGCGGGAGCTCGCGGCCCGGGTGCATGCCGCGGGCATCACGGATGCGGAGCTGCGGGACCAGGCAACGCGGGCATCGAAGTCGGCGTTCCTGAACCTCTGCGAGGGGCTTCCCAATCGCGGCGTGGGGATGCGGCGGAAGTACTTCACCTCGGCGCACAACTCGCTGCACGAGGTCGTGGGGGCCGTGGATCTCGCGCAGGCCATCGGGGCCCTGGGAGCGGAGGACGCGGCGGCGGTGCAGGGGCTGGCGGTGCGGCTGCGCGGGCTGGTGTGGGGCCTGCTCAGGTAGGCGCGGGCGGGTGGCGCCGCGGGTCGCGAAGGCCCGCGGCGAGCGCTGTCGTCGACAACGACAGGGACAAGGGCAAGGACAAGGACAGAGACAAAGGACAAGGACAAGGACAAGGACAAGGACAAGGACAAGGGACAAGGACAAAGGACACGGACAAGCACGAGTCCCGACGGCGGCTGGCGCCCGCCCCGCTCTGGTAGAGTGAGCGGCAATGCGAACTTGCCTTCCCCGGCTCCTCGCCTCGATCGCGCTCGCCTCCGGCGCCGCCGCGCTGGCGGCCTGCACCGGCGATCTCTTCCACGACACGACCTGGGCCGACGCCACCGGCAGCACCACGGGCACGACGGGCACCGGCTCGGCGTGCGACGACGCGCTCGGGCCGAGCGAGGACGCGTGCGTCGTCCGCGAGGAGCTCGGCGTCTTCGTCCGCAACGAGGGCGACGACGCCGCCGAGGGCACCCGCGAGGCGCCGGTCGAGTCGCTGGCGCGCGCGATCGAGATCGCCGCCTCCGCCTCGCCGCCCAAGCGCGTCTACGCGTGCGCGCAGACGTTCGCCGAGGCGATCGACGTGCCCGGCGGCGTCTCCATCTACGGCGGCCTCGATTGCCAGGGCGGCACCTGGGCCTGGATCGGCGCGGCGAAGCCGACCTCGATCACGCCCGAGGCGGGGCTCGTCCCGATCACGCTGCGCTCCGGGGCGCCCATGGTGCTCGAGGACCTCGTCGCGACGGCGGTCGCCGCCGCCGATCCCGGCAGCTCGGCGATCGCGTGCATCGCCGACGGCGCCACCGCGACGCTCGAGCGCTGCGAGCTCGTCGCCGGCGACGCGCAGGACGGCGCCGCGGCGACGGATCAGACCGGCATGGGGGTGACGGGCGACGCCGGCCTCAAGGGCGGCAACGCTTGCTCGTCGGCCGCGCCCGTCGCGGGGGGTGCGGTGGTCACCAACACGTGCGGCGGGCTCGCCTCGGCCGGCGGCGCCGGCGGCACCGGCGGCACGACGACCGGCGGCAGCAGCGGCGCGAGCGGCACGCCCGCGGGCGCGGCGGGGCAGGGGGGAACGGGCCAGCCGCAGAGCGGGACGTGGGCCTGCGATCCCGACGGCAACGGTGTCGACGGCGAGAGCGGCGGCGCCGGCGACGACGGGCCGGGCGGCAGCGGCGACGGCGCGTTTTCGGCCGACGGCTACGCCGGCGCCCCAGGCTCACCCGGCACGCCGGGGTTGCCGGGCCAGGGCGGTGGCGGCGGCGGCGGGACGAAGGGGGTCGCGACGACGTGCATGTACAACACCGGCACCGGCGGCGGCAGCGGCGGTGCGGGCGGGTGCGGCGGCGCGCCCGGCGCCGGCGGCGGCGCCGGCGGATCGAGCATCGCGCTGCTCGCGATCGACGCGCCGATCACGCTGCTCCACGTGAAGCTCACCGCGGGGCTGCCCGGCGCGGGCGGCCAGGGCGCGCTCGGACAGGCAGGCGGGCCCGGCGGACCGGGCGGGCCCGGCGGCGACTCGTCGATCGGCTCCGTCCTGGCCGGCTGCCCCGGCGGCGACGGCGGACCGGGCGGCCCCGGCGGAAACGGGGGCGGCGGGCGCGGCGGGCACTCGTTCGGGATCGCGCTCCACGGCACGCCGGTCGAGCAGACGGCGGTCACGTTCTTCCGCGCCATCCTCGGCGGCAAGGGCGGCAAGGGCGGCGGGGGCGCCGCCACGAACGCGGGGCTCGACGGCCTCGCCGACGACGTGTTCGCCTTCTGACGCGCGTCGGGCCGAGTCCCCGTCGCCGTCAGTCCTCTGCGCCACGCGTCCGGTTCGGGGGCGAGCCCCCCACGCAAGCGCGCCGACCGTTGCCCCGGCCGCGCGGCTGGCCCATAAGACGCGCCTCCCATGACGTTCCAAGACCTGATCCTCACCCTGCAGAAGTTCTGGTCGGACCGCGGCTGCCTCGTGGTGCAGCCGTACAACTCCGAGGTCGGCGCCGGCACCTACAATCCGGCCACCTTCCTGCGCGCGCTCGGTCCCGAGCCGTGGAACGTCGCGTTCGTCGAGCCCTCGCGCCGCCCGGCCGACGGCCGCTACGGCGACAACCCCAACCGCCTGCAGCAGTTCCACCAGTTCCAGGTCATCCTCAAGCCGAGCCCGCTCGACATCCAGGACCTCTACCTCGAGTCGCTCCGCGCCCTCGGCACCAACCCCTTGGACCACGACGTCCGCTTCATCGAGGACGACTGGGAGTCGCCCACGCTCGGCGCCTGGGGCCTCGGCTGGCAAGTGTGGCTCGACGGCCTCGAGATCTCGCAGTTCACCTATTTCCAGCAGGTCGGCGGCATCGACTGCCGCCCCGTCTCCGGCGAGCTCACCTACGGCCTCGAGCGCATCGCCATGTACCTGCAGGACAAGGACAGCGTCTACGACCTCGACTACGGCGTCTCCGCCGGCCAGGTGGTGAAGTACGGCGATCTCTACCAGCGCGCCGAGCTCGAGTGGTCGACCTACAACTTCGAGGAGGCCGACGTCGCCGAGCACTTCCGCGAGTTCG
The DNA here is from genome assembly GCA_964372055.1 of uncultured Polyangiaceae bacterium. Lineage (GTDB taxonomy): Bacteria > Myxococcota_A > Polyangia > Polyangiales > Polyangiaceae > CAYJPW01. The sequence goes on from CAYJPW010000147.1 coordinate 21,200, forward strand.
ATCACTGCGAGGCCGAGGCGAAGCGCCTGCTCTGGCGCGGCGTCGACCCGTCGGCGAAGGGCGCCAAGGTCGACCCCAAGAAGGCGCTCGTGCTCCCCGCCTACGACTTCGTCACCAAGGCGGCCCACCGCTTCAACGTGCTCGACGCCCGCGGCGCCATCAGCGTCACCGAGCGCCAGCGCTTCATCGGCCGCGTCCGCGGCCTGGCGCGCCTCGTCGCCGAGACGTACCTCGCCCAGCGCGAGGCGCTCGGCTTCCCGCTGCTCAAGGAGCAGGCCAAGGCGGCGGAGTAGCCGGGCTCAGGCGGCCTTCTTCTTCTTCCCCACCCGAAGGCGGCCCGCCATGTCGACGCCTTGCGCCTCCAGTCGGCGGTAGAGGTCGCGTCGCGCCTGCTCTTCGTCACGCCGCACTTGGTCTGGCCGTTCGGATCGAACGCCGAGCAGCCGAGGCCCGCGCCGGCGAGGGCGAGTGCGAAGACGGATCGCGAGAAGAAATGACGCGACCACACATCCTCTCGCGCCGACCGCTACGCGGGCAGCCGCAGGTCAGAGGCCCGCCGTCGGGGTCCAAGACGTCGCCGGTGTACCGCGATCGTTCGCGTCCGCAGAGGGGATCCCGAGTGATCAAGGGCGCGCCGCCACAAGTCGTTGGCCGCCCGGGCCCGTGCTGCACCGGTTTTGCCATCACAGCTCGCGGCGCAGAGGAGGAGTGACGAGAGGACAAGCGCGCCACCGGTTCTTGCCTGGTCCACGCGCCCAGGATGCCCAACAACCGGCCGGATGGCGAGGCCGGCGGCGCTGAGGCCAGACGTGCCATCATCGGAACGCGGCGCCCACGACTGGCGCGAGGCGGCTTTACCCGCCTAGGCTGTGGGGCGGGGGAATTGGAGCTCGGATGTTGTCGACGTGGAAACGCTTGTGTGTGTTGCGGCAGCAGCTGACTTGGATCGAGTGCGCGCTGGTCGTGCTAGCCCTCCCATCGATCGGTTGCGGCCCACGCGAAGCCGAGTCTTCGGGCGAGCCCGGGTTACAGCTCCACGTGCCCCTTGATCCGGAGGCCGCGAGCTTGCGCCTCGCCGCGATGTCTGCGCCCCAGGTCGAAGGGGGCCAGGCCTACGCCGCGCGACGAGCCGGCGGAGCGCTCGTCGCGGCGAACGTGGCCCAGCGATTCGAGACCCGCTTCGAAGAAGGCCGAGTCGAAGTCGCTTCGCAGGGCGACGACGCGCCGTGGACCTTCACGATGCGCCTGACCGGCATCGGCCGCGGCACGATGGAGGCTCACGCACCCACGGGAGGTGCCGAGGCACGAGGCCAGCGGATCGAGATCCCGCGGGAGGGCGGTGTCGTCGAGTGGTACGAGAACGGCCAGGCCGGACTCGAGCAGGGCTTCCGGCTCGCCGAGCGCCCCCCGGGGGAGAGCCCGCTCGAGGTGGCGATAGCGACGGGCGGTAACCTGTCGCCTAGGCCGTCGGAGGTCGAGACGGACTGCGTCGAGCTCGTCAGCGAAGGGCGGCGCATCGCGGCCAGGTACTCGGAGCTTTACGCATACGACGCGACGGGGCGCCTCTTGCCGGTCGGGATCCGCTCGGCGCGCGACGAGATGCGGCTCGTGGTGGACGATGCGGCCGCCGTTTACCCCTTGGAGATCGATCCGTTGCTCGTGACGCAGCAGGCGAAGCTGCTCGCTGCCGACGGCGAGCTCGGCGAACTGTTCGGCTATTCCGTTTCGGTCTCGGGGGACACAGCGGTCGTCGGCGCCTATCGCGATGATGACATGGGCAACTTCGCGGGCGCTGCGTACGTTTTCCTACGGAGCGGCGGCATCTGGACGCAGCAGGCGAAGCTCCTCGCCGCGGACGGCGCGGCGGACGACATGTTCGGGTATTCCGTTTCGGTCTCCGGGGACACGGCGGTTGTCGGCGCCCACGGCGATGACGACAAGGGCACCGCTTCGGGCTCGGCCTACGTCTTCCTGCAGAGCGGTGGCGTCTGGACGCAGGAGGCCAAGCTCGTCCCCGGCGATGGCGCGCCGCAGGACTTCTTCGGCCAAGCCGTGTCGGTCTCGGGGGACACGGCTGTCGTCGGCGCCTATGGCGATGACGACAAGGGCTCCCAATCGGGCTCGGCGTACGTCTTCCTGCGCAGCGGTGGCATCTGGACGCAGCAGGCGAAGCTCCTCGCCTCCGACGGCGCGGCCTCCAACTGGTTCGGTCGGTCGGCGGTGTCGGTCTCGGGAGACACCGCGGTCGTCGGCGCCTGGGGCGATGATGACCTGGGCACGGTCTCGGGCTCGGCCTACGCGTTCGTTCGAAGCGGGGGGACCTGGACGCAGCAGGCCAAGCTCCTCGCCTCCGACGGTGCGTACGACGATCGGTTCGGTACATCGGTATCGGTCTCGGGGGACACGGCGGTCGTCGGCGCCTTCACCGACGACCTCGGCAACGGCTCGGGGTCGGCGTACGTCTTCGTGCGGAGCGGGGGCAACTGGACGCAACACGCCAAGCTTCTCGCCGCCGACGGCGCGGCAGGCGACTTGCTCGGCTGGTCCGTGTCGGTCTCGGGGGACACGGCGGTCGTCGGTGCCATCTACGACGACGACATGGGCCTCGAATCGGGCTCGGCGTACGTCTTCCTGCGGAGCGGGGCCAACTGGACGCAGCAGGCCAAGCTCGTCGCCGCCGACGGCGCGGCGGGTCACAACTTCGCCTGGTCCGTCTCGGTCTCGGGCGACACAGCAGTCATCGGCGCCCTCTTCGACAACTACGGTTCGGCCTACGCATTCACGCTGGAGAAGAGTAACGGTGATCCGTGCGGCGACGCCGCCGAGTGCGCGAGCGGCTTCTGCGAGGATGGTGTCTGCTGCGCCACGGCGTGCGACGGCAGTGCCCAGAACGACTGCATGGCGTGCAGCGTTGCGGCCGGTGGCACCGCGGACGGCACCTGCACCGGGCTCAGCGGCGCGGTTGCCTCGACGATCACCTGCCGTGAGATGGCTGCCCTGTGCGACGCGGCCGAGACGTGCATCGAGGCATCGACGCAGTGCCCCGCCGATGCGTCGGCCCCCGACGGAACGAGCTGCAGCGACGACGACGCGTGCACGTTCGGCGACGTGTGCCTCGCCGGAGGGTGCACGCCCGGCGCGCCCGTGAGCTGCGACGACGGGAACGAGTGCACCACCGACGCGTGCGATCCGGCGACGGGCTGCGAGAATGACCCCGTGGCCGACGGCACGACGTGCGACGACGGCAACGCGTGCAACACGGGTGATGCGTGCGAAGCCGGACTGTGCCTTCCCTCGAGCGGGCTCGATTGCGACGACGCCGATCCGTGCACGGTCGACGCGTGCGATGCGAACGGCGGGTGCACGCACGCGGCGGCTCCCGAGGGCACGCCCTGCTCGGACGGCGACGCGTGCACGGTCAACGACGCGTGCGCGGTGGGCGCGTGCGCGGGCCAACCGTTCTCGTGCGACGACGGTAACGAGTGCACGGTCGACGCGTGCTCCGCTGCCAACGGCTGCACGAACGAGAGCGTGCCCGATGCCACGCCCTGCCAAGGCGGCGCCTGCGGAGCAGGCGTGTGCGAGCCCGGCGGGAGCGGGGCGGGCGGCGCAGGCGGAGGCGCAAGCGGCGGCGGCGCCTCGGGCGGGGGTGGCGGACCAGGAGGCGCTGGCGGCTCGGGCGGGGGTGGCGGACCAGGAGGCGCTGGCGGCTCGGGCGGCGGCGGCGCCGCGGGCGCTAGCAGCGTGGGCGCTGGTGGGAGCGGAGGCGCGACGGTCGGCGCTGGCGGCGCGAGCGGACCGGGTTCGCCGCGCGCCAACGGCGAGGGCGGATGCGGTTGTCGCGTTTCAGGCGCAACCGCGCCCGGACGCGGGCAGGCCCTCGCCGTCGGGCTCGCCCTCGCGTTGCTCGGCCTCGCCCGCCGGCGGGCGGCGCGGTAGCCCGCCTCCCCGATTCAGAAGCGATAACCGGCTCCCACCGTCGGCATCCGTGCGCACGCGCACTGGCGCCGAGCCCGCCGCCGGCTCACGCGCCGCTCGCGCGGTAACGGCGGCGCGCCGCAGATGACGACGCGGCCTCGCGATCAGCGTCACCGAGCGCCAGCGCTTCATCGGCCGCGTCCGCGGCCTGGCGCGCCTCGTCGCCGAGACGTACCTCGCCCAGCGCGAGGCGCTCGGCTTCCCGCTGCTCAAGGAGCAGGCCAAAGCCGCGGAGTAGCCCGGGTCAGGCCGCCTTCTTCTTCTTCACCGAAGGCGGCCCCGCCGGCGCTTCCACCTTCGCCGCCGCCTTCGCCTCGAACAGGCTCGGGTACGCCACGCCCGCCAGCACCGCCCCCGCGATCGGCGCCAGCCAGAACAACCAGAGCTGCCCGAGCGCCCAGCCTCCCGCGACCACCGCCGGCCCCGTGCTCCGCGCCGGGTTCACCGACAGGTTCGTGACCGGGATCCCGATGAGGTGGATGAGCGTGAGCCCGAGCCCGATCGCGATCGGCGCGAACCCGGCCGGCGCGCGCGAGTCGGTCGCGCCCAGGATGATCATCAGGAACATGAAGGTGAGCACCACCTCGGCGACGAGCGCCGCCACCATCGAGTAGCCGCCCGGCGAGTGCTCGCCGAACCCGTTCGACGCGAAGCCGCCCACCTGGAAGCCCGTCTTGCCGCTGGCGATCACGTAGAGCACGCCGGCGCCGGCGATCGCGCCCACGGTCTGCGCGGCGACGTAAGCGGCGACGTCCTTCGAGGGGAACCGCTTCGCCACGGTGAGGCCGATGGTGACCGCCGGGTTGAGGTGGCAGCCCGAGATGTGCCCGATGGCGTAAGCCATCGTCATCACCGTGAGCCCGAACGCGAGCGAGACCCCGAGCAGGCCGATGCCGACGGCGGGGAACGCCGCCGCGATCACGGCGCTGCCGCAGCCGCCGAACACGAGCCAGAACGTGCCGAGCACCTCGGCCGCCAGACGCTTCGAAATGGGCATGGGGGGTTCCTCCTTGTCACGGGGCCCGGATGAAGTCCGGCCGTCGCCTCCGTGCAGGAAGGACGGCCCTTCAGGGATCCGGGATGAAGTCTCGCCTCGTGCAGATCGAGACGAGCGGGAGCCCCGCGGCCCGGATGGCCTCGGCGCCGCCCTCGAGCCTGTCGACCAGGGCGACGACACCGACGACGGTGGCGCCGACCTGCTTGAGCTTCTCCACCGCCTTCAGCGTCGAGCCTCCGGTGGTGATCACGTCCTCGAGCATCACCACGGGGAGGCCGGGGCGGAGGGCCTTGTCGCCCTCGACGAGGCGCTTCGAGCCGTGGTCCTTGGCCTCCTTGCGCACGTAGAGCGCGGGGAGGTTCTTGCCGCTCATGTGGCTGACGAGCGAGACGGCGCTCGCGAGCGGGAAGCCGCCGAGCTCGACGCCGGCGACCGCCTCGCAGGGCGGGAGGCCGTCGAGCGCGGCGAGCATGAGCTCGCCGACGAGCGCGTGGCCCTCGGCGGTGAGCACCGCCTGCTTGCAGTCGATGAAGAAGTCGCTCTCGCGGCCGGAGGCGAGCGTCACCTTCTTGCGCTCGAACGAGCGCTCGCGGAGGAGCTCGACGAGCCGCGACCGGAGGACCGGGCCTGCGTCCTTGGTCGCCGTGCTCACCGCGCGCCTTTGCGCTTGAGGGCGCCCTTCGCGCCCTTCTTCAGCGACGGGACGATGGGCGGGGGCGGGCCGGCCTTCGCCGCGGGTGCGGGCGGCGGCGCCACGGCCGCCGCGGGCTTCGCCGCGCCGCCGTTGGCCTTCGCGGCGGGGCGGGCTGCGGGCGCG
>CAYJPW010000148.1:0-26934 GCA_964372055.1 uncultured Polyangiaceae bacterium
CCGCGCCCACGTCCTCCGGCGCGGGCGGCTCGGGCGCAGGCGCCGGAGGAGGCGAGGCGCCCTCCCCGCCGGCGTGGAGCCGCCGCTTCGGCGCGTCCGGCGACGATCGCGCGCGCAGCATCGCTGCGCTGGGCGACACGGTCCTCTTGACCGGGCGCTTCGCCGCGACCGTCGACTTCGGGAGCGGAGCCGTCGACAGCGCCGGCGGGAGCGACCTGATCGTGGCGCGCTACGGCATCGACGGCGAGCCGCTCGGGAGCCTGCGCCTCGGCGGCCCCGGCGAGGACGGCGGCGACGCGGTCGCGGTCGACGCCTCGGGCAGCGTGATGGTCGCCGGTCGCTTCGAGGGCGCGCTCGACGCGGGCGACGGCCCGCTCGTGTCGGCCGGCGGGGCCGACGTCCTCCTCGCCCGGCGCACCGAGGACCTCGCGCCGATGTGGACCCGCCGCTTCGGCGGCCCCGGGACCGACCTCGCCCGCGCCATCGCCTTCGACGTCGCCTGCAACATCATCGTCACCGGGAGCTTCGAGGAGACGATGGAGCTCGCGGACGGGCCGCTGGCGAGCGCCGGCGGCCGCGACGCGTTCGTCATCAAGGTCGATCAGGACGGCGGCTACGTCTGGGCGAGGCGCTTCGGGGGCGCGGGCGACGACGAGGGGCTCGCCGTCGCCGTCGATCTCGGCGGCGACGTCTTCGTCGCCGGCCGGAGCGAGGGCGTCTGCCCCGGCGAGGCCGGCCCCGGCGCGTTCGTGGCGAAGCTCGACCCCGCCGGCGAGGCGCTCTGGACGCGCTGCTTCGGCGGCGGCGCGAACGGCGCGGTCGAGGCCATCGCGGTCGAGGGGCCGGGCGCCGGCATCGTCGCGGGGCGCTTCTCGGGGCTGCTCGATCTCGGCGCGACCGAGCTGCTCTCGGCGGGCAACACCGACGTCGACGGCTTCGTCGCCAAGCTCGACGGCGGGGGTGAGCTCGTCTGGGCGCAGCGCGCCGGCGACGCGTTCGCAGGCGGCGCCGCGCCCGCGAGGCAGCGCGTGACCTCGGTCGCGCTCGATCGCGACGGGCGCGTCCAGCTGGCCGGCACGTTCGGCGGCGGGCTCGACCTCGCGGGCCTCGCCGTGGCTGCGGCGCCGGACCGCGCCCCTGGAGCGGAGGCCGAGGACACCTTCGCGGCCACGCTCGATCCGGACGGCGCGCCGCTCGGCGGCCGCGCCTTCGCCGGCGCGGACGCGGAGAGCCGGCCGGCCATCGTCGCGCCCTTCCACGGCGGGCCGGTCGCGACCGGCGACTTCGCGGGGGCGGTCGACCTCGGCGACGGCACGCACCCCGCGGCGGGCGGAGCCGACCAGTTCCTGCTGGCGCTGCCGCGCTGAGATCGGGGCGCCTGCGGCTCGCCTCGCGCCGGGCCTGGGAGGTGCGCTGCTTGCAGCGCCGCCGGTGGGATCCAGCGAGGAGGAAGCTCTATGCGCGCGAGGCGTTGGCTCGGACAGCTCGTGGGAGGCGCCTGCGTCGCCTCCGCTTTGGCTCTGGTCGCAGGGACCGCGTCCGCGGCGGCGCCCGGCGACGACTCGGCGTCGTGCCGATCGGACGAGAGCATCTTGACGGTCGACGGCCGCGGCGAGGTGACGGTGCGACCGGACTCGGTGCGCGTGCGCGTGGCGGTCGAGTCGCAGGCGAAGGAGCCCGGCGAGGCGCAGAGGCAGACCAGCGAGGCCGCGCGCAAGATGATCGCCGCCATCGAAGCGCTCGAGGTGCCCGGGCTGTCGCTGCGGACCGAGTCGCTCGACCTCTCGCCCATCTACGAGCAACGGCCCAGGCCGGCCGAGCCGCCCGAGGTCGTCGCCTACCGAGCGCGCAACGCCGTGGTGGCGACGATCAAGGGCGCGCAGCCGGACGCCCTCGGCGATCTCGCCGGCCGCGTGCTCGAGGCCGCGCAGGGCGCCGGCGCCACCGAGATCGGCGGCATCGAGCTCTTCGTCGACGACCAGGGCGCGGCGCGCGCCCAGGCGCTCGAGGCCGCCATCGCCGACGCCACCCGCAAGGCGCAGGCGATCGCCGGCGCGGCGGGCCTGGCGCTGGTGCGCCTGCAGTCGGTCGAGGCGACGGGCTCGCCGGGTCCGATCCCGATGGCGGTCCGCTCGGCCGAGTCGGCCGCCGCCGCCGGCGCCGCGGCCCCGCCGGTCGAGGCCGGCGAGCAGACGGTCCAGGCGAACATCACCGTGCGCTTCGTCTTCGCGACCGGACAGGGCAAACCGAAGCCCGACTAGCTCGCCCCGCGTTCTCATCGGAGTCGACAAGACGGCGCGCCAGCAGGCGTGGCTCGACCCGTGCGCCTGCGCGGACCGGCGTCCACCGAATGAAATCCTCCCCGTCTCCCCGTCTCCCCGTGAATTCCCCCGCCCGCGTTCCGCCCGCCCGCTCCCCCCGCTAGGATGCGCGGGATGGTCGGACGCGAGGTGTGCTTCCTGATCGGTCGCGGCGGCGCGGTCCTCTGGTCGGACGCATCCGACAGCCCCGTCGCCCTGCCCGACTCGCGCGCGCGGTGGGAGGCGATCTGGCGGCTGCGCGACGACATCGAGGAGATCGCCCACAGCCACCCCGTCGGCCCGCGCGCCTTCTCACGCGAGGACGAGACGACGATGGAGGCGCTCGCGAGCGCCCTCGGCCGGGCGCTGCGCTTCTCGGTGGTCGCGCCCGACGGCATGGTCGCGCGTCAGGGGGCGGACGACGTCGCCGTCGGTGACGAGCCATGGTGGGCGGCGCTCCTGCGCCTGAGCTCGGGGATGACGCGAACGCCTCGAGCCCAGGCGCGCTCTGCGCCCCCGGCCGCCGCCGAGGAGGACACGTGACATGGCGATCCTGAACATCACCTACAACGGGCTCTCGGCCGATTACCCCGTGCAGCTCGACTACGCGACGTCGGACCGCGACGTGCGGCGGATCGCCGTCGAGGTGGTGCGGTCGGGCGGCGTGCCGGGCCTCCAGATCGCGAACCTCTCGGAGCGCGCCTTCGATCACTACGTGGTCGACCGGTTCAAGACGCCGCAGGGCGGCGAGCGGATCTACCTGCGGCCGAAGGTGCCGTTCGGCGCGTGAGCGGCGGGGCGAAGCCGCACGCGCCGGCGGAGGACGGTCCGGCGGGAGGCGCGGCGCGCGCGCCCCGCCGGATCGTGTTCTGCGGCGTCGGGGCGCTGGGCTCGACCGCGGCGATGCTGTGCCGCAACGTGGACGCGACGCTCGCCTTCGTCGATTTCGACCGCGTCGAGAGCAAGAACCTGCTCGCCCAGGCGTTCGTGAAGCCCTCGATCGGGAAGAACAAGGCCGAGGCGCTCAAGCTCCAGCTCTCGAACCTGCACGGCGTGAAGGCCGAGGCCTTCGGCGTGCGCCTCGCCGAGGCGAACGTCGACGCGCTCTGCGGGAGCGCCGCGCTCGTCGTCGATGCGTTCGACAACGCCGCGAGCCGCGCCGTGCTCTCGGCGTTCGCGAAGAGGACGGGCGTCCCGCTCGTGCACGCGGCGCTCTCGGGCGACGGCACCTTCGGCCTCGTGCGCTGGGACGCGCGGTTCACGCCCGACGCCGAGGACGAGGCCGGCCAGGCGACCTGCGAGGGCGGCGAGCATCTGCCCCTCATCGGGCTCGTCGCGGCGACGCTCGCCCGCGCCATCCAGGACTTCCTGGCCTCGGGCGCGATGCGCGACGCGATGATCAGCCTGCACGCCGTCACGCCGACGACGTAGGCGTGGGGCCCGGGCCACGCCTACGTCGACGCGGCGACGCGGCGGACGCCGGCCGATCCTCGAGAAGACCGCGACGTACGCAGGTCGCCGAGTGGCGGACGCTTTGCATCGTGCGCCGGCGCGGCGGCCGCACGAGGCGGCGCCGCACGGAGGCAGGGGCGATGGCGGCTCGAGCTCGCCGTATCGGCGTGGGTGCGGTGGTGTGTGCTCTCTTCGCCGGCGCGGCGGCGGGCGCGAACGCCCAGGAGCGCGAGGATGGCGCCGCGAGCGCGGTCGAGCGCGAGGTGGCCCCGGCAGGCCTCGGGGCGACGCGCTACCCGGCCGGGTCGCTCCACTCGCCGCTCACCGAGGGCGTCGTGTCGCGACTGCGCGCGGTGCTCGCGCGCGGCGGCGGCCGCCCCGACGTCTTCGCCAAGATCGGCGACTCGAACACGAGCACCCCGTCGTTCCTGCGTTGCTTCACGAGCCGGGCCGTGCGGCTCGGCGAGCGCGGCGAGCTCGAGGCCACCCGAGCGTTCTTCGCCCGCACCCCGGCCGACGGCGTCCACGGCTCGTTCGACCGCGTCTCGAGCGCCGCGAAGATCGGATGGCTGACGCACCAGGTCCTCGGGCCGCCGGCGGGCTCGGCGGCAGCCGGGTCGCCGCTCGCGACCGAGCTCGCGGCGACGCGCCCCGGCTTCGCCGTGGTGATGCTCGGGACCAACGACAACCGCCCCATCGGCGCCGAGCTCTTCGCGCAGAGCCTCCGCGAGCTCGTCGACAGGAGCCTCGCCGCCGGCGTCGTCCCCCTCCTCACGACGATCCCGCCGCGCGCGGACGGCCGGTTCGCCGCCGCCCGCGTCCCCGGGCTCAACGCCGTCGTCCGGGCCGTCGCCGAGGAGCGCCAGGTGCCGCTCGTCGATCTGTTCGCGGCGCTGGATCGCCTGCCGCACAAAGGCCTCATGACCGACGGCGTCCATCTGGCGTCGTTCGGCGGCGCGACGCCGCGGCCGTGCGACCTCGGAGCTCGAGCGCTGCAGAAGGGGATGAACGTCCGCAACCTGCTCACCCTCGAGGCGCTCGACCGGATGCGGAGGTTCGTCATCCTCGGCGAGCCGCCGGAGCGCGAGCCGGCCGGCGGGGAGCGCTTCGCCGGCTCGGCCTCGACCCGCGGCGCGTCCTGATCGGCGGCTTCGGCGCGGCGCACGCGAGGCTGCCCTCTCGAGCAGCCGGCGGGGCGCACGCGCGGATCGATCAGGCCGCCTTCGGCTTCTTCTCTTGCGCCTCGGCCTTGCCGCCCGCCTTCGCCTCGGCCTTGATCTCGCCGGCCTCTTCCTTCTTGCCGAGCGGGATGCGCTTCGGCTGGGCGCTCGCCTTCTTCGGGATCTTCACCGAGAGCACGCCGCCGTCGAGCTTGGCGTCGATCTTCTCGGGATCGACGTCCTCCGGCAGGGTGAACGACCGCGAGAAGCTCCCGTACGAGCGCTCGTACGCGTAGTAGCGCTCGTCCTCCTGGGTCTCCTCCTCGGCGCGCTCGCCGCAGATGGTGAGGCGGTTGCCCGTCACCGAGACCTCGACGTCCTCGTCCTTCACGCCGGGGAGGTCCGCCTGCACCACGATGGCGTCCTTGGTCTCTTTCACCTCCACCCGCGGCGTGAACATCATGCTCTCCGCCCCGCCGAAACGGGGGAAGGCGGTGAGCGCCGCGAACGGGTCGAACCGCATCAGCTCGCGGATCGTGCTGAACGGGTCGGCACGCTCGGAGCGCTCGGGCGTCATCTCACCTCTGCCCTCTTGCTGCTTGCGTGTCAGATCGGCCATGGTCGTCTCCTCCTCCGCCCCGATGAGCTCGGTGCCCTGGGGCTCTGCGGTGGCTGACGGCTGCCCTCCGGTTCCGGCGGGCTGTGCGGCTTGCCCCTCTTCGGCCTTCTTGCCGCGGCGCTCGCCGATCTTGTGTGCCGCCCCCTTGGCCCAGCTCTCCGCGCGACCCCCGAGCCCGCGCGCGCGATCCACCACCTTCCGGACCGTGGAGTTCATCGCCACCTGCCTCCCGGCCACCCAACGGTGGCCTCCACCGACGCGGAGGCGATTTCGGTGCCACGGCGCCGCGCATCGATGGGCGCGCCGCCGCGCGGCAGCCGCGACCGGAGCGCGGAGCGGCGGCCCAAGCCGTGGTTCGAAGCCGAGGAGCGGAGGGAGGCACTCTACTTGATGACGGTCGCGCAGCCGACGAGGATGTCGACCTTCGCGTCGGTCGCCGCCGAGATGTCGGTGCAGGTCTTCCCGATGATCTCGACCTTGGTCGTCGTTCCCTCGGTCTTGTAATCCCAGCAGCCGTCCTGCGCGCAGGTGTCGGCCGGGTCGGACCGCTTCTTCAGCGCAGTCGTCGCGCTGTCGAGGGTGACGTTCACGTTCACCTGGCCGAGATCGATCGTCTCGCCGGGCGGGGGGGCGGGCAGATCGTAGAGGCAGCCGAGCGCCTTGCCGCGGATGTCGGTGATTGCCTGCGCGAGCGCGTCGGGGTTGAACGAGGCGCCGTTGGAGAGATCGATGTGGCAGGGGGCGGCGGGATCGGCGCCGTTCTGCGTGAAGGTGGCGCTCTTGTCGCAGGCCGGATCGACGGTGTCGGGCGAGCCGCTCACCGCGTACGTGCTCAGCGCCAGCCGCATGTGGTACGGCGCCGTCGCGTAGCTCCCCTGCATCTGCCCGGTGCTGTTCGAGCCGGGCACGCCGACGATGAAGGTGTTGATCGGCGCCGCCGCGTCGGTGCGCGCCTGGGTGATGAGCGTGTTCACCGTGTCCGGATACTCCCAGTCGCCGCAGGCGCCGTCGGAGTAGCCGGGGCGCGGCGGGCTGGAGAGCGACGTGCAGCTGAAGCCGCCGTCGGTGATGAGCACGAGGAGGCGCTTGTCGACGCCCGGATACGCCTTGAGCGCGGCGTAGCCCGCCGAGAGCGCGTCGTAGATCGGCGAGGCGTCGGACGGGTCGTTGGTGAGCGGGTTGTTCGAGATCAGGTACTGGTAGATGTCGTGGCGGACGCCCTGCGGCGCGTTCGTCTTGTCGAGCCCGGCGGGCGCGAGCGCGACCTGCGGGAGGAACGAGACGCCGCAGGCGACGCCCATCGGGATCTGGCCGAAGCAGGTGCAGTCGCCGACGCAGTAGTCGCAGAGGCACTGCGGCGTGCCCACGAAGTTCGCCGGGAAGCGGACGAGGCCGAGCGACATGGTGTCGAACACGTCCTTGTCGATCGCGGTGGCGGTCGCGAGCTGCGCGGTGCCCCACTTCTGGCTCTGGGACATGCTGGCGCTGCCGTCGAGCACGAAGAGGAGCGCGGCGGGCGCCTGCTTGGCCTCCGCGGTGAACTTGGCGCAGGCCGCGTCGGGATCGAACCCGCTGTCGCCGGCGTCGATGTCGACGCCGGTGCCGGTCGAGCCGGTGGTGAGGCCGGTGCCGCTGGTCGTGTCGCTGCCGCCGGAGCCGCTCGTCCTCGTGTCGTTGCTCGCCGCGCAACCCCAGACGAGGGCCACGCCGATCGCCGCCCCGAACACCACGCCGCGCACTCGTCGTCGCATGCCGCCTCCGTGCCTGAGCTCTCTTCGAAGGAAGTCGCGTCGCGGATGCGCGCCGCGTCGGCCAGCGTACCACCCGTCCCCACGGGAGCGCGAGCGTCCGCGTCGAGCCCTGTTTCAGCGGGAGGGTCGCGCCCTCCCGCCCGCCGCGAGTGAATCGCGGCGGGTCCCACCCGCCGCGAACCGCTCGAGGTGACCGAGACGTCGCGCCGCTTCGGGCCTTATGAGATCATGGAGGATGGCGCATCGATGGCGTTCCTTGTCGCCGGGTTAGGGTCGAGCCGTCCTCGCGCTCGGAAGGTGCGATGTCCGGCGCGGAGCGCGCACCGCTCCGCCGGGGGCGACCCACGGCAGCGAGGCGCCGCGAGGCCGGAACCGCGCTTGCGCGATTGGTAATGTAGCTCACGATAGCGGCCATGCGATCCGCGCCGAGCTCCGAGCGTGCTCACCGCCACGCCTCGCTCGACCGCGCCGGCGCGCGCATCACGGTCGTGGTGCCGTGCACGGCGCCCGCCGATCTCCACCTCGTCCGGCGCTCCGACGCGCCGGCGCCGGGCGCCGCGCCGCCGGACGCGCCGCTCACCCGGACCGCATCGGTCGGATCGAGCGCGCCCGAGCGCGCCGCCTCGATGCTCCGATCCGCGAGGTTCCGGTCCGCCGCGCTGGCGGTGCTCGACGTCGCCCCATCGGTCACGCTCGACGGCAGGACCGCCCGCGCCAGCGCGCCAGCGCTCGCCGACGACCGCGCCGTGCAGGAGCTGGCGAAGCGGCTCGGCGGCCTCTCCGCGGTGGTGCGCGCGCTCGCGAGCACCGGATCGGGGGCGCGCGAGCCGACCTTCGCGGCCGCCGCCCACGAGGGCGCGGTTCCGGCCGAGGGCGAGCTCGTCTTCTACGGGCCGCTGCTCGACCTCTGCGCCATCGGCCTCTACCGCCCCGCGATGGAGGCGCTCTGCGCCGGCAGGCGCGACCACGCGGCGCCGCCGATGGACCGCGGGTACCTGCTCAAAGTGCTCGAGGAGGAGATCGGGCGCCAGTTCGGCCAGCCGCTGCGGCCCATCGTCGAGCTCGTCCTCAACGCGGTCGACGCGGTCGCCCCCGCGGGCGAGGCGCCGCCGCGCGGCGGCGTCGTCCACGTCGAGCTCGCGCCCGCCGAGGTCATGGTCACCGACGCGGGCCAGGGGATGAGCCTCCGCACCATCCTCTCGCGCCTGCTCGTGCCGTTCGCGACCGACAAACGGCCGGGGCTCGATCTCGGGCGCTTCGGCGTGGGCTTCTTCTCGGTCCTCGGCTTCGGGCTCGCGCACCCGGAGAGCTTCTCGCTCCGGGTCTGGACGGGCGACGGGCGCGAGGCGTGGATCCTCGAGGTCATCGCGGCGGGTCCGTCGGCGGACGCGCTGCTCTGCTCGATCCGACGGGCGCCCGCCGGTCCCGCCGGCACACGCGTCGCCGTGGCCACCGAGCTCTGCGAGCCCGAGACGCTCCGCGCCTACCTGCGCGACGCGCTCCACTTCCTCCCGAGCGCGCGCGCCGTCGTGCGGGTGGACGGCGTCCCGCTCAACGACGGCAGCCTCATCGCCGGCGGCCAGACCTTCGAGGACGTGGCCGCCGCCGGGGACCCGCCGCTCCTCGCCCGCTACCACCTCTTCGGCAGGGCGCTCGCCCCGGGGATCAACGCGGCCACCTACCACGCCGGCGTCAAGGTCGAGTCGTGCCTCGCCATCGGCGAGCTCGCGCTCATCGACTTCCCCGGCGCGGTGGAGCTCACCGAGGGGCGGGACGCGCTCAAGCCGGGGCCGGAGCTCGACGCGGTGGTCGTCGCCTTCCATCGCCGGCTCGCCCGCCTCGGGCGCGGCGTTGGCGTCGACCGGTCCGGGCGCGACCGCCTCGCCGAGCTCGCGGCGCAGGTGAGCTCGATGCTGCTCCAATCGGCCGCGTGGCGCGAGGTCGCGCCCGAGATCGCGAGGGAGCTCCTCGGCCCGCGCTACCTCGTCGGGCCGGATCGCGCCGAGCCGCTCGTCGGCTTCCTCGGCGCGCGCGTCGCCGCGCGGCTCTTCGTGCCCGACAGCTTCTGGGCGGAGCGCGAGTGGTACGGCGTCCTCCCCGGCGAGCGCGAGCTCCTCGACGCCGAGCTCGAGGTGGATCCCCCCGAGCCGCTGGGGGTGCTGGCGCAGCGCCGGCCCGATCTGGCCGGGCTCGGTCTCCTCCTCGGGCGCCCGCACGCGGGGGCCGCGACGGTGTCGCTCGCGCGCCCGCGCCACGGCGGCGCCGCGACGGCTCCCGGGGCGCTGCCGTGCTTCGGCGCCCGCCGGGCGATCCTGGTGCGCGAGGACGCCGCGGTCGTGCGCGCGCCGCGCGGGTGGGCCGACCGCTACGCGCTGCGCACCTCGTTCGATCGCGCCGCGGGCATGCGCGAGCCGGACGTCGAGCGCGAGCTCATCGTCGCCGATCCCGTGGGAAGCGCGAGGGCCGGCCGATGACGGCCCAGAGCCCCGGACGCGCCCACGGCGGCGCGCGGCCCCCGCGCCGGGCGGCCCACGGGCTCGTCTCGGAGCTCCTGCTCGTGCGCATGCACGGCCGGGCCGCCGACTACCTCGACGGCGACGGGCCCACGCGCGCGCGGCTCATCGGCGCCTGCCGGGCCGAGGCCACGGTGCCGGATCTCGCCGAGCGCATCCTCGGGCGGACCATCTACTCGCAGGCGGCGACCCGCGTCGCGCCGCTGCGCGAGCTGCTCCAGAACGCGCTCGACGCCTCGCCGCGAGGGGCGCGCGTCGACGTGGTCTCGTCCGACGACGGCGCCGAGCTCACGGTCGTCGATCGCGGCCGCGGGATGACGCAGACCGAGGTCCTGCTCGATCTCCTGGTGCCGTTCGCGAGCGGAAAGCAGGCCGAGCTCGACGCCATCGGGGAGCACGGCATCGGCTTCTTCTCGGTGCTCGAGATCGCCCCACGCGTGTGCATCTCGACCTCCACCGCGACCGAGGGGCACCGGCTCGATCTCTGGCCGCTCGGCCCGGGCCCGCGCTTCGAGGACTTCGGCTGGAGCCTCACGCCCGCGCCGCCGGGGCCTCCCACCGGCACCGTCGTCCGGTGCTCGCTGGCGAGGCCGATCCCGCGCGCGGCCCTCGTCGCCGAGGTGACGGCGGCCGCGGGGCTCGTCGATCCGGCCGTGGCCGCGATCTACGTCGACGGCGCGCTGGTGAACACGGTGCGGGCGCGCCTGCGCCGCGTCGCGCGCGCGCCCGTCCACGTCGCCGGCGAGTGGCTCGGCGATCTCGAGCTCTACCTCGGGTCGGGCGAGGGCATCGAGCGCGAGCTCACCGTGGTGCAAGGCGGCCTCTTCGTCAGCGGGCGCGCCGACGCGCTCGCCGGCCCGGCCCTGCCGCTGCACCGGGACATGCTCCGCGCCATCGCCGCCGCCGGCTACGGGCTCGTCGCCGAGCTGCCGCTCGCGGTGCCGCTCAACAAGGGGCGCTCGGCGGTGGCCGGCCACGCGGCGCGCGCGGTCGAGACGGCGCTCGTCGCGGCGTTCGAGCGCTTCGTCCTCGAGGACGCGCTCCACGACCGCGAGCTGCTCCGCGCCGTCGACCACCGCCTCTCGTCGGTGCTCGACCGGCTGGTCGCGGGCGCGCTCTCGGGGGAGACGTCCGCCGCCGCCGAGACCGCCATCGAGAAGAGCCTGCTCGCGACCGGCGGCGGGCGCACGCCCACCGTCGCCGCGCCCGAGGACGTGGTGCGCTTCGCCGCCGCGCTCGCGGACGCGCCGCTCTTCGAGGTGGCGGGCCTCGACGCCGCGGGCCGCGAGGTGCGCCAGCGCGCGACCTTGCGCTGGCTGGTGCAGCTCGTCCGCGCCGGCCTCCTGCGCGAGCCGGGCACGCGCCCGGTGGCCGGCTGCGTCCACCTCGTCGGCGGCGATCCGCTCTCGGAGGCGCTCTGGCGGCGCCTGCGCGCGAGCAGCCAGCCGGCGCCGGCGCCCGCCGAGGCGCCGCCGCCGGTCGAGGTCCGCCCGGCGCTGGCGCGCACGACGCGCGCCGAGCTCGTCGCCGCCGCCTCCCACGTGCCCGGCGTCCCCGCGCTGGCCGCGGCGATCACCATCCTCGAGCGCATCGACGGCGCCATCTCGCTCGCCGCCGGCGTCCCGGTCTCGCCCGTGTCGGTCCACCAGGACCTCTTCGGCCCGGACGAGATGGCCCACACCGACGGGAGCGGCATCAGCGTGAACCTCGCATCGGCGCGGGTCCGCGAGCTCCTCGGCGCGGTGCTCACCTCCGACGACGCGGCGGCGTTCGGCGCGCTCGTCGACCTCATGCTCCACGAGAAGACCCACGTCTCGTTGGCGAGCTTCGTCCCGCGCGCCAACGCCGAGCACGGCGCGAGCTTCTACCGCAGGAAGGACCACATCCGCCGGCGCCTGCTCGAGGCGCTCGCCTGCGGCGCCGTCGCCGACCCGATCCGCTGGCTCGCCGTGGCGCGCCGCGGGGTCGGAGCCCCTGCCCTGCCCGCGCCCGCGGCGCTGGCCGAGGCCTTCGTGCCGAAGGGCGCGGAGAGCTGACGCGGCGACCTCGTCACAAGCGGACGTCGATGCGCCGCGTCCTCGCCGGCAGCCGCGCCTTCACCTCGAGGACCGCGATCACGTGGAGCCCGCCGGGCCCCAGCGACGCGCTCACCATCGCCACCACGCTCGCGGCGACCGCCTCGGCCGACGACGCCGCCGAGACCAGCCCGGCCTGCTGATCGCACGCGCACGGGTGGACGCGGGCCGCGTGCTCGCTCGTCCGGATCGCCTTCATCACCTGCATCAGGTCCGGGCCGGCGCCGAGCAGCACGATGTCGTGGCCGCGGGCGCCGAGCTCGTCGAGCCAGTCGTCCCCGAGGGCCGCCTCGCGGTGGGCCGGCGGCAGCCGCTGGCGGAAGGCGGTGTTCGCCTGCACGACGAGCCGATCGGTGACGCGGCCCTCGGGCGTCTTCCGCCACGCGGCGAGCGCCTGCGCCGGCGTCTGGCCGGGCGCGACCTCGACGGTGCGCCGATCGATGAAGCCGCCGAGCGTCGCGCGCCCCCGGTTCGAGGACGCGACCTCGACCTGACCGAGGTGGGCCCACGCCGTCCGCTCGCGGAGGGCGCGCGCGATCTCGTCCGTCCAGGGCCCGGTGATCTTCTCGAGGTCGAGATCCATGTCGGGGGCTCGGGAGCTCGCCTCCCTCTGCGACCGGGGGCGTGCGGGCCCCATCGTGCTCGATCAGCCTAGCGGTTCTGCCGCCGCGGCGGCGATCTTCTCGTCCGGCCGCGGGGCCGCGTCCTCGTCCGGGAGGGCGAACATGCTAGAACTCGCCCGGCATGACGGTCCTCCAGGTCGCCGACCTCGGCTTCGGGTACGGCGCGGACAGGCTCTTCCAGGGCGTGACGTTCTCGCTCGCGCTGGGCGAGCGCGCCGCGCTCGTCGCCCCGAACGGCGCCGGCAAGAGCACGCTCCTCCGCCTCGTCGCGCGCGAGCTCGCGCCCGACGCCGGCTCGGTCGTCGTCCGCCGCGAGGTCCGCGTCGCCTACTACCGCCAGTCGCACGAGCTCGACCGCAAGGGCACGGTGCTCGACGCGTTCCTCTCCGGCTTCCACGAGGTGCTCGCCGCGCGGCACGCCCTCACCGAGGCCCAGCACGCCGCCGCGAGCGGCACCGACGCGGCGCTGGATCACCTCGCCCGGGCGACCGATCGCTACCACCTCACCGGCGGCGACGAGCTCGAGCGCAAGGTCGAGATCATCGCGCAGCGGCTCGGCTTCCGCGGCGCCGACATGGAGCGCCCCGTGGCGAGCCTCTCCGGCGGCGAGCAGGGCCGGCTCCACCTCGGCGTGGTGCTCGCCCAGGAGCCCGACCTGCTCCTCCTCGACGAGCCCACGAACCACCTCGATCTGGACACCATCGACTGGCTCGCCGCGCACGTCGCCGGCCTCCGCAGCGCGGTGCTCTGCGTCTCGCACGACCGCGCCTTCCTCGACGCGGTCTGCCCGATCACGATGGAGCTCGGGCGCCGGAGCTTCCGCGTCTACCCGCTCCGCTACTCGGACTACGCCGTGGCGCGCGAGGAGGACCTCGCCCGCGAGCGCGAGCTCGCCGAGCGGCAGGAGGCCTTCGTCGCCAAGACCGAGGACTTCATCCGCAAGAACATCGCCGGCCAGAAGACCAAGCAGGCGCAGAGCCGGCGCAAGATGCTGGACAAGCTCGAGACGGTCGACCGCCCCGAGGACGTCTGGGCCGTCGCCGAGAAGGTCGCCTTCCGCTTCGCGCCGGCGCCGCGGACCGGCGACATCGTCCTCGACGCACGCGGCCTCGGCGCCGAGCGCGGCGGGCGGGGCCTCTTCGCCGGGATCGAGCTGCTCGTCCGGCGCGGCGACCGCATCGGGATCGTCGGCGCCAACGGCTCGGGCAAGACGACGCTGCTGCGGATCCTCGCCGGGCGCGGCGCCCCGGGCGACGCCGGCGAGGTCAAGCGCGGCACCAACCTCTGCGAGGGCTACTTCGACCAGCACCTCGGCTCGCTCGACCCCGCCAAGACCGCCGTCGAGGAGATCCGCAGCGTCCGCGGCGACCTCAACGTCGACGGCGCCCGCCAGTACCTGGCCCGCTTCCGCTTCTACGGCGACGACGCGCTCCGCCGCGTCTCCGGCTTCTCGGGCGGCGAGCGCAGCCGCCTCGCGCTCGCCAAGCTCCTGCTCGAGCCCCGGAACCTCCTCTTCCTCGACGAGCCCACCAACCACCTCGACATCCCCGCCGCCGAGATCCTCGAGGAGGCGCTGGCCGGCTTCGACGGCACGGCCATCCTCGTCTCGCACGACCGCCGCTTCCTCGAGCGCGTGACGACGCGCGTCGTCGCGTTCACCCCCGGCGGCGTCGACGTCTACCCCGGCGGCTTCCTCGACTGGTCGCACGTGGTCGCGCGCGACGCGGCGGCGGCCGAGAGCGAGGCCGGCGAGCGCCGCCGGCCCTCGAAGGCGCCGCCGCCCGGCGATCGCCGCGCCGAGCGCCCCGCCGACGGTGCGCGCGCCTCGTCTCCCCCGGCCGCTCCGGCCAGGGAGCGCGCCGTGCGCAGGAGCGCCTCGACGATGCCCGAGCGCGCCGAGCGCCCCGTCGATCCGGCCGACAAGAAGCGCGCCTTCGAGGCCGACCGCGCGGCGACGCGCGCGCTGGAGCGCAAGCGCCGCAGGGTGAAGGAGCTCGAGGGCATCATCGCCCAAGGCGAGACCGACCTCGCCGCCATGCGCGAGGAGCTGAAGAAGGACCCGGGCGGCGACTGGGCCAAGCTCTCCAAGCTCGTCGCCCAGGAGCAAGACTTGTCTCGCCGCGTCGACGAGGCGATGGCGGAGTGGATGCGGCTCTCGGAGGAGCTCCAGGTTTCGGACCGGTTCGCGGGAGGCGAGACGTGATGGGCCGCGCGACGTGGTCGCGGGCCCTCTGGGCGCTCGCCCTCGGCCTCTCGATGGCGACGGCCGCGCCCGGCTGCCGCGAGCACCCCGACGACGGCACGACGCCGACCGCCGCCGCCGACCTGCCGGCGCTCGCGATCCACGACGACTCGCCGAACCTGATGCTGACCTGGATCGACGAGCGCGGCGGCACGCACGTCGAGATGCACCCCGCCGACGTCCCGTCGTCCTCGCGCGACCTGGTGCGCGTCGTCGTCTCGGACAAGGAGGACGGCACCCGCGATCTCTTCTACGTGGTCGACCTCTCCAAGAAGGACGCCGCGGGCGGCTACACCGCCCGGACCATGCGCCGGCGCGACTGGGAGGCGCTCCTGGAGAAGCGGCGCCTCGAGCACGTCGCCAAGACGGCGCCGCCGCCCCCTGCCTCGGGGTCGGGCGCCGCCGCCGGGGCGCCGCCGCGGCAAGCGCCGCCCGCCGGCGGCGTCGCCGTCATCATCTACGGCGCCTCGTGGTGCCACCCTTGCCACGAGGCCGCCGCGTACCTCAAATCCAAGGGGGTGCCCTTCGTGATGAAGGACATCGAGGAGAGCGAGGCGGCGCGTGTCGAGATGCAGGACAAGCTCGCGAACATCGGCCGCCGCGGCGGGAGCATCCCCGTCATCGACGTGCGCGGCGAGATCCTCGTCGGCTTCAGCGCGGCCGCGCTCGACCGCGCCCTCGCCAAGGCCGCCGGCACGATGCTCTGATCTCGAGGCCGCTGGCGGGCGATCCCAGCGCCCGAACGTCGCCGCTCGCGAGCGAGCCCAGCGGCCACTCCTCGCCTCATCTGGCCCGTCGACTGTCGCGCGGCGACTTGGTATACGGGCCACCCCCCTCCAGGAGCTCCGTCAATGATCGATGTCCTCATGCCCCAGCTCGGCGAGAGCGTCGCCGAGGGCACCGTGACCAAGTGGCTGGTCCGCGAGGGTGACCACGTGAAGCGCGAGCAGCCGCTGCTCGAGGTCGCGACCGACAAGGCGGACACCGAGGTGCCCGCGCCGGCCGAGGGTCGCGTGGTCCAGATCGCGGTGCCCGAGGGCACGGTCGTGCCCAAGCAGGGGCTGCTCTGCCGCATCGACGAGACGGCCACCGCGGCCGCGACCGCCGCGCCCGCCCCGACGGCGGCTCCGGCCGCGCAGGCGCCGAACGGCGAGGGCCGACCGCTCGCGTCCCCCGCCGTCCGCCAGCAGGCGCGCGAGTCCGGCGTCGATCTGGCGCGCGTGCCGGGCACCGGCGATCGCGGTCGCATCACTCGCGACGACGTCTCGCGCGCCGCGCCGCGCGCCGAGGACGCCGCGCTCGCCCGCGGCGCGGCGCCGCTGCCCCCCGCGATGCCGCCCGCCGCCCCCCAGACCGCGAGCCCGCAGGCGGCCGAGCTCTCGCAGATGATCGCGGCGGGCGGCGGGTTCGTCCCCCCGATCCCCGGCGTCGGCTACGGCGCCTACAAGGTCCCGCCCTACACGCCGCGCCCCGGCGACGAGGTCGTGCCGTTCACGCGGCGGCGGCGGATCACCGCCGATCACATGGTCTACTCGAAGCTCACGTCGCCTCACGTGGTGACGGTGGCCGAGGTCGACCTCCACGCGACGAGCCGGCTGCGCGAGGAGCACAAGGCGCAGCTCAAGAAGGAGGGCATCGGCCTGACCTTCCTCTCGTTCGTGTGCGCCGCCACGGTGAAGGCGCTGCGCGAGCACCCGCACCTCAACGCGCGCGTCCTCGAGAACTCGTACGTCGTCCTCAGGGAGATCAACCTCGGCGTCGCCGTCGACGCGCCGGGCGGGCTCATCGTGCCGAGCATCAAGCACGCCGACGAGCTCTCGCTCCGCGGCATGGCCCGCGCCATCGACGACGTCGCCAGCCGCGCGCGGACGGGCAAGATCACCGCCGACGACCTGTCCGGGACGACGTTCAGCGTCTCGAACCCCGGCATGAAGGGCAACATGTTCGGCGGCGCGATCATCTCACAGCCGAACGTCGGGATCCTCCGGATGGGCGAGATCAAGAAGCGCGTCGTGGTCGTGACCAAGGACGGCGAGGACTCGATCGCCATCCACCCGGTGATGTTCGTGGCATTCTCCTACGATCACCGCATCATCGACGGCGTGCTCGCCAACTCGTTCCTGTGGCGCGTCGCCGACATCCTCACCCGCGGCGAGTTCGAGATCTGACATGACCAAGCCCACGTCCGAAGGCATGCGACCGCTCTCCGAAGTCGATCCCGAGATCGCCCTCCTCGTCCGTCGCGAGGAGGAGCGCGAGGCCGAGACCATCCGCCTCATCGCCAGCGAGAACTACGCCTCGCGCGCGGTGCTCGAGGCGAGCGGCTCGGTGCTGACCAACAAGTACTCCGAGGGCTACCCGGGCAAGCGCTACTACGAGGGCCAGCAGCAGGTCGATCCCGTCGAGGAGCTCGCCAGGTCCCGCGTCGCCAAGCTCTTCGGGGCCGAGCACGTGAACGTGCAGCCGTACTCGGGCAGCCCTGCGAACCTCGCCGTCTACCTCGCCTTCGCGAAGGCGGGCGAGACGATCATGGGCCTCGGCCTCCCCGCCGGCGGCCACCTCACCCACGGCTGGAGCGTGAGCATCACCGGCAAGGTGTGGAAGAGCGTCGCCTACGGCGTGCGCGCGACGGACCAGCGCATCGACTTCGATCAGGCGCGCGAGCTCGCGCGCATGCACCAGCCGAAGATCATCTGGTGCGGGGCGACGGCGTACCCGCGGATCATCGACTTCGCGGCGTTCCGCTCCATCGCCGACGAGGTCGGGGCGATCCTGGCCGCCGACATCGCCCACATCGCCGGGCTCGTCGCCGCGGGGGTGCACCCGTCGCCGGTGGGCATCGCCGACGTGGTGACCAGCACGACCCACAAGACGTTCCGCGGCCCCCGCGGCGGGATGATCTTCTGCAAGGCCGAGCACGCCGGCGCCATCGACAAGGCCGTGTTCCCCGGCCTCCAGGGCGGCCCGCACAACCACACCACCGCGGGCATCGCCGTCGCCGCCAAGGAGGCGTCGGAGCCCTCGTTCAAGGCGTACGCCCGCGCCATCGTCGACAACGCCCGGGCGCTCGGGGCCGAGCTCGAGGCGCGCGGCTTCCGCCTCGTCACCGGCGGGACCGACAACCACCTCCTCCTCATCGACATGACGCCCAAGGGCATCGCCGGCAAGCCTTACGCCCAGGCGCTCGACCGCGCCGGCCTGGTCGCCAACTACAACTCGATCCCGTTCGACCAGCGCAAGCCCTTCGACCCGTCGGGCATCCGCCTCGGGACGCCGGCCATCACCTCGCGCGGCATGGGCGTCGGCGAGATGAAGCAGATCGCCGCGTGGATGGACCAGGTGGTCCTTGCGCCCAACGACGCGACCGCGCTCGCGCGGATCGCGGGCGAGGTGAAGGAGCTGTGCGCGGGGTTCCCGGCGCCGGGGATCCGGGGCTGACAGCCAGAGACCTCACCGCGCGGTACCGACCTCACCCCCCGGCCCCCTCTCCCTCGCGGGAGAGGGGGAGTCGGAACTTCATTTGATCGCGGCGGCGGTCTCCTCGGCGGCGCGGGCGCGCTCCTCGGCGAGCGATCGCTGCGCGGGCTCGGTCACCATGGCGGCGGCGTCGCGGTAGCGGCGGGCGAGATCGCGCCAGTGCGCGGCGCCGGCGTCGGGCGGGGTGGCGAGCTGCTTGATGAGGGCGGCGTCGAGGGCGGCGATGCCGGCGTACTTGCCCTTGGCCGCGGCGAGCGCGTCGAGCGCGGCGACGCGGCCCATGCCCAGCGAGGAGAGCGGCGCCTTGCGCATCATCGCGCCGGCGTCCTCGGGCCCGCCGCGCAGGCCGAGCCCGAGCGCGAGGAGGAAGGTGACCTCGTCGGAGCGCTGCTCCTTGGGGACGGCGAGGGCGTGCGCCACCGCCTGATCGAAGTCGAACGCGCGCCAGTAGCGCCGGCCCAGCTCGATGCGCGCGCGCGCGTAGAGCGCGTGCATCTCGGGCGAGAGCTCGGCCGACTTGAGGGCGATGCGGTGCGGCACCGAGAGCCCGCGCGTGACGAGCTGGCGGAAGACGCCCGGCCCGAGCGCCGCTTCGGGCTGGAGGACGAGCCCCGCGTAGAACGTGGGCAGCTTCGCCGCGAGCCGCTCCTCGACGGTCGCCGGCGCGGCGGGCGCGAGCGGCGGGAGCGCGAGGAGGTCGAGCGCGTCGATGCGACGGCCGCCGTAGAGGCGCGAGAGGAGGCGGCGCGCGCGCTCGACGTGATCGTCGTTGACGACGCCGACGTAGGCCATCTCCTTGAGCCCGACGAGCGCCGCGTCGCGCCCGCGGTCCTTGCGCGGGTCGAGCGCCTTCTCGAGCGGGCCGTAGTACGCGTCGCGGAGCTCCTTGTCCTTGGCGAGCTCGTCCGGGATGGGCGCCTCGCGGATGACGTCGACGTAGCGCATGTCGGCCATGCCGGCCTCGACCGCGACCACGCCCTTGCCGTAGTAGGGCAGGCGCGCGCCCACCTCGGCCGTCTCCTGGAGCGCGCGCGCCTGCTCGTTCATCCACGACGCCATGGGCCCGTTGAGGAACTCCTTCACCCGCGCGACCTCGTAGGGCGGCGCGAGCTTGGGCGGGCTCGTGCCGGTGCGGGCGAGGCGCGCGGCGATCGCGTGGCCGAAGAGCGCGTGGTAGACGGCGCCGGTCATCCCCGCGGGCGGCGGCACCATCATCGGCTCGGCGAACACGTCGCCGCACTCGATCGGGCCGAGCTCGACGCGCATCGAGCGGACGAGCCCGACCGGAAGCCCGGGGCAGGCCTCGAGGTCGGCGAGCATCGCGTCGCGGCGCGCCACGTCGTCCATCGAGAGCGCGGCGTCGAGCGCGGCCAGCGTCGCCGGCGCGTCCTTGCACTTGGCGGCCTTCGCCGGCGCGCGCTTCACGAACGCCGAGCACGAGGCGGGCGCCGGCGGGACGCCCTTGGCCGCCGCCGGGAACGGCAGCGCCTTGAGATCGAAGACCGGCGGCTTGAGCAGCGGGAGCCACTCCTCCTGGAGCTGTCCCTCGACGGCGAAGGGATCGGAAGGCGCCAGAGGGGCGGGCGTGCCGGAGCCGGCCGCCGCCGGCGCCGGCGCAGGAAGCGGCGGAGCCGGCGTGACCGGGGGCGTGGGCGCGGGGCCGCAGCCCGAGAGCGCGGCGACGAGGATCGCGGCGAGGAGCGTGCGCATGGGCCCGTTTAGAACGGGGGCGACGCGGCGGGAAGACCGCAGCGCCGGGCTCGCGTGACCGCGAACGCGGCGCCCCCGCGCTACTTCACGTAGATCTGACCGGCGGCGACGCCCTGGCCGGCGGTGGCCTTGAGCACCGCCTTGGCGTTCACGCCGACGGGCCACTGCCACTTGAAGCAGTTGCCTTTGCCGCCGAGGCTCGCCGATTGCCCGGTGCTCTGGTCCTGCGCGAGCACCGGCGGCGCGCCGGGGAGCGGCGTCACCGCGACGAGCGAGATGTCCATCTCGGTGATCCCGGCGCCGACGGCGAGCACCGTGTAGCACTTGCCCGGCAGGAGCTGGAGCGGCTGCTCGAGCACCTGGCCCTGCTGGAACTGGCCGGCGAAGACGCCGCCCTCCTTCTGCATGCCGGGCGCGTCGCTGATGGCGAGCGCCGAGAGCGGGACGGTGGCCGCCGCCGCGAAGTTCGGATCGATCGGCGTCGCGAGCGAGGCGCCGCTTCCGGGCTGCCCACCAGGCGCCGGGCCCGTTCCGGGGAAACCCGGGATCGGGAACGGGAACCCTCCGGGCGCGGGCGGCTGCGTCGCCGGAGGCTGCGTCGCCGGAGGCTGCGTCGCCGGAGGAGGGAACCCGGGCGGCTGCGTCGCGGGCGGCTGCGTCATCGGCGGCTGCGTCATCGGCGGCTGCGTCATCGGCGGCTGCGTGCCGGGCGGCTGGCCGTAAGGCGGTTGCCCATAACCGGGCTGGCCGTAGCCGGGCTGGCCATACCCGGGCGGCTGGCCGTAGGGCGGCGGCTGCCCGTAGCCAGGCTGGCCGGCGTACTGCGGCGGCGGCTGCTCCTGGCGCTCACAGCCGACGACCGAGAAGGCGACAATCACCGCGCACACACAGCCGATGGATCGGAGCAAGATAGCCTCCCATGGCCCTGCGACCGCGAGGTGCGATCGCTTCGAGTGGGCCCGACCTTTCTCATTGCCGGACGGTGCCTGCAACCCGTCCGCGAGGAGATGGACGCATTTTCCACACACGCTATTCGGGACCGGCGGCACCGAGCAGGATTTTTCCTCCAGGGTTCGCGTGAGTTTCGGCTCTTCGCCGCTGGCTCGGGCGGCGAGAAGAACGCGCGTCGAGGCCGCCGCTTGCACCGGCGCGCAGTCTCATCGCGGGCCCGAGCACGGTCTCGACGGCTCGGATGGCCCTTTCGGACCGTCGGGTGTATGAGGCGCAAGGGTGGGGGCGTTGGAGACGTGAAGCGTCCAGCGAGAAGACACAGTGGGAGGAGGCGGAGAGAGAGCATGACCATCGCAACCAGGTTGTTTGCCGGCGTCGCGCTGCTGACCATCGGCGCCACGGTCGTCGCCTGCGGCTCGAACCCCGAGTTCGCCGAGCAGCCGGTGCCCGACGGCGGCATCGACGCCGCCCCGCCGCCTCCCCCTCCCCCGCCGCCCGACGCGGGGCCGCCCGCGCCCACGTCGGGCCCCTGCGATCCGGTGCAGACGCTGGCGATGACGACCATGTTCCAGGGCCGCGCCCCGGGCGAGGCGCCGGGCATGCAGCCCGACGGCGCCGCGACCTGCGGCATCGCGCCCGAGGGCCAGGTCGTGCTCAGCCAGCCGTTCATGCTCCAGCCGGGCCACTGCTACACGTTCCTCGGCCAGGCGCTCCCCACGGTGACCGAGGTCGACCTGCGCCTCATCCCCGACGCCGGCGCGGCGGTGCCGCCCGCCGTCCAGGCGCTGCTCAGCGGCGCGGCGCTCGCGATCGACACCGACTCCGGCGTCCAGACGGCGATCGGCGCGAAGCAGAGCTGCTACCAGTGGGCGTTCCCGTTCCCGATCGCCGTGAAGCTCGAGCTCAAGGCACGCACCGGCTCGGGCCCCATCGCCGCCCAGGTGTACAAGAAGAAGAAGTAGCGAACGCCGCGCGCTCGACCCGAGCGCGGACCGCATTCGCGGCCCAAGCGCCGTCCGCGTTCGCGGCGGCTCGAGCCACCCGCATTCGCGATCGCTCGAGCCCAAGCGCGATCCGGTCGCTCGAGCGCGCCAGCCACGAA
Organism: uncultured Polyangiaceae bacterium; assembly: GCA_964372055.1. Taxonomy (GTDB): domain Bacteria; phylum Myxococcota_A; class Polyangia; order Polyangiales; family Polyangiaceae; genus CAYJPW01. Next base: position 21,976 of record CAYJPW010000148.1, read on the forward strand.
AAACCGACGGCCACGGCCGACGGGTGCTTCGAGCACCCGCGGGACGTGGCCGTCGATCTTCGTTGCTATCGTGGGAGCGCGCGACTACGCGAGCGCGTCCTTGATCGCCTTGATGGGGCGAGCACGGACCGACTTGCTCGCCGGCTTCGCGGCGAACGTCATCGGCTGCTTGGTGAAGGGGTTGATCCCCTGGCGCGCCTTGGTGGCGGGCTTCTTCACCACGCGGAACTTGGCGAAGCCCGGCAGCGTGAAGATGCCCTGCTTCTTGAGCTCGCGGTGCCCCACCGTGATCAGCGACTCGAGCACCGTCTTGACCTGCTTGCGGTTGAGCTCCTCGCCAGCCGACTCGGTGATCGCCTGGATCAGGCCGCTCTTGCTCAACGTCTTCTTCCCGCCGCCCCCGGCAGTCTTCTTCGTGGCCATTGCACTCTCCTGTCGCTCCGTTCGCCGCGCGACGCCTCGCCGCGCGCAGAGCTCGCACGAACCATACACGTCAGCGCACACAAAAAAAGCGAAATCCAACGGGGAAAATGCCTTTTTTCGAAGAGAGCACCGTGGACGGGCTCGCGGAGCGCGCGCCTCGAGGCCCGACCGAGCCGCTCCGGCGCGAGGTGGAGCCTCGGCGCGACGGCGGAGAGGAGGCTCGAAATACGCTTGAAAACAAGGGGATCCGAGCGACCTGAGCAGAGACGGGTGAGCTCTCTACGCGCGCTGCGCGCGCCGGCGAGGCGGAGGGTCGTGCCCTCGGCCTCGCAGCCGGCGGGCGATCGTCACCCCGCGCGCAGCTCCTCGAGCAGCGCGCGCGCCGCCTCGAGGGTCGGGTCGTCGGCCACCGCCTTGTCGACCATGAGGCGCGCCTTGCGGCGATCGCCCTGGAGGCGGGCGATGCTCGCGAGGTGGAAATAGGCGAGCGCGCGGGCCGCGGCCGTCGTCCCGCTCTCGCCGCCCTCGGGGACGAGCTTCATCAGCGTCACCGAGCGGAACGCCCGCGAGGCGATCTCCTGATCGTCGAGGTCGATCGCGAAGAGCCCCAGCTCCATCGCCACCACGCCGCTCTGCGGATCGGCGTCGAAGGCCCTGACGAGCGAGCTCAGCGCCTCGCTGAGATCGCCGTCGTTGAGCTCGATCCGCGAGATCTTCCGGTGGATCGCGGCGAGCGCGCGCGAGCGGCGGCCCTTGTAGCGCGCCGCCGCCTGGCGAAGCAGGCCGATGGCGTCGTCCTTGCGACCGGCCGCCGCGTAGGCGTCGCCGAGGAGCAGCGTGCCCTCGTCGTCCTCCGGCTCGAGCCCGCGCGCCTCCTCGAGGACGAGGACGGCGCGCGTCCGGGTGGCGGCGGCCGGGGCGCGCCGCTGCGTCCCCGGCGGCGAGGAGGAGCCGGCCGGCGTAGAGGAGCCGGTCGTGGCGCCCCGCGACGTCGGGCGCGGCCGCGGCGTCCTCGAGCACGAGGGCGGCGAGCTCGCGGCTGGCGCCGGTCACGTTGTAGACGTGGGCGAGCCGCCGCCTCACGGTGCCGTCGTGCGGCGCCACGCGGAGGGCGCGCTCGAGCGCCCCGCGCGCGTCGGCGAGGCGATCCCCCTTCTCGCAGGAGTCGGCGAGGCGGAGCGCCGTCTCGACGAGCGCCTCGCCGTCCTCGAGGGCGAGCAGGCGGCGGTAGGTCGCGCTCGACGCGTCCCACCGCGACGCCGCGTCCTCGAGCGCGGCGAGGCGACGGAGCGCGACGCGGTCCTTGCTGTCCTTGCGGACCAGGTCCGACAGGTGCCCTCGCGCGCGATCGGTCTCGCCGGCGCGCCCCAGCACCTCGGCGAGGCGGAGCCGGAGCTCGCGCTCGCCCTTGCCGCCGCTCACGGCCGCGGCGTCCTCGCCGGCGGCGAGGCGCGCGAGGCAGCGCTCGATCTCGGCGGTGAGCTCGCCGGCGAAGCCGCCGTCGCTCTTCTCGTGGGCCGCCTCGAGATCGGCGAGGGCGAGGTCGTCGCGGCCGGAGGCCTGCCGGAGCTCGGCGCGCGATCGGTAGAGCGACGCGTCGTCGGGGTGCTGGGCGAGGATCGCGGTGACCGCCCCGGCGGCGCGCTCGTGCTCGCCGAGCGCGGCGCAGGCGTCGACGAGCGCCATGAGGACGTCGCGGTTCGATGGGTCGGCCTCGAGCGCCGTGGTGAGGACCGCCGCCGCGCCGGCGACGTCGCCGGCCTGGTCGCGGAGCACGTCGGCGGCGTGGCAGAGGACGCCCACCCGGTCGTCGATCGCGGCCCGCGCTCCGGCGTCGCGCACGAGGACGGCGGCGAGCTCGGGCCACGCGCCGCGCGCCGTGTAGCGGCGGGTGAGCTCGTCGCGCAGCTTCTCGCTCGATGGGCAGGCGGCGTGGCCGCGCTCCATGGCGGCGAGCGCGCCCTCCTCGTCGCCGTGGGCGGTCTTGAGCTCGCCGAGCTCCCAGGCGACGCGCGCCGCCTCGTCCCCCTCCTCGACGGCGAGGAGCTTGTCGAGCGCGTCGCCGAGATCGATCGAGTCGTCGCGCTTGAGGCTGAGCCGGACGATGGCGCGGAGCGGCTCCTTTCCCTCCGGATCCCAGTCGAGCGCGGCGTGGTACACGTCGAGCGCGCCGTGGTCGTCGCCGCGCTGCTCGAGGAGCGCGCCGAGCCGGGTGGAGAGGGCCACGATCGACGCCTGGTCCTCGCGGTCCTTGGCGGCGTCGAGCTGGCGCGCGTACAGCTCGCAGAGCTCGTCGACGCGGCCAGCCCGCTCGAGCATCGCGGCGAGGAGGCGGCCCGCCTCGATCTCGTTGGGATCCTCCTCGACGATCTCGCGGAGGAGATCGGTCGCGGCGGGCTCGTCCGCCGCCATGAGGATCCGGGCGCGCTCGAGGCGGAGGCGCCCCCGCTCGGCGACGCCGTCGACGAGAGGGACGGTGTCCTCGATGAGCGCCGAGAGACGCGGCGCGTCGCCGAGCTTGCGGTAGACCTCGGCGAGCGGCTCCCAGGCGTCGCGATCGGCCGGCTCGCGCCGGCGCAGCTCGTCGTAGAGGCGCGCGGCCCGCTCGAGATCGCCGAGCGGACCGGCCGCGAGCGACGCCACGTGGAGGAGCAGCTCGCGCTCCTGGTCCGGCGGCGCCCGGCGGGCCGCGGCCTCCTCGAGCGACGCGGCCTCGGCGAGATCGCCCGCGGCGGCCCGGATCTCGGCGAGCGCGAGGAGGGCCCAGGGATCCGCGCCCGCTCCTCCGCCCGGCTCGGCGGCGAGGACGCGGCGCAGAATGGACTCGCCGAGCGGATGATCGCCCAGCGAGCGCGCGACGCTCACCGCCTCGCGCAGGTCGGCGGTCGATCCCTCGAGATCGGCGAGCAGCACCAGCGCGTCCACGAGGGCGCGGGGGCGTCCGCTCCGTCGCGCCAGGCGCTCGAGCAGCCGCGCGATGCGCTCGGAGCGCGGGCTCTTCTCGAGCGCCGCGCGCAGGGCCGCCTCGGCGCGGTCCGGCTGGGCGTCGAGCTCGAGCGCGCTCTCGAGCAGCGACGCGGCCTCCTCCTCTTTGTCGGGCAGCCGGAGCGCGGCGAGCCGGTAGAGCGGGTCGGCCTGCTCGGCCGGGGGGAGGCCGAGCGCACGCGCCTCGGCGAAGCGCTTCTCGAGCACCGATGCCTGCGCCTCGACGTCGCCCAGCCGGGCGTAGGCGCGCTCGAGCGCGTGGCGCACCTCGTCGAGCCGCGCGCGGTCGTCCTGCCCCCGCGCGGCGGCCTCCTCGAGCAATCGCTCGGCGTGCAGGTACTCCTCGGTCGCGGCGCGGTCGCCGCCGGCGGCGCTCTCGCGCGCGCGCCCGAGGCAGACCCGGAGGGTGATCGTCCGGACCGGGTCGCTCACGGCGCCGACGAGCTGCCGGACGGCTTCGAGGTAGCGATCGACCCTCCCCGCGCGGCGCGCCAGATCGAGCGCGGCCTCGTGCGCTCCGGAGGAGCCCGGCGCCAACGCCAGCGCCCGCAGGCGGGCGTCGAGCGCGTCGGCCGCACGCCCGAGGTGGGTCTCGTAGAGATCGGCGAGCTCGTCGCAGAGCCGCGCCACCTCGTCGGCCCCCGACGGCGCGGGCGCCGGCGCGGCCGCGGCAGCGCCGATCTCGGCGAGCCGCTGCTCGATCCCGCGCGCGAGCACGTCGTGCCTGGCCCGGGCGCGGAGCATGGCGAAGAGCCGCTCGCGCTCGGCGTCGCCGGACCGCGCCGCCTCGAGCGCCGACTCGACGAACTCGGCGGCGCGCTCGGCCTCGCCCTGGCGCTCGGCGATCGCGGCGAGCTCGAGGAGGATCTCGCCGCGCGAGGGCGTGGCCCGGTCGGCGGCCGCGTCGGGCCGCTTCACGAGGAGGAGCGCCCGGAGGGTGCGCGAGGCGCGCTCGAGCTGCCCCTCCTCCAGGGCGAGCTTGGCGAGGGCGTGGAGGATCTCGGGGTGGGCCGGATCGATCCGGAGCGCGACGTCGAGCTCGCCGAGCGCTCGCGCGCGATCGCCCGAGGCGAGCGAGACGTTGGCGAGCTCGAAGTGGACGAGGGCGCGCTCCTTGGGGCGGCGCCCGCCGAAGGCGGCGATGACCTGGCGGAGGACGGCGCCGGCGTCATCGAGCCTGCCGGCCGCGCAGAGCGCGCTCGATTGCTCGCGCCGGATCCCGACGTCGTCGGGGGCGAGGTCCGCGGCCTGCTCGAGGAGCGGGATCGCGCTCGCGGCGTCGCCCCGCCGCCCGAGGTGGAGATCGGCGGCCTCGCGGAGGCGCGCGACGCGCGTCGCCTTGTCCGGGGCGTGCGCCGCCTCGGCGGCGACGAGCGCGGCGAGCGGGCCCCACGCCTCGGCCTGGCGGTAGAGCTCGGCGAGGCGCGCGCGCACGTCGGCGGCCTCCTTCGGCGCGACGGCGGTCACCGCCGCCGCGGCGCGGTCGAGGCGGTCGGCGGCCGCGGCGCGATCGCCGGCAGCGAGGTAGGCCTCGGCGAGGCGGACCAGGAT
>CAYJPW010000149.1:0-26175 GCA_964372055.1 uncultured Polyangiaceae bacterium
GGCGGGGGCGGGGCCGGCGCCTCGGCCGGCTGCTCGACCTCCGCGGGCGGAGCGCGAGGCGCCGTCGAAGCGTTGGGATCGATCGCGAGCGCCGAGACGAGCGCGAGCGCCGACACGACCTCGGCGCACGACTGCCCCGAGACCTCGCGCACCGCCGGCGCGCCCGTCGCCGCCGGATCGTCGATGGTGAGCTGGCCGCGGCTGACGCCGCGCTCCTGCGTGACGGTCACGCGGAAGGTGCGGCGGCGAGCTTCGCCGGCGGCGGCGAGCTTCGCCCGCGCGGTCCTCGCCTGCACCTCGCGCGCGAACGCCCTCGCGTCGGGGCAGCTCGGCGGCGCCCCGAACGTGATGTGGATGGCCTCCTGGCCCGCCTGCGCGGCAGCCCCGCCGGCGAGCCCGAGCGCGGCGAGCACCAGCGGCGCGGCGAGGAGCCGGGGGGTCACGGCGACAGGCTAGCCTGTCCCGAACGCGATCGGCCTGCGGTCACGGGCGGAGGGGTGGCGGCGGCTCGTCCGATACCGTCCAGGTCCACGTCCACGATCCGCCCCGGGGTTCGGCGGCTCAGTGCAGCTTGAGGAAGCCGATGAGGATCTCGGCGGCGATGAGCACCACGACGGCGATCTCGAGCATCATCATGCGCCGCGTGGAGGTGAGCTCGAGGAACGCGTCGATGGCCTCGCGGATGGTCACGATCTTCGCCTCGAGCGCCTTGTAGCGCTCGGGGATCTCGAGGCTGTAGCGGAGCTTGTCGTGGAGGCGGTCGGCGGCCTCGTCCTCCCAGGTGAGGTCGGGCTTGTCGAGCAGCGAGATGGCCGAGATGATCTCGACCTGCGAGACGATCGCCTGGCCGACGAAGCGAACGAGATCGCGCGACTGCCCGCGCGGCCGCCCGTCGCGCGCCACGTCGCTCGCGATGGCGCCGACGCGGCGGAGGATCGCCTCGACGTCCTCGTCGTAGTAGTCGAGCGAGACCGACTGCGCGAGGACCGTGGCGATGACCTCGGCGAACGTCGGGGAGAGCGCCGGGACCACGATGCGATCGAAGGTCGCCTCGATGGCGGCGCCGGGACGGACCTCGATGAGGAAGTCCTCGCGGAGCGGGGGGTGAGGCTCGCGTGGCAGCCTGGCCATCAGGGTCCGCAGGATGTCGTCGCGCATCGCCTCGGGGACGTTCACGAGCACGAGCGCGCCGAAGTCGTAGGCGAAGCCGATCGAGTCGGGCCGCCACTCGAGGACGAGCTGGGTCTTCGTGAGCCGCTGCGGGATCTCGAGGGCGAGCCACGCCGCGACCTCGCGCACGAGGAAGCGCGACGCGAACGAGTAGGCCTCGACCTTGTGGATCTCGGGCAAGCGGCTCCTGGGCCGGGCGGCCGAGGCCGCCGGACCGGACGCGCGCCGGATGAGCGCGTCGCCCTAGCTCAGAACGATGCTTGGAAGACCGGGACGCGCACCTCGGTGCGCTGCTCGACGCCGAACTCCGCCATCTCGCGCGCCGAGTACGTCGGACGGATCTCGGGGGCCGGGAGGCGAAGGGCGAGCTGGCCCTGATCGATCCCGACCATCGCCAGCGTCCGCGCCGGCGCGATGCGGACGACGGGCTCGGTCGTCCTGGGCGTCCGCGACGCCGTGGGGCGCGGCTTCGCCGCCGGGGCGGGGCTCGCCTTCGAGGTCGTCACGGTGACCGATCCACCCGGGGGCGCCGGCTCGATCGCGGGCTTGTTGTCGGCGGGCTCGCTCTTGTCGTCGGCCGGGGGCTTGTACGAGATCGCGTTGAGCGTGACGACGACCGTCGGGATCACGAGCGCCATGCCGCCGGCGAGCATGTAGAGCGGCGCCTCGGCCGTGCTGACGCTGTCCTCGACGAAGAAGCCGCCGATGCCGCCGCCCACCGCGCCGAGGCCGCCGAAGACGATGTAGGGCCAGCCCGACTCGATGCCGATGGCGCCCATGGTGAGCATGACCACCTCGCCGCCGAGGAGCGCGCCGCCGACGATGCCCTTGCCCGTGGGGCTCACCGGGCCCTCGGCCCGCGCCGGGGTGGGGGAGGAGAGCGTCGCCGCGCCGAGGGCGACGGCAACGGCAACGGCGGAGAGCTTTCGATCGAGTCGTCCCAAGGCCATGTTGGTTCCCGCGCGCATCTCGAGGCTACGGCATGTGGTGGGACTACCCCACCGGAACGAAGAGGTGCGTGAGCGTAGCATGGGATTCATCCGAGCTGACCACCCCCGAAAATCCCGGCCCTCCCGCCCCGGCGTCGCGGGGTCGTGGGAGTGGACGTGGACGCGGACGATGCGTAGACGAGCAACGTAGCCGTGCTCCCTCGACCCATCCCGCGAGGCGGTCCGCGCTCGAGGTACTTCTTCGCCGTCGCGGCGGCGCGGCTGGCGATCGCCGTCGCCGGGCTCGTCCTCGCCGTCGCGCTCGTGGCTGGGGCGGTGCGCGTTCTGCCGCTGGTCCTCGCCCGCGGGGTGCCGCCGCATGTCGCCGGGCCCCTGGCTCGCGGGGTCCTGGCCGTGTCGCTCGAGACGGCGCTCTTCGTCGCGCCGCCGATCGCATGGGCGCTCGCGGCCGCGCGCCTCGTCGAGCGCGGCGAGGCCCGAGCCCTCCACGCGATCGGCGTTCGCCCCGCCTCGATCGTGGCGAGCAGCTGGCCGGCGGTGATCGCGATGGCGCTGGCGGCGACGGCCGCGACGGCCGCGTGGGGCCGCGAGGCGGCCGCGCCCGGTCGGCTCGTCCGCGACCTGCTCCACGACGCCGAGCTCGCCTGCGCGGCGGCCGGGGCGCGGGCCCCGGCGGCGGTCGACGTGCCCCTCGTCCGCCTCTCGTGGGTGTGCTTCCCGGGCGAGCCGCCGCGCGTCATCGGTCCGGCGCCGTTCGGCGGCGGCCGCGCCGTGCTCGCCGCCACGCGCGTCGCGCCGTCGGATGATCTCCGCGCCATCGATCTCGAGGACCTCGCCATCCTGGTGCCGTCGAGCGGCGAGGCCGGAGCCGGGCCCGCCGATCGCGGCGCGACGGCGGCCGAGCTGCGCGTCCGCGAGGCTCGGGTGCGCGGGCTCGCCCCGCTCGGCCGCGCCTCGAACCTCACGCCCGCACGCCGGGCCGCGCTCATGGCGGCGAGCGCGGTGGCGATGGCCGTCGCCGCCGCGCTGCTCGTGCTCGGCTGGACGATCCGCAGCCGTGTCGCGGCCCTGGCGATCGGCGTCGCCGGCCCCGGCGCCGCTTTGACCGTGATGACGCAGCTGGAGCGAGCGCCCACGCCGGCGCCGCTCTACCTCGGGGTCGCGACGGCGGGCCTGCTCGCGATCCTGGCCTCGGCCGGCCTGGCGCGAGGCTGGCGCGCGAGCACGCGACGAGCCCGCCGGGGCGTCGAGGCCGACGCACCCTGAGCCTTCGGCCGCGGAGCGCCCGAGCCATCCGACCTGCGGGTGAATTGCGGGCGGGGCCGTTGGGTGGTACGGCTTGACCCTGTCCGGCGAGCCGTGCGTGGAGCGCGGCGAGCACGAACGGCGGGCGCCGAGCCCGCCGCCTGGAGCCTTCATGGGTCGCATCGGCGGTCTCGAGATCCTCATCATCGTCGGAGTCGTCCTCCTGCTCTTCGGAGCGGGCCGGATCGCCGACATCGGCAAGGGGCTCGGGGAGGGCATCAAGAACTTCAAGAAGGGCTTGAAGGACGAGGACGCCCCCAAGGAGCTGCCCGCCAAGAAGGACGACGCGAGTAAGGACGAGAAGCCCGCCTGAGTTTGCCCCAGGAGCGATGGGGCCCCGGCCCCATCGCCTGCGAGGGTTGAGGTCGGTTGGAGGAGGCGGCCGTTTTGCCCACGAGCGATAGGGCCCCGGCCCCATCGCCTGCGAGTGTCGAGGTTGGGTCGAGCGGGCGGCTTGCCTGGAGCGATGGGGCCTTGCCCTGGGCGATGGGGCCTTCCCCTGGAGCGAAGGGGCCCCGGCCCATCGCCTGCGAGTGTCGAGGTGGGGTCGAGCGGGCGGCTCGCCTGGCTCGACCCCATCGCCTGCGAGCGCCAACCTCTGCGGGAACGGGGACCGAAGCGCGGGGCGATCGAGGTCGCTCGCTCGGCGGCGTCAGGTCGACGGGCGGCCGCGTGCGTCTATACTCATGAATCCGATGCGCATCCTCGAACGCCTGGGCAAGCTGTGCGTCGTCTTCGGAGCGTTCGCGCTCGCCGCCTACTTCGCCCTGCAGTTCGGGCCGGGGGGGCTGTGGCGCGGCTTCGAGCCGGCGCTGGCGACGACGGGTCAGGTCGCGAAGGCCCCGTACGACCTCACCCGCCTCGAGGCGGTGAACGAGACCCTGAAGATGATCCGCGACAAATACGTGGATCCCGATCGGGTCAAGCCCAAGGAGATGCTCCTCTCCGCGCTGAACTACGTCCAGCGCGACGTCGCCCAGGTCATCGTCCTCAACGAGGACCCGAACGAGGTCACCGTCCGGGTCGAGACCAACGAGAAGAAGTTCCGCATCGACAACGTCCAGGGCCCCTGGGACGTCTCGGCCAAGCTGCGCGAGGTCTTCGCCTTCCTCCAGAAGCACCTGCGCGGCACCGAGGTCGATCTCCGCGAGGTCGAGTACGCGGCCTGCAACGGGATGCTGCACACGCTCGACCCCCACTCGGTCTTCATGAGCCCCGACGCCTACAAGGAGATGAACCTCTCCACGTCGGGCGCGTTCGGCGGCCTCGGGATCGTGATCTCGATCCGCGATCAGATGCTCACGGTCATGAACCCGATGCCCGACACGCCCGCCGGGCGCGCCGGGCTCAAGCGCCTCGACCGCATCCTCAAGATCAACAACGAGTCGACGCTCAACATGCCGCTCGACGACGCCGTCCGGCGGCTGCGCGGCGATCCCGGGACCAAGGTCACCGTCTGGATCGCGCGCGAGGGCGACGGCGGCTGGGCCGGGCAGAAGCCGTTCGAGCTGACGCGCGAGCAGATCAAGGTCCGCTCGGTCGAGTCGCGCGCCCTCGACGGCGGCATCGGCTACGTGCGGCTCAAGCAGTTCCAGGCCACCTCGTTCAACGAGCTTGAGGCGGCGCTCGACGACCTGCGCCAGAAGGGCCCGCTCCGCGGCGTGGTGCTCGACCTCCGCGGCAACCCCGGCGGCCTCCTCGACCAGGCCGCGAAGATCGCCGACAAGTTCATCAACGACGGCGTCATCGTCGCGACCGTCGGCGCCTCCGAGGGCCGCGAGGAGAAGCGGGCCAAGGCCCCCGGGACCGAGCCGCCGTACCCGCTCGTCGTCCTGGTGAGCGGCAACTCGGCGAGCGCGAGCGAGATCGTGGCCGGCGCCCTCAAGGGCCACGACCGCGCCGTCATCGTCGGCTCGCAGACGTTCGGCAAGGGCAGCGTCCAGCTCGTCTTCCCCGACCTCACCAGCGAGAAGGCGGCCCTCAAGCTCACCATCGCCCAGTACCTCACCGGCCCGAGCGACGTCTCGATCCAGGGCGTCGGCGTCACCCCCGACGTCGAGCTCGATCCGATGACGGTCGACGAGCTCGAGATGGACCTCACCGTCCAGAAGGACGGCCTCCGCGAGCGCGATCTCTCGGCGCACCTCAACAACTCGCGCGCCACGCCCGGCGGCAAGCCGGTCGAGGTGGTCCGCTACCAGTTCACCAGCGCCGATCGCGAGGCGATGCGGGACCGCGGCGGCGACATCGAGGACCAGTTCGAGCTCGACTTCCCCATCCGCTTCGCGCGCGATCTCGCCCAGCGCATGCCGCCCAACGCGCGCCGCCTCGACGAGCTCAAGGCGTCGCACGACTACGTCGAGCAGGTCCGGCGCGAGGAGCTCGGCAAGGTCGCGGCCGAGCTCGGCAAGCTCGGGATCGACTGGGCCGACGCGCCCGAGGGCGCCGCGCCGCCGGCCAAGGGCGACGTCGAGGTGAAGCTCGAGACCGATCGCGCCGGCGGCGAGGTCGCGGCCGGCGAGCCGATGGAGCTCAAGGTCACCGTCAAGAACAACGGCAAGCAGCCCATCTACCGGCTCCGCGGCACGACCGAGAGCGACAACCCCTACTTCGACGGCAAGGAGCTGGTGCTCGGCAAGATCGGCCCGGGCCAGTCGAAGACGGCGAGGACGCCGCTCGGCTGGTGCGAGGTCGAGGGCCGCAAGGCGGGCTCGACCAAGCCCAAGGCCGCGGGCGCCAAGCGCAGCTGCAAGATCCCGATGGACGCCCTCTCGCGCAGCGACGGCGTCAGCGTGAAGCTCGAGGCGGCCGCGAACGCCGAGCTGCCCCTCGCCGAGATCCGCCCGACGGTGCGCGCGCTCGAGCGGCCGCTCTTCCAGTACGCCTACCAGATCGTCGACGATCGCCGCGGCAACGGCGACGGGCGCGTGCAGAAGGGCGAGCAGGTCAGCATGTACCTCACGGTCAAGAACGTGGGGAAGGGCCGCTCGTACGACACCCAGGCCAACATCGCGAACCTCTCGGGCGATGGGCTGCTCCTGCACGCGGGGCGGTTCGACATCTCGAACATGAGCCCCGGCGACGTGCGCCGGGTCGCCTTCACCTTCGACGTCGAGCCCCAGCTCGCCGAGCCGGAGGCGACGCTCTCGCTCTCGGTCGGCGATCGCGACCTGCGCGAGTTCGCGAGCGAGAAGGTGAAGATCCCCATCCAGCCCGCCGGCCCCGCGCCGAAGGGGCAGGGCGTGGCGATGAAGGTGGGGCCCTCGGGCGCCACCCTCCTGCCGAGCGCCGAGAAGAACGAGCGCGCGTTCGGCCGTCTCGCGCCCGGCGCCGTGGTGAGCTCGCTCGGCAAGGTGGGCGAGTTCGAGAAGCTCGATCTCGGCAACGGGCGCTTCGCGTTCGCGCCCAGCGCGGAGCTCGTGGCCGGCGTCGGATCGGCCGCCGCACCGCTCACCTTCGACGATCTGTACTCGCACGCGCCGCCGACGCTCGAGGTCAAGGCGGCCTCGATGGCGACGCGCGACGACAAGGTGAAGATCTCGGGCGTCGCCTCGGACAGCGAGCGCCTCCTCGACATGTACGTCTTCGTCGGATCGCGGAAGCTCTACTACCGGTCGAACCGCGACGGGGCCGACCCCAAGAAGGCCGCGTTCGACTTCGACGCCCCGCTCCGCCCCGGCGTGAACGTGATCACGGTGGTCGCGCGCGAGACGCCCGACACCACGACGCGGCGCACGCTCATCGTGCGCAAGGACGGGCCCGACGGCGCCATCCTCAAGACGCCGAAGACCGACGATCCCATCAGCGATTGGCTGGGCGGCGAATCCGGCGACGATCTGTGACGTCGAGGTAGGGCGCGCGTCCCACAACCAGCGATCGAGACTCACATCCGCGCATCATCCCTCTCCTCATTGGGGGGTCTGCACGTTGCGTGGTTGACGATCGCCACCCGATAGGGTCGCATTCTCACCTATGGTAGCGCCCTCGGAAGCCCCACCTCCGGGAGGAGACGAAGAGATCCCCGGGTCCATCCGGCCGACGGTCTCGATGATCCCGCCCGCCGAGCCGGTGCGGCCCACGATTCCGATGCCCTCGCTGGCGCCCCCGCCGCGGCCGCGTCCGGCGTGGGTCGGGCCGCGGCGGCTCGCGCCCGCGGCCCTCGCGCTCGGCGTGACGATGGGATTGGGCGTGGTCGGCATCGGCCGGCTCCGCGAGGCGATGCCCGGCCTCGCGCAATCGGGCGCGAACATTCCGTTCGTCAACCTCGTCCAGGACAACGAGCCGGCGGTCACGCCGGACTACAGCGAGTCGGCCCGCGCCGACGCCAAGCTCGCGCGCAAGGGTCGCAGCCCGATCGCGGGCGGCCTCCTCACGATCCCGCCCACGTTCCAGTCGGAGGACGGCGCGTACGACCTCGTCGTCTTCTTCCACGGGAACACCGATCTCGTCGAGGAGAGCTTCGCCATCGCCAAGGCGAACTGCGTCGTCGTCATCTTCAACTTGGGCATCGGATCGGGGATCTACGAGGAGAGGTTCGCGAGCCCGATGATCCTCAAGGACATCGAGGGCCGGGTCCGCGACCGCATGGAGAAGCGAGGGCTGCGCCGGCCGTTCCAGCGCCGCCTCGGCCTCGCGGCGTGGAGCGCGGGCTACGGCGCGATCGTGCGCATGCTCGAGCAGCCGTCGATCGCCGACCGCGTCGACGCCGTCGTCCTGCTCGACGGCATCCACATCGGCTACATGGGCAAGACGCAGGACCTGAACCTGGCGGGCCTCGCGCCGTTCCAGCGCTTCGCCGAGCGCGCCGTCCGGGGCGAGACGCTCATGACGATCACGCACTCCGAGATCGATCCCATCGACTACGCGGGCACGCACAAGACGACCGATGCGCTCCTGGCGGCCGTTCACGTCGAGCGCAAGGACGGGGGCGTCTCGCCCGCCATCCCGCCGCTGACGACGATCGACGGCGTGGTGCCCAAGAAGAAGATGCGCCTGCTCAATCCGCTGAGCGAGGCGAACGCCGGCGGGCTGCACGTGCGCGGCTACGGCGGCAACGAGCCCGAGGACCACATGGCCCACCTCATCCAGATGGCGGCCACCGCGCTGCCGGATCTGGTCGAGCACTGGGCGAAGCCGCCCGGGCAGGCCGCGGCCCCGTCCGCAACGCCCGGCGCCGACGCGGTCGCGGCGCCGGCCGTCGCCAACGGCGAGCCGCCCGCCGCACCCTGATGGGACTGCTCTCCTGGCTGGGCATTCGGGACGGCGACGAGTACCCGAACCTCGACGCGCTGCGCGTCGCCCTGCGCGAGGCGCTCCCCAACGACGAGGGTGTCGTGGTGCGGTACATCACCATCGTCGTCGCCCTCCTCGGCAAGATGGCGTGCGCCGACGGCCACTTCACGGACGAGGAGGAGGCGAAGCTGCGCGACCTGCTCGCCCACGTCGACCGCCTCTCCTCGAGCGGCGTCGACGCGGTGTGCACCGCGCTCAAGGGAAAGATCCCCTCGATGAGCGAGGAGGAGATCGCGCTCTGCTACCGCGAGATCAAGGCGCTCTGCGACGGGCGCGAGCGCCGACAGGTCCTCCGCCTGCTCGCGCAGCTCGCCGGCACCGACGGCCGCATGAGCGAAGCCGAGCGGGCCGAGCTCCGCGTCATCGCCGCCGAGATCGGCGTCCCGCCCGAAGAGATCCTCGACACGCCGCGGCCGAGCTAGCGTCGGCGCTCGCCCCCGCACCCCGGACTGAAGAGGCGTCGGACCTCGCGACGTCGAGCGGCGTTGCTCGGACCCATGTCCGACACCTCTTCGCTCGGCGTGCACGCGGATCGACCGAAGGAAATCCTCCCCGACTCCCCGACTCCCCGTGAGCTCACGCTTCGGGTGCGCTCAGCGCGTGGTCTTGCGCGTCTTCTTCGCGACCGGGCGCGAGGCCGTGCCCTTCGGAGCGCGGCCGTGCTGCTGGAGGCGCGGCTCGTCGCCCCACTCGAGATCGGTGACGGGGGCGCCGGGGATGGGCTCGGCCGCGATCGCGGAGAGCGCGGTCATGAGCTCCTCCATCGAACCGACCCGGTTCTCGCGGTTCTTCTCGAGCGCGCACGCGAGCAAGAGCTCGAGCGAGCGCGACGCGTCGGGGCGGAGCTGGCGGAGCGGGATGGGCTCGCGCTCGCGGATGATCTGGAGCAGATAGAGGGGGCCGGCCTCGTCGCCGCCCGGGTACGGCGATTGGCCGGTGAGCATCTCGTAGAGCACGACGGCGAGGCCGTAGACGTCGGTGCGCAGATCGATGTTCCGGTCGCCGCGCGCCTGCTCCGGCGACATGTAGGCGGGCGTGCCGAGCGCGCGGCCGTCGCGCGTGAGCGTGATCGAGTCGTGGGTGAGGCGCTCGCGCGCCTTGGCGATGCCGAAGTCGAGGATGCGGACGCGCACCGGGACGTGGCGCTGGCGCTGGAGGAAGATGTTCTCGGGCTTGAGATCGCGGTGGACGACCTTGGCCTCGTGCACGGCGCCCAGGGCGTCGGCCACGTGCCAGGCGATCCAGATCGAGTCCTTGATCGACAGGCACTTGTCGCTGTCGAGCTTGCTCCGGAGGTCCTCGCCCTGGAGCAGCTCCATGACCACGAACGGCGCGCCGTCGGTGTCCTCGTCGATGTCGATGATGGGGACGAGGGCGTCGTGGTCGACCTCGTGAACCAGCTCGCACTCGCGCGCGAGCCGGATGCGCGCCTCCTCGTCCTGCGCCATCAGCGGGTGCAGCATCTTGACCGCGACGTGGAGGCCGGTGCGCACGACCTCGGCCTCGTAGACCTTGCCCATGCCGCCCCCGCCGATCTGGCGGATCAGCCGGTAGCGCTCCGAGAGGACGCGCGGGATGAAGCGGCGCTGGTTCATGCCTCTGTCGCACTTCTACTCCGGGCGGCGCGAGGAGTGAACTCCGCCGGCGCCCCGGGCAACTCATCGGGCGTGCTCGGGAAAGGCTGGCTCGTCGCGGTGCTGGGGCTGTCGCTCGGTGCGGCCGCCTGCGGCGGGCCCGCGCGGGAGCCCGAGCTGGGCACGACCCCGGGCACGACCACCATCGTGCTCGCGAACCGGACCGAGGCGCCGTTCGAGGTGGCGCGGGTCACCCTCCTCGTCGACGAGCGGCGGCTGCCGCTCGTGGCGCTCCCTCCCGCCGGGGGCGAGCCCGCGGTCGCCGCGCGGGTCCCGCTCGCGCCCGGCGAGCACACGCTCCAGGTGCTCGCGTGCGCCGGCCAGGCTCCCGCGGACGGCGTCTCGACGCTCCGGACGGCGCAGGTGTTCCGCGTCGGCGCCGCGCCGGCGATGGTGCGGGTCGACGTGGGCTCGAGGGAGGGCGCGCTCGACGTCGTCTTCGCCGGACGCGGCGTGGAGCTCGAGGCCCCCGTCGGCCAGGCGCCGCGCCGAGCCTCGTGGGATCAGCTCCCTTGCGGGCCGGCCGGCACGGTCTCGCACGCGCTCTGCCGGGCGCAGGCGATGCTCGAGCGCGCGGCGGGGGCGAACGACGTCGTCGCCGTCGCCTGCGTGCGCGACAAGCTCGCCTCGCTGCGGCCGCTCGCCGACATCGCCGCCGACCGGCGCGGCGACGCCGAGATCTCGGCGATGGCCGCCGAGCGCGCGACGACGATCCTCCGCCAGGCCGAGGTCTGCCTCGGCGCCGAGGCGGCCCTGCTCGAGCCGTCTCGCGCGGCGGAGCAGGGCGTCCAGCGCGGTGCCGGCAGCGCCGCGAGGTAGCCGCGGAGCTCGCCTCTCCGCCGTCTTCAGCGGCCGCTCCGAGCCTCGCCGTCCTTGCGGGCGAGGATGGCCGCCGCGCGCTCCGCGACCGCCTTCACCAGGTGTCCCATCTTCGGGTGCTCGGGCTCGACGTCGGGGCTTAGGCCCGCGGCCGCGAGCGCCTCGGAGCAGACCGGGCCGATCGAGCCCACGATCCCGCGCCGGAGCGCCGCGATCACCGCGGGCTCGATGGCCTCGTCGCGCGCGATCGCGAGGGCGTGCGCGAGCTGCGCCTGGCTCGTGAAGAGCGCGACGCGCGCCTCGCCTCGCGCGATCGCGTGCAGCGCGGCACGGAGGGGCGCGGTGTCCTCGGGGAGCGCCCAGCGGTAGACCGCGAGCGCCGTGACGGTGTGCCCGGCGCGCTCGAGCGCCGCGTAGAGATCGTGGCTCGGCTCGCCGTGCTCCTGGACGCCGATGCGGCAGGGCGACGGCGACGCCGCCTCGACGGCGGCGGCTACCTCGCGCCAGGTGTTCGGCTCGGGCGCGGTGACGAAGCCGGTGACGCCGAGCTCGCGCAGCACCGCGGCGGGCTTGGGGCCGCGCGCGACCACGCGGACGCGGGAGAGCGCCGCGGCGAGCTCGGGCGCGGCGAGCCGAGGCTCCACGGCGGCGACGAGCGCCCGCGCGCCCACGCCGGTCATCAGGACGACGACGTCGAGCGCTCCGCTGCCGAGCGCGTCCGCGAAGCGCTGCGCGGGCCCGTTGTCCTCTCGCGGGATCTCGCGCATCGACGGCGCCGGGACGGCGACGCCGCCGTGCCGCTCGACCAGCGACGCGAGCTCTGCCGCGCGGCGGCTCTCGAAGGCGACGACGCGCAGCCCTTCGAGGCCGCTCACGGCGACTTGCGGCGGGCCCGTCGGAGCTTCTGGATCGGGATGACCGGCGCCGGCGGCCCCAGGATCTCGTCGACCCGCTCGGGCGGGCGCGCGATGAGCGCCCGGGGCCCGCGCACCACGATGGGTCGCTGGATGAGGATGGGGTGCTCGACCATCGCCGCGATCGCCGCGGCGGCGCTGAGGTCCTCGAGCTTGCGGCCGAGGGCGGCGAACTCGCCCTCCTTCGTCCGGATCATCTCGCGCGGGTGCAGGCCGGCCTTGCGCGCGATGTCGGCGAGCAGGAGCGCCGAAGGCGGCGCGGTCAGGTACTCGACGACGATCGGATCGAGCCCGACCTCCTGGAGGCGGGCCAACACCTTGCGCGAGGTCGAGCAGCGCGGGTTGTGGAAGATCGTGACCGGGCCGCGCGGCCGCTTCGGCGCCGTCGCGTCCGCTCCCCCGCCGGAGGCGACGACCTTCATCCGGTGGCGCCCGCGGGCAGCGTGCTCTCCGGCGGTCTTGGTGCTCCGGCTGGCCTTGGTCACCTCGCCGGGTCCGAGCCGGCCCTCTCGGCCCTGCGGGTCACGCGAATCGGCGCGCATGTCGTGTCGGGCCATGTCCCTGCCTTTCGATGGGACGCCGAGTTTGCTACAGTTCGGCTCGTGACGCACAACATCGGCGACGACCGCATCGATCTCCACGGCGACGCCGCCGAGCGCGGCCCGGATCCGGTCGTCGGCGCGGGCATCACGCTGTTCGGCATCTTCTTGATGGGGACGGGCGGGGCGTCGGACGCCCACTACGTCTTCGACTTCGGCGTCCTGGTCGCCCTCGTCGGCGCGGTCACGTTCGTCGTCTGCGTCACGCTGTCGGCGCTGCGCCAGCGCCGAGCTCGCGAAGCCCCGAAGGCCTGAGGCCGCGCGCGCCGCGGGCGCGCGGCTGAAGAGGTGTCGGACATTCGTCCGACCAACGCCATTCGACACCCGAGGTCCGACGCCTCTTCAGCTCCGGGGGCGCGGGGGCAGAGCCCCCGCTCACGACTGAGCGGCGGGTGCGGCCGGCAGGGCGGCGCCGGAGCGCGCGCCCAGCCAGCGGGGCAGACGAGAAGCGAGAAGGAAGAGAAGCAGGATCAACGCGCGCTCCCGTGCGGGCTCACTCGTCGTACGTCGAGGTCGCGACGGTCTCGATCTTGGTGGGCGCGGCGGCGCCGCCCATGTCGACGACCTCCGCCTTGTAGAGCACGGTGCCGTCCTTCGCGGTGATCTCGCCGCCGAGATCGCCCCAGGCGAAGCCGTCGCGCTCCAGCGTCTTCAGCGTCGCCTTCTGCTTGCCGACCTTCACGCGGTAGCTCGTCTGCTTCACCGCGAGCGCCGCGCCGCCGACGTCGACGGTGCGGTCCTCGGTGCCGAGCAGCTCCTCGTTCTGGTCGGCGGCGAGCGCCACCTCGGCCATGAGCGCCTCGTAAACCTCGATCCCGGCATCGCGCTCGGCGCCGTTCTCCAGGCGCCTGACGCTCTCGACCTCGCCGCGCGTGCTCGGCGCGTCGCTCATCCGGACCCGCAGCGCCGTCGTCTTGCCGGCGCCCTCGAGGGTCACGTCGACGGTGATCGAGGCGCCCTCGCGGGAGACGACCCGCTGCGTGAGCGTGAGCGGCGCCTTCCGGAAGGTGCCCGAGAACTTGTAGACGATGAAGTCGCCGGCGGCGCGGCCCGACGCGGCAGCGCCGTCCTCCGCGCGCGCGGTCTCGGTCGCGTCGTCGGCCGCGGGCGCGGCCGTCGTGTGGGCGAGCGCCGTCCGCGCCGCCGCCTCGGGCGCCCCCGCGCCGTGGTTCACCGCGGCGTGGCCGCAGCCGAACGCGGCGAGCGAGAGGGCGACGGTCGTGCAAGCGAGCGCGTGAGCGGCTCGCGTCCCGGAGAGGTGCAGTCGGTTCATGACTTCGCCGGTACACGCCCGGCGTCGATCGGGACCAATTTCCGGCGGACGTGAGGCCCTCGCGCGCTTCGCATTCGCGCCGCGCGAGCGGCTCTACGAGCCGAGTTGACATGGATCAATATCGATCCAGTAGGCGCGGCCAGGGAACGATGTCGCACGTGTGCGCACCCTCGAATTGCTGCGCGTTTCGCGCATCGGACACGGGTCGCGCTGCGGCACTGACCTGGCGCGGGAAGTGCTTTGGGGGACGCGTCCTTCGATGTCAGCTCTCGATCGAACTCGCTCCTTCCGCGCCCTCTGCCTCTGCGCTTGCGCCGCCGCCGCCGCGACCGCCGCCGCCGCCGCGGGCTGCGCGGCCGAGGAGCCCAGCACCCTCGCGGGGACCCCGTCGGGGACGAGCACCGGCTCCGGCACGCCCGACGCGGGCAACGCTCCGAACAAGGGCCAGGAGATGTTCGCGGCGCTCGAGCCCGATCTGGTCGCCGCCTGCGGCACCTGCCACGAGGCCGGCGGCATCGCCGACACGCCGTTCCTCGCCGCGCCCGATCGTTACCACTCGGTGGTGAGCTGGCCGGGCCTGGTCACCAAGGACCCGTCGCAGAGCGCGTTCCTCACGTACGCCGTGAGCATGAGCGGCCACTCGGGCACGAACCTCGATAGCGACGCCCTCGCCGACACGCTCCGCCCCAAGGTCGTGGCGTGGCTCGAGGAGGAGGCCAAGGGCATCGGCGACGCGGTCGTCGAGACGGGCCCGTCGATCGAGCCCTTCGTGCCCAAGCTGGGCTCGATCAACGTCATCTACCTCGACCCGCTCGGCGCCGACTTCGTCGGCAGCGCGATCATCTTCACCGCCTCCACGCTGAGCGACACCACGCTCGAGCTCTCCAACCTCCAGGTGTTCACCAGCGCCGACATGGGCGTCCACATGGTCCACCCGCTCTTCGTCGTGTACCCGAAGGGCGGCGAGGCCGATCCCGATCCCGTGGACAGCTTCTCCAACGTCGATCAGAGCTTCGACGTCAGCGTCGTCGGCGACCTCGGGCCCGGCACCCTCATCCTCACCAACTGGCAGGCCGAGGCGCGCCTCAGCGTCGCCTTCGAGACCATCGAGCCCTACTCCACCGTGCAGGTCGACGGCGGCGTCGAGGGCGGGGCCGGCGGCGGCTGCAAGGACGTGGACGCCTTCATCGCCAACGCCCAGGGCCCGCTCGGCACCTGCGCCAACTGCCACGGCGGCTCGAACGCGCAGGCGACGTCGGCGGTCGACATGAGCGATCTCGGCGCCGACCCCGCCGCAGCGTGCGCCCAGGTGCGCAACCGCATCGACCCGAGCGATCCGGCGCAGAGCCAGATCTTCGTGACCACGGATCCGGGCGGCAGCGCTACGCACCCCTACAAGTTCAACGGCAACCAGGGCAGCTTCGACGGCTTCAAGAGCGCCCTCACGCCGTGGATCACGGCGGAGCAATGACCATGGCAGAGAAAGGCAGGCGGTCCATGCAGCAGCGCGCCACCCTCGGAGGCCTCGTCGCCGTCCTCGCGGCCACGCTCGGAGCATGCAGCTCCGAGGCGCCCGGCACGCTCGGCGGCCCCGGCTCGACGGCGATCCCCGGGCAGACCGGCGGCACGGGCGACGCTCCGGGCCCGACCGAGCAGGCCGAGCCCGAGCACACCGTGCTCGACGACCGCGTCGTCGACTACAGCGAGGCGCTCCGCACCGCCTCGCTCAAGCTGGTCCGCACCCCGCCGACGCTCGCCCAGATCAAGCGCGTGGCGGCCGCCTCGGACAAGAAGGCCGCGTACCTCACCGAGCTCGACGCGATGCTCGAGGACCCGCGCTTCACCGAGCGGATGATCAAGTGGTGGAAGGACGTGATGCGCCAGGGCGGCGCCGCGGCCGACGGCAACCCGAGCCGCGACACCGCGCCGATCTTCGCCGCGCGGGTGATGGTCGAGGGGCGGCCCTTCGGCGATCTGTTCACGGCGCAGGCCGGCACCTGCCCCTCGTACGACTACGACGCGCACGCCTTCGTCGACGGCGACTGCGACAACGGCGTCGCCACCCACGCCGGCGTCCTCACGAACCCCGGCGTGATGCACCAGTTCTACAGCAACATGGCCTTCCGCCGCGTGCGCTGGGTGCAGGAGATCTTCGTCTGCACCAAGTTCCCCGCCGAGTACTCGGACGCGCCGGTGCAGATGAACGGCGCCGACTACGTGTCGCCCTGGCCGTTCGAGTCGGTCGCGACCGCGCCCATCGACTTCCAGGACACCAAGAGCGTCATCTGCGCCAACTGCCACACGACGATGAACCACATCGCGCCGCTCTTCGGGAACTTCGACGAGGCCGGCAACTGGCAGGCTTCGCCGCAGGTGATGACGCCGGTCCTGCCCGAGCCGGTCGCCACCGAGCTCGGCCACTGGCTCAACCCCGGCGAGGTCACCTCCTGGCGTCACGGCGAGCCGGCCGCCGACCTGCCCGCCCTCGGCGCGGCGATGGCGGCCGATCCGGCCGTCTCGGAGTGCGCGGTGGCGCGCCTCTGGAACTACACGATGTCGAAGGAGGACATCGTGAGCGATCTCTCGACCGTCCCCACCGAGGTCCTCCAGCCTTACCTCGACGAGATGGGCAAGAACGGCATGAACCTGAAGAAGACCTTGCGGGCGATGTTCGCCAGCGAGGACTTCACGAGCTTCTGAGCGCGCGAGGGAGACGAGCCATGAACCGAACGACCACCTCGATCCTCGCCGCCGCGGCCCTCGCCGCCGCCTCGCTCGCCGGCTGCGCCGACGCGCCGCCGAACGAGCTCGCCTCGCGCCCCGACGCGCCGCCCATCCAGGACGACCCGACGCAGGAGATCCCCGAGCAGCCGGGCGCCTTCGCGGGCGGCAAGGACAACACGCACGACCACATGGCCGACATCGGCGGCAACGGCGGCCGCGATCCCTTCGAGGTCCTGGCCCAGCGCCAGGAGGAGGGGCCGCCCGAGATCCGGACGCGCCTGCACTCGTGCCAGAAGATCCAGATGTACGCGCTCCGCGAGCTCCTCGTCGGGCTCGGGGTCGACATCGACGCGACCGGCGATCCCCCGGCCGCCGGCGAGCTCTACAAGAGCGGCGGCGGCGCGCTCGGCGCGGCCAACTACGACGCGCGCGTCGGCGAGACCCTCGTCTGGAGCGCGTCGGGCGCGGCCAAGCTCTTCGACATCTTCGTCCAGGCCGCCCCCGAGATCATCGCCAACCTCCAGGCGGCGCCCCTCTGCCAGATCGAGGGCGTGGGCCCGGCGATGTTCGACGCCGAGGACCGCTGCAACGAGGACGCGGTCACCTGCCTCATCGGCCGCCCGGCGACCGCCGAGCACCTCGCCATCTGCGACAGCCTGGTGCAGGCCGCCTCGGACATCGACACCGGCAAGAAGATCGCCGTCGCGACGCTGCTGAGCGCCGCGCATTCCTGCGAGTAAGGGAGAGACGCCATGGCCATCGACCGCCTCAAGAACCTCGAGGGTACCTCCCGCCGCAGCTTCCTCCGCTGGACCGCCGCGGCCGGCGCCGTGCTCGCGCTCGACCGGGCCAAGGTGCTCGACGTCGTCGCCGACACCGCCGGCACCGCGATGGCCGACGAGGCCTCGTGCTCGGCCACGATGCGCTCGGTCCACATCGTCGCCGGCGACGGCGGCTTCGCCTGGTTCCAGCTCCTCTTCCCGCACGTCGCCGTCGCCACCTCGAACAACGACGACTTCGCCTTCCACGCCAAGGGCCAGCAGATCCAGGCGAGCGACACCGACAAGCCCTTCTACTTCGCGCCCGAGACGCCCTGGCAGGGGCTCGATCGCACCAAGCGCATCTCGGCGTTCATGGCGGGCACGAACCAGACGCACACCCCCACGCCGGGATCGGCCGCGCAGCTCGGCGCCGGCCAGAGCATGCTCGCGGTCGTCGCCGCCATCCAGCGCGCCACGCCCACGCTCCTCCCGGTCATCGGCGTCGAGCCGGTCGCCTTCGGCAACGCGCCGGGCGCGCCGCAGATCGCCACCGTCGGGAGCGCCGACGGCATGGTGCAGCTCTTCAACAGCGCCGCGTCGCGCGCCACGCTCGCGCTGCCCAAGGACGCGGCCCTCTTCGAGGCGTACTACAAGGCATTCCTCGGGCTCAACGCGGCTGCCGGCCGCCCCACCTGGGCCAAGAACCTCCGCACCGGGAAGACGAGCGCCAACTTCCTCGGCAAGAACCTCGCCGCGCTGCTCGCGCCGAGCGACGAGGACCTCACCCGCTACGCCATCGATCCGGGCACGCCCAACAAGCTCGCCGAGATCGGGCGGACGCTGATCACGGCCGCGCGCGCCTTCAAGCTCGGCCTCACCTCGAGCGTCATCCTGCCCGCGATGCGCGACGATCCGCACGGCGCCTTCGGCGACATGCAGAACCTCCAGGCGACGGTGGCGCAGCTCGGGCTCATGCTCGACGAGTTCGTGAACGACCTCGCCGCGGTCCCGGATCCGCTCTGCTCGTCGCGGTCGCTCGCCGACGGCTTCGTCCTCACGGTGCACGGCGACACGCCCAAGGACCCGCTGCAGAAGGGCGGCTGGCCCGACGGCACGCCCGGCAACGCCAACTGGCTCTACGTGATGGGCAACGGCTACACCAAGACCGGCTGGTTCGGCGGCGTGAAGGCGAACGGCGACGTCTCCGGCTTCGATCCCACGACCGGCGACGAGGTCCCCGGCCAGGGCGCCGACGCGACGTCGGCGGCGGCGGGCGCGGCCGTCGCGTTCGCGGTGGCGAAGGGCGACATGCGGCGCGTGCAGGACTTCTACACCGGGCCGGCGATCGACGGGATCGTGAACCTCAGCCCGATCTAGGTACCTCACCCCCGGCCCCTCTCCCTCCGGGAGAGGGGTGATCGCTTTCGCCGAAGCGCGTTCCCCTCTCCCCCCGGGAGAGGGATCAGGGGTGAGGGCCGCTACGGGAGCTTGCCGCCTCGGCTCAGGAGATCGTCGAAGGCGGCGTCGAACTCGTCCGACATGAGATCGGCGCCGACGGCCTTCGGCTGCGCGGCGGCCTTGGGCGCGGGTTGGAGGCGGGCGATGCGGGCGCTCACCGCGCCGCGCATGTCGTTGTACTCGGGGTTGATGCGGGCGACGCGCTGGAAATAGTAGAGCGCCTGGTCGGTCTGCCGACGGACCTCGTAGGCGTTGCCGATCTCGTAGGTGAGCTGCAGCTCCTGCTCGACCGTCTTCTGCGACGCCTGGAGGCCGCGGAGGAACGCGTCGACCGCGGCCTCGACGTCGCCGAGCTGGAGATGGATCATCCCGATCTGCGCCTGGCACACGCACTCGCGCTCGGGATCGCGCGCCGCCAGCGCGAACTCGTGGATCGCGTCGGTGAGCAGCGCCATCTCCTGGTAGGCGACGCCGAGGTCGTAGTGTGTCGAGGCGTCCGACGAGGGGATCTGCGCGGCGACGCCGGCCTTGAACTGCTCGAACACCGACTCGACGCTGATCTGCTGCTGCTCGTCGACCGGGCCCGCGCCGGCGGGGGCCTCGAGCGCGTCGAGCGCGTCGAGCGCGTCGAGCGAGGCGGCGATGTCGAAGCTGCGGTCCTCGTCGATGGCGGCGCCGGGCTCGGAGGCGGCGCGCGGCACCTCGCGCGCGCCGCTGCGCGAATCGGCCGGCGACGAGGCCGCCGACGCCATCGCCTCGATCTCGCGCTGGCGCTCGAGCAAGAGCGGGTGGTTGGGCAGCCGCGAGAGCTGCTCCGAGAGGATGCCGCGCGCCTCGTCGAACATCCCGTGCTGCGTGAAGAACTCGACCTCCTCGAGGGCGTCCTCGTCGAGCTGGGCGGGCTCGGCCGGCGCCGGGGGCGGAGGCGGCGCGGGCGGCGCCGCCGAGCGCCGGTCGACGAAGGAGGGCACCGCCATGAACTGCGTCGCCTCCTCGTCCATGGGGAAGCTCGGCAGGGGCGCCTCGCCCGCGAAGGGATCGTCGAGCTGGCTCGTCGCCACCGGGCGGTGCTGCGCGGCGGGCCCGTCGCCGGAGGCGCCGATCGGCGTGGCGCGGGAGAGGACCTCGGCCGCGCCGACCTCCTCGAGGTCGTACGAGGGCAGCGGCGCGTTCGGATCATAGCTGCCGGAGGCCGTGCGCGAGGGCGCGTCGGGCGCGACCTCGGCGTACGCC
This sequence comes from uncultured Polyangiaceae bacterium, assembly GCA_964372055.1. GTDB lineage: Bacteria > Myxococcota_A > Polyangia > Polyangiales > Polyangiaceae > CAYJPW01. Next base: position 20,133 of record CAYJPW010000149.1, read on the forward strand.
TCGCTCGGGACCGCGTAGCCGAGATCGCCGAGCATCCGCACCGCCTCGGGCTGCCCGGGCTCGAGGAGGAGGATCTCGTCGAGCAGGCGCGCCGCGCCTTCGACGTCGCCCGCGCCGCTCTGGTGGTGGGCGAAGGCGAGCATCTCGCGGACGGCGCCGTCCTGATCGCCCATCTCGATGAGCAGGTCGCAGAGCTTCTCGCGCAGCTCGCGCGCGCCGGGCAGGTCGACGATGCCGCCGCGGAGGAGGGCGACCGCCTGCTCGTGCTCCTGCGCGCGGCGGAAGTTGTCGGCGCGGGTGAGGAGGAGGCGCGCGCGCGCGGCGGGGTCGGCCGGCTCCGGCGCGGGCACCGCCGGCCGCGCCGGGGCGCGCGCCGACATCTGCGCCGCGGGGATCGGGGCCTTGAGCGCCGCCACCTGGGGCGGGATCGAATGCTGCGACGGCCGGAGCACGAACGGCGCCTCGGCGTCGTCGTCCTCGAGCAGGACCTCCTCGACGTCGTCGACCTCGACGTCGATCGAGGCGCGCGGATCGTACGACGCCGGCCCGACGACCGGCGGAGGCGTGGGCCGAGCCGATTGGCGGAGCGCGGCGAGCTGCTTGACCCCGTCGTCGTTCGGCGCGCGGGAGAGGAGCGACTCGACGAGGGAGTTGAACGCGTCGAGCTTGCCGGCCTCGCGCGCGATCCGGGCCGCCTCCTTCTGGACCTCGATGGCCTTGGGACCCTGGTTGAGCTTGTCGAAGGCGCGCGCGAGCAGGGCGAGCGTCTCGAGGTCCTTGGGGTTCTCCTTGAAGCTGATCTGCAGCTTGGTGAGCGCGGCCATCCCGTCGTTGGGCTGGCCGCGCTCGAGGTAGATCTCGGCCGCCATGCGCGCGAACGCGGCGTCGGCGCGGTACTGGAGCAGGCGCTCGACGACCTTGAGCGCGTCTTCGCGGCGCTCGAGCCTGAGGAGGATCTCGGCGGCCGCGCCGAACCGCTGCACCGCGTTCTCGAGATCCTTGACCCGGACGAACGCCTCGGCGAGCCGCAGGTACGGGAGCGGGTTCTGCGGGTCGAGATCGACGACCTTCCTGAAGATGTCGATGGCGTCGCGGTCGCGACCGAGGCGCTGCAGGCGCGTGGCGACCTCGTCGTAGGCGGCGAGCGCGTCGCTGGTGAGGCCGAGCTGCGTGTAGATCTCGGCGAGGCGGGGGACGATGTGTCCGAACCGATCCTGCAGGTTCGGGGCGTGCTTGTTGATGATCTCGCGGATCTGCTTGTAGACCGCGATCGCCTTCAGGGCGAAGCCCTGCATCGAGTAGAACTGCCCGACGCGCTCGTAGGTGGTGACGGCCTCGGCGTACTGCTCGAGGTTGATGTGGCAGTCCCCGATCTTGAGCAGGGTGCGCGCGTCCTTGGGATCCTCCGCGACGATCCTCTGGAGCTCGAGGATCGCCTTGTCGTAGCGCTTCTTCTCGATGAGCTTCTGCGCTGACTGGAGTACCTTCTCGCGATCGACCGCCACTCGTCGGGGCTCCTCGAGAGGGCGAACCCTCGTTGCATCACACGCGTCCGCCGACGCCCGGATGGACGCACGGCAAGTCAGACCAAGGGGCGGGCCACCACCGCGAGGCCAACCTCGAGCATAGCAGCCGACCGCGCGAGTTCCCACTCGGCTGGGGTCGTCGCGTGGGGAAGCCGGGTAGGGGGAAGAGCGGGGGACGCTTACAAATGCACACAGCCGGGAGCGCGCGACGGGACGGGTTGACGGGCCTGCCCACATCGATCACGACGGTCGGGATGACCAAGAGCCTCGCGTACTCCGCGCCGTTCGCCCCTGGAGGCGACAACGCCATCGACGCTGCGCTGTGCGAGCGCCTGCTCGCCGTCGCGCTGTCCAAGGGGGGCGAGTACGCCGACCTCTTCTTCGAGTACCGCGCAGGCGGCGGCTTCACCTTCGACGAGGGCATCCTCAAGGCCGCCTCGCGCGGCGTGGCGATGGGCGTGGGCGTCCGGGTCCAGCGAGGAGACGCGACCGGCTACGCGTACGTCGAGGACCTCACCTGGGAGGCGATGAAGCGGGCCGCCGAGACCGCGGCGCAGATCGCCAGCGGCGGCGGGGGCAAGGAGCGCATCCAGCTCTCGCCGAGGCCGCTGCCCCGCCGCTACGACCTTGGGACCTTGTCGCTCGACGTGCCCGGCGTCGACAAGCGGGCGCTGCTCGAGCGGGCCAGCGCGGCGGCGCTCGCCTACGATCCGCACATCATCAAGGCGGAGGCGAGCTTCTCGGAGGAGGTGCGCGAGATCATGGTCGCGACGAGCGACGGCGCCCTCACCTACGACGTGCAGCCGCTCCTCCGCATGGGCGTGCGCGCCATCGCCGAGCGCGACGGAAAGCGCCAGGAGGGATCGAGCGGCGGCGGCGGGCGGATGACGATGGCCTACTTCGACGAGAAGTCGCCCGAGTGGCACGCGCGCGAGGCGGCGCGCCAGGCGATCGTCATGCTCGACGCGCGCGAGGCGCCGGCCGGCGAGATGAACGTGGTGCTCGCGCCCGGCGACAGCGGGATCCTCTTGCACGAGGCCGTCGGGCACGGGCTCGAGGCCGACTTCAACCGCAAGGGGACGAGCAACTACGCGGGCCAGGTCGGCAACATGGTCGCGAGCGAGCTCTGCACCGTCGTCGACGATGCGACGCTCTTGCAGTCGCGCGGCACGATCAACGTCGACGACGAGGGGAACGAGCCGGCGCGCAGCGTGCTCATCGAGAACGGCCGGCTCGCCGGCTACATGCACGACCGCCTCTCGGCGAAGCACTACAAGCTCGCCCCCACCGGCAACGGCCGGCGGGAGAGCTTCGCCGCGGCGCCGCTGCCGCGCATGACGAACACCATCCTCCTCGCCGGCCCCCACGATCCGGGCGACATCCTCCAGAGCGTCAAGCGCGGCATCTTCGCCAAGAAGTTCGGCGGCGGGCAGGTCGACATCTCCAACGGCGACTTCGTCTTCTCGCTGACCGAGAGCTACCTCATCGAGGACGGCAAGCTCACGGCGCCGCTCAAGGGCGTGAACCTCATCGGCAACGGGCCCGAGGTGCTGCGGCAGGTGACCATGCTCGGCCGCGACGTGATGACCTCCGACGGCATCTGGACCTGCGGCAAGGACGGCCAGAGCGTGCCGGTCGGCGTCGGCTGTCCGACGATCAAGATCGATCGCATCACCGTCGGCGGCACCCGCATCGGCTGAGCGGCACACCGCGGTCCGGCGGGCGAGGGTCGTTGCTTGCGCCTCCGTGGCAAGGGCCCTATAGCGCCGGGCTCATGGGGCGGCCGTTCATCGCGATCGTCGGGCACGGGCCCGATCTCGAGCGCGACGAGGGCGCGGCCGCGGTGCTGCGCGGGCTCGGCGCCGAGGTGCGGACGCTCGACCTCTGGGACGAGCCTTCGCGCTTGTTCGCCCCGGCCGGATCGGAGGCGGGCAGGCGCGCACGCGAGGTGTCCCCGCGCGACGAGGGCGAGGCCAGGGCGATCGTGGTCGAGGCGATCGATCGGCCCGACCTCGCCGCGCTCGCGCTGCGGGCGCTCCGGCGCGAGCCGCGCCTCGAGGGCGTCGGCGCCATCGTCGCGGTGAGCACCTCGCAGGTGGCGCGCGTCGAGCCCTCGAGCGGCTTCGACGATTTCGTCCTCGTCCCCTACGTGCCTGCCGAGCTGTACGCGCGCATCCGCTCGCTCGAGTGGCGGCGGAGCGAGTTCGCCACCGAGGAGCGGATGAAGGTCGGGCCGATCTTCATCGATCGCTCGGCGCACGAGGTCACGGTCGACGGGCACCTGGTCTCGCTCACCGCGAAGGAGTTCGCGCTGCTCGCGTACCTCTCGGAGCGGCGAGGCAAGCTCGTCTCGCGCTCCGAGCTGCTCACGCGCGTCTGGGGCAACCGCTACGAGGGCGGCGCGCGCACCGTCGACATCCACGTGCGGAGGCTGCGCGCCAAGCTCGGGCCCGCGCTCCCGCTCATGACCCTGCGCGGGGCGGGCTACAAGCTCACCGCCCCCGAGCACGCCGAAGGCGCCGAGGCGCGCGCCGGATCCACGAGGAAGGACCAGCGTCCGCCGATCCGCGCCGCGGCGCCCGCGCGCGCCGCGCCGTCGCGCGCCCGCCAAGCGGCCCGATGAGCACGCGGAGCGCCCGAGGGGACGACGCGCGGCCGGTGGTCGCCGTCAGCATCGGCTGCCCCGCGGGGATCGGTCCCGAGGTGGCCGTCGTCGGGGCCGCGCGCCAGGACGTCGCGCGCTGCGTTCTGGTCGGCGACGTCGACGTGATCCGCAGGGCGGCGGCGCTGCGCGGCGTCGCGGCGCGACGGCTCGTGGCCGTCGACGGTCGCCGCGCGGCGCGCGCGCTCGCGCCCGGGGAGGTGGGCGTCTGGATCGCCTCCACGCCGCTCGCCCGGCCGCCGGATCCGGGCCGGCCCACGGCCGACGGCGGCGCCGGCCAGCTGGCCTGGATCGACGAGGCCACCGAGATCGTCGTCGCCGGCGTGGCGTCGGCGCTCGTGACCGGTCCGGTGTCCAAGGAGGCGGTCGCGTCGAGCGGCGCGCGCGACGCGGCCGGGTTCCGCGGCCACACCGAGCACCTGGCGCGGCGGCTGGGCGCGCGCGAGGTGGTCATGGCGTTCCGCTCGGATCGGCTCACCACCGCGCTGGTCACGACGCACCTGCCGATCGCGCGGGTGCCGCGCGCGATCACGCCGGCCGCCGTCGCCACCGCCACGTTCTGGCTCGTGCACCTGGCCCGCCGCCTCGGCGCGTCGCGCCCTCGCATCGCGGTGGCCGCGCTCAACCCGCACGCCGGCGAGGGCGGTCTGCTCGGCCGCGAGGAGCAGACGCGCATCGTGCCGGGGATGCGGCGCGCGCGCCGGCGCCTCGCCGCCTCGCGGCTCGCGGCCGAGCTCGAGGGCCCCCTCGGCGCCGAGACGGCGTTCCGCCTCGCGGCGGGCGGCCACTTCGACGGCGTGGTCGCCATGTACCACGACCAGGCGACCATCCCGTGCAAGCTCCTCGGCTTCGGCGAGGCCGTCAACGTCACCCTGGGCCTGCCGATCGTCCGCACCAGCGTCGACCACGGCACCGGCTACGACATCGCGGGCTCCGGCGCGGCGGACGCGCGCGGCATGCGCGAGGCGATCGAGCTCGCCGTCCGCCTCGCCGGACGCGGGGGCCGCTCGGCGCGGCGCTGACCCAGTACGCCGAGCCTGACCTCGTCCACGCCTCGGCGCGCGCGACGCTCGCTCCGCCGCAGGCTAGCGGCCGGTGAATCGCGGCGATCGCTTCGCGGCGAAGGCGCTCATCGCCTCGCGCAGATCCTCGCTGGCGATGTGCGCCGCGTTCCACGCCGCGACGTGCTCGAGGCCCGCCGCCTCGCCGTGTCGCGCGGCGAACCGGAGCATCCGCTTCGTCCCCTGGACGACGAGCGGGCTGTTGTCGGCGATTTCCCGCGCCATGGCGCGCGCCGCCTCGAGCAGGGCCTCGTCGGTCGCGAGGACGTCGTTCACGAGCCCGATCGCCCGGGCGCGCGCCGCGTCGATGTCCTTGCCGGTGAACGCGAGCTCGCGCAGGTGGCCCCGGCCGATGACGGCCTCGAGGCGGTGGAGCGACCCCATGTCGGCGACGATGGCGATCTTCGTCTCGCGGAGCGAGAAGCGCGCGCTCGCGCCGGCGAGGCGGATGTCGCAGGCGGCGAGGAGATCGAGGCCGCCGCCGAGGCAGACGCCCTGCACCGCGGCGAGGAAGGGCTTGTCGCTCTCGACGATGGCGTCGAAGCCGCGCCGCATCTCGGCGACCTTGCGGAAGAGCGCGAGCCGATCGGCGACCGTGCCCCCCTCGAGCAGGGCGGGGCCGAGCTCCGCCGCCATGCGGACGAGATCGAGCCCGCTGGTGAAGTGCGGCCCGCGCGCCGCGATCACTACCGCGCGCACCGCGTCGTCGGCGGCGCGGCGCGCCCCCCCCCCCCGGGGCCCCGCCCCCGACACGCGGGCCCACCCGGAAGCGCGCCGCGGGGGGGCGGGCCCCC
>CAYJPW010000149.1:26185-26491 GCA_964372055.1 uncultured Polyangiaceae bacterium
CACACCGCGCCCGCTGGTGACGGGCGCCCCGCGCGCCGCCAACACTACCCCGCCCCCCGCGGCGGCGGCGCGCAGGCGCGCCACGCCGCCGGGGAGCTCGGCCCAGAACTCGGGGCCCATCGCGTTCCGGCGCTCCGGGTGGGCGAGCCACAGGGTGGCGACGTGCTCGTGGATCTCGATCTCGAACGGGCGGACGCTCATCGCGCGACCCTCGCCGCGACGCGCGCCCGACGCAAGAGCGTGCGGCGCTCGGCACCCCCGCGGGGCGCCGCAAGCCCCGACACCTCTTCGGTCGCGAGGGGGGGC
>CAYJPW010000150.1:0-26199 GCA_964372055.1 uncultured Polyangiaceae bacterium
GCTCGGCGGCGCGCAGCGCGGCGAGCTCGAGCGAGGCGCGGAGGGCGCGGCCGGTCCGCGAGCCCGAGGCGAGGACCTCGGCCGGCGTGCCCTCGGCGACGACCTCGCCGCCCGCGGCGCCCGCGCCCGGGCCGAGGTCGACGACCCAGTCGGCGGCGCGGATGACGTCGAGATCGTGATCGACGACGACGACGCTCGCGCCGGCGCGCACCAGATCGCCGAGCGCGCCGTTGAGGCGGCGCACCTCCTCGGGGTGCAGGCCGGCGCTGGGCTCGTCGAGCAGGAAGAGGGCGCCCGGCGTGGCCTCGGCCAGGGCGCGCGCGAGCTTGAGGCGCTGCGCCTCGCCGCCGGAGAGCGTCGAGAGCGGCTGGCCGAGCGCGAGGTATCCGAGCCCGAGGCGCGTCAGGGGCCCGAGCGCGCGCACGATGGCCGCCTCGCGCTCGAACGCGGCGAGCGCCTCGTCGACCGAGAGCGCGAGCACGTCGGCGATGGAGCGGCCGTCGAGCTTGACGTCGAGCACGAGGTCCTTGAAGCGGCGGCCGCGGCACGAGGGGCAGGTCAGCGCCACGTCGGCGAGGAACTGCATCTCGATGGTCTCCGAGCCCTCGCCGGCGCACGCCTCGCAGCGGCCGAGCGCCACGTTGAAGGAGAAGTGCCCGGGGGTGAGGCCGGCCGCCTCCGCCTGCGGCAGGCCGGCGAAGAGCGCGCGGATGCGGTCGTACGCCCCGGAGTAGGTCGCCGGGTTGCCGCGCGAGGTGCGCCCGAGCGGCGCCTGATCGACGAGCGTGACCGTACGGATCGAGCTCGTCCCCTCGATGCGCCGGTGGGGGCCCGCCGGCTCGACGTCGCGGTAGCCGCGCGCACGGGCGACGGCGCGGTAGAGGATCTCCTCGACGAGCGTGCTCTTGCCCGAGCCGCTCGGGCCGGTGACGGCGACGACCGCGCCGAGCGGCAGGCGCACCGTGACGTCCCGGAGGTTGTTGGCGCGGGCGCCGACGATCGTGATCGCCGCCCCCGAGCCGCGCGTCGCGCGGGCGGGGCGCTGGTCGGCGGCGTTCTCCGGGGAACGCCCGGCGAGGGCGCGGCCGGTGGGCAGATCGGCGCGGCGCGCGAGCGCATCGGGCGCGCCGTCGAAGACGATGGCGCCGCCGCGCGGCCCCGCGCCCGGCCCGAGCTCGAGGACGCGGTCGGCGGCGGCGATCACGAGCGGCTCGTGCTCGACCACGAGGACGGCGTTGCCGCGCGCGGCGAGCTCGCGCATCGCCTCGATGAGCGGCGGCACGTCGGACGGGTGCAGCCCCACGGTGGGCTCGTCGAGCACGAACAGGGCTCCGGTGAGCGACGTGCCGAGCGCACACGTCAGCGAGACGCGCTGCGACTCGCCGCCCGAGAGCGTGCGCGCCTGGCGGTCGAGGCTGAGGTAGCCGAGGCCGACGCGCTCGAGGTACGCGAGCCGGCTCTCGAGCTCGGCGCGCGCGATCTCGCCGTTCGCCGTCTGGGCGCGGAGCTCGGCGAGGCGCGCGCGGGCGTCGGCGAGCTCGAGCCCGTGCCAGGCGGCGAGATCGAGGCCCGCGACCTGGTAGAGGAGCGACTCCGGCGAGAGGCGCTTGCCGTCGCAGACCTTGCAGAGATCGTAGGAGCGGTAGCGCGCGAGCAGCACGCGCACGTGCATCTTGTAGGTCCGCGTCTCGAGCCAGCCGAACCAAGCCCGGACGCCCGGGAACTTGCCGCCGCGCCAGCTCCCCTCCCCTTCGAGGATCGCCTCGCGCTGGGACTCTTCGAGCTCGGCCCAGGGGGCGTCGAGCGGGATGCCTCTGCGCTCGCAGAACTTGTGGAGGACGCGCCGCTCCCACTGCGTCGAGGCGCCGCCCCACGGGCGGATGGCGCCGCCGCGGAGCGTGCGCGCGCCGTCGGGGATCACCTTGTCGTAGTCGATGCCGATGGTGCGGCCGAATCCGCGGCACTCGCGGCAGGCCCCGGCCGGAGACTGGTAGGAGAACAGGCCGGGCCGCGGCGGATCGAAGGCGCGTAAGCAGGTGGGGCACAGGAGACCGCGCGCGATCCGGACGCGCGGCGGCGCTCCGGGCGCGCCGGAGGTGAGGTGCAGCGAGGCCGAGCCGTCGGGGCGGGGCCCCCCCCCCCCCCCCGCCCCCCCCCGGCGGCGGGGGGGGCGCGGGCCGCGCGGGGGCGCGCCGGGCGCGCGGGCGGGGTGGGGCCGCGCGGCCGCGCCGGCGGCGCGGCGCCCCGCCCCCCCGCGCGCCGCGCCGGCGCGGCGCTCGTCGCGCGCGCCGAGCTTGAGGCGATCGACGACGACCTCGACGGCGCCGGTCGCGGCGAGGGCCTCCGAGGGCGCGACCTCGTCGAGGTCCTTCGCCTCGGCGCCGACGAGGACGCGGCGGTAGCCGGCGCGGAGGAGCGCCTCGCGCGCGTCGAGGTACTGCTCGGTGCCGGCGGCAGGCACCGGGTAGGTGACCACGGCGGTGGCGCCGGGGTACTCCCGCGCGGCGCGCGCGGCGGCGAGCACCGGATCGGTCTTCACCGCGAGCTCGCGGTGCTCCGGGCAGACCGGGATCGCTTCGCGCGCGAAGAGCGCGCAGAGGTAAGGCTCGAGGTCGGCCATCGTCGCGACCGTCGAGCGCGAGCTCTTCACCGGCGCGCGCCGATCGACGGCGACGCCGGCGGCGACCGGGTCGAGCGCGTCGATGGGCGGGCGCTCGAGGCGCTCCAGGAACTGACGGGCGTACGGGCTGAAGCTCTCGACGAAGCGGCGCTGGCCCTCCGAGTAGAGCGTGTCGATCGCCAGCGAGCTCTTCCCCGCGCCCGAGACGCCGGTGACCGCCACGAGCTCGCCCGGACGCAGATCGAGATCGACGCCCGAGAGGTTGTGGGTGCGCGCGCCTCGGAGCCGGATCGGGTGCATGGAGCGGGCGGCTACCGTAGTACGAACGTCGCGGGCGCGCCCGGGCCGTCCTCGAGCCCCGGCGCGATCCGCGTTCGCGGTCGCTCGAGCCCGGCGCGATCCGCATTCGCCGTCGCTCGAGTGGACGCGCCGCCGCGGGCGCGGTACCGGCCCTCCCGCGATCGTGGCCGAAGCGAAGAAGAAGAACGCGGGCGAGAAGCTCATCGTCCGCAACAAGCGGGCGAGCTTCGACTACGAGCTCGGCGACAAGTTCGAGGCCGGGCTCGTCCTCCTCGGGAGCGAGGTGAAGACGCTCCGCGACGGGTCGGCCGATCTCACCGACTCGTGGTGCATGATCCAAGGCGGCGAGGCGTTCCTCCACGGCGTGAACATCCCCGAGCTGCCGGGCGCGGCGTTCGGCCACGAGGCCAAGCGGGCGCGCAAGCTCCTGCTCCACGCCAGCGAGATCGAGGCGCTCAAGCGCGGCATCGAGCGCGACGGGATGACGGTCGCCGCGACGCGCCTCTACTTCAAGGATGGTTGGGTGAAGGTCGAGCTCGCCCTCGCCAAGGGCAAGAAGAAGGGCGACAAGCGCGAGAGCATCAAGACGCGCGACGCCGAGCGCGAGGCCCGCGCCGCGATCGCGCGCGGCCGGCGGGGAGAGTGACGGGCCGCATGGACGGCGCGGATCACCCCCACGCCTCCGGGGCGAGCTCCCCGCATGTCCGCTGGGCAACGGGCGGCGACGCGCGGCTGACCGCGCTCGACGGCGAGCGCATCCGCCTGCGCTCGACCTCGGCGTTCGCGCCCGGCGCGCGGCCGTCGGGCAACCTCGTCGCCTGCGAGCGCGCGACCGGCGCCGAGGTGCGCATCAAGGTCCACCGCTGCCGCAAGGTGGACGACGGCTTCGAGCTCGAAGGCCGCCTCATCGACGCCACCCGCGAGCTGCGCGCGCGCCTCGCCGCGCTGGCAGCCGCCGCTCCCGCCGCCACCTGACGCGCTTCCTGATCGGCCCTCGAGCCCGCGCCCGTGGCAAGTGCCCGATCCCCAGGCGCCGTCACGCGGGCCGATCGCCGCGGACGTAGAGCTCGCCGCTCGCCGCCGGCGCAGCGACCGGCCGACGGCCGTTGCCCTGCGCGCCGCCCGCTCCTACGCTCTCGGGTCACCATGAAGATCAACGCCCGCCCCCGCGTCATCCTGCGCAGCTGCCCGACGTACGACGTGGAGCGCATCCGCACCATCGTCCGCGAGGGCCTCGAGGAGCTGGGGCTCAAGCCGCGCGGACGCACGCTGCTCAAGCCCAACGTCGTCGCGTCGGGGGACACGTTCCCGCACGCGTACACGCGGCCCGAGTTCGTCGAAGGGGTGCTCCGGGCGCTCAAGGACCGCGACGAGGGCGCGATGACCGAGCTCGCCGTGGGCGAGCGCTGCGGCATCACGGTGCCCACGCGCGCCGCCTTCGACGGCGCCGGCTACTACCCGATGCTCCGGCGCGTGGGCGTGAAGCACTACCACTTCGAGGAGGAGCCGCAGGTCGAGATCCGCCTCACCCACAAGGAGCGGCTCCGCGACTACCTGTTCACGCCCGAGCCCGTGGCCAAGGCCGACTTCTTCGTGAACTGCCCGAAGTTCAAGTCGCATCCGTGGACGACGGTCACCTTCTCGATGAAGAACTACATCGGGATCCAGGACGACCGGCACCGGCTCATCGATCACGATCACCGGCTCAACGAGAAGGTCGCCGACCTGCAGTACATCGTCCAGCCCCAGTTCGTCGCCATCGACGCCATCACCGCCGGCGAGGGGCGGATGCTCACGCCCATCCCCTTCGACCTCGGCCTCGTGATCATGGGGGACGCGCAGGTCGCCGTCGACTCGGTGTGCTGCCGGATCATCGGCGTCGATCCGCGCGACGTGGAGCACATCCGCCTCGCTTCCGAGCGCGGCTTCGGCTCGATGGATCTCGACGCGGTCGATCTCCGCGGCGACGTGACGTTCGACGAGGCGCGCTCGCGCGCCAAGGGCTTCAAGGTGGGCCTCGTCCGCGTCGAGAAGTACTTCGAGGGAACGCACATCACCGCGTACGCCGGGCCGCCGCCCGAGGCCGAGCACAGCGACTACTGCTGGGGCGGCTGCCCGGGCGCGATCGAGGAGGCGATCGAGATCCTGCGCATCTACGACAAGGAGTGCGACGAGAAGATGCCCCGGATGCACGTCGTCTTCGGCGCGTACGAGGGCCCGATCGGACACCATCCCGGCGAGAAGGTGATCTTCATCGGCGACTGCGCCAAGTGGAGCGGCAACCTCGGCGAGAAGCTCGTCCAGATCCAGAGCGTCTACAAGGACCGCAGCACCAAGGACCCGTACACCGCGACGCACGACGACATCTACGCGAAGATGGTCAGCGTCACGGCCAAGCTGGCGATGGCCCGGAACGACGACTACGTGCGGCTCGAGGGCTGCCCGGTCAGCGTCGCCGAGCAGGTGCTGGCGCTGGTGACGCTGGGCCACACCAACAACCCGTACTTCTCGCCCTCCGAGCTGGTCCGCTTCAACAAGGCGTACCTGATGTGGCGCAGCGCGGTCGCGGCCAAGCGCCTCCGCGGCACTCCCTACCAGAAGCCCGGCCCGTGCGCGCGCGGCGATGGCGCTCCCGAGGTGACGGCGCCGCCGGCCGACGCCGAGTGAGCGGGGAGCGCGTCGCCGCCCCCACGGCGCGCCCGATCAGGCGCGCTTCACGGTGATCGTATAAAAGAGCTCGACGGCGTCGGCGATCTTGAAGGCGCCGAGCGGGCCCTTCACCTCGCGCACGCCGAGCGCCTTGAGCGAGAGCTCGCACGAGCCGGTCACCACGAGCTCGGCCTCGGGCTCGCCCCCGCCGGGCGCGCCGCCGGGCTTCGCTTCGACGCGCTGGCGGACGGGCGCGCGCGCGGTGCCGCGCAGCGCGATGACGACCTCGCCGCGATCCCGCGTCTCGCCGGTCGCACGCGCGATGACGTCGGGGGTCGCGAGCACGTCCTCGCGGAGCTTGCGCTCGATCTCGGCGCGATCGCCGCCGGAGAGCGCCGCCGCGTCGAGGCGGTCGCCGTGGAGGGTGCCGGCGACGCGCATCTTGCCGACCGGCACGGTGAGCTCCACCGCCCAGGCGGGGCCGTCGGCGGTCGCGTGGCCGTGGATGCCCTCGGCGCGGATCTCGAGATCGTGCGCGAGCGCAGCGAGCATGCCCTTCGCGCGCGTGCGCACCCGCACCTCGGACCGGGCCGGATCGATGGCGTAGTGGTCGGTCATGGGGTCACTCCTTGCAGCGGAACGCGGCACCGAGCGCCGTGAAGATGGAGGCGGCGATGAGGACGGCGGCGCTCGCCGGCTGCGCGAGACCGAGCGGCGCGGCGCCCCCGAGCAGGTTCTGCGCGTTGCCGTGCGGCAAGACCGCCGCGACGATCCCGGCCCCGCCGAGCGTGAAATCGAGCAGGAGCGGGACGAGCCGTCCGCCGCCGCGCCGGCCGAAGCTCGCGCCGAGCGCGAACCACCCGGCGTACGCGGCGCCGGTGAGCAAACCGATCCACCCGCTGGTGAAGAGGTCGGTCGCGAGCGGCGGCGAGGCGGCGGTGTGGGCCACGGCGACCGACGTCAGCGCGAGCAACGCCGACGCGGTCGCGGCGGCGCCGGCGGTGACCGCGACCAGGCCGAGCGCCACCTCGCGCCGGGGCACGCCGTAACGCGCGGCGCTCCAGGCGGCGTCGGCGAGCCGCGCCCGCCCCGTCGTCGCGAGGAGGAGCGCGAACGAGAGCAGCGGCACCATCAGCCCGAAGCAGCCGGCGAGCGCGCGATCGACCGCGCCGGCGCCGGCGACCTTGCGCTCGATCACCGCGCCCGCGACGGTGAGCGCGAACGCGAGACCGAACGCGAGCGCCGGGCCGCGGCGCGACAACCTTCGGATCGCGAATCGCGCTCCGATCGCGACCGCGGTCGAGAGGCTCGCCGGGCGCAGCGGGCTCGCCGACACCGGTGGCAGGGTGGGCGCGCCGCGCCCGGGGAGGGTGATTCGATCGCCGAACGTTTCGGGCGGCGCGCTCATCGGACCTCGTGCGGCGCGATGGGGGAGGGCTCGGCCGCGGCGTCCGGAAGCGCGACGTCGTCGACCGCCGCGGCGGCATCGGGGGCGTCCGAGGGCTGCGTCGCGCGGGGCGCGACGACGGGCTCGGTGGCCGTCACCACCTGCGGCGGCGCGGCTCCCTGCGGGGGGGCCGACCCATACGGCGGCGCCGCTTGGTACGGCGGCGCGGAGCCGTACGGCGCCGCCGCTTGGTACGGCGGCGCGGAGCCGTACGGCGGCGCCGCTTGGTACGGCGGCGCGGAGCCGTATGGCGCCGCGGAGCCATACGGCGCGGCCGGGCCGTGCTGCAGCGGCGCCGCTCCGTACGGCGGGGCCGCGTACTGGGACGACGGCCCGGGGGGGACGGCGCCGTGCGGGGGCGCTGCGCCCTGCGGCGCCGCGGTCGCCGCCTCGCGTCGGGCGCGCGCGCGCCAGCCGGCCACGAGCGTGTCGGTCGCCGAGCGCACCTCGCCGAACGCCGGCGCCGCGGTGGAGATCGCCTCGACGGCGACGCCGGCCTCGATCGCGGCCTCGCAGAGCGCGAGGGCGCAGGCGTCGAGGTCCTCTCCGCGCACGCGCACGACAGCGCCCCCGCCGCCGTCCGCGCCGCCGAGCTCCCACGAGACCGCGAGGACCTCCGGGCGGCGCCCGAGCGCGGCGGCGAGCTGTCTTACGCCCGGCTCGCCGGCGGAGGCAGCGGCCTCGTGCACCCACGCGATCAGCACCGGCGGGATCCCGGGCGTGAGCCCGTCGCCGTCGCCGTGGGCCCCCCGCAGCAGCAGACCCTTCTGGAGCACGTAGATCCGATCGCCGAGCGCCCGAGCGTCGGCCGGCGACGAGGTGGTGACGAGGACGCACGCCCCCGCGCGCGCGAGATCGTGGGCGCGGCGCCGCACCAGCGACACCTCGCGCACCGACACCTCGGCGAGCGGCTCGTGGAGGACGAGCGCGAGCGGCGCCGGCGTCGTGAGCGCGAGCGAGAGCTCGACGGCGCGCGCCTCGGGGTACGCGAGGCCGCGCGGGTCGCGCGCGTGGAGCGACGAGAGCCCCATCGGATCGAGGACGGCGTCGAAGCGCTCCCCGCCCTCCCCTCGCGCGCGCATGGCGAGGCTGACCGCCTCGCCGACCGAGCGGGCCTCCGGCAGCTCGGGATCGGCGGTGAGCGCCCCGATGCGCGCGCGCGTCTCGGGGCTCTCGGCCGGCGGCCGCCCGGCAACGAGGACGCGGCCGCGCAGAGGCCGTCGCGCGCCGGTGAGCACGTCGACGAGGGCGAGCGTGCCGTCCTCGGGCGCGCCGAGCACGGCGTGGACGCCGGGGCCGAGCGCGAGATCGACGCCGACGAGGCGCCCGCGCGCCGTGCGGCGCGGCCCGGCGGCGTCCGCCGCGTGGAGGCGCTCGAGCAGGATCGACGGGCGCGACGCGGTCACGCGGCGCCTCCGCCGGAGGCGAGACCGATCCCGAACGACAAGAGCGCGCCGAGCGCCCCCGGGATCGACCACGAGGCGTGCCCGAAGAAATCGGCGACGAGCCAGGGCGCGATCACGATCGCCATGAAGAGCGAGCGGCCGCGCGCGCCGCCGATGCGCCCGCTCGCCGCCGCGACGCCGCCGAGGGTGACGCCGGTGGTCGCGGCGAAGACCGCGACCGCGAGCATCGCCGCGAGCCGGAGGCCGAGGACCCGGAAGGAGCCGGAGAGCGCCGCGTCGAGCGCCGCGAGCAGCACCACCGGGACGCCCACGGCCGCCGCCGCCTCCATCATCGCCGCCAGCGTCCGCGCGGCCTCGACGGCGCCGCGCGGCGCCCCGCGGGCGGCCGCGAGCGCGTCGATGCCGTCGGCGCGATCGCGCCCCCTCCGGTCGTGCGCCGCCGCGAGCGCGATCGGGGCGCCCGCGAGCCACGCCGCCCAGACGGCCGCCGATCGGAGGAGCCCGGAGAGCGCAACGAGCTCGCCGTCCGAGATCCTGAGGACGATCGCCGTCACCGCGAAGAAACCGGTCGAGAGCCACGCGAACGTCCGCCCGAGGCGCGCGCCGCCGGTGCGGTGGATCCGCTCCCGGGCGAGCGCGACCAACGCTCGCCGCATCGCGCGCCGCCGAGCCGCGGGCCACACCGGGGGACGCGCCCCGAGCCCGTTCGCGTGGGCGCCGCCGTCGGCGGCCGCTGGCGGGTCGGCCGAGCCCGCGGGCGCGTCCACGTCGGGGCGGCCGGGGGTCGCGAGCGCGCTCGGGTCGGAGAGGGCCGTGGGGGGGACCATGTGCGGCGGACGCGGAGACAGGAGCATACCCAAATTCGGGGCGGCCGCCCGGTGCTCGGCGCTGAAGAGGTGTCGGACATTCGTCCGAGCAACGCCTCTCGAGGCCCGAGGTCCGACGCCTCTTCCGCTCCGGCGGCCGCGGGGGGCAGAGCCCCCGCTCGTGACCGAACCTGGCGACCACGGTTTTCAAGTAACATCGCACGATGGCTTCGATGCTCCGCCCCCTCGCGACGAGCGCGCTCTGGCTCACGGCGCTCGGCTCCCTGCTCGGCGTCACCCTCGCGGCGTGCTCGCCGGGCAGCGACATCTCGTCCTCGACCGGCGCGACGACCGGCTCGGGCAGCCAAGGAGGAGGCGGCGACGGGGGCTCGCTCACCGTCTCGTCGAGCTCGTCGACGACCGGCGGCGAAGGCGGCCAGGGCGGCGTCTCGGCGTGTCCGCCCGACGCCGACGGCGACGACATCCCGGACGCGGTCGAGGGCAAGGACGCGAACGTCGACACCGACGGCGACGGGACCGCCGACTACCTCGACGACGACAGCGACGGCGATTCCATCCCCGACGCGTACGAGGGCCAGACGAAGAGCGTCGGCTGCAACGCGCCGCTCGACTCGGACAGCGACGGCAAGCCCGACTTCCGCGACACCGACAGCGACGACAACGGCCTGCCCGACGCGCTCGAGGTCTACCCGGACGGCACGGCGTACGACCCGGCGCGGCCGGCGCCGAACCCCGCCGACACGGACGGCGACGGCATCCCCGACTACGTCGATCCCGACAACGACGGCGACTCGCTCCCGGACACCGTCGAGCTCGACGCCGGCGCGGCCGTCGACAGCGATCTCGACGGCGTCCCCGATCTCGACGACCTCGACAGCGACGACGACACCATCGCCGACACCTTCGAGGGGCTGGCCGACCCCGACGCCGACGGCCTCCCCGCCTTCCGCGATCCCGACAGCGACGGCGACGGCCTCGACGACGCCTGCGAGGCCGGACCCGGCCTGACGCTCGCCGATCCGCCGCCCGACACCGACAGCGACGGCAAGTACGACTCGCTCGATCTCGACGCCGACGGAGACGGCCTCTACGACGCCGAGGAGGACGCGAACCTCGACTGCGTCCTCGACGCCGACGAGACCGATCCCAAGGACGCCGACAGCGACGACGACGGCACGAGCGACTTCATCGAGGTCGTGCTCGAGTCGAACGCCCGGGATCCGCTGGAGACCCCGGGGACGCTCGGCAAGTACTACTTCGTCCTGCCCTACCTCGAGGCGGCGATCCCGCCGGAGAACATCGTCCCGCTGAAGACGAACCTCAACCAGGGCGACGTCGCCTTCCTCGTCGACACCACCGCCACGATGGGCGGCGAGATCCAGAACCTGAAGAGCGGGATGTCGACGATCGTCCAGAGCCTTCACACCAGCATCCCCGACCTCGCCGTCGGCGTCGCCGGCTTCGACGATTTCCCGAGCGGGCTCTACGGCAACGTGGGCGACCAGCCCTTCTACGTCGCCGGGCCGAAGGGCTTCGTGAGCACCGCCGTCGCCGACAACCTCGCCGCCATCCTCACGCTCAACGTGCACGACGGCGGCGACTTCCCCGAATCGCAGATCGCGGCGATGCACCGCGCCCTCACCGATCAGTTCCTCATCTGGGACACGGGGCAGCTCGCGCCGACCGGCGCGCCCAGCGGGACGTTCGGCTCGCTCCACTTCCGGAACGGCGCACTGCCGATCCTGGTCGCGGTCACCGACGCGGCCTTCCACAACGGGCGCAGGGTCTCGAACGCCATCCAGCTCCACGATCCCTACAGCTTCAACGGGCAGCCGCCCTTCCCCACGCCCACGGTCGACACGCTCGTCACCGCCATGAACGCCAAGGGCGCTCGCTTCATCGGCGTCTCGTGCAAGGACGGCTCGCGCGGCGGCACCGATCCCTACGAGGACATGGCGTACCTCACCGAGCAGGTCGCCTCGACGGTGTCGCCGTCGGCGTTCGGCGGCATCCTCTGCGGGACCGGGCTCGCCGGCACCCTCTTGCCGCCCGACGGGCCGGCGACGGCCGACGATCCCGGCGGCACCTGCCGGCTCGTGTTCGACGCCTCGACCAACGGCACGGGCGTCTCGGAGAGCGTCGTCAACGGCGTCCAGGCGCTGCTCAAATCGATCAAGCTGGACCTGCGCCCGCTCGCGGCGCCGGGCGCCGATCCGATCGACGCCGTCGACACCTTCATCGAGTCGATCGCGGTCAACGCCTCGGGCGGGAACGACGAGGCGGAGCCCGGGACGCCCTGCATCGCGCTCAACGCCGTCGCGCAGCTCGACGATCTCTGGTCCGGCCCGAAGGGCCTCGTCAACGTGCAAGACGCCGTGAACGAGACGGCGCTCGGCGTCACCCCCTCGCAGAAGGTCTGCTTCAAGATCGTCGTCAAGCCGAACACCACGCTGCCGCAGGGGCCGACCGCCCAGGTGTTCAAGGCGACGCTGACGATCAAGGCGCGCAACGGCGCCGCGCCGGTGGAGCTCGTCCTCGGAACCCCGCGCGACGTGCTCTTCGTCGTCCCGCCCGCGCCGCAATGAGCGGAGCGCGCCTCGCGGCGCGCGATCCGAGGGCGACTGAAGAAGAGGCGTCGGACCTCGGGCGTCGAGCGGCGTCGCTCGGACGCAAGTCCGAGATCATCAGTCGTACGTCGGCTCGCGCTTGCCCTTGTGCTTGCGCTTGCGCTGCTTGTCGCCGGTGACGAGGCGTCCCCACTCGTAGCTGAGCTTCTTGCGGAAGGCGCCGTTCTTGTCGCCGCCGTAGACGAACACCTCGCGCGCCGTGTCGGTCTCGCCGACGGTCGGCTCCCACCACTCGGTCGAGACGAAGGTGAGGGCGACGGGCGCGTCGAAGCGCATCCGCGCCACGACGACGCCGCACATGGCGTGGCCGAGCGGGTGCGCGCACCCGCCCGCGATCCAGAGCTCCTCGTTTCCGAGGGGATGCCACGCCCACATCCGCTCGACCTTGAACCCGTCCTCGGGCCGGCGGCCCCGCGTCGCCTCCTTGATCTCCTCGGGCGCGAGCTCGGCGAGCCTCGGGGCCAACTTGGCGTCCGGCGCCTGCCACGCCAGCGCGTCGCCGCGCGTGACCGCGAGCACCACCTCGAAGGAGTTCACCTCGCCGGCACAGCAGCGCACCCCGATCTCGGGGCGGTGGGCCTCGGGCTTGATTCCCTTCCCGTTGGCGCAGCGCCCGACGAGCTCGCCGGCGTAGCCGTTGCCGCCGCGCACCGCGACGAGGCCGGGCTTCGTGGCGTCGCGGCCCCACTGGCTCGAGGTCCAGGTCCACGGCCCGCCGTGGAGATCGTGGACGCCGAAGCCGCTCTGGCAGCCGGCGTTGACGCCGTTGGGGGTGAGCGCGCGCGCGCTGCCGGTGCCGCACACGCTGGGCTTGTAGACGTCGCCGTACTCGTAGCTGGTGTTGCCTGGCCCCTTGCAGGCGCGCTCCCACTCGAGCTCGGTGCAGAGGCGCTTGCCCTGCTGTTCGCAGATCGCGAGCGCCTCGGGCTGGCTCAGGTTGGTGGTGGGGATGGCGCCGACCTCGTTCGGGTACGGGAAGGTGTCGATGTAGAAGCCGCGCATCACCACCTGCTCGCCGGCCATCTCCTCGTCGGGCACGCGGGGGATGCGATCCGGGGGCGTGCCGGCGATGAGCACCCCGGGCGGGATCCACACCATCCCCGGGCGCGGCTCGGGCTGGGGCTGGTAGACGTCCCACGGCGGCGCGCCGTCGGTCGAGCCGTCGAGATCCGGCCGGCCCGCGCCGTCCGCCCGGCACCCCGAGCCGAGCGCCGCGGCGGCGAGGAGCGGGAGAGCGAGGCGCGCGCGCACGACTACTCGGTGTCGCGCTCCCGCAGGTTCAGCTCCTTCATCTTGAGCTGCAGCCCCTTGCGCGAGATCTTGAGCAGGCGCGCGGCGTGGGTCACGTTGCCCTGCGTCTGCTGCAGGGCGCGGACGATGAGCTCGCGCTCGAGCCGGCTCATCGCCGCCTTGACCTGCTCCTTGAGGCCGTCCGAGCGCGCGCCAGCGTCACCGTGCTCGGTCGCGCCCGAGGCCTCGTCGGCCGCGGCTGCTCCGCCGGGCGGCTCGCCCGATCCCGCCGGGCCCGGGCTCGACGCGGTGGGGAGCCGGGGCGGCTCGGCGCCGGCGCCGCTCCGGACGTCCTCGGGGAGGTCGTCGAGCCGGATGCGCTGCCCGTCGGCGAACAGGACGGCGCGCTCGATCACGTTCTCGAGCTCGCGGATGTTCCCCGGCCAGGCGTAGCTCGAGAGCCTCTCCATCGCCTCGTGGTCGACGCCCTCGATGCTCTTGCGGAGCCGCGCGTTGAACTTGGCGATGAAGTGCCCGGCGAGGAGCGGGATGTCGGTCTTGCGCTCGCGCAGCGCCGGCAGGGCGATGGGCACCACGTTGAGCCGGTAGAAGAGGTCCTCGCGGAAGGCCCCGTGGTGGATCTCGCGCTTCAGATCGCGGTTCGTCGCGGCGACGAGGCGCACGTCGACGTGGATGGTCTTGATCCCGCCGACGCGCTCGAACTCGCTCTCCTGGAGGACCCGGAGCAGCTTCACCTGCATCTCGTTCGGGATCTCGCCGATCTCGTCGAGGAACAGGGTGCCGCCCGAGGCGAGCTCGAAGCGCCCCGGCTTGGACCCGACCGCGCCGGTGAAGGCGCCGCGCTCGTAGCCGAAGAGCTCGGACTCCATCAGGTCCTTGGGGATGGCGGCGCAGTTGACCTTGATGAAGGGCTTGTCGCGCAGGCTCGAGTTCTCGTGGAGGGCGCGGGCGACGAGCTCCTTGCCGGTGCCGCTCTCGCCGGTGACGAGCACGGTGGTGGGCGTGTCGGCGACGCGCTCGAGGATCGCGTAGAGCTCGAGGATGGCCGGGCTCTCGCCGATGATCCCGAAGCGCGCCGCGCCCTCGCGGGTCGGCGTCGCGGCGACGTCGCGGGTGGCGTCGGCGCTGGCGAGATCGCGCGTGCGCAGCGCCTTCTTCACCACCACCCGGACCTCGCTCTGGTCGAACGGCTTGGTGATGTAGTCGAACGCCCCCGTCTTCAGCGCCTCCACGGCGTTGTCGACGGTGCCGTGGGCGGTGAGCATGACCACGGGGCGCGAGGGATCGTCGCGGAGCGCGGCGCGGAGCAGGTCCATCCCGTCGACCTTGGGCATCCGGAGGTCGGTGATGACCAGGTCGATGTGGTGCTCCTTGAGGAAGGCGAGGCCGGCCTCGCCGTCCTCGGCGGTGTGGACCTCGTATCCGTCGCGGCTCAGCTGGGCGCTGAGCACGCGCCGCAGGTTGGCCTCGTCGTCGACGACGAGGATCTGCTTGCGCTCGGGGAGCATCACCGGCGGGAGGCTACCAGAACGCTCGTCGGGCGGGACCGGTAAGCCGGATCCCGTCGCGGGGGCCCGATTTTTTCGCTGCGCACCGGAGACGTCAGTATGCTCGCCGCCATCCCCTTGGAGGACTTCTGCATGCGCAGGGATCGGCCCCGGTCGTCTGACTCGCTTTCCCGAAGCCGCTGGCTCGTGGCTCTGGGCGCCTCCGCGGTGACGATCTGCACCACCCTCACCGCATCGGGCGACCCCATCACCTTCCCCGAGTGCACCAAGGAGCCGACGGCGCAGGACGTCGAAGGCGCCAAGGGCGCGCACCGGGCGGCCGCGCAGTGGTTCGACAAGGCCGACTACGACCGCGCCATCCAGTACTGGCGCGACGCGTACAGCCTCGACTGCACCAAGCACGCGCTGCTGCTCAACATCGCGAGCGCCTACGAGAAGAAGGGCGAGAAGCAGTCGGCCATCGAGACGCTCGAGGTCTACCTGACCCGCGCGCCCAACGCGCCCGACGCGGCCACGATCTCGGAGAAGGTCATCAACCTCAAGAACTCGATGAAGACGGCGCCCCCGCCGACGGCGTCGGGCAGCGCCGCGCCTCCCCCGCCCCCGCCGACGGGAACGACGACCGAGCCTCCCCCGCCCCCGCCCACGGCGGGCGGCGGCGCCGGCATCGCGCCGTGGATCGTGGTCGGCGCCGGCGGCGTCGTCGCGATCGTCGGCGCCATCCTCCTGCCGGTCGGCCTCGGCGCCATCTCGAGCGCCGAGGACCAGTGCCCCACCCGCGTCAACTGCTCTCCCGACGTCGAGGCCGAGGGCAACGGCGGCCGCACCAAGGCGACGATCGGCGGCGTGGCCATCGGCGTCGGCGTCGCCGCGATCGCCGGCGGGCTCGTCTGGAAGTTCGTCTTCGACAAGCCCGCCGCGACGACGACGGGTGCGCCGGCGTCCGAGCGATTCGTCGGCGTCGCGCCGGCGGCCGGGCCGCAGTACGGCGGCGTCGCGCTCACCGGCGCGTTCTGATCGAGCTCGTCGCGTCCTCGGGGGTTTGGGGCCGGGGCCCCGTCGTGATCGCGGCGCCTACCGCCGCTGCAGCGATCGGATCGAGACGCCGACCTCGTCCTTGCGCTGGCGCGTCGCCTGCGAGGAGACGGCGTAGATGAGCAGGATCTGATCGGTCGCGCCCGCGTCGACCGTGGCGTACTCGATGTAACCGCCGGGCGATCCCTTGAACATGCAGCTGCCATCGCCGATGTGGGCGAGGAAGTTGTCCTGCCCGATCGAGCCCACCTTCACCGAGCCCCAGGCCACCTCGCCGACGCCGAGCGCCATCGCCGCGCGACCGAGCTTCGCCGTCGACTCGCCGGGCTGGTTGAACGTGGTGAAGGTGAAGACCGCGGTGCCGTCGGGCGACTCGAAGATCGCCCAGCCGTTGCGGAGCGTCTTGTTCCAGCCCGCCGGCGCGAGGAACTTCACGTACGGCCGGTCCGAGGTGATCCACTCCTGCGAGGCCGGAGGCGAGCCCGAGCCCTCCGACGCGCCGGGCCCGTCGATGCTTGCGGTCGGCGAGCTCGCGGATCGGCCGATGAAGACGCAGAGAACGCAGCCGCCGATGCCCGTGACCGCCAGCACCACGAGCACGATGAGGACGATGGCGGCGACGTTCGGGCCGCCGCCCTTCGGCGGAATCGCGCCGGGCGGCGGACCGTAACCCGGCGGCGGACCGTACCCGCCGGGCGCTCCGTAGCCTCCGCCGGGCGGCGGCCCGTAGCCGCCTCCGCCGGGCGGAGGGCCGTAGCCGCCTCCGCCGGGCGGAGGGCCGTAGCCGCCTCCGCCGGGCGGCGGCCCGTAGCCGCCCCCGCCGGGCGGACCGTAACCTCCAGGCGGACCGTAACCTCCAGGCGGCGGGCCGTAGCCGCCGCCTCCCGGCGGCTGTTGCATGATCGCCAGGGGACCAGGGCCGTCGGGTCGGCGCAACCGGGATCGCGTTCGCGGCGATCTCTCGCGCCGACGTTTGCGCTGCGCGCATTCCCCAGTGCCCTGTCGGCGGATAGCATCGCCGCATGCGCTTCCGCCCGCTCCTCGCGGCCGGGCTCGCGCTCGCCGCCGGCGCCGTGCCGCTCGGCGGGGGCCGGCTCGGTGCACCCCGCGCCCTCGCTTCGGGCGACACCCCGACGACGGGGTCCGTGCTCGCGCTCCTCGCCGGACGCCCGGGCGCCGAGCACACGTCGCTCTACCTCGCGCCGGTCGGGGGGAGCGGCGCCGCGCTGGCGCCGGTCGCGACGTTCGGTCACCTGCCCGGCGCGGCGGTGCGCGGGGCGGTGCTGCCCGGCTCGTCCACCGTGGTGGCGATCGCCGACACCGCGCCCACGCGCGACGCGTCGTTCGCGGCGAGCCTGTTCCTGCTGCGGCCGCACGCGCCGCCCGAGCGGCTCGTCGACGGCGTGGTCCACGCGAGCCGGCCGCTGGTCACGCCGGCCGGCCGCGTCTTCGTCTCGCGCGGGCTCGCCGGCCCGGAGACCGACGCGCTCGGCTCGAAGAGCGCGCCGGCGTCGATGCGCATCGACCAGCTCTCGATCGACGAGATCGATCCGGAGACCGGCGCGACGCGCCCGGTGCTGAGCTACACCGGCTTCCTCGCCTTCCTCGCCGGCTCCTTCGACAACGAGGTGCTCGTGTACCGCGTCGGCCCCGCGGGCGCGGACCTCGTCGGCGTCGACGCCGACAGCGCCAAGGTGCGCGTCATCCTCGGCGATCTGCTCCCGTTCGCGCGCGACTTCTCGGTCGACGAGGCGGCGCGAAGGATCGTCTTCGAGGAGCGCGACGAGGCCAGCTCGTCGACCTGGGTCGTCGACGAGGCCAACCTCGAGAGCGGCGCGCGCAAGCGCCTCTACCAGAGCGCGACCGCCGCGCTCGCCCCGCACCTGTGGCCCGCTGCGCCGGGCGCCGATCCGGGCGCACCGCCCGTCGTGGCCCTGAGCCCCGGGGGCAAGGCGGGGATGCGGCTCGTCGGCGGCGGCCCCGCCCTCGCCGATCCGCTCGGCCAAGGCGTCGATCTCGTCCTCGCCACCTCGAGCGACGGCGCCTCGGTGGCCGCGCTCCACACGAGGCCCGGCTCGTTGCCGGTGCCGTTCGCCGTCGAGACGGCCACCGGCAGCGCCGCGTCCGTCGCCGCGCCGCCGGGCGCGCGCGTGACGATCGCCGGCTTCGTGGGCGCGGGAGGCGCGAAGTGAGCCGCTCCTCCTTGGGGGCTCCGCCCCCGAACCCCCCGCGGCAATCGCCGCCCGGCTCTCGCCCGGCGGACACCCGCCCTCCGCTTCGCTTCGGTCGGGTCGATCGCCTCGGCCGCCTCGCGATCGCGACCGCGGCGACCGCCGCGCTGGTCACGGGCGCGCGCGCCGCAGGCGCCTACTGCCCTTCGTACAGCCCCTCGAGCGCGTTCAACGATCACGGGTGCGCCATCCAAGCCGTGGCCGGGACGGACCCCAGCGCCGCCGATTGGGAGTCGATCTTCGCCCTGGTCTCGCTCGGCCCCGCGGGCTGGGGCGACGCCGGACCGACGGTCGGCGACATCGGCCAAGGCTGCGGCAACCCCGAGCCGCTCCACAGCGTGCCCGCGCGCTTCCCGTGCGAGCTCCTCAAGGCGATCGCGATGCAGGAGTCGGGCTGGCGGCAGTTCTGCGTGCCCGACACCCCGAGCGACGAGGTCGGCGGCGCCGAGCGGACCATCATCTCGTTCGACTGCGGCTACGGCGTCGGCCAGGTGACGAGCGGCATGCACGTGGGAGAGGCGCCTGACTTCGATCGCGAGCGCGTCGCCGCCGACGCGACCTACAACCTCGCCACCGGCACCCGCATCCTCGCGTCGAAGTGGATCGCGACCGAGTGCGTCGGCGACAACCAGCCGACGATCATCGAGCACTGGTACGAGGCGACGTGGGCCTACAACGGCCTCGCCTACGTCAACAACCCCAACAACCCCAACTACGATCCCGGGCGCGGCGTCTGGAACCCCGACGTCGGCGGCGCCGCGCCGTACCAGGAGAAGGTGTTCGGCTGGATGGAGTACGCCGGCGGCTCGTGGACGCCCGTTGCGGTCGCGTACCCGAACCCGGGCGACATCGGCGACGGCTCCTCGCCGCCGACGCTCCCCGAGCCGTCGTGCGCCTCGCCGACGGACTGCGTCGGCACGCGTCCCACGCACCCGACCGCGTGCAACGGCGAGGTCGGGGCGGGCGGCGCCGGAGGCGCTGGCGGCGCGGGCAGCGGCGGCTCGAGCGGCAACGGGACGGGAGGGGGGGCCCCCACCGGCGGCGCCGGCCCGTCGGGCGCCGGCGGCGACGAGCCGCTCGACGCGGCGCCCGGCGACGACGGCGACTGCGCGTGCCGCGCGGTAGGCGCGCCCGCCCTGCGCGATGCGACCGGCCGCGACGCGTCTCGTGCTTCCGCGATCGCAGCGGCCCTGCTGATCGCGGCGATCGCCGCGCGCCCTCGCCGGCGCCGCGCCGCCGGGAGCTGACGAGCTCACCGGGCGCGCAGCGCGCTCGCCGACGCCCCATCGGGAGCGACGCTCCGGCTTCGCGCGCGCAGCGGCGATGCGTCGCGGACAGCCCGCGCGCGATTTCGGCGCGCCGGGGCGAGCCGCGCTACCATGCCCGACGCCCCCGTGCCGTACGCGCCGCCCATGCCTCCCGGCTCCGAGCTCGTCGCCCAGTGGGCGCGCTCACGCGGCGTCCAGTACGATCCGCGCCCGGATGACGCGTGGTTCCGTCGCTGGGAGCCCTACGACACGATGGCGCCGCCGACCGTCTACTACGGCGGCGTCACCGTCTCGAGCCCACCGGGGGTCCTCGTCCTCGTCGAGCCGTGGATGAGCTCCGAGGACATGGAGCCCCTCGAGCGCACCGTGCTCGGGTTCGCCACCCACCCGGGCCTCGTCCGCCGCGCCGCGATGCGGGTGGGGGATCACTTCAACACCCGGGTCGCCTTCCTCGAGAGCCCGCCTCCTCCCACGGTGAAGGTCGGCGACAAGCTCTGGGACGAGCACGTCACCACCCACGCGGCGTCGGCCCTCGAGGCGGCGACGGCCTTTCATCCGCGGCTGCGCGACCTGCTCGCGCGATGGGGCTTCCAGGGTCACCTCGAGCTCCGCGCCGGAGGGCTCGTCGTCCACTACGCGGGCCTGCCGCCCAGCGCCGAGGGATACAGCCGGATGCGGCGCATCCTGCTCGAGATCCTCGCGGCCGCCGTCGACTACCCGCGGCGGTAGCGCGCGCGGGCGCGCCGCGGGTCGAGCGCAGCGCGTCCTGCTAGGCTTCGGGCCATGCCGAAGATCCTGGTGGTCGAGGACGAGCCGGCGATCGCCGAGTCCATCGCGTACTCGCTCCGCCGCGACGGGTTCACCGTCTGCGTCGCCGCCACGCTCGCGGGAGCCGAGCGCGAGATCGCCGGGACCGACTTGGTGGTGCTCGACCTGATGCTCCCGGACGGCAGCGGCTTCGACCTCATCGGCCAGGTGCGGCGCGCGCGCGCCGGCCGCGCCGGATCGCTGGGCGCGCCGATCATCGTGCTCTCCAGCCGCGACGGCGAGGCCGACCGGGTCGCCGCGCTCGAGACCGGGGCCGACGACTACGTCACCAAGCCCTTCTCGCCGCGCGAGATCGTGGCGCGGGTGCGCGCCCACCTCCGCCGCGCCGGCGCCGGCGCCGCCCCCCCCCCCCCGCCCCCCCGGGGGGCGCCCCCCCGCCCCCCCCCCGCGGCGCCGCGCCCCCCCACCCGCGCCGGGCGCGCCATCGACCTGACCCGGGTCGAGTTCGATCTGCTCGCCTGCATGCTCGGCGCCCCGGGGCGCGTCTTCACTCGCGCCCAGCTCATCGATCGCGTCTGGGGCGACGGCTTCGCCATCACCGACCGCACCATCGACTCGCACGTGAAGGCGCTGCGCAAGAAGGTCGGCGAGGCCGGCGGCGATCCCGCGCTGATCGAGACGGTCCGCGGCGTCGGCTACCGCGTCACCGATCGCCCGCTCGATCGCGAGGGGAGCCCCGACGTGACGTGATCCGCCTCCTCGTCGCCGCCGCAGGCCTGATCTTCTTCGTCGCGTTCGTCGGCTCGCGCCTCGCCCGGGCGCGCAAGGCGGGCGTGTCGATCCGGATGCAGATGTTCATCGCGCTCGCGGTGATCGTCGGCGCGTTCGCGCTCGGCCTCGGCGTGCTCGTGCTCGATCGCATCGAGGCGCGCGCCACCCTGCTCGCCGAGGAGTCGGCGCGCGACGAGGCGGCGACGGTCGCCGCCATCGCGCTCGGCGAGATGGAGCCGGCGGGCGCCACGCTCGAGGACCTCGCCAAGAAGCTCGAGGTCGCGCGCCGCGCCGGCGGCGAGACGTTCCACGTCACCCTCCTCGACCCGGAGGGCACGCCGGTGTTCTCGAGCGGCCCCGCGCCCGACGAGCCCGGCACCGTCGCCGTCACCGAGCCGATCGTGGTGCGCGGCCGCGCCGTCGGCAGCGTCCGCGTGGTGAAGCCCACCGTGGTCGTGCGCCGGATGCTCGCCGACTTCGCGCCCACCATCCTCTTCATCAGCGTCGTCCTCGGCGCCGCCGCCGCGGCGTCGGCGGCCGTCATCGGGCGCGCCATCGCCCGGCCCCTCGAGGCGCTCATCGACTTCGCGGTCAGGGTGAGCGAGGGCGAGCGGCGCGCGCCGCCGCCGCCGGTCTACGGGCGCGAGGTGCAGCGGCTCTCCACGGCGATCGACTCGATGCGCCGCGAGCTCGAGGGGCGGCCCTTCGTCGAGACCTTCGCCGCCGATCTCTCGCACGAGCTCAAGAACCCGGTCGCCGCCATCCGCGCCAGCGCCGAGGTGCTCGCCGACGGCGCCCTCGACGAGCCGGAGGAAGCGGCGCGGTTCGTGGCGCGCATCCAGGAGGCCACCGGGCGCATCGAGCAGCTCCTCGGCGATCTGCTCTCGCTCGCGCGCATCGAGGCGCGCGGCGTGGAGGAGGCCGAGGTCGTCGATCTCGCCGAGCTCACCCACGGCGTCGCCGCGCGCGCCCGCGAGCGCGGCGCCAAGGTCCTCGTCGTCGGCGCCGGCGCCGCCTCGGTCCGCGGCGACCCGCTGTGGCTCGGCCGCGCCATCGACAACCTCGTCGACAACGCGCGGACCCACGGCGAGCGCGACGAGCCCGTGCGGGTCGAGCTCGCCCGCGATCATGGGCAGGTGATCATCGCGGTCAAGAACCGCGGCCAGATCGGCCGCCACGTGAGCAAGCGCCTCTTCAAGCGCTTCGTCACCACCCGCGCCGATCGCGGCGGCACCGGCCTCGGCCTCGCCATCGTGCGCGCCATCGCCGAAGCCCACAGCGGCTCGGCCGAGTGCGCCGCGCCCGGTCCGCCCGAGGTCGAGTTCCGGATCACGCTGCCGGCGGTGTGACCTCGGCCGCGCGGCGGCACGTGGTACGCCCGCTTGGGTGCGCGTCGGTCGGCGGCTCGGGCTTGCCCTCCCGCTCCCCAGCTCCCGTCCTCAGTCCCCGCCCTCGGGCGGCTCGGCGCCCCCGGGCGGCGCGGGCGTCGCCGTTGCCGGCGCGGGCGCCGCGACGGCGACCACGCGGATCTCGATCCGCTGGTTCTTCGCGCGCCCCTCCTCGGTCTTGTTGTCGGCGATGGGGACCTCACCGCCGAAGCCCTTCGCCTCGAGCCGCCCCTCGGCGACGCCGTGCTCGACGAGCCACTTCACCACGGCCGCGGCGCGCTTCTCGCTGAGCTTCTTCTTCGCCGGCTTCGGCCCCTTGTCGTCGGTGTGCGCCTCGATGGCGACGCGGCTCACCTCGGGGTGATCGGCGAGGACGCCGGCCACGTCGGTGAGCACCGCCTCGGCCTCGGGTGCGAGCACGTCCTTGTCCTTCGTGAACGGGACCGGCTGGAGCGTGACGATGCGCGGCGGCGCGAAGCGGACCATCGCCGGGCAGCCGTTCTGCGCGCGGCTCCCGCTGGCGGGGCCGCGCTCGCCGGGGCACGCGTCGAGGTCGTCGCGGACGCCGTCCCTGTCGGTGTCGGGCGGGCACCCGTTCTTCTTCGGGTCCGCGTCGGCGACGCCCTTGATGTCGGGGCACGCGTCGGCGGCGTCGACGAACCCGTCCTCGTCCTTGTCGGACGGGCAGCCGTTCTTCTTCGCGTCGGCCTGCGCGACGCCCGCCGTCTCCGGGCAGGCGTCGTCGTCGTCCTCGATCGTGTCCTGGTCCCTGTCGGCAAAGGGGCATCCGGTCTTCTTCGGATCCTCGTTCGGGATCCCGGCGACCGTCGGGCACGCGTCGAGCTTGTCGAGCACCGCGTCGCCGTCCGAGTCGGGGCAGCCGTTCATCGCGAAGTCGCCCGCGCGCACGCCCGCCTGGTCGGGGCAGGCGTCCTCGGCGTCGAGGATGCCGTCGCCGTCGCGGTCGATCACCACCCCCGCCGGGCAGCCGTTCTGCGCCGGATCGGCGCTCCTCGAGCCCCGCTGATCGGGGCAGCGGTCGCTCGCGTCGGCGACGCCGTCGCCGTCGCGATCGCCTTCGACGGGCGCGTACGCCAGGCTGACGATGCCGCGGAACGTAGGCGTGCCGATCCCGCCGGCCAGGCCCGGCCCCGCGGCGCCGCCGAGCACGAACGAGGACATCCGGAGGCGCGCCCCGAGGAGGAGCTCCAGGTTCGTCGTCCTGCCGTTCACCTCGCCCGCCGTGAACGCGGTCGACCCTGCGGGCGGCGAGGCGTCGGTGGCGAGCACCGACGAGCCGTACGCCTCGAGTCCGAGCTGCAGCGTCTCCTTCGCGAAGAGCCCGCCGACGGCCCCGCCGAACGTGAGCTGCGGGCCGAGCGTCGTCCCCAGGAACGCCTCGGAGGGCCGGAAGGCGACGCCGCCGTTCACGGCCCACACGAACGCGCCGATCTTCCCGCCGAGGACGAGCTCGGGCCGGCCGCGCACCTCGCCCTCGCCGGCGAGGTGGCGCTCGTCTCCGGTCGGCAGCCACACCTGCCCGGCGAGCGCGACCTGGAACGGCGATCCCGGATCGCCGAGGACGCGGAGGCGGAGGCCCGTGCGCAGATCGCCGACCGCCGCGCCGGTGTCGACGGCGGGCGCGCCGGGGAGCGCGGTGCCCTCGCTCACGACCGCGAACGGCGCATCGATCGAGAGGAGCAGGCGGTTGTACAGCGCCAGCGAGAGCGCGACGTGGACGAACATCTGATCGGAGACCAGGTTCCCGATGAGCTCGTCGCTGGTGTTGTCGTAGATGGCGAGCGGGGCGCGCGCGTAGTCGGCGAGCACCATCGCGTCGAGGCGCGCGTGCCCCGGTGCCTCGGGCGCCTCGATGGCGAAGAAGCGGTCGCCCGCCGGCGTCGGATCGTAGGTCGGGAGCGCGAAGCTCTGAGCCTGGGCCGCCCGGGGCGCGACGAGGGCGAGGAGCACGGCGACGGTGAGGGGGGCTTTGCGCACGGCCGACCTTCCTGGTCGCCCCTGAGGGCGCCGCGTGCCACGCTACCACGCACCTAAGCCCGGGTGGTCGCACGCGAAGTTGGGCGTCCGGCCCCGGCGCCGTGGCGTGGAGAGCGGGGTCGTGGGTGACCCAGCCTACACGACGCGCCGCGTCATCTTCTCCATCGAACCTCCACAATCGCACCACGGGGGCCCCGCCTAGCCCCCCTCCGGGCTTGGCAGATTGCCACGCGACATGACCGACCCGATGATCCCTCGCCACATCGCCCTCATCCTCGACGGCAACGGCCGCTGGGCCACCGCGCGCGGCCTGCCGCGGCTGCGCGGCCACGAGCACGGCGCCGAAGCGGTCCGCACCGCCGTGCGGGGCTGCCGCGAGCGCGGGATCCGGTTCTTGACGCTCTACGCCTTCAGCGTCGCCAACTGGTCGCGGCCCAAGGAGGAGATCGACGGGCTCATGCGCCTCTGCACCGAGTTCGCCGAGCGCGAGCGCGCCGAGCTCGTCGAGCGTGGCATCGCGGTCGAGGTGATCGGCGATCTCGACGAGGTCCCCACCCCCACCCGCCGGGCCGTCGAGGCGCTCTGCCAGGCGACGCGCGGCGGACGCGAGATGACGCTCGCGCTGGCGCTCAGCTACGGCGGCCGCCGCGACATGGTCAACGCGATGCGCGCCATCGCCGTGCGGGCCCGCTCCGGGCTCGTCGTTCCGGAGGACCTCGACGAGACCTCGCTCCGAGGCTTCCTCACGACGAGCACCCTGCCGGATCCGGATCTCCTCATTCGCACCGGCGGCGAGCGCCGCCTCAGCGACTTCCTCCTCTTCGAGTGCGCCTACGCGGAGCTGTTCTTCACCGAGACCCTCTGGCCCGACTTCTCCGAGGCGACGCTCGACGAGGCCATCGCCGCGTTCGCGCGCCGCGAGCGCCGCTACGGCCGCACCAGCGAGCAGCTCCGCACGGTCGCCGTCTGAGGAATCGGCGGCTGGCACACCGCTCTCCGTCGGGGTCTTGACAGCTCGCGGGGCGTGCGAAAGTTAGCGCCCGAGGCCGGGCTCCGGGGGGAGACAAGGCCTCGAACCCACTCACGTTTCATCCGCCTCCTCGCCGGCATCCCGCCCGGCGCGGGCAACGGCGGAACGATTGGAGGGCGCGCCTGACGGCGCGGCCCGACGGGCGGCGTTTCGCCCGCGCAAGGAGGAAGCCATGCTGACCCGCTGGGGTGATTTCGATCGAACCTTCACGATGATGGACGAGCTGCGCCGCCGGATGGACCGCGTCTTCGAGGACTACGACGGCCGCGCGAGGTTCGACGAGGACACGCGCGCCTCGACGGCGTGGCCTCGCCTCAACCTGCTCGACGCCGGCGCCGCGCTGGTGGTCACCGCCGAGGTGCCCGGCGTCTCCGAGAAGGACGTCGCGCTCACGGTCAACCAGGACGTCGTGACCCTGAGCGGCGAGCGCAAGGCCGACGCGCCCGAGGGCTACTCGGTGCACCGGCAGGAGCGCGCCTCGCGCAAGTTCTCGCGCAGCTTCACCCTGCCCGCCAAGGTCGACGCCGAGAGGACCACGGCGACGCTCAAGAACGGCGTCCTCACCATCACCATGGCGAAGGCCGCCGAGGCCCAGCCGAAGCAGATCACCGTCCGCGCGCAGTGAAGGAAGGAGGAGGAGAGATGAGCACGCAGGAGATGATGAACAGGAACGCCGACGCGGCCGAGGGCATCCAGCAGCGACCCGCCGTCGCGCCGGCCGTCGACGTGTACGAGAACAAGGACGAGCTCCTCATCCTCGCGGACGTGCCCGGTGTGGGGCGCGAGGATCTGACGGTGAACCTCGAGAAGAACCGCCTCACCATCGAGGCGCGCCGGAACGAGGCCCTCCAGGGTCACGCGATCGCGGCCGAGTACCGCCCCTTCGACTTCCGGCGCACGTTCCTCGTGCCGCAGGGGATCGACGCGGAGAAGATCGTCGCCGAGCTCGCGCTCGGTGTCCTCAGGGTGCACCTGCCCAAGGCCGCGGCGCTCAGGCCGCGACAGATCGCGATCAAGTCGGACTGAAGAGGTGTCGGACAATCGTCCGACCGACGTCACTCGAGGCCAGAGGTCC
>CAYJPW010000151.1:0-26046 GCA_964372055.1 uncultured Polyangiaceae bacterium
GCGGGGACCCGGCGCGCGAGAGCGGCGGCAGCGGCTCGGGCACCGGCGGCGGCCGCGGACCCGCGCCCGGCGCGCCGGCGGGCGAGGGCGACTCCGCGCGCGCGGGCGAGCCCTGCGCCTCCGGCGGCGGGGCGGGGCGGGGCGGCAGCGGCGTGCGCGGCGCGAGCCCCGGCTTCACGCCCGACGGCGTGAGCGCCGCCTTCGAGGGAGCGGCCGGGGTGAGCGGCGCGCGCGCGGCCGGCATCTGCCCGGTCGCCACGCGCTTGCTCGGCGTCGAGAGCCACGAGGCGAGCGACGCGTCGCCGTAGGCCACGAGCTGCGTCGCCAGCTCGTGCATGCTCGCCTGCCGCTGCTCGCGGTTCATCGACAGGCCGCGCATGATCACCTCGCACACCTCGGGCGGCAGGTCCGGCCGCAGGCGCGAGAGGTGCGTGGGCGGCCCCGAGCAGAGCGCGTACACGAGATCGCCGATGGTCTCGGCCTGGAACGGCTTCGATCCGCTGAGCGCCTCGTAGAGCACCACCGCGAGGGAGTAGAGATCGCTGCGGGCGTCGACGTTCGACGAGTTCCGGAGCTGCTCGAGGCTCATGTAGAACGGGGTGCCCACCGTCGAGCCGGTGCGGGTGAGCGAGCTGTTGGGGATGGGCCCGTCGCTCGCGATCTTGACCACGCCGAAGTCGAGCACCTTGACGTCGTAGGTGCCGGGCGTCGGCCCCGGGCACAGGTACACGTTGTCCGGCTTGAGATCGCGGTGGATGATCCCGTTGACGTGCGCCTCGGCAAGGCACTCGCAGACCTGGAGCGCGATGTTGGCGGTGAGCTCGAGCGGCAGCTGCCCGGTCTCCTCGAGCAGCGCCCGGAGGCTCTGCCCCTCGAGCAGCTCCATCACGATGTACGGCCCCTGCGAAGGGGTCGTCCCCATGTCGGTGATCTTCACCGCGTGGGGGTTCTTCATCAGCGAGGCGGCGCGCGCCTCCTGCTCGAGCCGGCCGTAGCCGGCCTCGTCGAGCAGCGACTTCATCGCCAGGTGCCGGCCGGTGAGCACGTGCTCGACCTCGTGCACCAGCCCGTTGCCGCCTTGGCCGATGAAGCGGACGACCTTGTAGCGGCCGTCGATGAGGGTCCCCGGGGTGAGCCCCTGGACCTCGTCCTCGTTCACCTTTCCCATGCGGCCGGCGTGAGCCGAGGCGACAGGATAGCTCAGCGCGCGCCGGAGGGGTGAAGTCAGCGTCCCTTCGCTTGAATATCCGCGATCTTGGCACTACCGTGCCCCACCGATGGCTGCGAGCGCCGCTTCCGCGAAGGGCACGTCGGGTCCCGCGTTCCCGCTGGTGGTCGTGCTGACCGCGGGGCTGTGCGTGGGCACCCTCTGGGTCATCTTCTTCCGGGCTCCGGTCGAGGCGACGCAGGGAATCGTCCAGAAGATCTTCTACTTCCACGTGCCCAGCGCCTACGCGATGTACGTGGGAGCGGCCGCCTGCTTCGTCGGATCGGGCGCCTACCTCTACAACGGCCAGCGCCGCTGGGACGCCCTGGCCAAGGCGGGGGCCGAGGCGGCCGTCACCTTCGGCTTCATGGTCCTGGTCTCCGGTCCGCTCTGGGCGGCGAAGGCGTGGGGCGTCTACTGGACGTGGGACCCGCGCCTCACCACCTCGATGCTCTCGGTCCTCATCTACGTCGCCTACGTCGTCCTCCGCGCCTTCACCGGCGACGGCGACGCCGAGCGCAAGTTCGCCGCGGCCCTCGGCGTGCTCGGCGCGGCCAACCTCCCCATCATCCACTTCTCGGTCCAGAAGTGGGGCGGCAACCACCCCACGGTCATCACCGGCAAGGGCGGCGGCCTCCAGCACCCGGACATGAAGCTCGCCCTCGCGATGGGCTTCGCCACCTTCACGCTGCTCGCGATCTGCTTCGTCTGGCACCGCATGCGCATCGAGCTCGCCGTCGCTCGCCACAACGATCTCGTCGAAGAGGCGATCGAGCTCGGCATCGGAGAGGATTGAACGTGCCCACCTACCTGTTCCTCCAGCAGGCCTCCTCGGCCCCCACCGCGGGCCCCGCCCCCACCGGCACCGCCGAGCCGGGCGACCGCTCGACCAGCTTCCGCCCCGTCGAGGGCGGCAACGAGATGCAGAGCGGCGACAAGCTCCTCGCCGAGGCCTACATCGCGTTCTGGGTCTTCGCGTTCCTCTTCCTGCTCGCCTCGTGGCGCCGGCAGCGGAACCTCGACGCGCGGATCACGCTGCTCGAGGGCGAGATCCGGAAGGTGCGCGACAAGCAAGCGGGAGGCGCGTGATGCCCGACTTCGGGATGATGACCCCGCAGCACGTGATCTACATCCCGAGCATGCTGCTCGTCGGCCTGATCGTCGGGTACACGATGGGGGCGCGCGCGGTGCGGAACGAGCTGGTGAAGAGGAAGAACAGGTTGAAGGAGTAACCTCACCCCCGGCCCTCTCCCTGAAGGGAGAGGGGGGTCACTGAGCGGTAGGGAAGAAGCGGAGGACAGCGTGATCGACTTCTCTTTGTCGGAAGAGCACAAGGGCCTCATCGATACGGCGCGCCGCTTCACGAAGGAGCGCATCACCCCCATCGCGGCCGAGTGCGATCGCGAGTCCAAGTTCCCGATGCAGGTCTTCAAGGAGGCCTGGGAGATCGGCCTCGTCAACCCGACGTGCCCCGCCGAGTACGGCGGCGCCGGGATGGGCGAGCTCGAGAACGCGATGATCGCCGAGGAGCTGAGCTACGGCTGCACCGGCATCCAGACGTCGATCCTCGCCAACGGCCTGGCGCTCACCCCCATCAAGCTCGGTGGCAACGAGGAGCAGAAGAAGAAGTACCTCGGCATGCTCACCGCCGAGCCGATCATGGCGAGCTACGCCACGACCGAGCCCGACGCCGGGAGCGACGTCGCCGGCCTCAAGACCAAGTTCGAGAAGCACGGCGACGACTACGTGCTCAACGGGCAGAAGTGCTGGATCACCAACGCGAGCTACTCGCGCTTCTACGTCGTGTTCGCCACGAGCAACCCCGAGCTCCGGCACAAGGGGATCGCCGCCTTCATCGTCGACCGCGACACCCCCGGTTTCCGCGTGGGGAAGAAGGAGGACAAGCTCGGGCAGCGCGCCAGCGACACGGCGCAGATCTTCCTCGAGGACGTGAAGGTCCCGAAGGCGAACCTCCTCGCCCCGGAGGGGAAGGGGTTCAAGCTGGCGATGGAGACGTTCAACCAGACGAGGCCCGACATCGCCGCCGCGAGCGCCGGCCTGATGCGCCGCGCGATCGACGAGTGCGTCGCGTACGCGAAGGAGCGGAAGACGTTCGGCAAGCCGATCGGGGAGCACCAGCTCGTCCAGTGGATGATCGCCGAGATGGCGATCCGCGCCGAGGGGACGCGGCTGCTCTACCAGAAGGCGGCGTGGAACCTCGACAACGGGGTGCGCGATCCGATCGTCTCGAGCTTCGCCAAGGCTTACGGGGCGGACAGCGCGATGCAGACGGCGGTCGACGCGGTGCAGGTGTTCGGCGGGAACGGGTACGTGAAGGAGTACCCCGTCGAGAAGCTGATGCGCGACGCGAAGGTGCTGCAGATTTACGAGGGGACGAGCCAGATTCAGAGGATCGTCATCGCGAAGCAGCTATTGGGCGGGTAGACAACCGGGCACCCTGATAACCAGGGTGTCTCCACCGCCGGAGTCTGCCGAGTAACGAGGGGAGACGCCGTAACCAATCGGGGCTCTATTTCAGCGCCTTCGGAGCGGGCGTGGTGAATAGCGCCTGCCACTCACCACGCCAGTTCGCTTTGAGTCCGTATCGCCACGCACCCGGCTCGCCGTGAACCGCTAGCCACCTCTGTTGCCGCAACACAGGACTCCGCAGCGCTCGCGAGACGTTGGTCCCATGTTTACGGTCGACGTCCGCGAAAACATGCTCGTTCACGAGCCTTGCAATCTCGGCACCGATCGCCCATCGAGTGCCGTCAGCCCTGAGCGCCACAAGCGCCCAGAAAACGGCCGGCGCGACCTTCGACGAACCGATGCTCATCGACGCGAGATCGGGCGGGGGAGGGAAGGCAAGACTCACGTCGGCAGCTGGCAATGTTGTCGCGCCGAGGTTCAATTCGAGTTGCGACGCCCGAGGACGAGGCGGAGCGTTTTCTGGTGCAGAGTCGAGGAACCCAGGCATTTGCTCCAACTGCGCCAGTAGGTGCTTTTCGACAATAGCGACATTGGGTGAGTATCGAGCGACTTCAGAGAGGGGCTGCTCTTTGCGGTATGCAGTCGCTAGATATTTCCCGACAATCAACGACGCCTTTGAGGCGACAAGACGATGGAATGCGTTAATTCCGTCACTCTCGTCGTAGCCGATCGATGCAATGGTCGCCACGAAATCATTATAATGCTGTCGCGAATGAAACGGTAGCGAGGCCCCGATTAGGGCCAAGTATGCAGGCTCGCGTTGGATCCGGTCGAACATGACCACGGCCAGCGGAGACGGACGGAACGAATGAGAGGTATCTAGTTGATAGCGCTTGGTGTACTC
This sequence comes from uncultured Polyangiaceae bacterium, assembly GCA_964372055.1. Classification (GTDB taxonomy): domain Bacteria; phylum Myxococcota_A; class Polyangia; order Polyangiales; family Polyangiaceae; genus CAYJPW01. The sequence continues at coordinate 4,542 of CAYJPW010000151.1, forward strand.
GACCGCCGAGGGGGCCTCGAGGCACTCGAGCAGCCTGTCTTGAACAAGTTCCTCGAGGGCTTTTCGCGACCATCGGTCATGATAGCCAAACAGCCGAAGGAATTTGACCAGTTCTGGATAGGCGAGTCCATGTCGGAAGCGATCCTGATGCGGCGCATATAGCAGCAAAGCCAGCACTCGAGGTTTGATGAAGTAGCACGAGTACGTTGGATACGACGGCTTGTACAGATTCGGTAGCCTCGTAGGCGTTGACGATTCTCCAGCCGTAATCTGCGACGTCAGTGCTAGGGGGACGGTCCAAGGCGCAGCGCTCCCAATATTAACATGGACACGCTTGATTTCGCCGAGTAAGCTTCGGACGTCATGCCATGCGATCGCCGACAAGAGCTCCAGAATATCGTGACCAGCTCTTGAAAGAAGCAGTCTGGATTTCAGCGTCTCCGCCAGGCTTGCGTATGCGGTCGCCCGTTGTTCGTAGTCTTCGCTGCGCTTCCATGTGCGATAACGATGATCTCCGTCGAGTCGCTCCTCCACATAGCTGATGCGCTTCGAAATCACCTGAACGGGATCTGGCGAGGCAAGGTGGAATACTGCGTCGCTTCTTCTGATGTCCAAAAAGTCCGCTGTCTTTCCCTTGAAGTAAGTCATTTCTCGCATCGGAACGATTACTGTCGCTCCCGTCTCTCGGGCGAGGCGATGTGCGAAGCTGTACGCGCCGCGCTGGAAGGACTCTGATGCACGGTCGACATTGTCCAGGAACACGACGATGCCCCTGCCTAGCTTTCGGTAGTAGCGCCAGCACTCTCCCAAGAAGCGCGCCGGGTCCCTAGTGAGCGTGTCCAGGACCTTCGCTTCCTCCGCGGCGTAGAGTGCCAGGTCGACCTGAAACTGCTTCTTGTTCGCCCCGGACTTGAGTTCCTGAAGCTGTCGACTGAAAATCTTTACTAGCTGCTCGTATTCGCAGGAGTCGGGGCATACTTTCTTCCACTGCTCGAGCACCCGCGACCAAAGAAAACTATCTACGTTTGGTGCATCCGTCTCGTCGATGAGCTCGACGAGCACTGGGAGCTGCTTCTTCTGGACTGCGTCCACAAGAACGCGATGCACGAACGTTGATTTGCCGCACCCAACTGAGCCGACGACTAATGCGACTCGCCCGGCTTGATCGCCCGACTGAGATGGCATGACCGAGTCGCCGTCTCCTGGCGTGATCTCGGTTGCCTCGGTCAAGAATTTGGGCGCACTGTCGCGCAGGACTCGTTTGAGGTCCCCTCGATATTGATCAAGCTTGGCATTGCTGACAAAGCAGTGCTGAAGCATGTGGCGGCGACCAGGATCAACAATCTCATCGAAGAACAGGAAGTAGAAATCTTCAATGTACGCTGGAGGTGACCCGGATGAGCCCCAGGCGCGGGCGTCAAATTCTTCGGTTGGAATCTGAGAGAATTCTGCTTCCTTGGCGTTGAGCTCCGCGAAATGCTCCGCAAGCAGGCCGCTTGCGACCGCGTCGTATGACAGTAGCTCCCACAGTAGCTCGAAATTCGCCGTTTGTGAGAGTAGGTTGCCCAGGTACACACACTTGAGGTCATCGATGGTCTGTCCCGGCGCCGGTGCGAGTTGGGCGATCACCCATTCGCAACCGTTCGTTAGTACCGCAAACGGCGTGTCATGCTCCCGTGCGTATTGCGTGGCCTGATCGAGCACTTCACTGAACGCCGATCCGAAGGCGGATTTTACATACGAGAGAGCGTAGTCGGTCTTGTTGTGCTTCTTCGTTGCGGTGAATGTGTGTCCCGTTCGCTTTGCCTCCACGACGAGGCACGGCCGGTCGTCGATCGCGAGGAGGTAATCTGTGAAGCCTTTGCCCGAGCGCTCCTCCGGATTGAAGCTGTCCTTCGGCCAGCCGAGCGCAACAAGCGTCTCGTCAATCAATAGTAGCCGTGTCTTGGCTTCGTTGAAGCTCGATATCTCGGCTTCATTCGCGCCGAAGCGCGAGCGCAAGCGTTTGAGCGACTCGAGGGCGTCGGTTCTGGTGGTCATGTGCGCATCGCAAGCTTCGTTGTGGTTGCGTCTCAAAGCCGATAGTGCGAGCTCTCGATCCCGCGTGTACGTGTCATGTCCAACTACTCATCTGGCGTGTTGCAGCCTCCTCGCCAACCTGCTCAGCGGGTCCCGTTCCCTCCTCTGCACCGTCGAAACACTGACCCCCATCGTCACCGCCACGTCCTGCAGTCTTCGGCCTTCATCGTAGAGCATGCCCATCATCTCCCGATCCCGCTCCGGCATGGAAGCCCGCGCTGCGGCCAGAGCGGCACTCGTTCTCTCGGCGCGTCCCTCCGGACGAGCTCCTCCTCCGGCGTCCGGCTCTCCGCCTCCCGCCGCTGCTCCGCGGCGTGCTCGAGGAACATCCGCGCCGCCCCCGCCTCGACCAGGTCCTGGAGCCGCGACATGGCATCGGCCTCCGCGTGCTGGAAGACGTCGAAGTCGTGGACGTGCGACCCGAGGATCGCCGACAGCCCTCGCTCGGCGGCGATCTGCTCGCGGCGCTCGCGCGACTCGACCCGGATGCCGTCGAGCATGGCGCCGCGAGCGCGGTGGATGGCGAAGCGCTCGAAGGGGACGCCTTGATCCGGGCGGAAGGTGCGCGCCGCGTCGAGAAGCCGTCATCGCCGAGCGAGACGAGCTCGGGCTCGTCGATGAGGCCTGCGTAGCGGCGGGCGAGGCGGGCGGCGAGCGCGAGGACGTGGGGCCGCGCGCCGAGGACGAGCTGCTTCTGGTAGGGCGTGAGCGGCTCGGGCGCCGCGCCGGGCTCGCTTCGCGCACTCACCTCATCGCCCCGGCTTCCGCTTGGTCGTGGTGCCCTCCGCCGGGAGCGGGGCGTCGTTGCCGTCGCGGCGCACGTCGCCGCTCTCGAAGACGAACCGCTGGTGCGCCGTGTTGGCGAGCTGCATCGCCGAGGGATCGGCCGCGAGCTCCTCGGCGAGCAGGGCGCGGAAGCTCTCGAGCTGCGCCGGCGTGAGCAGACGGCGGTACGGCTCGAGCGCGCGCTCGATCGTCTCCGCGAGGACTTCTTCGGGCGACGAGGCCATCCGGGATCTCGGGCGCGCGTGGCGCGCACCGCCGAGCGTACCGAAGTCTCGCCCGAGGGGGCGCGCCTATTCGCGACGCGGGCGCGCCGCGCGGAGCAGATGGCGTACGGGAGGAGAGGCGGCGAGCTCGGCCCGGAGGGTTTGGCGGAAGTGAGACCGCTGCGCGGCGGTGAGGAGATCGCCGTAGGGGAGGAGGGCCTGATCGATTACCCCGTCGAGCAGGCGCTTCTCGGGGCGGGTGAGCGGCTTCGAGGCGTCGGGAGCGGGCTCGGAGGGGTCTGGGCTCGTGTTTTCGCGATCTTGCGCCCGAAGAAGGGGTCTGGCGGATGGAAACAGGGGTCGGGAGGCGGCGCAGAGGTCTCGAGAGCGCGGTAGGCGGTCGCGAGAATGAAGGAGCGCGTCGCGTGATCCGAGACGCGGGTCTGGAGACCGCGAACAGGGGTCGGGAGCATCGACCGACCCCTTTCGCGCTTCGCTGGACCCCTTTTCGGCATGACCGGACCCCGTTTCCCCCGCTGTTCAACCGCCCGAGCGGCATCGGCCCGCGCCTCTTGGCCTCGAGCCGAGCGCCTCCTCCGCCCGCCGGACCCCTCTCCGGGCCGACGGTCTTCCATGGCGCTACGCCGGAGCCCCCGCGGCGGCGGCGGGCGCCTCGTCCTCGATCTCCTCGGCGCCTCCCTTGCCACGCGTGACCACCGCGAGCCCGAGCGCGATCTGCTCGCGCGCGCTGAAGAGCAGGCGCAGCGTGGTCGCCCAGTCGTTGAACCAGTCGCGGAGCGCGGCGACGGCCTCGCGCTGGCGCGTCTGCGCGGACGAGACCTCGTCCACCGACACGGGGCGCGCGGGGATGGCGCCGAGCTCCTCCATCTCGGCGAGCGTGGCCTTCTCCTTGGCGAGGCGCACCTCGTTGAGGCCGCGGGTGCGGAGCATCGCGAGCACCTGCTTGGCGCCGGGCTGCGCGCTGGTGGCGAGCGACTCGACGCGGGCGACGAAGGTCGCGACCGAGCCGACGACGGCCCAGGGTTCCGGGCAGGGGAGCAGTCGTCCACCTGCGCGCCATCGCGCTCAGCTTGGGCGAGGGTGGTTAGCGCAGCCAGACCGAGTAATCGTAGGCGATTCCGTTCGGGGATGCCCAGCTCGAATTGCCGCACGGGGCGCTGTCACTGCAGTCATTCGACGCGGGCCCAAAAGTGTCCGTGCCAAAGTAGCCGACCGTGGGTGCGCCCCAGCACTGTCCCCAGCCTCCCTGCGCCTCGGACGTGGTGCGGAATGCGCCGCCGTTGCAGGCCTTGCCCGCGTAGGTCTGGCCCGCGCAGCACTGGCCGATATCGTGCCAGTTCCCGAGGCCGCCGCCGTCGTTGTCCTGCGGCGCGGCCTCGTGTGAGCCGAGGCGATCGCCGTCGGGCGCGCTTCCGGACGTCACGTAGTGGTTCGCGAAGAGCTGTGTCGACAGTCGCACCAGCCGCTCCTGAGGCGCGAGGTTCGCCGTGTCCGCACCGGTGACGGCCGTGCCGACGATGGTGTTCTCCGGGCCCTGCAGATGCGAAAGGAGCGTATCGGCGTTGCTCTTGGCGAATCGCTTGTGCCCGATGACCGAGCCCTCGTCGTGCACCACCAACATGATTTCGCTCGCGCCCGTCAGGCTGCTGTAGGCCTCGCTCTTGTGGTCCGCGGTGAGCGCGGTGGCCGGGATGCCGAACGCAGTGCCGTTCGTCCACAGCCCGTTGCCCCACCACATCACGTGGCCGTCAGACGTGTCGAGGTTGAGGACCAGCGTCCAGCCGCCGCCGGCGAGGTTCATCTCGCAATAGACATCGAACGGCGCCTTGGGCCCGAAGCCGTCGACATCGATCTTGTAGATGCCGCTGGGCGCGGCCGGGTCCTTGGTGTGCAACTCGCTGCAGGAGGCAGCCAGGCAGGCCCCGGCGAAGCACACCTCGAAGGCACCGCACGCGTTTCCGCAGGCGCCGCAGTTCTGGGGATCGCTTCCGGCGCTCACGCACATACCACCGCATGCAACGGTCCCGCCGGGACAGATGGGGATGCAGCTCCCGCCCACGCAGAGCTCTGCGCCCACGCACGCATTTCCGCACGCCCCGCAATTCGCCGGATCCGAGTCGGTGTCCGTGCAGATTCCACCGCAAGCCTCGATCCCGCCCCCGCAAACGACCGAGCATGTCCCGGCGGTGCAGATCTCGCCCGGTGCGCACGCACTCCCACAGCCGCCGCAGTTGGCGGGGTCGAGCTCCGTATCGACGCAGACCGCGCCGCACTTCGAGGTTCCGCCGACGCAGGTCAGGCCGCACTGCCCCGCCGAGCAGACCTCGCCGGGGGCGCAGCTGATGCCGCAGCCGCCGCAGTGAGCGGGATCCAGTTCGGTGTCGACGCACTCTTGGCCGCAGAGCGTGACGCCGCTGCCGCACACCGTGGAGCACGCCCCTTCGAGGCAGAATTGGCCAGCTGCGCAGGCGCCGTCACAGCTCCCACAGTGGGCGGGATCAACAGCCGTGTCGACACACTGACCGTTGCACGCGGCGAGGCCGGCGGGGCACTCGCTCCCGCCGGCCCCTCCGCTCGTGGCGCTGCTGGTCGAGCTGGGGGCACCACCGCTGCCGCTCGATGAGCTCCCGGTTCCACTCGTGCCACCGCCGTTCTCCACCGACGTGCCGCAAGCCGACGCGGCGAGGAGCGCTGCAGCCAACGTGAGCGGAGCCGCTGTTCCTAAGGATGTGCTCATGGTCCTCCAACGACAACGTGACGAAGATGATCGCACCGATGTGCGAGGGCACGCAAGTGTGCGCGGCTTGCGTGCGCCGGCTGTCGCACCCGCCAAAGGCAAGCCGCGAGCGGCGGCCGTACGCGCTCCCCCTGCCCGCGTACCGGGGGCCGCTCGCCGGAACCGACGCCGCGTACGCAACTCGCCAGTGATCCTCCGCCGCCGCCGAGTCCGTCTCCCCCGCTTCCCAACCAGAGCTCGATGTCCGTGGCGCGCATCGGCTCCGTGCCGCACGTGGCATCATGACCTCGCCCGAGATCCCCACGACGATCCGCTCAAGCGGCTGCACCTCGCCAACGCCCGACGCATCTGCCGCGGCATCGTCGAGCGCGCGGGGAATGAGGCGTGGGGCTTCGAGAAGTTCCTGGACGTGCTCGTCGCCGAGGAGGTCGCCTGTCGCCAGGGCACCAGACTTCGTTCCGCGCACGAAACGCCATCGCGAAAGTGGCGTCAATTCGCGAGATCTCGGGCCGCGATGTGTCCCATTGATACTTGGGATTATTTTGAGCGGTCAACTTCAGCCGGCGACAATCGCGGCGACGATACTCAGTGCCACGCATTCGCCCTGGCGGGGCCCTTCTCGCCGCGGATGGCGTCGACCCTGGTTCGGGGCGAATTCGGTGAATGCGGCGCCAAGCCCAACGATCCTGGGACGCCCGGTACGAAGTCTGGAGCTCTTGCAGCGACGCGAGCTGCTCGCTGGTCGTGGCCCCGCCGGCGCCGACCTCCTCGAAGAACTGATCGAGGTGGCGGCTGTCGCCGCCGGCGGTGCGCACGAGGAGCCAGCCCTGGCGGTGCTCGTCGGCGGTGTAGCCCTCGCGCTTGGCGCGCGCGAGGAGCTGCGGCTGGTGGATCCCGAGCAGGAAGCGGAACGCCCGCGCGATGAAGCGCCGATCGGCGCCGGTGATCGCCGAGGGATCGATGCCGGTCATGGCATCGTCGTCGGCTTCGGGGAGATCGAGGTCCTGCGGCTCGGGCGCGACGGGCCCGGCCGCCTTCTTCTTGGCTGCCATGATGAAGCTCCGTGAGGAAGGAGGCGCCCTCGGGAGCCGGGGGCGGTGGGGCCGCGTCGGCCGCCCCATGATCCTCAGTCGGGCTCCCGCGACCGAGTCGGTCACGAAAGTGCGCCCCGGCGAGCGCTCGCGGGCGGAGGCGGGAGCGTCGTCCTCGATGTGAGGAGGTGAGGAGGCCGGCCACGAGTTCCAACGCGTCGATTCGTCGCGCAGTTGTTGCGCATCGCGGAATGACGATAGGGTCCACTTTGTCGGCCCATGTAGGGCGCGATGCGAGTCGGTCGTGCATATTCCTTGGGCCTCGCTCGGGGGTAGTTGACGACCGCGCCGAGCGGTTCCAGCTTCACCAGCCGCAGCCAGCGCTGGCAGCTCGCACGAGCGCTCCAAACATCACCCGAAGGGAATCCCATGAGCGACCAATCCTCGAAGTCCTCGCCCGCCACCACAGCCGTTGCCGTTGCCGCGCCGGTGCCCGTCGCCAACAAGCCCTCGCGCCGCGACCTCATGGCCACTCTGTTTGGTGTTGCCGCCGGAGGGGCGGCATTGCATGCGCTCACGGCATGCGGTGGGGAGGGGAGCGAGTCGCAGGACGGCGAGGACGTCGGGGAGGCAACCCAGGCGTTCTCCGGTGATGCCATCAAGGTCGAGTATGCCGACTCGATCGCGGAGCTTCGCGCAATCAGCGGCGGGGCGGTTTCGTGGGTTGCTATCCTCGGCGGGGCCGTTACATGTGGTGACGGAGGCGGCGGAGTCTTCTACTGGGACAGCACCGCCGCGGTCGACAATGGCGTGAACGTCCTCAATGTGGGCGGTCTCGGCTCCAACTCGGCAGGTTGGAGGCGCGTTCTCCCGCTGGTTGCGCCCTCGGTTGCGATCCTCCGCACCCTTGTCGGCTCGACGAACGAGGCGACGCTTCTCGGCTATTGGGGGCCCAACGACGGTGGTGGCGGGGTGTTCGTTTGGAGCACGACACCGGCAATCGATGACGGGGGGACGATCCTGAATGCCGGTGGACTCGGTTCTAACTCGGTGGGCTGGAGGCGCAAGTACAGCGGGGCGCTGAATGTCAGGTGGTTTGGGGCCAAGGGCGATGGATCCACCGACGACCAGCCTGCGCTCCAGAAGGCGATCGACTCGTCGCCGACGAACGCCGGGGCGGTGTACCTTCCGCGCGGGCGCTACCGCATCAACGCGCCCCTGGTCATCGAGGATGATGGTTCACTCAACCCCGGTAAGCGTGGGATCCGCATCACCGGCGCGCACGCCGGCGCGAGCGGTTTCTCGGATTGCATCATCGACTGTGGGTTCAACGACGCGTCCAAGCCGCTGCTGAGCCTCAAGTCACGCGACTGCATCGTCGAGCACGTCCAATTCCGCGTTCCCGGAGGGACGTCGGCGCTGGCGGCGATCGACGTGGACCGCAGCGCAACGCCTAACTGTCCCGCAAGCAACCATGTGTTCCGCTACCTCTCTACCCTGACCGCGAGCGGCGGCACATACACGTACGCAGTCCGCCTCGGAAACGGCAACAGCGCGTCGCAGAACATCGAGAACATGCGGTTCGAGAAGTGTTACTTCACCGACTACATCGAAGATGGCATCTTCCTTGGTAACACCATGGGCCAGGCGAAACACAACGTGGTCGCCAACTGCCACTTCAGCGGCGGGAAGACGGGAATCCGTCAGCGCACTGGCTCGTTTTATTCATACGACTGCGGATTCAATGCCCACAGCATTGCGGCTATTTGCTTGCACACTCCGACGGATACCATTTCGATTATCAATTCCATGTCGGAGAAATGCGCGCGGTTCCTGATGTGCCCGGACGAGAACGGCGGCACCGCGGGCTGGCCGGTTCAGATCCTTGGGGGGCGCCACGCGACGGATCAGATGCACGCAGACGGGCGATTCCTGCTCCTGTCCCTCGCGGGACCGTTCACGATCTCCGGCGTGTTCTTTGGCCGCGAAAGCCCCAACTTCGCCAACTTCAAGATCGCGATTGGCAACTGGCTCACCACGACGGCAAGTATCATCGGCTGTCACTTTCCCAACGATGGCACCACGTTGATTGCTCCACATGTGACCCCGAAGTCGCGCATCGTATTCCTCGGCAACAGCGGGCAGGACAACACCACCGCTGCCACCCTCAAGCTTCCGGATAGGATCTTCTCGGTCGCAGCTGGCGGTGTACAGACAGGCATCGCGCTGGCGCCCGAGCCCAGGCCGACCGTCACCGGCTCGCGCGCCACCAACGCGCTGGCGGCGTCAATCGTCGACGCGCTGGCGGCACTCGGACTGGTGACCGATGGGACTACGCCGTAGCGCGCCGGCGGCGAGGTGCTCCGCCCCGAAGCGGAGCACCTCCCCGCCACCTCAGCGCTTCTCGATCGGCTGGACGATGATCTCGACCCGCCGGTTCTGCGCCCGCCCCTCCGCCGTCCGATTGTCGCCCACCGGCTTGCTCTGCCCGAGCCCGGTGGCGCTGATCTGGCCCGCCGCGACGCCGCGCGAGACGAGGTAGTCGCGCACGCTCTGGGCGCGGGCCTGCGACAGCTCCAGGTTCGACGTCTCGGTGCCCTGCGAGTCGGTGTAGCCCTCGACGATCATCTTGTGGTCCTCCTGGTTCTTGAGGGCCTCGGCGACCGCGTCGAGCTTCTGCCTCGCCGCCGGGAGGAGCTCGTACTTGTTGGTCGCGAAGAGGACGGCGCCCGGGATGGTGATGACCGTCCCGCGCGGCTCCTCCTTCACCGCCAGCGCCGCGGCGACCGCGAGCTTGTCCATCGCGTCGCGCGCCCGCTTCTCGGCCGCCTCGCGCGCCTTCTTCTCGGCGGCGAGCTGCTCGGCGGTCATGTTGAGCTGCGCCTTGGTCTTGTTGAGCTCGCCCTGCGCCTGCTGCAGGCCCTGCTGCGCTTGCTGCAGGCCCTTCTTGGTGTTGGCGAGATCCTGGGCCTGCAGGCTCACGAGCTCCTTCTCGCCCTGCTCGCGCTGCTTGTTGGCGGCCGCGATCGAGCCCTGCGCTTCGGCGAGCTCCGCCTTGCGCTGCGCCACATAGGAGAGATCGCGCGTCAGGTCCGAGGTCTCGTCCTGTTGGAACGCGGCCTCGGCCGCGTCGAGCGCGAGCTTGGCCTCGTGCACGGGCACGGGGGTGAGCTCGGCGGCCTTGCTGCTCTGCGCGTGCTGCATCGCCGTGCGCGCATCCATGAGCTCCTTCGGCGGTTGGGCTGCCCCGCAGCCGACCAGCACGCACGCCATCGCGACCAGTGCTCGGGTGGTCTTCATCGTCCGCTCCTCTCTGCGCGTGGTCACTTCTTGCCCTTGAGCGCGGCGACCTGATCCATCACCTGCTGCGCGTCCGCCTTGGCCTTGCCGTCCTTGGCGAGCGCGAGCGCGAGCTCGCCGTCGGCCTGGGCGCGCTGCAGGAGCAGATCGGCCGCCTCGTTGTCCTCTTCGGCGATGAGGGCCTTGGCCTTCGCCAGCTGCTCCTCGGCGAGCTTGAGGTGGAGCGAGGCCTTGGGGACCCCCTCGGCGCCGACCTCTCTGGCGCTGCGGATGGCCGCCTCCGAGGCGGTGAGCCGCTCGGTGGGCGGCGGGGCGCCGCCGCACGCCGCGGCGGCGGTCGCGAGCAGCACGACGAAGATCGAGCTCGGGATTCGACTCATGCGTTCCTCTCTGGGGTGAGGGTGACCGGCCGGGGCGAACCCTCTCCCGCGGTCGGCAGAGCCAAGGGTACACGACGCGCAGCGCCCGAGGATCACGCGTTTCCTCGCGCCGCGTCGCGGGTCGCCGGCGCTCGGCGAAAGCGAGCACGGGCGTCACGAAGAGCCGCGTCGTCTAGACCACCGAGGGCGCGCCCGAGGTGCGCCAGGTCAAGCCGCCCGCGCGTGGACCCGCGCGCGACGAGCGCCGTCAACCGCGTCGGAGGATCGACCCGCCACGACCTTGACGCACCCGCCCGCCGGCTCCCAAGTGACCGACGGGTCAACAATGGCGAGGCCAGGCGATCCCCACGCGCGCGTCGATCTGCTCCGGGCCGCCGAGGCGGTGTTCGTCGAGCGCGGGCTGCGCGACGCCAAGGTCGAGGACATCACCCAGCGCGCCCGCCGGTCGAAGGGCTCGTTCTACCTCCACTTCGAGAGCAAGGACGACGCGTTCCGCGAGATCGTCGAGACGATCCTGGCGCGCCTGGCCGCGATCGTCGACGCGGCGCTCGAGGCGTATCGCTCCCCCGTCGACGAGCTGCCGTCGGTCTGGCTCGAGAAGGACATGGCGATCTTCGAGTTCCTCTGGTCGAACCGCGACGTCATGCGCCTCTGCCTCGCGGGCGGCGGAGGGGCCCAGTTCGGCTACCTGATCGACGGCTTCGCGGAGCGCGCCCACGAGAGCAGCAAGGCGCTGCTCGCGCGCGGGGTCGAGGCGGGCTTCTACCGCGAGGACGTCGACGTCGACCTCGTGGGCCTGATGATCGCCGGCGCCTACGACCGCCTCGCCCGCCGCGTCGTGAGGAGCCCGACCAAGCCCAATCTCCGGCGCTGGCTCTCCGAAGCGCAGCGCTTCGTGCTGGCAGGCATCGCGACGCCCGAGCTCTCCGCGAGGATCCAACCATCATGACCGTCTCGACCTCGCCCCTCACGCCCGCGTCCCCGGCTCCGACTCCGCCGCGCGCCCCGCCCGACGCGGCCGGCGCCTCGCGCGTCGCCAAGCTCGTGGCGCTCCTCGGCGTCGCCGCGCTCGCGCTGTGGATCGGCGCGCGCGTCGTCGAGGCCGTGCGGGCGCGGCACGCCACCGCCTCGGCGGCGGGCAACGCGGCGCCGGCCGCCGTCGCCGCCGGCCCGCGCGAGACCGCGCGCGGCGAGCCCCGCACCTGGGAGCCCACGGTCGCGCTCGAGGGCACCCTGGCGCCCGTGCGCGAGACGCCGCTCGGGTTCGCGGTCGGCGGCAGGCTCGTGCGCGTCGCGGTCGAGGTCGGCGCGACCGTCAAGCAGGGCGCGGTGCTCGGTGTGCTCGACGCGGCGCCGGCCGGCGCGCAGGCGAGGCTCGCCGAGGCGAACATCAAGGCCGCGCAGGCGCAGCTCGCGCTCGCCGACGACGCCAACCGCCGCACCGGCGATCTGGTGCAGAGCGGCGCCGTCGGCCAGGCGAGCGGCGTCCAGGCCGGCAAGCAGCGCGAGCTCGCCGCAGCGCAGCTCGAGGCCGCCCAGGCGCAGCTCGCCGCCGCGCGCGTCCACCTCGGCAACCACTCGGTCGTGGCGCCCTTCGCCGGCTCGATCACGATGGCCCCCTCGGCGCCCGGCGCCATCATCGCGCCCGGCGTGCCGCTCTTCCATTTGTCCGACACGTCGCGCCTGCGGCTCGTCGGCAGCGTCGGCGAGGGGGACTTCTCGCTCGTGAAGCCGGGGCTCGACGTCGAGGTCTCGGCGCAGGGCCGCACGCTCCGGGGCAAGGTCACCGCGGTGCTCAGCGCCGTCGATCCCGGCACGCGCCGCGTGCGCGTCGAGGCCGAGCTCGACAACGATCCCGCCGCCCCGGTGCTCGCCGGCGTCTTCGCCCGCGGCGCGATCCGCGGCGGCGCGCCCGCCCAGGTGCTGCGCTTCCCGGTCTCGGTGCTGCGCCCCGGCTCGCAGGACGAGGTCCTCGTCGCCGCGGCCGACGGCGTCGTCGCGCGGCGCGTCTCGTTCGTCGTCCAGGGCGACGATCTCCTGGTCCGCGAGGGCGTCGCGCCGGACGAGGCGCTCGTGCTCGCGCCGGCGGCCGGGGCAAGGGAGACCAAGTGACGCTCTCGTCGGTCGCGATCAAGCGCCCCGTCTTCACCGTCATGCTGATGCTGGCGCTCGCCGTGCTCGGCGTCGTCGGCTACCGGAGCCTCGGGACCGATCTCTTCCCCGACGTCACCTTCCCGGTCGTCGCGGTGAACGTCGTCTACCCCGGCGCGAGCCCGGACGAGGTCGAGTCGCAGGTCACCAAGAAGATCGAGGACGCGGTCGTGAGCCTCAACGGCATCGACCGCGTGCGCTCGTTCTCGCGCGAGAGCCTGTCAACCACGATCGTGATCTTCAAGCTCGGCGTCGACATCTCGGACGCCGCCACCCAGGTGCGCGAGCGCGTGGCGCTGGTCCGGGCCACGCTGCCCGCCGACGTGAAGGAGCCCGCGATCAGCCGCTTCGACGTCGCCGCGGCGCCCGTGCTCATCTACACCCTCGAGGGCGCGCGCCCCCTGCCCGAGGTCCGCAAGTTCGCCGACGACGTCATCAAGCCCGCGCTCGAGCAGATCGATGGCGTCGCCTCGGTCGACGTCAAGGGCGGCGGGGCCCGCGAGGTGCAGGTCGAGCTCGATCGCGCCCGGCTCGACGCGCTCGGTATCGATCCGAGCGTCGTCGCCTACAAGTTGAAGACGGCGAACCTCGCCGTGCCCGGGGGGCGCTTCGAGCAGGGGCCCCGCGAGGTGAGCGTGCGCACGATGGGCGAGCTCGGCAGCGTCGACGCCCTCCGCGACGTGATCGTCGCGACGGCGCGCGACGGCTCCGCGGTGCGCCTGCGCGACGTCGCGCGCGTCGAGGACGGCCACGAGGAGCTGCGCACCATCGTCCGCGCCAACGGGGCCGACGCCGTCTCCTTCGAGGTGCTCAAGCAGTCGGGCCAGAACACCGTCGCCGTGTCCGACGCGGTCAAGGCCCGGCTCGCCGAGCTCTCGAAGAGCATGCCCGCCGACGTCCGGGTGTCGCTCATCATCGATCAATCGAAGTACATCAACGAGAACATCGCCGACGTCGAGGAGTCGATCGTCTTCGGCGGGGCGATGGCGATCCTCATCGTGCTGATCTTCATGCTCGACATCCGGTCGACGCTGATCAGCGCCGTCGCGCTCCCCACGAGCGTGGTGGGGACGTTCTTCGCGATGTACCTGTTCGGCTACACGCTGAACATGATGACGCTCCTGGCGCTCTCGCTCTCCATCGGGCTGCTCATCGACGACGCCATCGTGGTCCGCGAGAACATCTCGAAGCACCTCGAGCGCGGGGTCGATCCGTTCACCGCCGCCGAGCGCGGGACGAGGGAGATCGCGCTCAGCGTGCTCGCGACGACGCTCACCATCGTCGCCGTCTTCCTCCCGGTGGCGTTCGTCAAGGGCATCGTCGGCCAGTTCTTCCGCCAGTTCGGCATCACCATCAGCGCCGCGGTGATGATCTCGCTCTTCGTGGCCTTCACGCTCGACCCGATGCTCTCGTCGCGGTTCTCGAAGGCGCACGACGAGCAGGCCGCCGATCCGCTCGCCTTCGTGAAGCGGCCCTTCCTGGTGGTCTTCCGCGAGATGGACCGGCTCTACCGGGGAGCGCTCGAGTGGGCGATCGGCCACAAGGCGGTCGTGCTCGGCTCGGCCGTGCTCTCGCTGGCCTTCATGGGCTACCTCGCCCAGATCATCGGCAACGACTTCATGAACGCCGAGGATCGCGGCCAGCTCGTCCTCGAGCTCGAGCTGCCGGCGGGGACGTCGCTCGCCGAGACGAGCCGCACCTCGCGCGAGGCGGAGGCGAGGCTCCTGGCGAACCCGATGGTGAAGACGGTCTTCGCCACCGTGGGGCCGAATTTCGAGGCGAACAAGGCGAAGTGGCGCGTCGTCACGGTGCCGAAGCTCGAGCGGCCCGGCACGCCGCTCTCGGTGCTCAAGGACGCCGCGCGCAAGGCGGTGACCGACGCGGCGCCGGGAGCGATCGTCGCCGTCACCGATCCCCCGATCGTCGAGGGCGCCGCGACCGAGGCGCCGATCATGATCCACGTGCGCGGCGGGAGCCACGAGGAGATCACGCCGGTCGCCGACCGCATCGCCGCGATCCTCCGCGGCATGAAGGGGATCGAGGACGTGTCGGTGAAGTTCTCCCCCGGGCGCCCCGAGCTGCAGGTGTCGGTCGACCGGCAGCGCGCCGCCGATCTCGGCATCAGCGTGGCGCAGGTGGGGCTCGCGCTGCGCATCGCGACCGAGGGCGACGAGGTGACCCGGCTGCGGCAGGGCGAGGACGAGGTCCCGGTGCGCGTGCGGCTCGCGAAGCAGGACCGGGCCGAGAGCGCGGCGCTCGGGCAGATGACGCTGCTCGGGCCCAAAGGTCCGGTGAAGCTCGCCGACGTCGCCGCCTTCGGGAAGGGCGAGGGGCCGCAGGTGATCGAGCGCGAAGACCGGAGCCGCCAGATCCAGATCTGGGCGTCGCCTCGCGGCCGGGCGCTCGGCGACATCGTGGCGGAGCTCAAGCCCAAGGTCGCGGCGCTCGAGCTGCCGCCGGGAGGATCGATCTTCTACGACGGCCAGGTGCGCCTGATGGGCGAGACCAACTCCAACATGGCGATCGCCATGCTCCTCGGCGTGGTGTTCATCTACATCGTGCTCGCCTCGCAGTTCGAGAGCTTCATCCACCCGCTCACGATCATGCTGACGCTGCCGCTCGCGATCGTGGGCGCGGTCCTGGGCCTGTTCCTCAGCAGGAACACGATGGCCATGGGATCGATGATCGGGATGATCCTCCTGCTCGGCCTCGTCACCAAGAACGCCATCCTGCTCATCGACCGCGCCATCGTCCGGGTGCGCGACCACGGCGAGCCGCCGATGCAGGCGATCCTCGAGGCCGGGCCGGAGCGCCTCCGCCCCATCCTCATGACGAGCGCCGCGATGGTGCTCGGCATGCTGCCGACCGCCATGGGACGCGGCGAGGGCAGCGAGTTCCGCGCGCCCATGGCCATCGCCGTCATCGGCGGGGTCATCAGCTCGACGCTGCTATCCTTGATCGTCGTGCCCGCGTTCTACCTGACCATCGAGAACGCGAAGGCGCGCCTGGCCCGCCTGTTCGGCCGCGCGCCGCGCGCCGAGCCGTTGGCGGGGGAGTGACCGCTTGGCCACGATTTCCCCCTGGCTCCTCGGGACCTGGCAGCGAGAGTGGATCCGCAGGGGCGGCGTCACGAGCAACACCCGGATCGTGCGCTACCTCCAGACGCCGACGCGGTTCGGCGATCTGCGCATCCCGCGGGACCGGCCGCGCTTCGACGGAGCGCGGGCGCTGGCCGATCTGGCCGATTCCGATCTCGCCGTGCTCGCGCAGCAGAGCGGCTTCTTCGGCGTCGCGACCGTCGAGGGTGACGTGTGCACGTGGCACCACGAGCTCGACTACCAGCCGCCCGGAGCCGCAGACATGGGTCGCCTGGAGCGCTCCGGGGGCTCGAGCCTGCTCGAGCACGGCCTCGACGGCTCCTTCGTCGAGCGCTGGTGGCCGCTCTCGAGCGGCGACGGCAAGTTCCTCGCGGTTCAGACGACGCAGGGCGCTCGCATCGACCGCATCCTCCTCGTCGCCGGCGATCACTTCGTCTACGCCCGCAACCGCGCGAAGGACCTGCCCGCCGCCGCGTCGCTCGAGGCGCTGGTGGCGTCCGCCGAGCGTGCGCAGGTGCTCGCGTACCTCGACTGCGAGCTGTCCCACGGGCTCGTGCGCGGCGGGGCGTCGCCGTGGCTCATCGATCTCTCGACGCTGCCCTGGCGCGAGGGCAGCCGCCTCGAATTCGCGGACGAAATCTCGGTGGGCCCGGACGGCGCGCCGGTGGGGAGCGCGCCGCCCGCCACCTGGACCGTCCCGGTGAACACGATGACGCCGGAGGATCTCCGGGTGATCTTCGCGTCCGGCGCGCCGTAGATCGTCGCGCTGAAGACGCTCGCGCGCATCAAGATCGACCCGCAAGCGACGCGCGTCCGCTCCGACACCCGCCGGCCTCGGGGGTGTCGGAGCGCGCTCGGCGGATGGCAATTCAACGGCGACGCTTCTTCCGCCTCTGCTCGAGCACGGCGGCGATCGCCACCGTGGGCACGGCGATGGCGGCGGCTCCCGCGGCGTAGGCCCAGGTTGGATCGATCGCGCCGAGCCCGACGCCGAACACGAAGTGGAGGGCGGCGGCTCCGACGAGGCTGAGCGCCAGTCCGACGACGAGCTCGGCGGCCAGATCGCGCATCCGGGCCGATGGTACGTCGAGGCGCTCGCCGGCCGTCACTCCCGAACGGCGGGCCGCTTGCCCGCGGCGCCATTGGCGGCACGCTTTGTCGGATCGCGTCGCGGGCCGGAGGCTCGCGCCGGCTGCGGGAACGATGGAGACTCGGTCGTCCGACCGCTGGCACGCTGCGCTGAAGACTGCGTCTTCGGCTGCAGCGGCGCTCGTCATCGCGTTCGGCGCGATCGGGATCGCGGGTTGGCTCCTCGACCGCCCGTCGCTGCAGTCGCTCCGACCCGAATGGCCGGCGATGAGACCGAACACCGCCTTGGGGCTCGTGTTGGGCGGGGTCTCGCTCCTGCTGCTGGCGCCCACCGGGGCTCGCGGGACGCGAAGGGCGGTCGGGCTCGTCGCCGCCGCGCTGGTGCTCACGCTCGGGACCGTGACGACCGCGCAGTGGGGCCTCGGCCGTGACCTCGGCATCGACGGGGTGCTCGCGTTCGTCCACCCCATCCGGGCCGCCGGCCCGCTTCCCGGTCGTCCTTCCCCGCCCACCGGCGTCGCCTTCATCCTGATCGGGGCGGCGCTGCTGGCGCTCGCGTCGCCGCGCCGCTGGGCGGCGCGTCTGAGCAGCGGGCTCGCGCTCGCGTCGCTGCTCATCGCGTACGTGGTGCTGGTCGGCTACGCGTACGGTGCGGATGTCCTCTTCCGGCTCACCCGAACCCCGAACGTCGGCGTCGCGCTCCCGACGGCGGTGGCGTTCCTCGCGCTCGCGCTGAGCTTGCTCGCCGCCCGACCGGCGCGCGGGCTCGTCGCGGAGATCACGGCCGACGCCGCGGGTGGGCAGCTGGCGCGCCGCCTCCTCGCCGCCGCCATCCTCGGCCCGCCGGTGCTCGGCCTGTTCGCCCTGCGCGGCCTGCACGCCCGCTGGCTGTTCGACGAGGACGCGGCGTTCGCGATCCTCGCCGGCATGAGCGGCGCGATCGCCGTCGCGCTGATCCTCACGACGGCGGCGTCGCTCAACCGGGCCGATCGCGAGCGCCGCCGGAAAGACGAGGCGCTGCGCCGGAGCGAGGAGCGCTCGCGGAGCCTGTTCGAGCTCGCGCCCGACGGGATCTTCATCTCGGACCTCGAAGGTCGCTTCACCGACGCCAACGGCGCCGCATGCCGGATCCTGGGGGCGACGCGGGAGGAGATCGTCGGCAAGACCATCGCCGATCTCCTCCCGCCCGAGGACCTGCCGCGGTTTGCGTCCCATCGCGCGGCCCTCCTCGGCGGCGCGGTGGAGGTCGGCGAGTGGTCGCTCCAACGCAAGGACGGCACCTGGGTCCCCGTCGAGGTCAGCGCCAAGATCCTCTCCGACGGGCGCTGGCAGGGCTTCGTGCGCGACATCACCGCGCGCAAGGAGATCGAGCGGGAGCTCGCGCGCGCGCACGACGCGGAGCGGCGACTGCGGGCGCAGCTCGAGGCGCTGGGCCGCGCCACGGCGGCGATCAGCGACGCGGTCGCCGAGCTCCCCGACAAGGAGGTCAGGGCCGTGCTGCAGACGATCGTGCTCCAGGCGCAGGCGCTCACGGGGGCCCGGTACGCCGCGCTGGGCATCGGCGACGATCCCTCGCGCCCCTTCGACCCGTGGGTGTTCAGCGGCATCACCGAGGCCACCGCGGCGGCGATCGGCCACGCGCCGCGCCCGGTGGGGCTGCTCGGGCGGGTCGCGAGGAGCGGCCAGGCCATGCGCCTGCGCGACGTCTCCGAGCACGCCGAGCACGCCGGATTCCCGCGGGAGCACCCGCGGATGACGAGCTTCCTCGGCGTGCCCATCCGATTCCGCGGCAGCGCCGTGGGCAACCTCTACCTGGCGGACAAGAGGACCGCGGCGGAGTTCTCCGAGGACGACCAGCGGATGGTCGAGATGCTCGCCGCGCGCGCGGGGACGGCGCTCGAGACCGCGCGCCTCTACACGCACGAGGCCCTGGCGAAGGCGTGGCTGCAGGGGGTCATCGACGGGATGCCCGAGTGCGTCCTGCTCGCCGACGCCGACGGCCTGGTCTCCTTCAACGTCGCCGCGCTTCGAATGGCGGGGCGTCGCGCGGCGCGCGCCGAGGGCCCGAGCGCGCCGATCGAGCTCGAGCTCGTGGGCTCGGGCGGCGCCCCGCTCGCGTGGGAGGAGACGCCGCTCTCCCGGGCGCTGCGGGAGGGCGAGGCGATCACCGGCGTCGAGCTCTCGGTGCGCGACTCGGCGGGCCACCTCGTGCCCATGCTCGCGAGCGCCAGCCCGCTGCGCGATCGCGCGATGCGGACGGTCGGCGCGGTGAGCGTGCTCCAGGACATCACCACGCTCAAGCAGCTCGAGAGGCTGCGGGAGGAGTGGACGGTCGTCATCGCCCACGATCTTCGCCAGCCCCTCGGTGTCCTGAAGCTCTCGGCGCAGATGCTGGCGCTCGCCCAGACGAAGCGCGCGCCCGAGGAGCGAGACGCCAAGGCGATCGGTCGGATCCTCACCGCGACCGAGCGCCTCGATCGGATGGTCACCGACCTGTTGGACGCCTCGCGGATCGAGGCGCACCAGCTGGTGCTGCAGCGCATCGACATCGATCCGGCGCGCCTGGTGCGCGACATCGTCGATCGGATCGGCGACTCGCTCGCGGGCCGCCGGGTCCGCGTGCACGTCGAGGGGGCCGTTCGCGGGGTCTCGGCCGATCCGGCCCGCATCGAGCAGGTCATGGGGAACCTCGTCTCGAACGCGGTGAAGTACGGCGATCCCGCGGCCCCCATCGACGTGACGGTCTCCTGCTCCGACGTCGAAGCGACGATCTCGGTGTCGAACCGCGGCCCCGGGATCACCCCCGAGCAGCGACAGCGCCTGTTCACGCGCTTCTACCGCGCGCGGCCGGCGAGCGCCGAGGGCGTGGGGCTCGGGCTCTACATCACCAAGGGCATCGTCGAGGCGCACGGCGGGCGCATCTGGGTCGAGAGCGTCCCGTACCAGAGCACGACGTTCGCCTTCACCCTGCCGCGGAGCAGCGCGCTCGGCGCCCCGGCGCCCGGCGAGCAACGCGGCGCCGCCTGAGCGCCGGCTTCAGATCTCGGTCGGGACGAACTTGCCCGGCTTCTTCTTCGGCGGCTTCGGCTTCGGCGCGCGAGGCGGTCGCGATTTCGCCGCCTTGGCCGGCGGCGCCGCCTCGACGACCGGTGCGGCGGCGGCGGTCTCCGCCGAGGGGGCGGCCGCGATCGGCGCGCTCGTTTCGATCGGCGCGGCCGTCTCGATCGGCGCGGCGGTCGCGATGGGCGCGGCGGTCTCGACCGGCGCCTGGGCGGCGACGGGGGCGGCGCGCTCGGCCGGGGCGGGCTCGGGCGAGGCCGGGGCGGCCGGCGGCGCCGTGCCCTCGGCGAGCGCGGCGCTCGGCTGGGAGAGCACGCGAAGGCCGGCCAGGATCACGATCCCGAAGGCGGCGCCGAGCGCGACCATGCGCAGGACCTGGCCGGCCCGGCCGCCGGCCCGCGCGGGCGCCGCCTCGTCCGGCTCGACGCCGTTCCCCAAGAGCTCGTCTCCGTGTCGTTGCGCCATCGTCTCTATCCGCACTGGTTGCCCGCGAGGCACACCTGGCCGACGCCGCACGTGGTGCTCGCGCATTTGCAGTGGCCGGAGCTCTGGCCGAACGAGATGCACGAGACGCTGCTGCCTCCGGCCTGACAGTCGCTGTTGTTGTTGCATTCGCAGCCGCCGTTCTGGCAGACGAAGCCCGACGGGCACGCGTTCGCGCAGATGCCGCAGTGGGCGGCGTCGCTCGACGAATCGGTCTCGCAGCCGTTCGGCGCCTGGCCGTCGCAGTCGAGGAACGCGCCATTGCACGAGGCGACGGCGCACGCGCCCGCGGCGCACGTGGCCGAGGCGTGCGCGAGCGCGCAGGGATCGCACGCCGGCGCCGCGCACCCGGTCTGCGGCTGATCGATGGGGACGCAGCTCCCGGCGCAGAGCTTCTCCTGCGAGCCGCACGAGCCGCTCGAGCTGGAGCTCGTGCTCGTGGTGCTCGTCGTCGAGCTTCCGCCGGCGCCCGTGGTCGTCGTGCCGCCGGTGGTGGTCGTCGTCGCGCCGCTGCTCGAGCTGATCGTCGCCCCGCCCCCGCCGCCCGCGCCCGAGCCCGCGTGGAACTCGTCGTAGTCGAGGGTGCACGCACCCGCCGCGGCGGCGAGCGGCAGCGCGAGCCACGGGAGGATCCGGCGCATCAGAACGCCCCTCCGAACGCGACGGTGCCCGGGCCGATCGAGAGCGCCGAGCTGCGGCCGTCGGGCGAGCGCCCGAGCTCGATCGCCACGAGCGTGACCGCGGCGGCGGCGCCCACCGCGCCGACGACGAGCCCGACATTCGCGACGGTCTGCTGCGTGCGGCCGGCGTCGATGTCGTCGGCGTGATCGGGCGGGCATGCGCCGCCCGGGCAAGCCTCCTCGAGCCGCGCGTGCGTGGCGACGTTCATCGCGCCGGCGACCGCGAAGGTCGCGAACCCAGCCACGCCGACGACGCCCGTGACGATCGCGTACGGAACCAGCGACGCTCGCTTGGCGTGCGGCGCGTCGCCCGGCGCAGGCGCCGCGGCGGCGACCGGAGCCTCTTTCGTCGGGCCGGGCGCGCGCGCGGCGAGCGGCGCGGCCGGCTTGGCGGAGGGCGCCGCGGG
>CAYJPW010000152.1:0-25754 GCA_964372055.1 uncultured Polyangiaceae bacterium
CGGCAGGAGCGCCTCGCCCGCGGCGGTGAGCGCCGCGCCGCCGCGCCCGCGGTCGAGCAGCCGCGCGCCGAACGCCAGCTCGAGCCGCTGGATCGAGGCCGAGAGCGCCGGCTGCGAGAGGTGCGCGTGCCGCGCGGCCTTGGTGAAGGTGCCGTGCTGCGCGATGAGCAGGAGGTGCCGGAGCGCGTCGATCATCAGCAACTCTTATCATATCGTTCCAAACAATCGATTGGACCGATGGCATCGCGGGCCTACCTCACCCGAGGAGGTGCTCGATGCTCCCGTTCCTCGCGCTCGCAGGCGTCCTCGCCGGCGTCCTCACCACCGTCGCCGGGATGGGAGGAGGGATGCTCCTCGTGCTCGCGCTCTCGCTCGCCTGGGGCCCCGGAGCGGCGCTCGCGAGCACCGCTCCGGCGCTGCTCTTCGGCAACGTCCACCGCGCCTTCCTCTTCCGCCGCGCCATCGATCGGCGCGTCGCGTCGGCGTTCGCGCTCGGGGCGCTGCCCGGCAGCCTCGCCGGCGGCCTCGCCGCGACCGCGATCCCGGAGGGCGTGCTCCGGTGGCTGATGATCGGCATGACCGCGCTCGCGGTGGCGAGGGCGGCGGGGCTGGTCCGCTTCCGCCCGCCGGCGGCGTCGCTGGTGCCGGCCGCGGCCGGCGTGGGCGCCGCCTCGGCGACCACCGGCGGCGCGGGCCTCCTCGCCTCGCCGCTCCTGATGGCGACGGGGCTCACCGGCGACGCGTACGTCGCCACCGGCGCGTGCGCGGCGGTCTCGATGCACGTCGGCCGGATCGCGGCGTACGGCGCCGGCGGGCTCTTCACCCGGTCGATCGTGCTCGGGGCCGCGGTGCTCGCCGCGGCGATCCTCGCCGGGAACCTCCTGGGCCGGCGGCTCCGGCGACACGTGCCCGCGGCCGCGTCGACGCGCATCGAGCTCGCGGCGCTCGTGGGCTCTGCCGCGCTCGCCGTCGTCGGCGTCGGGCGCGGCTGAGGGTGCCCGGCTCGCCTCAGCAGCCCGGGATGGCGACGTCGACGGCCACCAGCAAGGTCGCCTGGACCGACGTCTTCTTCTCCGGGAACTGGCCCGCGACCTCGCTCACGATCGCGAGGCTCGGCGCGGCGATGTACGGCGTGAGGTCGACCGGGCCCGAGATGCCGAGCTCGAGCTCGCGCGCGCCCTTCGGGATCCTGTCGAGGCGCGCCAGCTCGACGCGGGGCTGCCCCTCGGTCTCGACGTAGAAGACCATGGAGTCGAGGAAGTCGAAGGTCGCCTCCTCGGGCGCCGTGATCGCCACCCGGACGCTCACGAGGTGCATCGAGTCGACGTCCTGGGCGCTCAGGCCCTGGTTCTGGAGGCTCTGGGAGAAGCTGATGTCCCGGAAGCCTTCGAGGTCGAGCGATTGCAGGAGCTTGTCGAGCGGCGTGGCGGCCGGGATCTCGCCGACGGCGGTCTGCTCGACCTCGAAGTCGTCGAAGCCCTCGCACGTGGTCAAGCCCACGAGGAGGGCTGCGGAGAGGGCTCGCATCACCGGCGTCGGGCCGCGCATGAGCCAGCGTGGCGCTCGCAGCCGCGCCCGACAATGCGGGCGCGCCTCAAACGGGGGCCATCGCCGCCGCCATTCCGGATGGCGCCGACGCCGTCCCGAGCCCGTCCGTGGCGGTCGGCCGCGCCGCTCCAGGGTGTTCGCCGCGAACGTCGTCCTGGATGGCGTCGCCGCCCTTCCGCGGCGGGCTCGCCCTCCACGGGAAAGTCGCCGTCCTGCTGCTCGTGGTGCTGGTGCTCGAGCCTCGATGTGAGCCTTGATAACTTCGTCCGTCACCTTGCCGCTGCTACAGCAGAGGTACCCGCGCGCGCCCCGATGTGGCGCCCCCAGAACAGCTTGCGCAGGTGCGCGAGCTCCATCATCAGCCGAGCGGGCTACTTCACGTCGATGAGCTCGACCTCGAACACCAGCGTCGAGCCGGGCGGAATCACCGGCGGGAAGCCGCGGTCGCCGTAGGCGAGGTGCGGCGGGATGGTGAGCTTGCGCATCGAGCCGACCTTCATGCCGGCGACGCCCTGATCCCAGCCCTTGATGACCTGTCCGGCGCCGAGCTTGAAGGTGAAGGGGCTGCCCCGGTCGCGGGAGCTGTCGAACTTCTTCCCGTCGGTCAGCGTGCCGACGTAGTGGACGGCGACGGTGTTGCCCGCCTTGGCCTCGGCGCCGGCGCCCTGCTTCAGTTCCTCGATCTGGAGCTCTTGCGTCATCCGCGGAGCTTTCGCCGGGACCCTGGGTGGCGTCAAGGGCGTGGCCGAGCGCGGCGTCCCCGTTGGGTCACCGCATCGGCGGCAGGTCGCCGAGGTAGCTCGGGGTGACGCCCTTCAGCCAGACGTAGTGGTCGTCGATCTTCTTCGGGAACACGACGCGCGCGCCGACGATGCCCCAGATGATCCCGACCAGGCTGGTCAGCACGCCGACCGCGATGACGAGGCCCTCGTCGGCGGCGACGCCGGCGAAGAGCCCGAGCAGGCCGCCGAGCCCGAGGCCCCAGGCGATCAGGATCGCGGTCTTGCGCTTGGCGACGTGCGTCGCGCACAGGCCGATGTCGACCTCGGCAGACTTGCGCACGACCATGGCGACGATGACGTAGATGAGCGCACTGACCAGCACGAGCAGCGCGAGCGCCGGGTGATGCCAGGTGAGCTTGCGACGGAGGCGATAGCCGTTCGCGGGCGCGTTGCACTTCACGCACCGGTCGGGCAGGCTCGCTCCCTTCTCGATGACGAGCACGCCGCCGGGCTCCTGCCAGAGGCCGGCGAGCGCCCCGGGAGCGCCGTACGCCGTCATCGGCGCCGGAGGGGCGCCGTACGCCTGCGGCGGGAACCCTAGCGGCGGGCCGCCGTACGCGCCGGCGGCCGGACCCCATCCGGGGGCGCCGCCTCCCCCGCCCCAGCCCGAGCCGCCTCCGAGCGTGGCCGAGCAGCGCTGGCAGGTGACGGCGCCGTCCGGATTCGCGAAGCCGCAGAGAGAGCAGGTCGCCATGCGCCCGCGAAGATGCCACACCCGCACGCGTGCGGCGAGCGGCGCGCGAGCGGAGAGCGCGCCGGGGCCTCGAGCGGCGGACGAGGCTTGTGGCGCGCGCGGCAGGCGGACAAGATGTCGCCATGCTCGCCGTCTTCGAGGTCTACGTCGCTCCGGGATCGGATCCCGACCAGCTCATCACCGCCGAGACGAAGCGCGAGACCAACGCGCAGATCATGACGCTCGACGAGGCGCGCAAGGTCGGCTTCTCCGGGCTCGAGACGCTGGCCGACGCCGGGGAGGTCCGGCTCATCGCCGTCCACGCGCGGGACGCGCGCTGGATCCAGCGCGCGCTGGAGGGCAACGAGGCCGTCGCCCAGTTCCGGGTGCACGAGGTCGACGGCTGACTGACGAGGCGGGCCCGCTTACTTCCGCTTCGCAGGCCCGCGAGGTTTCGACTCGGACGGCGGCGCCGGCGAGGCGGTCGGCCCCGGACGGGCGAGCGTCGCCGCCACGACCTCGGTCTTGGCTGCGGCGGCGCCGAAGAGCAGCATGCCCGCCGGCACCGCGGTCCTCACCGCGACCCCGGCCATCCACCGGCCCGGCTCGGCTCCCACGGCGAGCGCCGCGAGCGCCGCCACCAGCACCACGAAACCACCCGCTCCCGCCGCCATGGCGCGAGTATCGCACGCGCCGCCGCGGGCGTCCGAAGCTTGCTCTCACGGCGCGCGCCGGCGATCGCGAGGTACGCTCGAGCCCTCCCGAGGAGCAAGCGATGCACCGAGCCTGGCTGGGTCTGTTCTCCATCTCTCTCACGGCGCTCTCGGCTTGCGGCCCGCTGCCGGAAGCCGACGACCCGTCGGACGTCGAGCCGCCGGCCGCGGTGGCGGTCGCGCCGGCGCCGGTGGTGGTGGCCACCGTCCCGCTGGCCGGGATCGCGGTGCCGCCGTGCACCTCGGTGCCGGTCGCGCCCTGCTACATCCTCGCCCCGCAGCCGGCGCCGCCGCCCGTGGTCATCGCGACGCCTCCGCCGCCGCCGGCCGCGGTGGTCGTGCCGGCGCCGCGGCCGATTCCTTCGATCCACCCGCGGGTGCGCGCCGTGCTGCGGCGCCACCACGGCAAGATCCGGCGCTGTTACGACAAGGGCCTGCGGCACGATCCCTCGCTCCAGGGCCGCGTGATCGTGCGCATGGTGGTCGACTCCGACGGCGAGGTCGACGACGCCTTCGACGCCGGCAGCACGCTGCCGGATCGCGAGGTCGTCGAGTGCATCGTCGGCGTGCTCGAGGACATCGACTTCCACGGCAGCGTCGGCCGCAGCATCGTCTACCCCATCAATCTCCAGCCCGGCTGGCGTTGACGCCTTCCCCGGGCGGGCTGCGCTCGTCGGTGTAAGGTCGGCGCGGGAGGGTCGTTTGGAGCGCGATGATGCGCTCTCACCTCCCCGCCTCGTTCGCTGCCCTCCTCGTCCTCTTTCACGCGGCGCCGTCGCTCGCACAAGAGAGCTCCGACGACGCGTCGATCGGCACCCGCCCCGCCGCCGCGGCCCCGACCTCGGCCGAGGTGGCCGGCGACCCGCCTCCCGATACGCCCAGGACCGAGGACGAGGCGCGGCGCGGCGTCTACCGCGTCGCCACCGACCCGCCGGGCGACTGGGCGGTGCTCCACGCCGGGCTGCGCCCTCACCTCGGCACCTTCGGCGGGATCGCGACGCTCGCCCTCGCGCACGCCCGCACGGAGCGCTTCTACGGGCTCTTCTCGCTCTCGGCGATCCGCAACGACGCAGGCACGCACGTCGGCGTCGCGCAGCTCGCCCTCGGGCGCAACCTCGCCGACGACTTCGTCGGCCTCGAGCAGGTGAGCCTCACCGAGAACCGCGCGCGCACCTTCGCGGGGCTCGGCCAGACCTCGCTCGCCTACAACCGGGCCCTCTCGATGACCGGCGTGCTCCAGCTCTCCTCGTACAACCGCGCCAAGAGCTTCGGCGGAGGGGTCCAGCTCGGAGGGTACAACCGCGCCGACGTCGCGTTCCACGGGCTCGCCCAGATCGGGGCCTTCAACCACGCGCGCCAGGATTTCACCGGCGCCTTCCAGCTCGGCGTCGTCAACGGCGCCGGCGAGGACCTCTTCGACGACGACGACCGTCCCGGCCAGCGCTTCGCCGGCGTCGCGCAGATCGGCGTGGTCGACAGCGCCACCACGTTCCGCGGGCTGACGCAGATCGGCGTCGCCTCGTTCGCGGGAGACGACTTCGCGGGCGGCCTTCAGATCGGCGCGCTCGGCGCCGGGTCGAAGCGCTTCCGCGGGCTGGCGCAGATCGGCGCCTTCGCGCTCTCCGAGGAGTCGTACGGCGCGCAGATCGGCGCCGCCGCCATCTCGCTGGAGGATCACACCGGCCTGCAGCTCGGAGTCGCGGCCAACTACGCGAGGAACGTGTCGGGCGCGCAGCTCGGGATCGCCAACGTGGCCGAGGAGGTGAACGGCGTGCAGATCGGCCTCTTCAACCATACGACGCGCCTGCGCGGGATCCAGATCGGCCTCGCCAACCACGCCGAGGACGGCGTGCTGCCGTGGACGGCCCTCCTCAACATGGGCTTCGGCGACGGCGACGGCGGCGAGACGCGCGATTTCGACGAGCAGGACGTGGCCTCGTCCGGCAAGCGCTGGTCCTGGTGACGGCGCCCTCTCACTGGAAGTTGATCGCGTCCCACCCGCCGAGGGAGCTGAAGCCGCAGGCCGCCATCGAGAAGTACTTCGCGCTCATGTTGACGTAGTGGCCGCAGACGTCGCCGGTCGTCTGCCCGTAGAAGTCGCAGTTGGGGCAGTTGGGATCGTAGGCGTCGGCGCAGGCGTCGCAGCCCGCGCAGCCGGCCTGGTTCTTCTCGGCCCACATCTGATCGAGGCACGACTCGATGCCGCCGACGCCCGCGCCGAGGCACTCGTTCTGCGCGCTGCCGTTGCAGGAGTACGTCCCGCTGAGCCAGGCGCCGTGCGGGGAGTTGGACATTTCGTCGGCCGTCGCCTGCTCGTCGACGCAGCTCTCGGCCGCGGTCCAGCGCGTGTAGGGCGAGAGCGCTTTGGTCGCGCGGAGCGCGTTGATCTTGTCGATGCACGCTTGCCGCGCCGCATCGTACGGGTCGGGGTTCCCCGAGCTCGTCGACGTCGTCGTCCCGCTGCTGCTCGTGGTCGTGCCGGTCCCGGTGGAGGTGGTCGACGACGTTCCCGAGGTGGTGCTCCCCGACGTGGTGCCCGTGCTCCCCGCGCCTCCGCTGCCGCCGGTGCCGCCGAGCGCGGTCTCCGACGTCGAGTCGGAGCAGGCGACGTGAAGCACGAGAAGGATGGGGACGAGCAGGAGGCGGCGCATCGCGCGATGGTCCCACCGGGGCTCGTCGACGGTCAAGGCGATGTCCGCCGAGCCCACGCGCGATCGCGTTCGCGGTGGCTCGGGAGCGGGCGCGATCCGCGTTCGCGGTCGCTCGAGACGATCCGGAGGACGAGGCAGACGCCCCGCTCGCTTCAGCCGGCCCAGCGCACGACGCCCACCCGCCCCAAGAGCTCCGCGGGTTGATGGCCTCCGAGCGCGAGCTCGGCGCGCACGCGCCAGCGATCCTGGATGCCGATGGCGCCGCCCATGGTCGTGAAAGGCTGGATGCCCCACCGCGACGGCTTCAGCTCGAGCTCGGCTGCGAGCTGCGAGCCGGAGTGGATCACGGGGATCTCGATGTCGCAGGTGCGCCCGACCATCGCGAGACGGCCGTGCAGCACCCAGCGATCGATCGCGACCGGTTGCACGTCGCCCTCG
This sequence comes from uncultured Polyangiaceae bacterium, assembly GCA_964372055.1. Classification (GTDB taxonomy): domain Bacteria; phylum Myxococcota_A; class Polyangia; order Polyangiales; family Polyangiaceae; genus CAYJPW01. Next base: position 6,806 of record CAYJPW010000152.1, read on the forward strand.
AGCTCGACCGTGGGAAACTTCGTGACGTTCAGGATCGCGTCGCGCATGTTCCGCGCGATCACCTCGGTGTCCTGCTTCGAGAACCGGCTCGGGTCCACGCGCTCACCCAGGACGACGCCGTCGATTTGCGCCGAGCGAACGTCGAACCGCGCACGCACCTTGCCACCCGAGAGCTCGATGTCGAAGCGTGTGACGCTGACCCGAAGGTCGTGCGCCAGCGTCGACAGCAGCCCTTGCTTGAAGGTGAAGATCCGGACCGTGCCGGGGCGCGAGAGGGAGATGTCGGGCCCGGGGGCGGTGCGTTGTTGGGAGCGTGTCGGGAGAGGCATGTCGGCTTCGCGTTCGCCCACCCCACCGCAGACCATGTAGAAACAGCTTTGTCAGGATGAAGGGGCCGGCCGACGCGGGGGTTGATTCACGTCAAAGGCGCTCCTCTCGCCGGCGAGACGGGGCGGGGCTAGTGCCGCGCGCAGGGTCAGCCGTGGTAGACGTGCGACGCGCGGATGAGCCCGCCCTCGCAGACGAGCACCTCGGCGACCGAGAGGGGCGGCTCGCCCGGACAGACGCGCTCGTACTCCATGAAGACGCGACCGCCCGAGGCGGTGAGGTGGCGCTCCTCGTAGCGGAGGCCGGGGAGGCGCTCCATCGCGCCGGCCCACCAGGCGCGGAGCGCGGCCTTGCCGCGGACCTCGCCGCGTGTCTCGGGCTTTCGGTCGCGTAGCTTCGGGCTCGTGTGGACCGCGTCGTCGGCGTAGAGGGCGAGGAGCGCGTCGAGATCGCGCGCGTTGAACGCGGCGAGCCACGCGCGGGCGACCGCCTGGAGCGCCGGCGTCCCCGGGTGGAGCGCCACGAGGGCGAGCTCGCGGACGTTCACCGGAGAGTCGAGGTCCCCGGCAGAGGTCACCCAGCGGTGCTCGACGATCTCGTCGTTGGGGGTGATCACCTCGGTGTCGACGTCGGCCACGAACGCGAAGTTCAGGTGCAGGCCCTTCGAGCCCGCGCGGTGCTCCTCGTAGCCGACGAGCCCGGCGGGCGCGCCGTCGACGCTGCCCTCGATGGGCTCGAACCGCCCCTCGAGGCCGGTCTCCTCCGCGAGCTCGCGGCGCGCCGCCTCGAGCGGCGTCTCGCCGGGCTCGATCTCGCCGCCGACGGGCAGCCACACGCCGAGGCGGCGGTGCTTGATGAGGAGCACGCGCCCGGCGTGGCGCGCGAAGACGGCGACGGAGAAGGCGCGGCGCTCGGTCATGAGGCGCCTTTCGCATGGGCGAGCGTTCCCGTCCACGCGGACGACCGGCGCGCGGGGCGGGGCCCACCCGCATGCGCCGTGCGACGCCCCACGCGCCGGCGGACGAAACGCGGTCCCGCCTGGGTCGGCTCCGCGCTCACGGCGACCGTCGCGGGGGTATTCGCCCCGTCCGGCGCTCGGCCGATCCGGCCGGCCACCGGCGCGATCGCCGGGAACGACGGGCGCGCCCGCTGCCCCGGCCGTCCGATGCGATCACGGTGGCGCCCTCGCGCACTCGTCGGCCGCGGCACCGGTCTCGCATCAGCCGGGGCCCGCGGGCACGGGCCCGCGACGCGAACCAAGCATGGAGGTTCAGATGAAGAAGACCGTTTGTCGGGTGCTGGCGTCGGCGCTGTTCCTCGCGGGCGGGGCGATGTTCTTCGGCACCCCGACGGCGAGCGCGCAATCGAACAACCACTGCCAGAACAAGTGCGAGCAGGCGTACCGTCGCTGCGTCGACAACGCGTCCAACCCCGGCGCGCTCAATCAATGCGGCAAGGCGTACACGCGCTGCCTCGCGACGTGCGGCTGAGGGCTGCCCGCCCGTAGGTCCACGCATGCAACGCCGCTGCTCCCCGGGCCGCGTCGCCGCTCTCATGGCGCGGCCCGGGTCGAGCGGCGCCGCCGGTGCGCGCGGTGCGCCGCGGGCGCGCGCGCGCCTCGCGGCGGCCTCGATCCTCTGCGGGTCCGTCGCGCTGCTCGCGCCGCGAGCGCGAGCCGAGCCTTTCATCGTCCACGAGCTGCTCCGAGCCAGCGAGTCGTCGATGGTCTCGGTCGCCGTCATGGGGACGGCGGATCCGGATCGCTCCGGGAGCTCGCTCACGGCGCAGCTCGGCGGCGCCTTCCGCGTGGCACGCTCGGGGATCTGGCTCGACGTCGGCGCCCCGGTCGGGCTCGGGAGCTCGGAGGGCTGGCTCCGCTCCTCGGTGGACGAGATCACGCTCGGCCTCTCCGCCGACCTGCTCGAGCACCGGCGCGCGAGGCTCTCGCTCGGGCTCGATTCGATGCTGCCGCTGGCGAGCGAGGACGCCTCGGCGCTGCCGGCGGGCACGCCGGCGCACCTGCGCCCGTTCCTCGCGATGGCGGCGCCCCGCGGCGGCACGCTCACGGCGCGCGCGTGGGGCTCGCTCCCGATCGGGGCGCTCGTCGCGTCGGCGCGGTTCGACGCCGAGCTCGAGCCGGCCGCCCCCGCGTCGGCGGTCGACGCAACGGCCGGGCCGGCGTGGCGCCTGCGCCCCTCCGCCGGTCTCGAGCGCGACGGCGACGACGCCGCGCCCGGCTTCGGCGTGTGGTGGAGCGGCGAGGTCGCGCCGGCGCCCTCGGTCCGCGAGCCGTCCCCGCCCCGCGTCGACCTGTCGGTGTGGGTCCCGCTGCCGCGATCGCTCGACCTCGTGATCGGCGGCGGATCGTCGTTCCCCGATCCGCGCTCCGAGCTCGACCTCTTCTGCGGCCTGCGCGTCGCGCGCTGAGCTTCGCGCGCGCCGGGCCTACTCCACGAAGCGAGTCCCCAAGAACGACAGGAGCACCCCGGGATACTCGTCGAGGAACTTCTGCAGGGCCTCGCGGCCGATGAAGAAGACCCGGCCGGGCGCGGCGACGCGAACGGTGGTCGCGAGCGGCAAACCGGAGAGCAGGGCGTCGATCTCGCCGACGAACGCGCCCGGTCCGAAGGGCTCGAGCGCCTCGGAGCCTCCCTCGATCGTGAGCGCCCCCTCCTCGACGAGGACCGCCTCGGAGGCCTCGTCGCCCGCGCGCCAGACCACGTCGCGCTCGCGGGTCTCGCGCGAGCCGAGGTAGCTCTGGAAGACGGTCTTCTGGGCGCCGGTCATGGCGCGGAGCACCGAGTTCTGCTCGAGCGTGGCCCAGGAGCGCTCCGCGCGCATGCGGGCCAGCCGCATCAGGCGAGCCGGGATGTCGGTGCCGCGGAGGAGGTAAAGGAAGTCGTAGCGGTCGATGGCGACCAGCGTGGCGTGCGTCTTCGCGACGACGTCGGCGTTGCGCGGCTGGTCGAGCAGGAGCGCCGTCTCGCCGAAGAAGTCGCCGGCCTGGTACCGCTTGAACTCGCGCCCGTCCTGGACCACCGAGACCAGGCCCGAGGCGATGACGTAGAAGGCGTCGCCCGGGGTGCCGACGCCGATGATCCGCTCGCCGGGCGCGACCGTCACCTTGCGGGCGACGTGGAGCACCTCGCGCGCCCGCGCCAGCGGGAACTCGCTGAAGATGTCGACGGCGCAGATCGCGTTGAGCAGATCGATCGCCTCGGCGTGCGCCGAGGGCTCGACGTCGATGCGGATCGTCTGATCGAGGCCGATCGGCGCCGTCTTCAGGCCCACGCCCTCGGGCACGTCCTTCTGGGCGATGTGCACCAGGAAGAGCCGTCGCTTCACCTCGTCGGGCAGCGCCGCGAGCGCCGACGTCGGCGTGTGCAGCGGCGGGACGCCCGCTTCGTGGAGCACGACGGTGTGATGCCAGGGGAAGTCGACGAGCGCCTCCGCCCTGCCCTTCTGGAGCACGCCCTCGGCCGCGAGCGCGCGCACGCGCTCGGGATCGTAGAGGGTGTCGGCCGAGACCACGAGGCTCTTGCCGCCGTAGAACACCTCGAAGCCGACGCACGGGATCGAGTGGAGCGTGTAGAAGAAGCGGAGCTCGGCGCCGTGCACCCGCATCGGCGCGCCGATCTTGACGGGGCAGAAGGTGAAGGTGCGGCGGAGCAGGTCCTCGCCGATGCCCGAGAGCGCGGCGTACTTCTTGAGGAACGAGCCGAGGATGGTGGGCGTGGTGTAGAGGTCGACGCGCGTCTCCTCGAGGATCTTCTGGAAGGTGCCCGAGTCGTGGTCGGCGTGGCAGTGCGTGAGGATGATCCCGTCGATCATCTTGGGCGCGACGCCCTGCGCCCTGAGCGACTCGGTCGCGTCGACCGGCGGATCGACGAGGAGCCCGCGCTGATCGATCCAGAGGATGTACCCCGTGGTCTTGCCCGCGGGGTCGAAGCCGTGGCTCGACCCGAGCACGGTGATGCCGAAGACGGGCGGCTCGAACGGGCGGGCCGGCGCCGCGCTCAGGGTGGTGCGCTCGGGGAGCTGGATGCGCGCCGGCGCGCGCGCGATCTCGCGGCCTCCGTCGCGCACCACGTAGCCGCCGTCGGGCCGCCGCTGCACCTCGACGTCCGGTCCGACGTGGGCGGTCCCGCCGGCGTCGAAGCGCACGAAGTCGACGAGCGTGTCGACGTCCATGCGCTTGCCGCCGGGCCCCCTGCGGAAGTGGCCGCCCTCGCGCGCGAAGTCGGGGCGGCGATCGATCGGGAAAGAGGGGTCGAACTCGACCTGCGTCGGAGGGGTCGTCGGCCCGAAGAGCGACTCCTCGAACACCGCTCGGACGCGCGCCTCGATGCCGGCGTCGTCGACGAGCAGCCGGATGCGCCGCTTCAGCACGAAGAAGCCGTAGTACGCCGGGAACTCGCACTCGGCGACGTTGACGCCGCGACGCCGATCGAAGAGCTCGTGAGGAACGACGAACACCGCCGGCAGCTCGAGCCCGAGCTTCATGACGTCCTTGATCGTCTCGGGGGGCACCCCGAACTGGATCGCTCCAGCCGAGGTGCGGACGTACAGACCACCGCGCGGGAGCTCGACCGTGGTCGTCACGAGCGCGACGCTACCGGAGCGGCGGGGCCACCGAAACGGTGAACTTGCCGGATTTCCCGGCGGCTCGGGGTAACCTCGGCGCATGGCCGTGCCGACCCTGCGCGAGTGGCTGCGCGAGGCGCCGTTCTCGCTCGGGCTGTCGTCGGGCTTCTTCGGCTTCTTCGCGCACGCCGGCGTCGTCGGCGTGCTCGAGGACGAGGGGCTGTCGCCGCGCGGGATCACCGGCTCGAGCGCGGGCGCGCTGGTCGGGGGGCTGTGGGCGTCGGGGGTCGACGCCGCCGCGATCCGCTCGCATCTGCTCGCGCTGCGGCGCGCCGACTTCTGGGATCCGGCGCCCGGCCTCGGGCTCTTGCGCGGGCGGCTCTTCCGCGAAAGGCTCGAGGCTCTGCTCGCGGCACGCTCGTTCGACGGGTGCCGCACGCGGCTCTGCGTGTCGGTGTACGACGTGTGGTCGCGCTCGACGCGCGTGCTCGAGGCCGGCGCGCTGGCTCCGGCGATCCAGGCGTCGTGCACCGTGCCGGGGCTGTTCCACCCGGCGTGGATCGACGGGCGGCCGTACCTCGACGGCGGCATCGCCGACCGGCCGGGCCTCTCGGGCATGCCGGGCGGCGAACGCGTCTTCTTTCATCACCTGGCCGCGCGCTCGCCGTGGCGGCCGAGGGGCAGCGACGCGATCGCGATCCCGCGCCGGCCGGGGCTTTGCGCGCTCGTCCTCGACGGGCTGCCGCGCGTCGGGCCCTTCCGCCTCGAGCAGGGCGCCGTCGCGCTCGATCGGGCGCGGGTGGGAGCGATGCGCGCGCTCGATCGGCCGATCGAGGACGGCGTCGCCCGCGTGGCGGCGAGCGCTTGACCCAGACCGCGCCGGGACCACGTTTTCGCGCTGGAGGCGACGCGCGTGGCGGACCGGCCCAACGTGCTGCTCGTGGGGACCGACTTCGGCGAGGCCTCCGTCCAGGCGCTCGGTGTCGCGCTCGACATCGCCCCGAAGCTCGAAGCCGAGGCGGTGCTCGCGCACGTCTACAAGCTCCCCTCGCACACCTACCCCGGCTACTCACGCCCGGGGATCGAGGCGGCGGGCCTGATCACGGCGAACCTCTACGACGAAATCGCGCGCGCGGCGCGCAAGTCGCTCGACGAGCTCGCCGCGGCCGCCGGGGGCCTCCGGACGATCCTCACCGAGGGCGACGCCGCGACCCGCTTGCTCGCGCTCGCCGACGAGATCCGGCCGCTGATGCTCCTGCTCGGCACGACCACGCGCGAGGGCCTCGCCCGCGTGCTGCTCGGGAGCGTCGCGGAGCGGCTCGTCCGGACGAGCCCCGTCCCCGTGCTCACGGTGTGCGCGCGGCCGCTGCGCCCGTCGGCGCTGCCGGTCCGCGCAGCGTGAGCACCGGCACCGGGCTCTCGCGCACCACGCGCTCGGCGACGCTGCCGAGGAGGACGCGGGAGAGGCCCCGGCGACCGTGCGTCCCCAGGCACACGAGCCTCGGCCGGATCTCGTGGATGGCGCGGAGGATCTCGGTCGCAGGATCCCCTTCTCGGACCATCGCGCGTGCGCTCGGGAGCCCCGATGCGGCGCGGCCGAGCGCGCGCTGCGCGTCGCGCAGGAGATCGTCCTCGACGCCGGCCAGGTAGGGAGCGCCGACCTCCGGGTGCGCATACGCCGGCGTCCCCGCCACGTGCAGGAGCACGAGCTGCCAGCCGAGCCGCTGCGAGAGCTCGGCGGCGGCCTCGAGGGCGGCCTCCGAGATCGGCTCGAAGTCCAGCGCCACCAGGATGCTGTCTCTCCTTGCGTCCTTGTCCATGGTCCGGTGAGCAGCGCGCGCACGACGCGGGCGGCGACGGGCGCGTCGCGCGCCGAGAATGTGGCGCCGATGCTCGCGGCGGCGAGGGGGCGTCCCGCGCGGAGCCGCTCTGCCCGAGCCGGAGGAGCGGCCCGGACCGTGCAAGTCGGATCGCATGAAGACCCGGACACCCTCTCGGGCTCTCTTCGGAGCCGCGCTGATCACCTCGTCCGTCGCGATCGTGGGGATCGTGGAGAGCGCGTCGAGGATCGGCGACCCGGGGGGTGGAGCGCTCGCGGCGATGGGCGCGATCTTCGCGGGCGGATTGCTCTGGCTGGCGTGGGGCCTCGGACGCGCGAGGCCGTGGGCCTGGACGGCCGCGGTCCTCGTCCACGGGGTGAACGCGCTCTTCGCGCTCGCCGCCATGATCGCCGGCGATCGCAGCCTCGAGCCGGTCGCGACGCTCGCCGGCGCCGCCGCGACGATCGCGCTGCTCTCGCGCGGCTCGGTGCGCCGGGCGATCGGGACGTCGTCACCGCGCCGCGGCGATCTCTCGACGGGGTGACGCTCGGCGCGCCTCTCGCCTGCGCGCCGCGGAACGCCGCCATCGCCGCGGCGGAGCGATGGTGACATCATCGCCGCATGCGCCTCGCTTCGATCCTGGTCCTCGCGTCTTCTGCCCTCCTCGCCGCGGGGTGCGGCGGCAAGGTGATCGCCGAGGCCGACGGCGCCGGGGGCTCGGACGGCTCGAGCGGCTCCAGCGGCACGACGACGACGATCCCGCCGGCCGATTGCGGCGGGCTCGACTTCTGCGCCTGCTCGGCGACGGCCGAATGCAAGATCGTCTACGGCGGATGCATCTGCGGCTGCGACTACCAGTGCCCCGGCGAGCCGCCTTGCGAGTGCGACTGCGGCGGCGGGCCCTACCAGGGCTGCGCGCCCGCGAGCTGCCCCGGGCCCTTCGCGTTCGAAGAGAGCGCCACCGTGGCGTTCGACGCGCAGGGTTGCCCGTACGCGCCCTGAGGCGCACCGGGCACGCGCCGCGATCGAGCGCGTTGGTTACGACGACATCGGCTCGCGGTACGGGTGCGGGCCCGACTTGCCGTTCTTGCGGGCGAAGAAGCCGGCGCCGCGCGTCGCCACCAGCGTGCCGATGCCGATGAGGATCACCGCCGCCTTGACGAAGCCGCCGACGACCGGGATGGCGCCTGCGACGAGGAAGAGGACGCAGCCGAGCGCGAGGTGCGCGTAGGGGCTCTGGGTGCGGTGGCCGGCGAGCGCTCCGCCCACGGTCTCGAGCACGGCACAGATGCCTGCGACGACGCCGAAGAGGGCGAGGAGGACGCCGAGCGCCGCGAACGGGATGCCGATGATGGTGACGCAGAGGAGCACGACGACGACGAGCGCGGCGATCGAGCCCACGATCCCGAGCGCGAACGAGCGCATCGGGCGCGCGGCGACCTCGACCTTCAGCTGCTCCATGCGCCGCGCGCCGAGCGCGAGGAGCACGGTGCCGAAGACGAAGAGGAGCGCGGTGCGGTTGACCGCGCTGGCGGCGTCGCGCCCGAGGCGCGCGAGCTTGCCGCCCTCGTGCGCGTCCGAGGCGTGGTCCTCGTCGGGCTCGGCCTCGCGCGCCGGGCCGTGGCCGCCGCCCACCTCGGCGACCTCGCCGCCGACGACCGCCTTCTCGCCGCGGCGCACGGCGCCGCCGATCGCGCCGACGTCGCCGTCGATGCGCGCGCCGTCGTCGATCGTCAGCGAGCCGCCCACCGCGGAGGCGTCGCCCATGACGCGCGCCCCGTCGTGGATGCGCGCCGAGCCGCCCATCACCGCGACGTCGCCGGTGACGGTGCCGAAGACCTCGAGCGATCCGCCGAGCACCGAGACGTCGTGGACCACCTCGTTCTTCTCGATCCGCAGGCTCTGGCCCGAGACGACGCGATCCGAGCCGCGCGCCCTCGGCGCCTCGGGAGGCGCCGGCGGCGCGGGAGCAGGCGGCGGCGCCGGGGGCGGCGGCGCAGCAGGTGCCGCCGCGGGAGCGTCGAGGCGCTTGATGGCGATGAGATCGCCCGTGCGCGACGCCTCGTAGACGCCGTCGGCCAGGAGCAGCTCGAGGACCTTGTCGGCGGGCTGGCCGTTCACCTTCAGGTCCACCGCGTCGGTGGGGGCGGCGTAGAGCACCACGCTCCACCCGGCCTTCTCGGCGAGCTCCTTCACCGCCTGCGAGCGCGAGACGCCGGCGACCTCGATCGAGACGCGCCTCTCCTCGTCGGGCCAGGCGCCGGTCCGGCGCACCTCGGCGTGCGCTTCGCTCGATGCGTGGAGCACCGCCAGGACGACGAGCACGATCCGCAGGATCCACCCGACGCGCACTCCGCGGCCCACGCTGCCTACCGACCTCATCGTGCCTCTCCTTTCAAGCTCGCCTTGCGCGACGCCGAACGTGCGACGGCCGCGCCGATCAGGATCAGGACCAGCGCGCTCAGCCACGAGATCGCGGCCATCCGCGGCTCGAGATCGCGCCCCGCGGTCCGCGCGAGCACCAGCGCCGTCCTCGTCAGCACCGGGGCTGCCTTGACGAGCCCGGTGGGCGCGGACCTGACCGCGTCGAGCGCGCCGGGCGCGATCGGGATCGCGGCGATCGCGGCGACCAGCAGCGCCGCGCCGGCCCAGCGGCCGCCCCGCCCGCGGTGCGCTGCCCGCAGGCGGCGGCCATTCTCCGCGGCCTCGCTCCGAGCGCCGGCGCGGGCGCGCTTCGCCTCGGAGGCGGCCGCGAGCGCCTCGCCCGCATCGATCCGGAGCAGCGCGGCGGCGCCGAGCCGTCCGAGGCAATCGGCGCATCCCTCGAGGTGCGCCTCGCCCCCCGGAACGAGCGCCTCCTCGCCGTCGGCGATCGCGGTGAGCGCCACCTCGGTCAGGTGGCCGTCGTCGCTCCAGAGGAGCTCCCTCTCGATGCCCGTCGGCTGGTTCATGCGTCCGCCTCCTCGCCGAGCGCGTCGGCGATCGCCCGGCGACCGCGCGCGAGCCAGGTCGCGACGGTGCCGAGCGGGACGCCGAGGCGCGCCGCGATCTCCTGGTAGCCGAGGCCCTCCTCGTGGAACATCCGGAGCGCGCTCCGCTGTCCGTCGGAGAGGCGATCCATCGCGCCGAGCACGCGGCGCGTCTGTTGCGCGCGCGCGACGCGCTCGTCGGGCGCCGGCGCGGGATCGGCGACGCGCTCGATCGGGCTCGGCACGTCGGCGCCGTCGGCGGCCTCGGAGACCGGCTGCACGCGCCGGGCGCGCTTGCGCGCGCGCAGGGCGTCGATGGCGACGTGGCGCGCGATGCCGAGCACCCAGGGCCGGAGCGGCTCGCCCTCGCGCACCCGCGCCGCGCCTTCGATGGCGCGCCGGAGCGCCTCGTGGGTGCAGTCCTCGACGTCGGGGTGATCGGCCCGCTCGCGGAGGACGCACGCGATGACGCCGCGGACGACGAGGCGGAGCGCGGCGGCATCGGGGAGCGACGCGGGCGTCCCGGCGGCGGCGGCGAGATCGCCTCGAGGACGCGGGCTCGTCATGGCGGCGTGGAGCATCCTGGCCCCACTGTTCGCGCGGGCCGCGGAGAAATTTCAGCCGCCGAACAAGGCCGTGATTCCGGCCACATGCCCCGAACGCCGGGGGCGCAGCCTCGCGGATGCAGCGTCGCGGAGGCGCGTTGGCCCGAGGCCGCGCCTCCGCGTGAGCCCGACGGCGCCGCGATGCCGTCGCAGGTCCCGGTCTCGTCGCTCGCGCCGTCGGCGGTTCGGATATCCTCGACGGCGGAGGCTTCATGCGATTCGGCTACGCGTTCGGGGCGGTGGTCCTCTTGGCGGCGATCGCCGACGGTTGCTCGAGCACGTCCGAGCCGGGCCCCGGTCCGATCGGCGTCGGCGGCGGCGCCACGGTCGGCCCGGCGACGACCGGCGCGGGCGAAGGCGGCTTCGGCGGCGCCCCCGCGCCGTGCTCCCCGGAGTGCACCGGCGGGCTCACCTGCTGCGACGGCGTCTGCGTGAACGTGGACAACGACGTCCACAACTGCGGCATGTGCTTCAAGAACTGCCCCGGCCCGCACGCGTTCTGCGACACGGGCAGCTGCGACCAGGCGCCGTGCGCGATGCAGACGGGCTGCGAGGCCGGCAGCTTCTGCTGCGGCGCGCAGTGCTGCCCGTTCGAGGTGCTCTGCTGCGACATCGCCGGCGCGCTCGAGTGCACGACGCCGAACGAGAACGGCACCTGCCCGCCCTGACCGGCGCGCCGCCGCGCCGGCGCTCGCGTCCCGATCCGCTCGGGCGCAGCTCGATTCAATCGGCGAGATCGGTGGTTCGCCGGTCGCGCGGCTGCACGACGTCGTGCAGCCGATCGAGCGCCTCGGCGATGCGCGCCAGCCACGCGGGCGTGCCGCCCGGGAAGACGGGCTGCTTCATGCGCCGCATCAGCACGATCCGGGCCCAAGCCTCTCTGGGCGTGGACGCGGATCGACCGAAGAGCATCCTCCCCGTCTCCCCGACTCCCTGTGAAAATTGCCGCGGGGGTTTGGGGGCGGAGCCCCCATGTTGGGGCGGCAATTGACCCGACCGCAGCAAAGCGGAGGTCGGGTGTCCGGAAGGCGAAGCCGACCGGCAATTGCCGCGGGGGTTTGGGGGCGGAGCCCCCATGTTGGAGACGCTACTGGCAGCTGACCCGGCGGAACGGCGTCGGCTGGTCGACCATGCGGTCGCCGTCGTTGTTCACGGCGAGGAAGTCGGAGCCGACGACGCTGCCGTCGAACTGATCGAGGTTGTACTCGCCGGCGAGGCTGGGCACGCGGCGGCAGAGCGCCTGCTGCGGCTGCCACGAAGTCCCGCCGAAGTGCACCTCGTTGCCGACGATCGAGCCGCGGGCGGTCATGCCGACCTTCCAGTGCTCGAGGATGCCGTCGCAGGCGCGGGGCGCGGTGTCGGCCGGCCCGCCGTCCCACGAGTGGGCGACGATGTCGCCGGTGAGCTCGGTGGCGCTGCCGCGCACGCGCTGGACGCGCAGCGTGAAGACGTACCAGTCGCCGTAGCGCTCGTCGTACTGCTGCGTCATCCACGTCCCGACCACGGGATCGGCGCAGGAGACGGCGGGCGGCAGGTCGAGCTTCCTCATCGCGGCGACCGCCGAGGCGATCGACGCCTTCTCGAAGCCGCCGGCGTGGGTGGCCTCGAGCCCCGCGCCGAGCATCGCCGCGGCCGCGCCGTCGGCGGGCGCCTCGACGGGCTCGAGCTCGGCGCTCGGCTCGGCCGGGAGGATCTGCAGCAGCCCGTTGGGCGCCTCGACGCGCGACGAATCGGCCAGCGCGCCGTCTGCCTGGAGCTCCCACCGGCCGTCGCCCGCCTCGGTGAGCTCGCCGCCGAGCGCGGTCGCGAGGGCGCTGGCCGCCTCCTCGGTGCCTTCGAGCACGAGCCGATCCGGCTCGACGTCGCCACCGATCTCGCGGCTCTCGATCTTCCCCTGGGCGCCGCGTACGTGGAGCAGCTCGCCGTCCGCGCCCGAGAGGGCGACACGCCCGGTCGGGCCGGTGAGCGAGAGCTCGGTATCCGACGTGAGCTCGACCGGCAGCACCGGCGCGGCGCGCACGTTGCCGCTCTCGACCGCGAAGCCTGCGGCGCGCGCCTCGCGATCGAGGAGGAGGTAGCCGGAGCCTTCCTTCTCGGCGCCCTGGCACCCCACGGCCCCGAGGGCGATCGCCAACCCGACCACGAGCTCTCCCTTGCGCATCCGAGCCTCCTTGTTGTGCGGGGCGCCGACGCCCTCCGCCAAACCCACGATGGACGTCGTCCGCGGCCCGATGTTCCCACGCCGGGCCACACGAGAGAAGGGCGCCGAGCGCTTCTTTCGTGTGTGCCGGAACGCCGCCGCTGGGGGAGCGCATTCCGACCGTCGCGCACGGGTAGCTTGCGGACGGATGGTGCGAGACCTGCCCATCGGGTGCTCGTGGGCGAGGTCATCGAGGGATCGCTTCAGGATCGCGGGAACGCGGGGGTGAGGCGAGGGGTGGAGCGCGACCAGCGCGCGAACGCCGGCCAGGTAGCCGTGAAGCGCCTGTTGTCCCACTTCGCCGCTCTCGTCAGCGACGGGCGCCCACCGCGTCCCACGCGCTGCGAAACGAGCGGCGAGCGCCGGTCGCGCCGAGCGCCCCCGCCCAGCGATCGCGCGCCTCCCAGTAGCGCGCGACCTGCCGCGGCCAGCTGGGGCGCGCCGCGGACGCCTCGGCGCGCGCGGTCCATCGGGCGAGCACCTCGTCGGCCTCGGCGAACGCCTGGATGGGCTCCGGCGGCGACGCGGCCCATCGCCGCTCGATCGCGTCGCGCTCCTTCGCGATCGGCGGCAGGAGGGCCTCCGGCGCGCGCAGGATCCGGCGGTGCAGCGCCTCGTGCCGCCAGAAGAGGGAGGCGGGATCGGCCACGTCCGTCGGCGCCGGCCCGAGGTCGAGCGGCTCGCCCACGCGGACCGGCTTGAAGAGGCTCGTGCAGGGCGCCGCGGTGCCGGTGACCCAGTGGCGATCGCCTTCGGGCGAGAGCTCGGCCACCCAGGAGGCCACGCTCTGCGACGACGCGACGAGCCCGCCCGCGTGCATGCAGGGCGCGCGCATCCCGCCGGTGAGCGCGTCGTAGCGCGGCCCGAGGCGCCCGTCGGGATCGTGATCGCCGTGATCGCGGAGGAGCGCCATCATCCCGAGCGGCCCCGAGGCGGACGCGGCGCCGCGCTCGGTGCGAGCGCGGCGGACGCGGCACCGCGAGGCCCAGGTGCGCACGCGATCGCGGTGGCGCTCGGCGAACCCCGGGATGGTGAGGCCGTTGGAGATGCTGCGCGCGCCGGTGACGCGCTCGGCTTCCCAGGCGCGGCCGGCCGTCTCCAGCACGAACGCCCCGCGCCGATCGGCGACGAGGAAGCTCGAGAAGTAGGTGAACCCGTGGCTCTCGTGGCCGCACGATCCGCCCTGCCCGTGGCGCTCCGCCAGGTCGATGATCGCCTCGACGGCGCGCTCGGCCGAGTCGGCGCGCTCGAGCGCCAGCCGGAGCAGGTCCATCCCGGTGAGCCCGGTGCGCGGCACCGGATCGCCGGTGAACACCGCCTCGTTGCCGATGGTGACGCCGTGCTCGTTGGCGCCGATCTCGGCGCCCCACATCCAGTACGGGCGCGAGAGCAGGACCGCGTGGGTGCGCGGGACCTCGGGGATGGTGATCCAGGTGCACCGGACGAGCGCGCCGCGCGGGCGCTCGCGCGCCGGCTGCCAGTCGAGGAGCTGCGCCTCGTTCGGATCGCGATCCGAGCTCTTGGCGAAGAGGACGGCATCGTCCCGGACCACGACCGCGGTGTCGCACATGACGGACGCATCCTAGCGAGGCTTTCGTGAGCCCCCGCAAGGTCATTGGAGGTCGGGGCCTCGCGGAGGATAATCCGGCGCGATGACCATCCGGATGGGCTACTGGGACTGCCCCGCCTGCGGCCACAAGCGCGTCGAGGGCCCCGTCTCCAACTGCACGAGCTGCGGCAAGCCGCGCGGGCCGGGCGTCGCGTTCTACACCGACGACTCGGCGCCGGTGGTCGAGGATCCGGAGATGGTCGCCCGCGCCCGCGCCGGCGCCGACTGGCAGTGCAAGTACTGCCGCGCCGACAACCGCGCCGGCGTCCTCGAGTGCGCGAGCTGCGGCGCCGGGCCCGACGGCACCGTGCGGCGCGCGCAGCAGTACATGCCGAACCAGCCGCCCGCCCCGCCGCCGAAGAAGTCGAGCACCGGCCTCATCCTCGGCGTCCTGGTCGCGGCGGTGATGGTCCTCTTCGGGGGATGCTGGTTCCTCTGCATCCGCACCACGGCGCTCAAGGTCACCGTCCAGCAGGTCACCTGGTCGAAGACGCTCCAGGTCGAGGAGCTCAAGACCGAGCGCAAGGACGCGTGGCGCGAGGACGTGCCCGCCGGGGCGCGCGAGATCAGCCGCATCCAGAAGGGTCGCACCAAGAAGGTCCAGGAAGGGACCATCAAGGTCAAGGTCGGCAAGAAGGACCTCGGCAACGGGATGTTCGAGGACGTCTACGAGGAGAAGCCGAAGTACGTCGACAAGCAGGTCGACGACACCTGGGTCACCTACGAGATCGAGCGCTGGGTCCAGGGGCAGAAGCTCAAGAGAGAGACGACCGACGGCAGCGAGCCGCCCGAGCCGGCCTTCACCCCGGCGGGGCGGCAGCGCGCCGGGGAGCGCACCAACGAGGCGGTGCTCGCGCTCAAGGGCAGCGACGGCAAGGCGTACCAGTACTCGATCGATCTCACCAAGGAGCGCGCCGCCGCCGAGAAGGTGCGCTCGTTCAAGATCGGGCAGAGCTACACCGCGATGGTGACGGCGATGGGCACGGTGAGCGAGCTCAAGCCGTAGCCTCGGGCGGCGACGGAGGTCAGGCGCCCGTCGGCAGCGAGCGGCCAGGGACCACGACCAGGCGCACCGGATCGCCGCGCTTGGTCGCGAGCTGCTCGACGCCCGCGGGCGCGTCCTCGAGCGGCAGGTGCGCCGAGATCGAGCGCGAGAGGTCGAGGCGGCCGGTGGCCACGAGATCGGCGAGCGTCTCGAGGTGCTCGGGACGGTACCCGAACGCGCCCAGGAGCCGCGTCCGGCGGATGGCGAAGCTGACCGAAGCGCCGAGCTCGATGCGCTCGCCGCTGACGCCGACGACGACGCAGCGGCCGCCGGGCGCGAGGCAGGAGACGGCCTGCTTGAGGACGGCGTTCCTGCCGGCGAGCTCGAACGAGGCGTCGACGCCCTCGCCGCCGGTGGCGTCGCGGATGGCGCGCGCGGCGCCCTCGGGCTCGATGGCGAGATCGGCGCCGAGCGCCAGCGCGCGGTCGCGCGCCTCGGGGCGGGGATCGACGGCGGCGATGAAGGACGCGCCGGCGAGGCGCGCGATCTGGACGGCGTGGGTGCCGAGCCCGCCGATGCCGAAGACGGCGACGCGCTCGCCGGCGCGCAGGCCCGCGGTCTCGACGACGGCGCTGTAGGGCGTGGCCACCGCGTCGGCGAGGATGGCGCCGATGTCGAAGGGGACCGCGTCGGGCAGCGCCACGCAGCTCGCGGCGGGGACCACGACCTCGTCGGCCCAGGCGCCGTCGAAGTCGATGCCCATCGTGTGCGGCAGGACGCAGTCGGTCGCGGGGCGGCCCCGCCGGCAGGCGTGGCAGCGCCCGCAGCCGCGCCCGGCGAAGAGGACGACGCGATCGCCCTCGCGCCAGCGGCCCACGTTGGCGCCGAGGGCCTCGATGGTCCCGCTCGCCTCGTGCCCGGGCGTCACCGGCGGCGTCGCGCGCGTCGGAAGCGAGCCGTCGACGAGGTGCACGTCGGAGGCGCAGATGCCGCACGCCGCGACCTTGACCCGCACCTCGCCGGGGCCGGGCTCGCGGCGCGGCAGCTCCTGGAGCTCGAGGGGGCGGCCCGGCGCGATGAAGCGGATGGCGCGCATGTCGCCTCTACACCCGAGGCTCGAGATCCGGCAGGACCTCGTCGTCCACGAGGGAGCGGAGCTGGTTGCGCAGATCGACGGGCTCGGCAAAGAGGTCGAACATGGGCACCCGGCGCGGCGGCGCCTCTACCTGTAGCACGGCGCTGGAGCGCCCGGGCCTCACTGGAAGACGAGATCGAGCGGACCGGCGCCGGTCCAGGTGGCGCTCGCGGCGAGCTTCGCGCCGGCGACCGTCGGCAGCCCGTCGACGATGATGCACGTGCCCGACGGATCCGGATCGCACGAGCAGGTGGGCGCGCCGCCGCAGTCGACGCCGGTCCACGCCGCGCTCCGGAACACGAGCGGTGGTGGGGGCGGCTCGGACGCGATGAGGCAGGACGAGCCGGCGCAAGCCGGATCGGCGAAGCATTCGGCCGGCATGGTCGCGGCCTCGAAGACGAGGCCCGGCCAGCCGATCTCGTAGATGCCGCCCGGCGCGATCATGGTCACGACGGGCAAGGCGCAGTCGGCGGGGCACCCGCAGGTGTACTGCGTGAGCTCCGAGCAGGTGGGCTCGCACGAGCCCTGCGACGCCTTGAGCGGCGCGCCGCCGTCGTCCTCGAGCGTGAACCCGACGGCGACGCTGCAGCTGGGCGTCTCCTCGCCGAGGTAGATCGGGGCTTCGGTGGCGTTGACGAGGCGCAAGGTCACCGGCTGCGGCGTTGGCGCTTCGGACACGAAGGGCGCGCAGGGGTCGCCGCCGCCGCCCGCGCCGCCGCTCCCCGGCTCGATCGTCACCTCCCCGCAGGCGAGGAGGAGCAGCGGGAGACCGGCGGCGGCGAGAGGGACGAAGGTGCGAAGCTTCATGGGTGGGCTCGAAGCACCATGCATGCCACGCCGGCCCGTGCCCACCCGCGGCGCGATCCGTGCGGTGAGCGGCAAGACTTGCGAGCCGCCCCGCACGGCGCTCGCGGGCCGCTCACCCCGGCGACACGATGGCGCCTCAGGCGTCGAAGGGCTCGGGGCGCACCCCGCCTCCGGCGCGCCGCGCGGGCGGCTCCGTGGCGGCGCCATCGGGCTCGGCGGCCGGCGGCGCCGCCGCGCGCTTGCCGCGGTCGATGAGGCGACGCAGGTCCTCGCGGGTGACGCCGAGGCGAGCCGCCGTCTTGCTCGCGAGCGAAGTCTCGGCCACGCCGGGCACGAACTGGTAGGTGGGCTCGTCGTCCGCGTCGAGCTCCACCTGGAGAAAGGCGAGGCGGCCCGACGTGTCCTTGGCCGAGAGGCGCGCCGCAAAATCGAGAAAATGAGTCGTGATGAACGCCTGCGGCTCGAGCTCGGCGAGGAGCGTGGTGACGAGCTCGAAGATTTCCTCGCCCTCCGACGGGTTCGTGCCCGAGCAGAGCTCGTCGAGCATGACCACGCCTCCCGGGCGGAGGCGCTCGAAGACGTCGCGGATCCGGCAGAGCTCCATCCCGAGCCGCCCCTCTTTCTGATCGGCGCGGGCCTCCTGCACGAGCGAGACGAACATGCCGTCCGCCCAGACGAGGCGCGCGGACTCGGCAGGAACGAAGAGCCCGGCCTGGCCGAGCATCTGGGCGATCGCCACCGCCTGAAGCACCCGCGTCTTGCCGCCCGAGTTCGGCCCGGTGATGACCGCGATGGCGTCGTGACGCGCCGGCCCCAGCGAGCAGGGCACCGGCGCGCGCGGCTCCGAGAGCAGGAGCGGGTTGAAGAGGCCGGTGAGCGAGCGCTCCTGCGGCGCGCCGTGCGCCACGATCTCGGGGATGGACACCTCGAGGCCGCGCTGGCGCGCCAGGTCGCGGAAGCCGAGCGCCGCGAGGTAGAGCTCGAGATCGCCCTCGAGCTGGAAGAGCTTGACCAGCTCGCCGCGGAGCGGCCCGAAGACGCCGTCGATGAGCGCCTCGAAGACCTCGTCGTCGCTGAACTTGTAGCCCCGGACGAGCTGCATCAGCTTGCGCCAGAGCCTCTTGAGCGGCGATTCGTAGAACGGGTTGTGCCGGTTCTCCTCGAGCTTGACGATGTCGAACGACCGCAGCGAGCCGTCGTGGCCGACGCGGAGGCGCACCTCGAGCCCGGCGAGGTGGCCCTCGAGCTCGAGGAAGCTGGCGAGCCGCGCGAACGCCTCGCTCTCGCGGAGGGCCGCGCCGAAGCGACGGAGGCGCCCGAGGCCGGAGCGCGCGCCCTCGAACCCCGCGGCCATCGCCTCGATGACCTCGCGCGCCACGCCGAGGGTCTCGATGCGGCGTCGGTTGATCTCGGGGATCTCGTGTCGATCGAGCGGGCCGAGCAGCTCCTTGAAGCGGCGGACGCCGCGGTAGACGCGCTCGAGATCGGCGCGCAGCTCCGGTCGGGCCACGAGCTCGGCGAGGATCTCCTGGCGGTAGCGGACGACCTCGCGATCCGCCGGCGGGTGCGCGACGAGCGCGGTGAAGTGCTCGCGGCCCGGCGACAACGACGTGCCGTCGATGACGATCGGGAAGCACTGCTGGACGAGGTCCGAGAGGAAGACGTCGCGCTCGAAGCACTCCGGCTCCCAAGCGGAGGGCACGCGCGCGGCGCGCTCCAGGCAGTCCTGGATCTCGGTGTGCGATCCGCCGCTCGCGAACGCGAAGTCGAGCGCGCGCTCGAGCTTCGCGAGATCGACGCGGGCGAAGGGCACCGGGTGCAAGAGGTCGGGCAGATCGCGCGCCACCGACACCGGCTCGAGCGACCGCGAATGCGGATCGCGCTTGGGCTCGAGCGACCGCGAATGCG
>CAYJPW010000153.1:0-25582 GCA_964372055.1 uncultured Polyangiaceae bacterium
GAGCGCCGCCATGCGCGCGGCGGCGGCCGGCGACGCTCGCGTGACGAGCGCGGCGGACGCCGGCGCCGCGAGCGCGGGCGAGGGGGCCGCAGGCGAGGGCGCCGCCGGCGACGGCACGATGGGCGAGGGGTGCGGGAGCTCGCTGCCCACGGCGCTGTGCGCCTGGCTCGAGGGACGCGCGCGCGGAGAGGCGCTCGCAGCCCCACCGTCCGCGGTGCTCCAGGCGTTCTTCCTGGAGCGCTCGATCACGCCGCTGCGGGTGCGCATCGTCGGCGAGGCGGGGCGGGTGGGTCGCTACCAGGTCACGGCGAACGGCGTCTGGGGCCACTGCCTCGAGCTCGCCGGCGCGCGGGCGGCGCAGCCCGGCGAGACGTTCTCGCTCTGGGTCCGCAAGAAGCCCGACAAGGAGACCTACACCTCGCCGGCGGGCCGCGAGGAGGCGTGCGTCGCGCTCGAGGAGTCGGCGCTCGCGCAGGCGATCATGGATCTGTCGCATTCGCCCGACGGGCCGCGCGGGCCGGCGCTCGACGCCGCGGGCGAGCAGGCGCTCGCGGCGCGCGCGCTCGACATCGCGCGCGGCGCGCAGGGCGAGCCCGCGCTCTGAGGCAAGCTGGCTCCTCCGGCTACGAGCCGACCGGGAACTCGACGCCTTGGGCGAGCGGCAGCTCGCCGCCCCAGTTCACCGTGTTGGTCTGGCGCCGCATGTAGCCCTTCCAGGCGTCCGAGCCCGACTCGCGCCCTCCGCCGGTGTCCTTCTCGCCGCCGAAGGCGCCGCCGATCTCGGCGCCGCTCGTGCCGAGGTTCACGTTGGCGATGCCGCAGTCGGAGCCCCCGGCCGAGACGAAGCGCTCCGCGGCGCGGACGCTGTCGGTGAAGATCGCGCTCGAGAGGCCCTGCGAGACGGCGTTGTGGGCGGCGAGCGCCTCGTCGAGATCGGCCACCTCGAAGAGGTAGAGGATGGGCGCGAACGTCTCGTCCCACGCGATCGGGAAGCTCGCGTGATCCGGCGCCTTCACGATCGCCGGCTCGACGAAGAAGCCGGCGCGCTCGAGCGCGCGGCCGCCGCAGACGACCTCGCCGCCCTGCTCGCGCGCGGCCGCGAGCGCGGCGCGGTAACGGTCGACCGCCTGCGCGGTGATCAGCGGCCCCATGAGGACGCCGGGCTCGAGCGGATCGCCGATCTTCACGGTGCCGTAGGCGGCGAGGAGGCGCTCGCGGAGGCGCGACGCGATCCCGCGCTGCGCGAAGACGCGGCGGGTCGACGTGCAGCGCTGGCCGGCGGTGCCGACCGCGCCGAAGGTGATGGCGCGGACGGCGAGATCGAGATCGGCGTCGTCGAGGACGATGATCCCGTTGTTGCCGCCGAGCTCGAGGATGCTCCGCCCGAGCCTCCCCGCGACCTCGGCGGCGACCCGGCGGCCCACGGCGATCGAGCCGGTGAACGAGACCAGCGGCACCCGGCGATCCACGGCGAGCCACTGCCCGATCTCGGGCCCGCCCACGAGCAGGTTGAAGAGCCCCTCGGCGCGGTGCTCGCGCATCACCTCGTGGCAGAGGCGCTGCACGGCGAGGCTCGTGAGCGGCGCGAGGGGCGAGGGCTTCCAGATGCAGACGTCGCCGCAGACGGCGGCGAGCGCGGCGTTCCAGGCCCACACGGCGACCGGGAAGTTGAAGGCGGTGATGATCCCGACCGGACCGAGCGGGTGCCACTGCTCCATCATCCGGTGGCGCGGGCGCTCCGAGGCGATGGTGAGCCCGTGGAGCTGGCGCGACAGGCCCACCGCGAAGTCGCAGATGTCGATCATCTCCTGGACCTCGCCGAGGCCCTCGGAGCGGATCTTGCCGACCTCGCGCGAGACGAGCTCTCCGAGCGCCTCCTTGTCGGCGCGGAGCAGCTCGCCGAGACGCCGCACCAGCTCGCCGCGGAGCGGGGCCGGGCGCTCGCGCCACTCGGCGAAGCGCTCGAGCGCCTTGCCCATGACCAGGTCGTAGTCGGCGCGCGTCGCCGCGAGCACCGACGCGATCGGCTGCCCGGAAGACGGATCGATCGAGGCGATGGCCGGGCCCGCGGTGTCGACCAGCTCGCCCCACGCGGCGCCCGGGTTCTGGGCGGCGAGGCCGAGCGTCGAGAGACGGAGAGCGCGGTTCGCTTCGGAGCGGGCGGTGTCCATGGCCGCGCAGCATAGTGCCGCCGACGTCGCCGGCCCAGCGCTCGCGACCCAGCGACCGAGCGGGCCGGCTTTGCTATCCTCCCGCCCTCTCTCGACGAGGTGATGCGTGAAGAAGAAGGCCCTGGTGCTCGGCGGCGGGATGGTGGGCTCGGCGATGGCGATGGACCTCGCCGCGGATCCGGCCTTCGAGGTCACGGTCGCGGACGTGCGGCCGGAGGCGCTCGAGCGCGTCGCCGCGCGCGCGCCGGTGAAGACGCTGGAGGCCGATCTCTCGGACCCGGCCGTCGTGAAGCGCTCGGTCGCGGGCTACGACCTGGTCCTCGGCGCGCTCGCGAGCGCCATCGGCTTCCAGACGCTGCGCGCCGTGCTCGAGTCCGGCCGCGACTACTGCGACATCAGCTTCATGCCCGAGGACGCCTGGGAGCTCGACGCGCTCGCCAAGGAGACGGGGGCCTGCGCCGTGGTCGACTGCGGCGTCGCGCCCGGGATGAGCAACATGATCGCCGGCCACGCCGCCGCCCGGCTCGAGCCGTGCGAGGCGATCGAGATCTACGTGGGCGGCCTGCCGGTCGTGCGCACTTGGCCGTTCGAGTACAAGGCCGGGTTCGCGCCGCACGACGTCGTCGAGGAGTACGTGCGCCCCTCGCGCATCGTCGAGCACGGCAACATGGTGGTGAAGCCGGCGCTCTCCGAGCCCGAGCTCATGGACCTGCCCGGCGTCGGCACCGTCGAGGCCTTCAACACCGACGGGCTCCGCAGCCTCGCCTATACCCTGAAGGTCCCCTCCATGAAGGAGAAGACCTTGCGCTATCCGGGCCACATCGCGCTGATGCGCGCCTTCCGCGAGACGGGGCTCTTCTCGAAGGAGCCGATCGACGTCGGCGGCGCGAAGGTGCGGCCGCTCGACGTGACCTCGCGTCTGCTCTTCCCGAAGTGGACCTACGAAGAGGGCGAGGCCGATCTCACGGTGATGCGCGTGCTCGCGGTCGGGAGCGAGGGCGGCCGGCGCGTGAAGCGTGTCTGGGACCTGCTCGACTACTACGATCCGGCGACGAAGATCCGGAGCATGTCGCGGACGACCGCGTTCCCGGCGACGATCGTGGCGCGCATGATCGCGGCGGGGACGTTCCGAAAGCCCGGCGTGCACCCGCCCGAGGTGCTCGGGCGCGAGCAGGGCGTGCTCGAGCACGTGCTCGGCGAGCTCGGGAAGCGGGGCGTCAGGTATTCGGCGAGGGTCGAAGACCCCTGACGTGCCCCGCGGCGGCGGGCGCGACGGTCAGCGCAGGCCCTTGGGGCGCTTGCCGGCCTGGGCTTGCTCGACGAGCGCGATGACCAGGCCGACGCCGATGAGGTTGTTGCCGCCCTCGGGGATGATGACGTCGGCCCAGCGCTTCGAGGGCTCGACGAACATCAGGTGCATCGGGCGCACGGTCCGGTAGTACTGCTCGCGGACCGACTCGAAGGTGCGGCCGCGCTGCTCGATGTCGCGGCGGATGCGGCGGAAGGCGCGGATGTCGGCGTCGGTGTCGACGTAGATCTTGATGTCGAGCTCGCCGCGGAGCGCCTCGTCGACGAACACGAGGATGCCCTCGACGATGACGACCGGCGTCGGCTGGACGTGCCGCGAGGTCGAGCTGCGTCGGTGGTGCTTGAAGTCGTAGAGCGGGACGTCGACGCCCACGCCCTCGCGCAGCGCGCGCAGGTGGGTGACCATGAGCTCGGTCTCGAGCGCGTCGGGGTGATCGAAGTTGAGCTGGCAGCGCTCCTCGTACGAGAGCTCGGGCCGGTCGCGGTAGTAGGCGTCGTGCTCGAGCATCGTGACGCTGTCCTCCGACAGCGCCGACGCCACGGCGTGCGCGACGGTGGTCTTGCCCGATCCGCTCCCCCCTGCGATCCCGATGACGAGCGGCTTCATCGGCGACGACCCTATTCCAAATCGAGGCCGGCGTCGCCCGGGCTCGGGCGGTCACCCGCGCCGCGCGGCGATCCCGATCATCAGGGGGAGCTCGGGCACGTCCTCGGGAGGGACGAGGCGGCGGCCGGGCAGCTCGCGCATCCGCTCGAAGAGGGCGCAGCCGTTGGAGTGGGGCCACTCGCGGAGCGCCTCGAGCGTGAGGCCGGGCTCGAGCAGCGCGGTCACGAGCTCGCCCACGCCCCAGCCGAAGCCGTGCGCAGGGTGAGGGTTCCGGAAGGCGGTCTCGCCGGCCTCGTAGCCCCACGGCACGAGCAGCTCGCCCGAGCGCGCGACGTAGTCGCTCACCCCGGTCGGCTCGGTGATCGGGGCGCCCCGGGTCGTATAGGGATACGTCAGGCGGTACTTCTCGTCGAACAGGTACGCCGTGGGATGGAACTCGACGATCACGACGCGCCCGCCGGGGGCGAGGACGCCGGCGACGCCGCGAGCCCACGCGGCGACGTCCGAGAGCCAGCCGAGCGCGCCATACGAGGTGAAGGCCAGGTCGTAGCGGTCGCCGCGCGCCGCCGCCTCGGCGAGCCAGTCGTAGACGTCGGCGCGGACGAAGGTCGCCTCGATCTCGGCGCTCGCCGCGATTCGCCGCGCGTCCTCGATGGCCACGTCGCTGATGTCGACGCCGGTCACGCGCGCGCCGAACCGAGCGAGGCTGAGCGTGTCCTGACCGGCGTTGCATGAGAGGTGCACGAGCGACCTGCCCGCGACGTCGCCGAGGAGCTCGAGCTCCTCGGGGAAGAGCGTGCTCCCGCCCTCGCGGAGGAAGCGCGCCTGGTCGCCCTTGTGGCTGTTGTGGGCGCGCGTGGCCTCGTTCCAGGAGAGGCGGTTCTGCTCGTGCAGATCGCGGCGCACCGGCGTCCTCAGCAGGGTGAGGCGGACGTCGGCGCGCCCGCGCCGCGGCCGTCGGCGGCGGCCGGCCGCGCGCTCGCCGCCGGGCGGCCCGCGGCCAGGCGCACGGCCGCCTGGTCGAGGATGGCGAGGCAGCCTTCGAGCGTGTCGCAGAAGAGCAGCGTGCGCCGGAGCGCGGCGGCGCCGGGAAGGCCGTGCAGGTAACCGCTGAGGTGGCGGCGGGTGACCTTGACGCCCATGGGGCCGCGCTCGGCGGTGTTGGCGATGAGGTGCCGCCGGCAGAGGTCGAGCCGCTCCTCGGGCGTCGGCCCGGGCAGGACCTCGCCGCGATCGAGGAGCGCCCGCGCTTCGCGGAAGATCCACGGGTGATCGATGGCCGCGCGCCCCACCATGGCGCCGGCGCAGCCCGTCTCGCCGAGGGCGCGCTCGGCGTCGGCCGCCGTCTTCACGTCGCCGTTGACGATGACCGGGATCGAGACGGCCTCGCGCGCCTTCCGAGCCCAGCTCCAGTCGGCGGCCCCGCCGTGGCCCATCTGCGCCGTGCGGCAGTGGAGGAAGAGCGCGGCGACGCCTTCGTCCTCGAGCCGGCGGGCGAGATCGACGATCGGCATGTGCGACTCGGGGCCGTAGCCGATGCGCGTCTTGACGGTGAGCGGCAGCGACACCGTCCGCGCCAGCATCCGCGCCATCGCCACCATCGCCTCGGGATCGCGGAGCCAGCCGGCGCCGGCGCCGCGCCCGGCGATCTTCGGCACCCAGCAGCCGCAGTTGACGTCGACGAACGCCGGCCCGGCGGCCTCGGCCACGCGCGCCGCCTCGGCGAGGCGCTCGGGGCTCGAGCCGTAGATCTGGATCGCCGTCGGCTGGTCGTCGGGCGCGAGCGACATCTTCCGCTTGGCGTTGCGGCAGCCGCGGAGCAGCCCCTCGGCGTTCACGAACTCGGTCACGCAGAGCTCGGCTCCCAGCTCGCGGCAGAGCCGCCGGAAGACGGCGTCCGACACGTCCTCCATCGGCGCCAGGATCACCGGGCGCCGCGAGAACAGATCGGCGAAGCGCTGCCTCGGGTCCATGAAGGCCGGCAGTCTAGCAGGCGCGCGCGCCGGAGCGAGACTGGGGGCTGGGGGGCGGATCGGCGGTCACCGGCCTGACGGCCGGTGTTCTGACCGGCCTGACGGCCGGTGGTCTGACCGGCCTGACGGCCGGTGAGCGCCTCACGGGCGGTGCTCCGACCGACCCGGCACGGCGCTCCAGCTACTGCGCGCCTTCCTTGGCCATCTCGGTCAGCGCTTCCTGCATCTTCTCGCGCTGCGCCTGCCCGGCGAGGGTGGTCGATCCGTCGAGCGAGTTGAGATCGACCTGCGTGAGCCCGAAGCGCATCGCGAAGGCGTTCTTGTGGAACTGCTCGACGAGGTGCGCGGCCCAGTCGTCCTCGCTCTCGGGGCGCGTCGGCAGCGGCTTGCCGTCGGGCGCGGCCGTCGAGCCGGCGGGGGCGGGGGTGCCGTCGGGCAGGACGGGCTCCTGCGC
The DNA here is from genome assembly GCA_964372055.1 of uncultured Polyangiaceae bacterium. Classification (GTDB taxonomy): domain Bacteria; phylum Myxococcota_A; class Polyangia; order Polyangiales; family Polyangiaceae; genus CAYJPW01. The sequence goes on from CAYJPW010000153.1 coordinate 6,514, forward strand.
GCGCGCCGCCTCGGTGCACGACATCTGCGCGCCCTGCGGCGAGAGGAGGCAGGCCTTGAGGCCCTTGGGGCCGCGCTCGATCGTGATCTGGAACGCGCCCGAGGCGTCCTCGAGCCGCGGCGAGCGCTCGAGCAGCGTCACCGCGCGCGAGATGGCCGCGTCGCTGCCGAGCGGCTTGACCCGCGCCGGGATGGCGAGGCCGAGCCGGCGGATCACGCCCGGGTCCTTCTGCATGGCGCGCTCGAAGAGCGAGGCCATCTTGGCGCGGTCGCCGCTGCGGCGCGCCGCCTCGGCGCCCACGGCCGCCACGCGCGCCTCGAAGATCGCCTCGGCCTTGGGCAGGCCCTCGAGCGACTTCTGGGCGAGGCGGAGGGCGCGCTCGGTGTCGCCCTGGTGGAGCGCCACCTCGGCCTCGAGCCCGTCGTAGAGCGGCGTGAGCTGGGGCATCGCCGTCTCCTCCTTGCGCGCCTCGTCGAGCGTGACGGCGACCACGCCGGCCCCGAGCACGTCGACGAGATCGCCGAGGAGCCACGTCGGGACCGGCTCGATCCCGCCGCTCAGGAAGAGGCGGAAGGTCGAGTCGAGGCGCCGGTCGTCGGCCATGATCGCCGCGATCCGCTCGTCGTCGGGCCACGAGGAGACGCGCTTCCCGATCGCCGAGGCCATGCTCTGGCCGCGCTTCACCGTGCCCGACACGCTGGCGCGCTCGGACGCGAGCTCCGCCGAGAGGCGCATGAGCGCGCGGCGGGCGAGCGCACTGGCGCCGATCGCCTGCTCGGGGTTCGACGAGACCAGGCCGCGCCGGTCGGGGCGCTCGACCGCGCGCGTCGCCAGGCGCAGCCCCGCCTCGGCCTCGCCGGCGACGAGGAGCAGGCTGGCGAGCGCCATGTCGGTCTCGGCGCGATCTTGATCGCGGAGCATGGCGGGGTTGCGCACGCGCCAGCGCTGCATCTCGCGCACCGCGCCGACCGCCTCGCTGACGCGCCCGGCGTCGGTGTAGTAGCGCGTCAGCAGCCGCCATGGGTTGGCGATGGTGAACTCGGGCCGGCGGGTCGCGTCCTTGGCGAGGCGCTCGACCTCGTCGTAGCGGAGCACCGAGTAGGCCGCGTGCGCGGTGTTGTAGTAGTGGACCGCCACGGCCGTGCCGAGCGTCGGATCGTCGCTGGCGACGCCGGTCGCGTCGACGGGCTTCTTGTCCTTGGCCGCCTCGGCCTTGGCGTTCTCGAGCGCGGCCAGGCACGCCTTGTAGTAGGGCTCGCGCTCGCGCGCCTCGCCCTCGATCGCGCAGAGCGCGTTCTTGCCGAGCGACTGCTGCCACTTGTCGCGCGAGCCGATCGCCTTCTTGGCCGACTCGCGCGCCTCGGGGAACTTGCCGAGGTGGAGCAACGTCCACGCGTGCTCGGCGTGGAGATCGGGATCGTAGAGGGCGTCGTGGTAGTCGAGCATCTCGAGCTGGTAGCCGTACTCCTCCATCTCGCCGGCGAGGCCGACGATCGCGAACAGCATCTCCTCGTGGAAGCGCCACGGCGCCTCGGGCCGCGGCGGCGAGCCGAAGCGCTGCTCGAACACCTGGCGCGCATGGCCGAGGTGGTACATCGCGCGCGGCAGGACGCCCTCCGCCTCGCGCATCACGCAGCCCATGACGTAGTTGCCGAGGACCGAGTCGGGATCGGCGTCGAGGGCGGCCTGCGCCTTGGTGCGGGCGGTGATGAGCTTGTTGTCCTTGTAGAGCTGGTACGCCTCCTCCTCGATCGCCGTGCCCGTGATCGAGCCGGCGGGCTTGGCGGGGGGGTTCGGGGCCTGCGCCGGGGCCACACCCTCGCCGAGGGGCATCGTCGCCGCGGCGACGAGCCCGATGATCCCGAGGAGGCGACGAGCTCGGAGTTTCATCGGCGCATCGTGCTCTTGGCGAGCCTCTCGAGCGGCTCGGTCATGCACTCGTTGATGACCTTCTCGATGGTGTCCGCGCCCGGCGCCAGCTCGAGGCGGTGGCTGAAGAGCAGGTGCGAGAGCGCCTGCACGTCCTCGGCGTTGACGTAGTCGCGCTGGCGCGAGAGCGCCCGCGCCTGCAGCGCCGGCAGGCAGAGCACGAGCGAGCGCGTCGACGCGCCCTGGAGGATGCGCGGATCGGTGCGCGTCTTGCCGGCGATGTCGACCAGCGTCTCGCGGATCTCGGGGGCGCAGTGGATGAAGTGCTCGACGGTGGCGCGCGCGTCGAGGATCTCGGTGCGCGTGACGCGAGGCAGATCGCTGCCGGCGCCGGCGCGGCGCTGCTTGTAGCTCGCGAGCACCTCGAGCTCGCTCTCTCGGTCGATGTGCGTCATCTTCACCTTGAAGAGGAAGCGATCGAGCTGCGCGCTCGGCAGGGGGAAGGTGCCGGCGAGGTCGAGCGGGTTCTGCGTCGCGATGACGAAGAAGAACGGATCGAGCTTGCGCGTCCGGTTGTCCGTCGTCGTCTGCTTCTCGGCCATCGCCTCGAGCATGGCGCTCTGCACCTTGGGCGAGGTGCGGTTGATCTCGTCGGCGAGGACGATGTGGGCGAAGATCGGCCCCGGCCGGAAGAAGAACTTGTTGGTGTTCGGGTCGAAGATCGTCGTCCCGGTCACGTCCGAGGGGAGCAGGTCCGGCGTGAACTGGATGCGCCGGAAGGTGACGATGTCGTCGTGCGGGTTGTCGTCGACGACCGAGTCGCCGAGCGCCTTGGCCAGCGTCGTCTTGCCCGACCCGGGGTAGTCCTCGAGGAGGATGTGCCCGTCCGCGAGCAGGGCGATGATGATCACCTCGATGACCTCGTCGCGCCCGCGCACCGCCGTCCGGAGGCGCTGGCGGATCCGGTCGAAGACGCCGTAGGCGCCGTTGAGGTCGGTGATCCGCGGAGCGGGCGTGTGGGTGACGTGCTCGCTCTGCTGGAAGTCGGTGTCGGAGTTCTGGGTCTGGGTCATCGCGAGTCCATGAACGAGACGGGGTTCAGTGCCCCCAGCCAGCGGCGCCATGCCTTGGTCTGGGACGATACCTCACGCCGGACGGCGCGCAGGGTCTCCTTCCAGGCGGGGGCCTGGAGCTCCGGCCGGGTCGCCGGATCGAGGCTCGGGTCGCGCAGGCGCGCGGCCACGTGCATGTCGGTGAGCTTCTCGAACGAGGGCGTCACCTCGACGATGCGATCGGCGAACGCCTCGCGCGTCTCGCCGATCTCGCGCTGGATCCCGGCGTCGGTGAGGACGTCGAGCGCGGTGCGGTACCCGACGCGGGGCAGGTGGCGCGCGCGGACGAAGACCGGCGCGAACCGGCGCCAGATCTTGATCGCGTACATGACGACCAGCGCCGCCGCGAGGAGCCACAGGCCGGCGATGCCGAGGTCGCGCCCGAAGTGGCTGGGCTTGCGGGGCGCCTTGGGCGGGGGCTCGGTGGGATCCGGCGGGTTGTTGCGCGCCATCTCGCCGAGGAGGCGCTGGAGATCGTCGTCGACTGGCTGGCCCGGCTTGTCGAGGTTCTTCTCGGCCGAGATGTCGAGCACCACCCAGCCGATCCCCTCGAGGTAGATCTCGGGCCAGGCGTGCGCGTCGCCGCCGCGGATGAGGATGGTCGAGCCGCCCTGGCGCGAGTCCTCGCTCGTCATGTAGCCGACGCCGATGCGCGCCGGGATCCCGAGCGAGCGCCACATGTAGACGGCGGCGTGCGCGAAGTGGACGCAGTACCCGATCTTGTTCCCGAAGAGGAAGTCGGCGGTCGGATCGGCGCGCCCGGCGTGCCGCTCCTTGGTCGAGTAGGTCAGGTTCTTGTCCATCCACAGCTTGACGGCGACGGCCTGGGCGAACGGGTCGCCCTTGCGGTGGGGCGGGAGCGGCTTGACGATCTTCTCGGCCAGCTCCTTGAAGCGCGGATCGCCCGAGGGCTGCGTGTAGTAGGCGAGCGTCTCCGGGCTCCAGCGCTTGTCGCCGGCCTTCTTCCCGAAGAGCTTCTTGTAGTCGGTCGCCTGCGAGAGCGACTCGAACTTGTAGGCGCGGACGAAGCGCGCCGGGTTCGGGTTGGGGGCCGGCGCGAAGACGACCGGGCTCTCGAGCGCGAACGGGTGCGGGTGATCGTGGAGCAGCACCACGGTCGCGTGCACCAGGCTCCGGCCCGCCGGCTCGGGCGGCTGGCCGACCTTGGTGCGCTCGGTGGGGAAGGTCCCCATCTGATCGCGGTCGAAGTCGGCGGCGCCGCTCGCGACGAGGCGGGTGCCGTTGAACTGCGAGAGCGCCTCCTCGCGGAAGTAGTAGCCCTGCGCCGGCGGCGAGTAGTCGTCGTCGAGGAGCACGACCGCGACGGGCTGCGGCGAGTTGGACGGCCCGTCCTGGTTCTGCTGGTCGAGCTGGTCCTGCGGGGGAGGCGGCTGGCCGCCGTTCTGATCGTCCGAGCCGCCGTCCTGCTGCTGCGCCGGGACGCCGCCGCCGTCGTCGCCGCCGTCCTGCTGGCCGCCGTCGAGGCCGCCGTCGGCGCCCTGGCCCTCGCCGCCGTCGCCGCCGTCGGGCTGGGCGCCGCCGCCGTCGCCGCCGTCCTGCGGTTGGGCGCCGCCGCCGTCGCCGCCGTCCTGCGGCTGGCCGGCGCCGCCGTCGCCGGCGTCGGCGGTGCTCTGCTGGCCGGCGCCGCCGTCGTCTTGGTTCTCGGGCTTCTGGCCGCCGTCGTCGCTGTTCGGATCGTGCCCGCTGCCGCCGTCGGAGGGGGGCTGCGGGGGCGGCGTGTCGCCCTCGGGCGCGTTCTTGAGCCCGAGATCGTTCATCGGCTCGGGCGGCTTCTGCGCGGCGAAGTTGATCGAGAGGATGGCGATGGTCGCCATGATCGCGAGCACCACCAGCGACGACAGCGCGCGGCCGCTCTTCGTCTCCAGGAGGAGGAGGATCGAGAGCACCCCCACGGCCACCACGCCGACGCCGAGCAGCAGCGTCGCCGGGTCCATGCCCTGTTTCCAGGCCCAGTCGCTGAGCCAGAGGGGGCGTGCGATGACGCCGTCGCGGTGCGAGGCGAAGACCGTGGTGATGGCGAGGCCGATGAACCCGAGCTCGGCGGCGACCGCCGTGGGCCGGCGCGCGGCCACGGCGCGGAAGCCGGCGGTGAGCGCGAACGAGAGGGCGCCGAAGCGCGCGATGGACGCGAAGTGCAGGGCGGTGGCGGGGCCGAGCGCGCGCGCCATGCCCTCGTTGCCGACGGCCATCCCCGCGAGCGCCCAGCCGCCCGCGAGGACCGCGAGCACGCCGACGACGATGACCGGCATGCGCGCGCGGGACTTCCCGAGGCGCTGGCCGACGACCACGCCGAGGGCGGCGCCGATCATCGCCGAGACGAGGCCGCCGCTCACGGTGACGCCCCAGGTGAGCGAGAGGGCCGCCATCGCCATCGCGGCGGCGCGCAGGAGCTGGGGCCAGGCCTCTTCGAGCCACTTCTTCATGGCGCGCTCCTACGCGGCTCCGAGGGCCCGACGGTGCCCTTCGCCGAAGACGCGCCCGGCGCGCCGATCGATCAGGACGACGTTCGAGCGCGTCGCCGCCAGGGTGTTGATGACCGACGAGACGTCGGTGGACTTGGCCAGGACCATCCCGGGCTGGGCGTTCTCGGGCGTCGCCGCGTCGAGGGCGATGTTGCCGAGCCAGGAGGTCTTCGGGCTCTTGATCATCCCGTCCATGCAGACCACGAACTCGACCGGCGAGCCGCGCGTGGGCGAGCTCCGCGCCTTGGCCGCGGCCATCACCTTCTCGAGCCAGGGCCCGGGCTTGGGCGGCACGAAGACGACGACGCGGGCGCCGCCGGTGGCCGCGTGCTTCTGCAGGAAGCGCGACAGCCCCGCGCCGGCCTGCTCGTCGTCGCAGTTGCCCGATCGCGCCAACACCTCGAGCGCCTGGATCTTGTGCTTCGCCGGCTCGTCGGCGCCGTCGGCCCCGAGCACCCACTGGGTGCCGAGCGAGCCGGCCTCGATGGCCACGCGCGCGGCGCCGGCGGCCGCTTCGTCGCCCGCCCCCGCGCCGGGGGACGCGCACGGCGGGCGCGGGGGGGGGCTGGCGCGCGCGGGCGGGCGGGTGAACAACTCGCGGGGGGTGGCGCACACTTTCCAGAGGATGAAGCGCACCGGATCGCCGGGGTTGTAGCGGCGGAGATCGGCGCGCTCGCCCTCGGGCTGGCCGCCGGGGTGGGGCATGTCCTCGCCGCTGGCGATGCTGCGGACCACGTCCATCTTCCGGAGGTTGCCGACCGAGGGATAGAAGCGCACGTCGCGCTCCTCACGCATGCGGAAGGAGATCTTCGTCAGGCCGAAGGCGTCGCCGATGTCCACCTTGCGCACGACCTCGTCGCAGAGGCCGCGGCGGGTGGGCGTGACCACCTCGTGGAAGCGGCGGTTGTGCTTCTTCAGCTCGACGACGGCGACGGGGTTCAGCCAGGACCAGCCGAGCTTCACGAAGGGGATGAACCAGAGCGTCGAGACCGAGAAGCCGCTCCGCGTCGAGAAGCCGCACTCCATCCCGAGCTTGTCGCCGCCGCCGACCTTGCGGAGCTGGAGCCAGAGCCCGAGCGCGGTGAACGACGTGGCGAGGAGGGCGATGGCGCCCATCCCGAGCCCCATCGCCCCGATGATGAGGAGGATGAGGTCGGCGCGCTTGAGCCCGACCTCGAAGAGCGAATAGGCCGAGGCGCCGAGCACCAAGAGGCCGAGCGCCGTGAACGGGAACAGATCGAGGACCCTGCGGACGACGGCGCGGACGCGCTGGAGGGCTCTTCGCATGCGGCTATTGGTCCCCCCGCCCGGCGCAGACCGACTTGGACAACGCTCCCGCCCCTCTGGTTTCCGCCCGCCCATCCCGGCGGACCGACCGGCGATGGACCGGGACGGCGCCCTCGTTATTCACCCACGTGGCCGGCACGGAGCGTACAGCACAGGCAGTGGGCGGCGCTGTCAAGGGCATCCCAACATGGCGCGCCGGGGCAGGAACCGGAAACGCGCGCGGGCCCCGGCCGAGTCCCGGCGCGAGGCCTTTCCTCGCCGAGGGGGAGCCGCCCGCCTCGGATCGCCCGGGACCGCCTCCCGGCGGGTGGCCGGCCTTGCGCGGCGACGTCACGCTAGGGGATGGCGGGCAAGGGGACGCGGATCGCAGGCGCGATCGTCCTCTCGCTCGCGGCGGGCTGCACCGCGGCGCGCCCGCCGGACGTGCGCCGCCCCGGCGTCGGCCCGCCCACGCCCGGCGACGTCGTCCTCGATCCCGGTGAGCGGGCCAACGAGGCGCGGTGGCTGGCGTCGCTCGGCGTCCGGGCGCCGGCGGACGGGGCGCTGCTCGAGCGGCCTTTCGCGGCGCCATTCGGGCCGCGATCGTTCGTCGTCCCCGCGGCGTGGTACCGCGCGCCGCCCCCCAGGGACGTCGATCCGCGCGCCCTCCGCCTGGACCTCTCGGTCCTCGCCGAGGCGCTGCCGCGCGTCTACGCGGGCTACGAGCGGGCCGAGAAGCGCGGGTTCCGGTTCGCCGCGTGGCTCGCGCGGTGGCGGGCCGATCTCGACGCCGCCGGCGACCGTCGGCTGCCCGCGGCGGACGCGTTCGCGCCCATGGCGGAGCTGATGCAGGCGCAGCTCGACAACCGCACCGGGCCGCTGCTCCCGAGGGGTTTCGGATCGGGGTCGGCGACGGCGGAGCTCGAGCCCGGGGCCGGTCCGCGTTCGCCGCCGCTCGAGGAGCCCGGCGCGCCCTGCACCCGGATGCGCGTGACCTCCGGCGAGGAGTTCGCGCTCGATCCCGGCGATCCCGCGCAGCAGCCGAAGGAGGCGGCCGCGCCGGACGCACGCGGCCTCCGGCGCGCCGCCTACCTCGCGTACCCCGCCCGCCGCGGGGAGCTCACCGCCGTGTTCTGCGGCGCGCGCTGGATCCAGCCGGTCGCCGCCGAGCCGGCGACGATCCGCGACCGCTTCGTCCACATGCTCGGGCTGCTGGGACGCGCGTCGGAGCGCGAGGACGCGCCCGGCTTCGCTCGCCTCGCGCCCGACGTCGCTTACCTCCGCGTCCCTTCGCTCTCGCGCGAGGCGATGGCGCGGCTCGAGGCGCTCGCCGCCGAGCTGCCCGCCGGCGCGGGGCGCGAGCGCGCCCTCGTCGTCGACCTGCGCTTCAACGAGGGGGGCGACGGCGGCGTCCGCCTCCCGGTGCTCGATCGTTACGCCGGGGGCGCGATCGAGGCCGCCGCGCCGCGCCGGCTGGTGAAGCGCTCGTGCCTCGCCGACGCGATGCGCTGGGGCTCGATGCAGCGGGCCGCCGTCGCGGCGCCGGCGCGCTCGCCCGACCTCGCCCGGGCGCTCCAGGCCGAGCTCGACGCGGCCCCGAGCCCGATGCCGCCCGGCTGCCCCGCCGCCCTCGAGGAGACGCCGGCCACCTTCGCGTACGCCGATCGCGTCATCGACCCTTCGCGCTCGAGCCCGCTGCTGCTCGTGCTGGTGAACGAGCACTGCACCGCCGAGTGCGAGCTCGCGGCGTACGCGATCGCGTCGAGCCGCAACGCCGTCGTGGCCGGGGTGAACACGTTCGGCGCGATCCAGTTCGGCGATCCGCGGATCACGGTGCTGCCGCGCACCCGCGTGCCGTTCCGCATCGCCGGCGAGGTGAGCGATCCGTACGGCGACGGTCGTTCGGTCGACGGCTACGGGCTCGACGTCGACGTGCTCCTGACGCGCCTGGGCGACACCTCGGCCGAGGCGCTCGTGGCCCTGGCGAGGTCTCTCTCGCCGAGGTGAGCGACGGCGGCCGGTCGCCCGGAGGCGCGACGCGGCTTTGGGGTAACCTCCTCGCGTGGATCTCGTCACCGGCGCCACCGGGTTCATCGGCCAGCGGCTGGTCGAGCGGCTCCTCGCCGACGGCCGGCGCGTGAAGGCGCTCGTCCTGCCGTCGGAGCGCATCCACGGCCTCTGGCCCCCGGGCGCCGTCGAGGAGGAGCGCGGCGACGTCAGCGATCCCGCCGCCTGCGACCGCGCCGCGCGCGGCGTCGAGACGGTGTTCCACCTCGCCGCGGTCGTCGGCGACTGGGGCGAAGAGGCGCTCTTCCGCCGCGTCACCGTCGAGGGCACGGGCAACGTCCTCGGGGCCGCGGCGCGCGCCGGCGCCCGGGCGGTGGTCGCCTCGAGCGTCGTCGTCTACGGCGACGCGGTCGGGCGCGACGTCTGCCCCGAGGAGCACTCGTTCGGGCGGCCGCTCGGACCGTACTCGCGCAGCAAGCAGGCGCAGGAGCTGCTCGCCTTCCGGATCGCCGCCGCGACCGGGCTGCCGGTCACCGCGCTCCGGCTCGGGAACGTCTACGGCCCGGGCAGCCGGCCTTGGGTCGACGAGGTCGTCGCCCAGCTCCGCGCCGGAACGCCGGCGCTCGTCGACGGCGGCGATCGCGACGCGGGGCTCTGCCACGTCGAGAGCGCCGCGGAGGCCTTCATGCTCGCGGCGCGGACGCCCGCGGCGGCGGGCCGCGCCTACAACGTCAACGACGCCTCGGGCGTCACCTGGCGGCGCTACTTCGGCGATCTCGCCCGCCTCGCAGACGCGAGGTCCCCGCGATCGATCCCGCTCGCCGCGGCGCGCCTGGGCGCCGGCCTGAGCGAGGCCGCCTGGCGGGCGCTGCGCCGCCCCGGGCGCCCGCCGATCACGCACGAGGCGCTGAACCTCATCGGCTCGAGCCACCGCGTCCCGATCGATCGGGCCCGCCGCGAGCTCGGCTTCGCGCCCGCCGTCCGTTACGAGAACGCGCTCGACGGGATCGCCGCCGACCTCGGGACGCGCTAGGAGCGCGGGATGCGCACGAGCACGAGCGGGTCAGGCGGTGGCGGGTCGGACGGGCGAGGAGAGGTCGTCGTCGTCACCGGCGCCGCCGGCGCGCTGGGGTCGGCGCTCGTCAGGACGCTGCGCGCCCGCGGCGATCGGGTGGCGGCGATCGACACGCCGAGCGCGGCCGAGCGCTCGACCGCGCTCGCGGCGGAGCCCGGCCCTGCGGCGCTCGCGCTCGCGGTCGACCTGCTCGCGCCGGGCGCGCTCTCCTCGGCGCTCGAGCGCGTGGAGCGCGAGCTCGGCGCGCCCACCGGCGCGGCGCTCGTCGCCGGCGGCTGGCAGGGCGGGGCGCCGCTCCACGCCGAGAGCGACGACGCGACCTGGCGCGCGATGATCGACATGAACCTCGAGACCGTGCACGCCTCGCTCCGCGCCCTCGTGCCCGGGATGGTCGCGCGCGGGCGCGGCAGCCTCGTCGTCATCGGCTCGCGCGCCGTCGAGCGACCCTGGAGCAGCGCCGGCGCCGCCGCGTACGCCGCCTCCAAGTCCGCGCTGGTCGCGCTGGCCCAGGCCGTCGCCGCCGAGGTGCTCGAGCGGGGCGTGCGCCTCAACGCGGTGCTCCCGAGCGTGCTCGACACGCCGGCCAACCGCCGCGCCATGCCGGACGCCGATCCGTCGCGCTGGGTGTCGACCGACTCGCTCTCCGAGGTGATCGCGTTCCTTCTCTCCGACGCCGCGCGCGACGTCAGCGGCGCCGCGATCCCGGTCTACGGCCGCTCCTGATCGGCCGCCGCCGAGCAGGCGCGCCGCCGGTCTCGGGCCCGCCGCCGCCCGCGCGCTCGGGAGCTCGTGGGGTGAGCCCTCGGGCGCGATCGCCGGCCTCCACCATCACCCGAGGAACGGCGCGAGGAAGGCGTCGGCCTCGCGCGCAATCGTCTGGACCGATGCGGTGAGCTCGTGGCCGTCGTCGACCTCGACGAGGCGGACGTGGCGCTTGCCGGAGGCCCACGCGCGCGAGAGCCCGATGTCGACGACGGCGTCGTCCCTGCCGTGGACGATCAGCGTCGGGACCCGCACGTCGGGCCAGCCGCCGGAGCGCGCGTCGATCGCCGCGGCGTCGCCGACCAGATCGAAGTGGACGCGCGCCTTGCGTCCGGTCGCGTGGTCGTCGACCTCGAGCCAGCCCGAGCGCTCCCACGCCGTCCACGCCGCTCCGCCGAGCCGCGCGCGCCACCGCTCGGCGAAGCGGAAGGCGGGCGCGAGCAGCACGAGCGCCGAGACGCGCGCGTCGTCCTCGGCGAGACGCGCGGCGGTGAGCCCGCCGAGGCTCGAGCCGAAGACGACCGCCCGATCGCGAGGCCCGCCGATCGCCGCGCGCGCGGCCTCGACCATGGCCGAGAGCTTCAGGCGCTCCGGGGACGGGACGCGCAGATCGAGCCTCTCGAGCGCGACGCCGCGATCGGCGAAGTGCTCGGCGAGCGCGACGCCCTTGGCCGAGCCCGGCCCCGAGGCGAAGCCGTGCAGGTAGAGCCAGCGCGGCCCCTCCGTCGATGCGGGCGGGACGGCGCCGGCCTCGGTCGAAGCCCCGTCCTGGGGCTCGGTTGCGTCCATCCGAGACGGCACGCGCGCAGCGTGCACCGCGAGCCCGGGCCGACGCAAGCCGGCCGCGTGCGCTAGCATCGGCCGCGGAGGGACGGCATGCGACAGCGGCAGCTCGGGCCCGGCGGCCCGATGGTCGGCGAGATCGGCCTCGGCGGGATGTATCTCTCGATCCAGGTCGGCGGGGCGGCGACCGATTCAGGGGGGCGCCCCGACGAGGCGCAGGCCATCCGCGCCATCCACGCCGCGCTCGACGCGGGCGTCACGCTCATCGACACCGCCGACGTCTACTGCATCGACGACGCCGACCTCGGGCACAACGAGCGCCTCATCGCCAAGGCGCTGCGCGGCCGGCCCGAGAAGGTGCTCGTCGCGACCAAGGGCGGCCTCGAGCGGCCCCGCGGCGCATGGACGCGCAACGCGAAGCCGGACCACCTCGCCCGCGCCTGCGAGGCGAGCCTGCGCGCGCTCGGCGTCGAGAGCGTCGATCTCTACCAGCTCCACGCCCCCGATCCCTCGGTGCCCTTCGCCGACAGCGTCGGCGCCCTCGCGCGCCTGCGTGACGCCGGCAAGGTGCGCCTCGTCGGCCTCTCCAACGTGAGCGTCGGCGAGATCGACGAGGCCCAGCGGATCGTGCCGATCGCGAGCGTACAGAACCGCTGGAACCCGTCCCACCGCAACCCGGAGCGCGACGGCGTCCTCGCGCGCTGCGAGCGCGACGGGATCGCGTTCCTCCCGTACTCGCCGTTCGGCGGCGCGAGCGGCGCGCGCGGGCTCGCCGGCGTCGGCCGCCTCGCCGCCGAGGCGGAGCGCCGCGGCGTCTCGCCGCATCGGCTGGTCCTCGCCTGGATGCTCGCCAAGAGCCCGGTCGCGATCCCCATCCCCGGCGTGCGCCGCGCCGAGTCGATCGCCGACAGCGCGGCGGCGTCGGGCCTCGTGCTCGGCCCGGACGACGTCGCCGCCGTCGAGGGCTCGTTCTGACTCGGCCGGCGGCACGCCGGTTGCTGGGAGCCGTCCCGTGCGAAGCCTGGCCTCCTTGGTGATCCTCACCTTCGCCGCGACCGGCTGCGCGGCGACGCAGAGGGGCCTGCGGCGCAACGCCCCGCAGATCGCGACGGGCGTCGCCCTGGCGGCGGTGGCGGCGGCCGCGAACGCCGCCGCGAACGCGCCGCCCCCAAAACCCAAGTCCGACGAGGCGATCGAGGCCGGGGAGCGCGACCGCCGGCGCCGCCGCAACGAAGCGGCGATCCAAGCCGACGAGCGGCTCGAGGCGATCGAGGACGACGCGCCCCTCGCGTTCCCGCCGCCCTGATTGGCAGCGGGGGATCTCGCAGGGAAACGGGGAGTCGGGGAGGAGCTACTTCGATCGATCCCGGTGGACGCCGAGTGAGGCGTGCGCCTGGATCGACCGCAGGAAAGACTCCCTGTCTCCCCGCCTCCCTGTGAAATTTTCCCGATCTTGGGCGGCGGGCTTCGTCCGCGCCGGGTGTGCACGCCCGGCCACGCACCGGCCGTGACCGGCCGTTCGCGGCGATGCGCGCCGGCGAACGGCGCGTCGGAGCTGGATGTCTTGGGACGGCGCTCAGCGGGGGCGGCGGCGGCGCCGGGCCCAGGCGAGGGCGAGCGCGGCGCCGGCGAGCGCCGCCGAGGCGCTGCCCGTCGGGCCACCCGCGGTGCGGCAGCCGCATCCGCCCTCGGCCTCGGGCGGATCGTCCGACGTAGGCGCGGGCGTGGTGGAGCCGACCTGGCACGCCGGCGTGCAGCCGTCGCCGTCGGCGAGGTTGTTGTCGTCGCAGGCCTCGCCCGCGTCGACGACGCCGTCGCCGCAGCCGGCGGGCTGGCAGTCGGTGCGGCACGCGTCCGGCGCGGTGTCGCTGTTGTCGGCGCCGTCGTCGCAGCCCTCGCCGTCGCCCACCAAGCCGTCGCCGCACACCGGGACCGGCGGCGCCGGCGGCACGAAGCCGACCACGCAGAAGTCGTCGAGCGTCCAGCCGCCGAGCTCGAGGCCGCCGTCGCTGGCGATCTCGTACTTGACCTTCACCTTCCCGCCGGCGACGTGCGGCGTGAGGTCGACGTCCTGGAAGCGCCACTCCTTGTCCTGGTGGTGGGTGTTGCTGGAGTCGCCCTGGTTCGAGTTGGCGTTGGTCCAGACGAGCGCGTCGTTGGCGTAGATGTTCGCGTGGTCGAAGAAGCCGTCCTCGACGTTGAGCCAGCGCCGGTACTGCAGGCGCACGTTGGAGAACGCGCTCACGTCGATCTCGGGCGACTGGGCGAAGTTGACCTTGTCCGACTGGTAGTTGCCGTTGAAGTTGCCCTTGCCGAGATCGTTGCCGAAGACGCGCAGGCCCGAGTACGCGAGCGCGGGATCGCCGCTGCCGGCCGTGCCCGCGGGCGTGCCCCACTGCCAGTCGTCGGCGCCCTCGCTCGCCTGGCCCGAGCTGAGGCCGTGCGTCCAGCCCTCGTTGTCGGGGTTGCTCTCGAAATCGGTGCAGTAGATCGGCTCGACCTTGCCGACGAAGAACTCGTAGCGCGGATCGGCCTCGTTCTCGGGGTAGGTGAGGCTCGTCCCGTCCGAGAGCTTCAGCAGCACCTGGTACTGCACCACCGTCCCGTCGGGCTGCGTCGGGATCACCGCCTCGAACTGCTCGCCGGTGCCGGTCATGTCGATCGTCGCGCCCGTCTGGGGCGCCTCGCGCAGGCGCCAGGCGAGCTTCGCCGAGCCGATGGCGCCGCTCTGGCACTGGCTGAAGAGGCCCGCGATCTTCACCGAGACGTGGAAGCCGTCGGCCTCGGGCAGGGTGGTCGAGAAGTCGGGCGTCGCGATCGAGATCATGCGCAGCCCGTGGGCGGCGAAGGCCTCGCTGATCTCGCACGCGTTCGGGGTGCCGTTGGTGAGATCGCCGTCGTCGTCGTCGGCCGCGAGGACCTCGGGGTACATCGTGGGGATGTCCACCGCGCGCCGGATCGCCTGGTAGTAGAGCTGATCGGTGGTGGCGACGCCCTGCGCCTCGCCGAGCTTGGCGACGAGCGCCTTGCGCAGGTCCCAGAGCGCGCCGCCGATGATCAGCCCCGTCTCGTGCGGGTCCTGGGCGACGTCGTCGGGCCAGACGTGCTCGCCGTTCGGGGGATCGATCTGGCGGAGCGGCTGGTTGTCGAAGAAGAAGCCGCGGCCCATGCCGGGATCGCCGGTCATCGTCGCGGCGAGGTAGTCGGCCTGCCCCTCGCTGAGCGCGCCCTCGAACGCGCCGACGCCGGCGATGATGGCGTGGAAGTGAAAGCTGTGGCCGAACTCGTGATAGACGACGTCGGCGAGGCGCCCCGTGTTCTCGCAGCCGTTGCCCGACTTGTAGAAGTTGATGTCGGTGCCGTCGGAGAAGGCGTTGCAGACGTCGTTGATGTTCACCGTCGAGGTGAGCTTCTGCCCGAGGAACGCCATGCTCGGCGCGATGAGCTTGGTGTAGGCCTTGGCCTCGTGGGCGTGGATGTAGCTCGCGAGCTGGGCGTCGACCGTCGCGTCCGCCGCCGCGTTCCACACCGCGGTGCCGCCGGGATCGAGCGTGAGCTGCTGGGTCGCCTCGGCGCCGGCGTCGTTGAGGACGCGCACGAGCGCGCCGGTCGCCTGCGCGTCGACCGTGACGGGCGCGCCGTCGGCGAAGGTGAGGATGCCGTTGGCGTCGGCGCTGGTGATCACCCCGCCGATGAGCTCGTCGGCGAGGACCGCCGGGTAGTCGGCGCGATCGGATCCCGGCCAGCGGACGGGGGCGTTGTAGAGCACGGTGCCGGTCGCGAAGCGGAGCGTCTGCTCGCGTGCGACGGGCGCGCCGCTCGCGGCGTCGAGGTACACCGACCAGCGGCCGAGCGGAGCCTGCGCTTCGACCTTCACCTCGATCACGGTGCGGTAGCGCGCGCCGCCCGCGCTCACGAGCGGCAGCACCATCGGCGCGGAGACGTCGCCCGCGTGCGCCGTCGTGGCCGAGTCGGCGAGGATCCACTGCTCGGCGATCGAGCGCGCCAGGCCGTCGGCGATCGGCGCCGCCGGGAGCGCGTCGACGAAGGGCAGCGCCTCGGATCCGATCATCGTCAGCTGGTCGGCCTTGAAGCGGAAGCTGACCTGGCCGCCGGCGACGGCCATGCCGTCCTTCCTTTGCCGCAGGCCGACCGTCCGCATCCCGCCCTCGAGATCGTTGGCGACGATGACGAAGTCGGTCGCGGCCGCGCCGGGGGCGAGGAGATCGGCGTGCCGCGCGAGGAAGGCGCGCGCGAACGTGGCGGCGGCCTTGTCGGACGCGACGGCTCCCGGCACGTGAACGCCGGGGCCATAGAGGCGGCTGGGCACGCCGGTGTCGGGATCCCAGCCGGCGCGCCAGCCGGGTCCGACCTCGGCGACGAGGCGGGACCACGCGCGGCCCGCGCGACGGGGCGCGTGCTGCCAGTCGAGCGTGCGCTGGTTGCGGACGGGCGCGCCGCTCGCCACTTCGAGCGCGGGGCGTCCCGCGAGCGCGGGCGGCGTGATGACGGCGCCGGCCTCCGCGGCGAAAGCGACGATCCCGAGCGCGGCGAGCGCGGCGAAGCGCGACGATCTCATGCGGATTCCCTCCGGAGGCGACGAGCGTTGCTACTTGAGGGCAAGGAGCGCGTCGAGTGACAACGGCGCGATCGGCGGGCGGGACCGCGGGCGGCGGAATGTTTCAGCTGCGGAGGAGGCCGCCGGGGGACCTCCGCGCACGACGACGTGTCGGCGGCCGGCGATCCGAACGGAGGGCGATCGCCGGGCGCGGGACGCCCCTCAGGGCGGGATCATCAGCCACTCGAGCGCCGCGTCCATGACGCGCTCGCCCTCGGGTCCGTAGTCGCCGTGCGCGGCGCGCGGCAGCAGCATGAAGGTGACCGGCAGGCCGGCCTTCGCCATCGCGTCCGCCGCCTCGCGGAGGTGCTCGCGGCGATCGCGCGCGCCGGCGAGGACGACGATGCGGGCGCGCTCGAGGCCGGTGGCGCGCGGCGCGACCGGCCCCGCGGCGAGGATCACGTGCGGGTAGCGATCCGGCGAGCGACGCGCCAGCTGCTCCACGCGGATCGCCCCCTCCGAGTAGCCGATGGCCGTGAGCGCGCGCGCATCGAGGCGGACGCCGCGCGCCGACGAGACCGCCTCGAGCGCGGCGTCGATGCGGCGCTGCGCGAGGGCGAGATCGTGGCTCCAGCGACGCCGTCCGTTGTCGCAGGGGACGTCGCCCTGGATCGAGACGAGCGTTCCGTGCCGCGACGCGGCCGCCGCCCACGGTCGAAAGGCGAGCGGGTCGCCGCACTTGCCGTGGAGGTAGACGATGGCGCGCGGGACCGGCGCTCCCGCGCCGACGACGTAGACGGATCGATCGCCCGGCACGCGGACGCTCTCGACCTCGAGCGGCGCGTCGTGCGGCGTCGCGGCGGTGCTCTCGCCGGCGCTCGCTGGGCCGGCGGCCGGGGGCGCCGCGCTCGTGCCGTCGCTCTCGGGCACCGCGCGCGCCGCGTCCGCGGCAGGCGGATCCTCGGCCGCGATCGCTGGCCGCGCCTCCGGACGCGCGGGCTCGTCGTTCGGCGGCCGCGGCGACGGTGAAGCGCAGGCCGTGACGAACGCGAGCGCCGAGATGATCAGGACCGGACGACGCACCGAGACTGTCCCATACTACGGGCGGCACGGCGCGACGCGCACGAGAGCGCCGAGCCGACGCGACGAGCGTCCGAGTTGGGAAGCCAACGAAGACCGCTTCGCTTATATAGACCCCGGCGCTCGGCGTTCGGTCGCGCCGCGCCGCCGACCCGCGCCTCCACACACTCCTCGTGATGACGACCTCCCCGATCGAAGAGCTGCTCTCGCTCGTCCGGCGCGACCTGGGCGCCGAAGAGGCGCACGTCCTCGAGCCCGGGGAAGAGCCGCCGAGCTCGCCGTCGACGATGGCGGCCCCGCTCCCGCGAGGACGGACGCTCGTGGCCTCGTTCGGCGCGCCGCCTTCGGATCGCGAAGCTCGCGAGCGGCGGCTCGGCATGCTGGCCGAGTCGTTCCGCTCGATCATCGAGCAGGGCGCGCACTCGCGTCCGCCCGCGGCGCCCGCGCGATCGCTCCACGAGGAGCTGGTCGCGGTCGCCCGCCGCGCCGGCGCGGTCGACGCGCTCGTCATCGACGCGCACTCGCCGATCGTCTGGGGGGCGTCGGACGACGACGCTTCGCTCGAGCACCTCAGCCCCGAGAACGACGTCGAGCTCTCCGGCGCCTGGCGGGGCGAGGACGGCCCGACCGACGCGACGGCGCACCTCGCCGAGGTCGCGCATGCCGAGGCCGCCGGGCACCAGCCGCTCGCGCTCGCCCACCGGTCCACCACGGTGCGCGCCCTCGAGGCCGTGCGCGCGCTGCCCGAGCTCGACTCGCTGCCCCGCGGCGGCCACATGCACCACACCGCGAGCGGCGACGACTTCGGGTACGTCGCCCACTCGTTCGCAGGCATCTACGTCCTGGTGCTCGCCTTCGAGGGCCGCTTCGACGAGCTCCGCGCCAAGCGCGCCGTGACCCACGCCCTGCCGGCGATCGAGAACCTGGTCCTGGCGCTCCCGCCGCTCGAGCCGGGCCCCCCCATCGGCGGCGCCATGGTCGTCCGCAGGGGCCGGCGCCGCTAGTCGGCCAGCTTGGGGGCTTTGCCCCCAGACCCCCCGGGCAAATCCACAGGGAGGCGGGAGAGAGGGAGGATCTCCTGCGGTCGATCGAGGTCCACGCCGGCGAGGCGCGGGCCTGGATCGGCCGCAGGAAATCCTCCCCGTCTTCCCTTGAAATCGCCGCCGAATCCCGGCGCACACCCGCCCGCCGCAAGCCAGGCAAGTTGACCTGCCCGAAGCGCAGCGGAGGGGGGGGGGTGGGGGGGGGGGGGGCCGCGGCCCCCCCCCCCCCCCACCCCCGCCGGGGGTCTGGGGGCGAAGCCCCCATGTTGGGAGATGTCACGACCTGGCCCTCCCCGCCGACGTGGGAGACGTGGCGCCGCTCCGACGAATTCGGACCCTCGAAAACTCGGCCGATCGTGGGCGGTGGACCACAGCGCGCGGCGACCCACCCACGGAAGGGAACCGCGGGCGTGTCGATATGTCGGTCCTTTCCACCTGGCATTCGCGTTGCTCGAGGGCGCGGCCACACCAAGAGGAGGGCGCTTGGGGCTCGAGACGATCGGGGCGGTCGTGGTGCGTGCGCGGGCGAGGCTCGCGCGGGTCGCGGGGAGAAATTTCCTGCGCCGGCGCGGGTGGTGGCTCGTCGCGGCGGGTGCGGCGGCGGCGGCGGCGAGGCCGTTCGCGTGGCCGCTCGGCGAGGAGACGCCGCTCTGGGTCGGGGGGGCGCGCGCGCTCGTCCTGGCCGGAGCCGGGATCCTCACCGCGTTCGTCGTGCTGGCGATCGCCGGCCGGCGGGGGCGGCCTTCACCGCTCGGCGCCGCGCGCGCCATCGACGAGGCGCTGGGTCTGCACGAGGTGGTCGCGAGCGGCCACGCCTTCGAGCGCGACGGACGCGAGAGGCCGGCCGAGCTGCTCGCGCGCCACCGCGCCTCGCGCGCGGTCTCCGAGCTCGACGTCCGCGCGGCCTTCGCGCTGCCGAGCCTCCGGCCGCGGCTGCGCGCCGTCGCCAAGGGCGCCGCCTGCGTGGCCTGCGCGGCCGTGATCGGGAGCTACGATCCGGCGCTCGCCGCCGCGCTCGCGTCGCCGCCGAC
>CAYJPW010000154.1:0-25472 GCA_964372055.1 uncultured Polyangiaceae bacterium
CGCCGGAAGCGCCGAGCGCGGCGCGCGCGCAGGCGAGCGCGATCGAGCCGGCCACCGAGGTCGTGCCCGCCCTGCCGAGCGCGGCGCCGTCGGCGAGCGTCGCCGGCAAGGCGAGCGCGTCGACGGCCGCGGGCAGTGCGCGGCCGTCCGCGCCCGGATCGGCGGCGGTGCGCCCCCGTAGCTCCTCCGCGCCCACGGCGACCGCTGCGCCGCGCCCCTCGGCGACGACGCTCTGGTAGCGGCGCCTGGCCCCACCGGCCCGAGGGAGCACGCGCGAACGGATGCGCTATCCTCCGGGCTTCCGATGAAGATAGCGATCTTGCTTGGGCTCTCGGCCCTGGCGCTGACGAGCTCCCGAGCCCTCGCGCAGGACGCCGAGTCGAAGGCGGCCGCCGAGGCGCTCTTCCGCGAAGCGACCACGGCCTTCGACGCCGGCGACTACGCCACCGCCTGCCCGAAGCTCGAGGGCGCCGTGGCGCTCACCGGCGGCGAGGCCCTCGGCGGGGCGCTGCTCCTCGCGCGTTGCTACGACAAGCAGGGCAAGACCGCGAGCGCCTGGGCGACCTACAACGAGGTCGCCGCCAAGGCGCGCGCCGCGGGCCAGACCGAGCGCGCCGCGACGGCGACCGCCGGCGCGGCCGCGCTCGAGCCCAAGCTCCACTACGTCGCGCTCCAGGTCCCGGACGAGATCACCGCGCTCCCCGACGCGCGGATCACGCGGCAGGGCAAACCCGTGCGCCGAGAGCTCTGGGCGAACCGCTTCCCGGTCGATCCCGGCCAGGTCACCTTCGAGATCTCGGCGTCCGGGAAGAAGCCGGCGACGAGGACGATCGCGATCCCGGCCGGACCCGGCGTGACGCCCGTCGCGTTCGAGCCGCTCGCCGACGACGACGCGAGCGCTCCGGCACCGAAGCCGCCGCCGCCGCTGCCGCGCCCCGCGGCGGAACAGGCGCCGCCGCCGGCGCCGGCGCGCGACGCAGGCGGCTCCAGCACCGCACGGATCGGGGGCGCGGCGCTCGCCGGCGTCGGCTTCGCCGGCATGGCGGCGAGCGTCGTCATCGGCGTCGTCGCCAAGGGCAACTACGACGACGCCGTCGGGGATTCCGCGAACTGCCGGAAGGGCGCCGGCGGCACGCAGTGCGCCGACACGTCGCCCGCGGAGGACGCGCGGTCGCTCGGCAACATCGGAACCGTCGCCTTCGTCGTCGGGAGCGCCGCCGTGGTCGGCGGTGGTCTCCTGTTCCTCCTCTCGCCATCGGGTCCCCCCGACAGCGCGGCGGTCCCGCGCGTCGGCATCGGCCGCGACGGCGGCTCGCTCACCTGGAAGGGGACGTTCTGATGCGACGGCTCACGCGGACGGCTCGGGTCGCGGTCGCCGTGGCGGCGCCGGCTCTCGCCGCGCAGCTCGGCTGCAACGCCATCTTCGGCCTCGACGAGGTCTCGCCGCTCGCCGCCGGCGGCGGCACGTCGACGTCGACCACCACCGGCAGCGGCGCGGCCGGCGGCGGCGGCGCGGGCGGGACGGGCGGCGGCGGCGCCGCAGGCGGGGGAGGCTCCGGCGGCGACACGTCGTGCCCCGATCCCACGCCCTCGGGCAACCTCGTCGCCAACGGCTCGTTCGAGGTGAACGCCGCGTGGACGCTGCAGGGGAAGAACGTCGCTCTCGACTACCTCTCCGAGACGGACTGCGCTTTCGCCTGCGGCGATCGGGTCGGGCACATCACCGGCGAGACGGCAGCCGGCGAGACGAGCTCGATCAACGTCTACCAGACCGTCAGCCAGACGCTCGAGCTCGGCGGCAAGCTCCACCTCGACGCGCACTACGACTTCGTGGCCGGCGGGAACGAGCCCTACTTCGACGTCTCGTCGAACGGCTACCCCATCGGCCCGCAGTACATCAAGGGGACGAACGCCGGCGCGCACAAGGTCGTCGACGCGTTCGAGATCCCGATCGCCGATCCGCGCCGCACCGGCACGAGCTTCTTGCTGACGTTCAGCCACCCGCTCGAGGCGGCGCAGCAGTCGGACATGCGTCTCGACTGCGTCGCGATGACCTACGAGCCGCCCGACGGCACCGAGGTCCTCTCGGACGGCTGGCTCGAGAGCGGGACGAGCGCCTGGGTCGGCGCCAACAACGCGACGCTCTCGTGGGAGTCGCTCGATGGGCTCTGCGGGCACGGCGCCGGCAAGGTGCTGGTGCCCGCCGGCGAGCTCAACGCCGAGATCCGGAGCGCCGCGCTCGGGAGCTGGCCTTCGGGGACGAGCTTCCAGTTCGCTGGCGCGGTCATGCCGCTGCCTCAGGGCATGCCGGCGGTCTTCAACCTGGAGCTCAGGCTCTTCCTCAAGTACGAGGACGATCAGAACGGCAACACGCTGGACTACGAGGACGTCGATGTCTCGTTCACCGCCACGAGCGAGCCGTGGCGCTACGCGGTCGGGACCAAAGCCGTGACCCGGCCGGTGACCGACATCGCGCTCATCCTCGTCGCGGCGAACAACACCGGCGCCGACGCCGAGCTCCTCGCCGACTGCTTCACCGTCCGCGCCGTCACGCCCTGACGCCTGCGCCGGCCACGTCCGGCGAGCCGGCCCTGCTCAGTCGCGAGCGGGGGCTCTGCCCCCGCGCCCCCGGACTGAAGAGCCGTCGGACCTCGGGCCTCGAGCGGCGTTGATCGGACGAATGTCCGACACCTCTTCAGTCGATCGGGGGCGGGTCGTAGATCTTCTTCACGTCGGCGCCGCCGGCGAACGCGTACGAGCCGGCGTTGCCGTAGCCGTACGCGACGACGCCGAAAGGCTTGTCCGAGGTGAGGTTGTGCGCGCCCTCGGTGAGCGGGCACTTGCGCGACTCGTACGTCTTGCCTCCCAGCGTGCCGGCGATCTGCGCGGGGCAGCCGTTCGTCGGC
This sequence comes from uncultured Polyangiaceae bacterium, assembly GCA_964372055.1. Lineage (GTDB taxonomy): Bacteria > Myxococcota_A > Polyangia > Polyangiales > Polyangiaceae > CAYJPW01. The sequence continues at coordinate 2,907 of CAYJPW010000154.1, forward strand.
GTGCCGTCGATGCTGACGTCGGTGCCCTGCTCGGCGGCGATGACGACCCAGTTCTGGTTCCACGAGCCCGGCGTGAGGATCACGTACTGATTCCGGTACTGCTCGACGGGCGGGAACATGGTGAGCGAGGGGTCGCCGATATACGCCCCGTCGCAGTACTGATTCGAGACCAGGATCTGGCTCACCATCACCGGCTTGTCCGAGCTCACGACCACGTCGGTCTGGGTCCACGTCGTCTTCACCTCGCCCGGCTGGAGCGTGAACGAGGCGAAGGGCGCGGGCAGGTTGGTGGTCACCGTGGCCGGCTCGGCCACGCCCACGAAGCGGAGCACGTCGGGCTCGTGGAACGAGCCCGTGGACCGCACCGGGCTGCGCGTCACGACGTAGTTGGTTCCCACCGACTCGACCGGGAACATCTGATCCTCGAGGTGATCGAGGCAGCAGGTGTCCTGATCGGTCCAGCCCGGCGGGGTCGGGATGTCGATGACGCCGCCCGGTGCGCTCGTCGTCTCGACGCCGGAGAAGACGGCGACCGGCTGCGACGCGAGGACGAGCGTGCCGCTCAGGTCGGCCATGGTCTTCGGGTCGTCCTGGAAGGTGCCGTCGTCGGTCTCGAGGTTGAGCACGTCGAACGGCCCGATGGTGGCGATGATCTCGCCGCCCGGGCCCGTCGCCGCGATGGGCGGGTTGCCCTTGATCCGCCAGCTCGGCTTCACCGTGACCTGCGTATTCGGCTTCGTCCCGACGACGGTCACGTACGAGCGATCGAGGATGTTGAACCCCTGGATCTTGACCGGGTGGCCGGCCGGCCAGCCGAGGACGCGGTAAATCTGGCCGAGCGCGTTCGTGGGCAAGAGGAGCGAGGCGTCGTTCGAGTAGGCGTTCTCGAAGACGTTGAACTGGTAGACGACGAGCGGCGCGCTCGAGGTGATCCGGTAGGCGTTCGACGAGAGGCAGGTGCCCGGCGAGTTGTAGTCGTTGGGCACCACGCCGCAGTCGAGCTCGCGCGTCGGCAGCACCAGGGCCTGAAGGCTCGCGGCCGGGACCGAGACCTGCTGGACCACGCTGAGCGCGAGCGGCTGGCCGACGGGCGCGGTGTTGATCTCGATCGTCACGTTGGCCTGGCCCTGGCCCGCGTTCGAGAGGGCGATGCCCCAGGGCGCGCTCGCCGGATCGTTGAAGCCGTCCTGCTGATCGAGGTCGACCGCCCAGAACTCGCAGCCCACGTTCGAGGGCTGATCCGCGGCGACCTGGCAGGCGTCGGTGCAGACGCCGTTCGAGCAGACCAGCCCCGCGCCGACGTCGCAGGTCTCGACGAGCTGGTCCATGTTCTGCCCGTCGCTCGAGCACTTGTGCACCTCGTTCCCGACGCAGACGTTGGTGTCGGGGACGCACGCGGCGCAGCCGAGGCCCGGCGCGCAGGCCTCGGGGCAGGTGATGGGCTCGCCGGGCTTGCCGTTCGCGTCGCACGGCGTGTACTCGGCGCCGAAGCAGGTGTCGCAGACGCCGGCGCCCCCTCCGCCGCTCGATCCGCTCCCGGTCCCGGTGCTGCTCCCCGTGGCCGCGGCGGGGTTCTCCGGCGTCGCCGAGCAGGCAAACGCGATCAGGGGGAGCGGGGCGAACAAAGCAAGGTATCGAAGCGATCGCATCGGCGCGAAGCGTATCCGAACTCCGAGCGGTCGTGCAGCCCCTCGGGGTAATCTGCGGCATGCTCCGGCTCCGGCCCACGCCCCTCGTCTTGACGCTCGTCGCGTTCCTCGCGGGCGCGTGCGGCGACGCCCCCGTCGGCGACTTCGGCTCCTCGCCGCCGCCCGACGCCTGCGCCTACACCGACGAGCCGATCCCCGAGCCGGCCATCCACACCCCACGCTGGGCGTTCGAGCCCTGGATCTCGAAGGACATCTCGACCGCCGACGACACGCGCGATTTCGTCGGCGGCTTCCAGAGCCGCGACATCCCGGTGGGCGTGGTCGTCCTCGATAGCCCCTGGGAGACCCAGTACAACACCTTCGTCCCGAGCCCGTCGCGCTACCCGGGGTTCCCGGAGCTCGTGAGCGAGCTCGGCGCCGGAGGCGTGCGCGTCGTCCTCTGGGTGACCCAGATGGTGAACACCACCTCGTTCGATTTCGAGGACGGCGGCGACAGTTACGTGGGCGCGTCGCCCAACTTCGACGAGGGCCTCGAGTGCGGATTCTTCGTCAACGAGGGGCAGACGTTCGGCTGGTGGAAGGGCGTGGGCGCCGCGGTCGACTTCTTCGACCCGCGCGCGGCGGCCTGGTGGCACCGCCAGCAGGATCCGCTGCTCGAGATGGGCGTCGCCGGCTTCAAGCTCGACTTCGGCGACAGCTACGTGCGCTCGGACTTCATCGACACCGCGAAGGGGAAGGTCCTCCACCAGGACTACTCCGAGGCCTACTACCGCGACTTCTACGCGTATGGCGTCTCCAAGCGCGGCCCCGACGAGTTCGTCACCATGGTGCGCCCCTGGGACGAGTCGTACGACTTCGAGGGCCGCTTCTTCGCCCGCAAGGAGCACGCGCCGGTGGGCTGGGTGGGCGACAACCGGCGCGACTGGGTCGGCCTCGCCGACGCGCTCGATCACATCTTCCGCTCCGCCGGCGCCGGCTACGTCGTCCTCGGCTCGGACATCGGCGGCTACCTCGATCGCGACGACAAGACGCTCGAGCCCGTCGCCTTCGATTTCGACGTGCTGGCGCGGTGGACGGCCATGGGCGCGCTCATGCCGTTCATGGAGCTGCACGGCCGCGCCAACCTCGCGCCCTGGACCGTGCCCGAGTCGCCCGACGAGATGGTCGCCCTCTGGCGCTACTGGGCGACGCTCCACCACGAGCTCGTGCCCTTCTTCTACAGCCTCGCCGAAGAGGCGTACGCGAGCGGCGGGCCCATCCTCCACCCCGAGGGCGAGCCCGCCGCGTGGCCCGGCGATTACCGCTACCGCCTCGGGGAGGCCTTCCTGGTCGCCCCCATCCTCGATGGGACGGGCCAGCGCGCGGTGGCGCTGCCCTCCGGCGCGCGCTGGCTCGACTGGTGGGACCCGGCCGGCGACCCCATCGACGGCGGCCAGACCGTCGTCGCCGACGCCGCCGATCGCTCGAGGATCCCGCTCTTCGTTCGCGAGGGCGCGATCGTCCCGCTCGCGGTCGAGGGCGACGCCACCGGCCTCGGCACCGCCGCGTCGGCCGGCCACCTCACGGTGCTCGCCTACCCGGGCCCGGCGCCGACCTCGTTCGTCGTCCACGACGACGACGGCGCCACCACCACGCTCGAGGCCGAGCGCGACGCGAATGGCGCGCGCTTCCGCGCCTCGCGCGCGCCCGCACCCCTGCTCGTGCGCGTCCGCAGCGAGGTGGCGGCGACCGCGGTCACGCTCGACGGCGCCGCGCTCCCCGAGCTCGCCGACCGCGCGGCCCTCGACGCCGCGGATGAGGGATGGCTCGCCGATCCGGTGACGCGCTCGACGTGGGTGAAGATCGGGCCCGAGGCGGCCGCACGCGAGATCGTCGTCACCCCGTGAGGTGACGCCGCGTGCGAACGGCGACGCGCGCGCCGCGGATCAGGCGGCGAGGCCGAGCATCCCGAACGCCGCGACCCCGTGGCGGCGCAGCTCGGCTTGCAGTGCCGGCGCGCGCTTGGGGGCGCCGAGCACCGCCGCGAGCAGCTCGGCGGCGAACTCGTTGAGCGTGCTCGGGCCGCACGCCGAGAAGTCGCCGGCGCCGCGGAGGACGTCGCGCCAGGCGCCGCTCACGGCCGCGAGCTGCTCGCTCGGGCGCGGGCCCTCGCTGGTGCGAGCGATCATCCCGCCGGCCTCGAGGGCGTCGAGCGCGGCGTCGTCGAGGGCGTCGATGTCCAGGCGGCCGTGCTCCAGGAGCGCGGGCAACGCGGCCGCTGCGCGGGGTGCCCCGTCGGCGAGCGCGACCGCGACGAGGGCGTGCACGAAGGCGGTGAACGCATCGGGCGTCGGCGGCGGCTCCGTCGTGCGCGCTTCGACGGCGGCCGGAGACGGCGTCCCGTCGTTCGACGGCTCGGCGCAGGCGGTCTCCAGGATCAGCGCTTCGAGCGAGGGCTCGTGGTTGCCCGCGTCGCCGCTCGACGCAGCCACGGGCTCGGGCAGCTCGACGACCTTGGGCGGCTCGGGCGTCGCCAGCCGGATCGACGCGAGCGGTCCGCACGGCTCCTCGCGCACCCAGACCGCGCCCCGGTGGAGCTCGGCGTTGTCGTTCGGGAACTCGGAGGCGCGCGCGCGGTACATCGTCGCGGCATTGTCGCGGAGCGGACCCGGTCAGGGCCAAGAAACCGGCCGGACGCGGCGCCTCAGGACCGGCGGCGCAGGAGCCCCTCCTGCGCCGTCGAGGCGACCAGGAGGCCATCCTTGGTGAAGAACTGCCCGCGCGACAGCCCGCGCGCGCCGCTCGCCGAAGGGCTGTCGATCGCGTAGAGGATCCAGTCGTCCATCCGGAAGGGGCGGTGGAACCAGATCGCGTGATCGATGCTCGCGACCTGCATGCCCGGCGTCAGCCACGAGACGCCGTGCGGCTGCATCGCCGCCCCGAGCAGGTTGAAGTCGGACGCGTAAGCGAGCAGGTACTGGTGCACGCTGGTGCGATCCGGCAGCCGCTCGATGGCGCGGTACCAGACGCGCCGCTGCGGCGGGCAGGGCTGGGGGGAGAGCGGATCGAAGCGGTCGACGGGGCGGATCTCGATGGGCTTGTCGCTCGTCGCCTGCTCGCGCAAGGGCGGCGGGATCCGGTCGGCGTGGCGCCGCGCCAGCTCGACCTCGGACTCGAGGCCGTCGGGCCCGGGCGCCGCGGGCATCTCGGCTTGGTGATCGAACCCCTCTTCGCGGATCTGGAACGACGCGGCCATGGTGAAGATGGCGTGCCCGCTCTGCACGGCCACGACCCGCCGCGTGGTGAAGCTCTTGCCGTCGCGGATGCGGTCGACCTCGTAGACGATGGGCTTGCGCGCGTCGCCCGTGCGCAGGAAGTAGCCGTGCATCGAGTGGACGGGCCGATCGTCCGGGACCGTCTGCTCCGCCGCCGAGAGCGCCTGGCCGAGGACCTGACCGCCGAAGACGTTGCCCCACCCGAGGTCCTGGCTCTGTCCGCGGAAGAGGTTCTCCTCGATGCGTTCGAGCCGGAGGAGGTCGAGGAGCTCGGTCAGGACGGTGGGCACGCGCGGATTGTGGCACGCCCGTCGTCAACTCGGGAGAGCTCGAGGTCTGTCACAATCGTCGGATGAGCAACGACGGCGAGGTGGCTCGCGTTCGAGGGGGGTGGGCGGCGCTGATCGCCGCGGCGGCGCTCGTCGCGCCGGCGGCGCTCGCCGCGTGCAACGCCGACGAGACCGGCACCGGCGGGACGGGCGGCTCGACCGGATCGAGCGGGACGACGACCACGACGAGCACCGGGATCGACTGCTCCCTCGTCGGCTGCGCGCCGCCTCCGTCGTGCGACGTGGGCTGCACCGAGACGTGCGGCTGCTGCCTCTGCTCGCCGGGCGCGACCGAAACGATCGACGGCGTCACGCGGGAGTGTCAGCCCCAGGGCTGCTGGGCGCCGTCGGACGGCGGGACCGGCGGCGGCGGCGGAGCGGGCGGTGGCGCCGGCGGCGGAGGTGGTGCTGGCGGCGGGTGACCGCCGACGTCGCGCTGCATGTCACGCGCGCCCGCGGCGGCGCCGTCGCCGCTGCCACAGCCCGAGCGCGACGGCGAGCGCGACCCCGATCGGCGCTCCGGTCCCGCGCTCGCGTCCGGTCCCGAGCGCGCACGTGCCGCCGCCGGCCTCGAGCGAGTCGCCGGCGCCGGCGCCGGAGCCCGACGACGAGCCGGTGCCGTAGAACTCGCTGCAGACGCCGTCTTTGCAGGCGCCGATCGAGCAGGGCATCCCGTCGTCGGCGTCGATCGTCTGGCAGGCGCCGTCGGTGCAGACGCCGATCTGGCACTCGCCCGGCGAGCAGTCCATCGGCGAGCCGCCCACGCAGACGCCGCCCGCACAGGCGTCGACGAGCGTGCACGCGTCGCCGTCGTCGCAGGCCTTGCCGTCGGGCTCGGAGGTGTCCGGCGGGCACTGCTTCGACGCGCCGTCGCACGTCTCGGCGATGTCGCAGGCGTCGGCCGCCGGCCGGCACACCTGCGCGAGCCCGATGGCGCCGCAGGTGCCGTTGACGGCGGCGCCCTTGGCCACGCTGCAGGCCTGGCAGTCGGTGGTCACGCCGTTGCCGCACGCGTCGTCGCAGCAGACGCCGTCGGCGCAGAATCCGCTCCCGCACAGCGACGCCGACACGCACGCAGCCCCGTTCGGCAGGGCCTCGATCTCGCCCTGGAGGACGCGCCCGTGGATGCGCGGCGCCGTGAACGGCGGATCGGGATCGAGCTCGCTGTAGACGACGAGCCAGCTCCCCGCCGCGCTCGCCGCGATCGCGGGGGGCTCGTCGCCGAGCGTCTCGCTGTCGGGGTCGACCTCCACGGCGGCCGGGGTGAGCACGCCGCCCTGGGGCGTCAGCCAGGTGCCGTAGATCTCGGCGGTTCCCGAGCGGAAGTCCTTCCACAGCGCGGCGTAGCCGGTGCCGTCCGAGCCCACCGAAGGCTGGCGCTGCGGGTCGGTCGAGGTGCACAGGACCTTGCCGTCGGGCGTCGCCACCGTTCCTGAGGCGCCGACCGCGCTGCCGCGGATCGCGGTCGCGCCGGCGCCGGCGTGCTCCCACACGACGTAGTAGCCCACGCCGTCGGAGGCGACCGCGGCGCCGAACTGGTACTCGTCGCCGCTGGCGATGGCGAACCCGCCCGGATCCATGACCTCGCCGGCGGCGGTGACGCGCGCGCCCTCGACGTCGCTGAGATCGAGGGCGTCCTCCTCCCAGACGACGAGGTAGTCGGCGCCGTCGGACGCGACGGCCGGCTGCCAGTCGAGCCACGGCTCCATCGAGACCACGACGCCGCCGGGATCGAGGACCGCCCCGGCGTCCGAGACGCGCGCGGCGCGGATGTCCTCGTCGGTGTTGCCGCCGTACTCGTCCCACGCGACGAGGTAGTCGGTTCCGTTCGACGCCACCGCGGGGCGGAAGCCGCTCGCCGCGACGTCGAAGCCGGCGGGATCGGCGACCGAGCCGTCGGAGGCGACGAGCGTCCCCGAGACGAGCGCCGCCGCCGTCTCGTCGTTCTGCCAGACGACGAGGTAGCCGGCGCCGTTCGAGGCCACCTTCGGCGTCGATTGCCGGCCGGGCAGGACCGCGATGGGCAGGCCGGTGGGCGTGATCGACGTCCCCGCCGGCGTCACCAGCGCGCCCCAGATGTCGGTGTCGCCCGCGCCGGCGCGGCGATCGCTCCACGCGACCAGGTAGTTGGTCCCGTCGGACGCGACCGAGGGAGACAGCTCGCCGTTCGCGCCGGTGGCGAGCGCCAGCTGCTGCGGATCGAGCACCGCGCCGCTCGCGTCGAGGCGCGTCGCGTGGACGCGCGAGAAGACCCACTGCTCGAGCTCCTGCTCCCAGGCCAGCAGGTACCCGCTCGGCCCTCCGGCGATCGCCGGCAGCTGCCGCTCGGGGTGCTCGGCGGAGAGGACGTCGCCGTTCGGCGCCTGCACCACGCCGGCCGCGGAGATCCGCGTCCCGAAGACCTGGAAGTAATCGTTGGTCGATCCGCCCACGACCTGGGTGCGGACGCGGTCCCACGCCACGTACCACTCGCCGTTGCTCGACGCGACGACAGGCCGCTCCTTATCGTTCGCGCCCGCCGAGATGGCGATGCCTGCGGGATCGAGGACCGTGTGGGCCGCCGAGATGCGCGCGCCTCGGATCGACACGGTGCCGCTCTGCGGCTCGTTCTGCCAGACGCACAGCCAGCTCGTGCCATTCCACGCGACGCTGGGGAACGTCTGCTGCTCGCCCGCGGGCGACACGTCGAAGCCCGCCGGATCGGCGATGGAGCCGTTCGGCGCGACGAAGACGCCGTGCACGTTGACGTCGAAGCTCGGGTCCTCTTGCCAGACGGCGAGGTACTCGGTGCCGCTCGAGGCCACGCGGGGCTCGTCGTGATCCGCGAACGATCCCGGATCCGAGAGCTCGATCGGCGTGGCGTCGAGGACCTGGCCGGCGGCCGAGACACGGCGCCCGAGGACGGCGTCGAGCTCCTTGTAGGCGACGAGGTACCCGCCGCCGGCGGAGGCGACCGACGGCTTCTGGTCGTCGTAGCTCGCGTCGACCGCGATGACGAAGCCGAGCGGGTCGACCAGCGCGCCGCCGCCGGTGACGCGCGCGCCGCGGATCTCGGACTTGAAGTCGTCGCCGCTGTGCTCCCAGGCGACGAGGAAGCCGTTGCCGTTCGACGCCGCCACGGGGCGGGGATCGTCCCAGTGCTGGCCGGGGATGACGATGCCCTGAGGATCGAGCACGACCCCGGCGGGGCTCACGCGCGTCGCGCGCAGCGACGCTCCGCCCCAGACGACGAGGTAGCTCGTCCCGTCGAAGGCGACGGCGGGGTGGAGCTGCTCGCCGTCGGCGGGCCCGACGACGGGGTCGTCGATCGCGATCTCGGGCATCACCGTCGGATCGAGGCGCGCAGGGTAGGCGGTGCCGGCGACCACGTCGGCGGGCACCGAGAGGACGATGGCCTCGCCGTCCCACGCGGCGGGCACGGCGGCGCGCGCGCCGTCGGCGCCGATCCAGGTGCCGTGCCCGTAGGCGAGCCCCGGTCCCTCGGCCCCGGCGAAATGCAGGCCGCCTTCGGTCGTGCCGCGGTAGGCGAGGCCGGTCGCGCGCACGCGCACCGTGAGCGGCCCTGCGCCGCGCGGCTCGGAGGCGAACGCCCACGACTGCTCGATCCCACGCGCGTCGTTCTCGAGCACCTCGACGGCGGCGCCGCGATCGATCGCGAGCCGACCATCGTCGCCGATCCGGGTCTCGGCTCCACGCGACGCGGGAGTGTCGCCGCCGGATCGAGCGATCGATGCGGTCTCGAGCGTCAGCGGCGCGCTGCGCCTTGCCGGGGCTCCGACGGAAGGTCGGCGCCACGCGGAGACGACGGGGGTGATCGCGACGCGCCCCCCGTCGACCGCGACCTCGTAGCTCGCGTGGTCCGCCACGTAGCGATCGCCTTCGGCGCGGTAGCCGAATCGTACGCGTCGGATCACCGCGTCGAGATCGAAGGGCGCTGCGCGCCCGGCCAGCGGATCGCGGGCCGCCGCGCCGGCCACGGGCGCCGCGCTCGAGGGCGAGGCCGAATCGGCATCGACGCCCCGCGCGCACGACGGTCCGAGCACCACGAGGCCGAGCGCCGTCCAGCGCACCAGGCCACGCCACGAAGAGGAAGCCATGGGGTCCTCCAGGATAGCCGAAGGCTTCCTAGTCGGCGAACGGCGCGAGCGGCGTCGGCGCCCCTCCAGCCACGAGCCAGAGCTGGTGGGCCGCGCGGGTCAAGGCGACGTGGAGGCGGCGCCGCGCCTCGGACGTCGCCGGGTACGCCGCGGCCGAGGCGTCCGGCACGACGACGTAGTCGAACTCGAGCCCCTTCACCGCGTCGACATGGGTGACGTCCACGCCCGGATCGAACGAGAACTCGCCCTCGAGGACGAGCCGCGCCTCGGGACGGTCGGCGAGGAGCGCGAAGAGATCGCGCGCCGCCTCGGCGTCGCGTGCGATCACGGCGACCGAGGCCCGGGGCTCGCGATCGATCAGGTCGCCGACCGCGCCCGCCACGAAGAGCTCCGCCTGGCTCGGATCCGCGAAGCGGAAGCGCCCCACCGGCACGCCGCCCCGCGCGGCGCGCGCCGGCTCGTCCGGCGCGAGGGGGCCGAGCACGGCATGGGCGAGCGAAGCGATCGGCTCGGGGCACCGGTACGAGATCGCGAGCCGGACGGTCGAGGCGCCGCGCACCCGGAGCAACTCGAGCGAGGCCTCCCAGCCGGCGAAGCAGCTCGACGTCTGCTGGAGCTCGTCGCCCGCGAGCGTCACGCTCCTGGGATCGCCGAGCAGCGCGCCGAGCGCGTGGAGCTCGAACGGCGAGAAGTCCTCGGCCTCGTCGACGACGAGGTGAGCGACCTCGGGCGCCGGGAGCCCTGCGTGCAATGCTCTCAAGAAGAGCAGGATGGGCAGGTCCTCGACGTCGAGGGTGCCCGCGAGATCGTCGGGCGTGCCCTCGGCGACGGGCCGCCCGTCGACGGCCCGCTTCATCTCGGGCACCACGATCGAGGCGAGCTGCCGACCCACCGGCTCGGCGAGCTGCAGGAGCGTGTGGCGGACGGTCTCCTCGATCGCGCTCGCGGGCAACGTCCGCGCCGAGGCCGCCACCACCTCCGCCAGGAACGCGCGATCGGTGAAGAGCACGGAGAGCTTCTTACGGAGCCGCCGCAGCGTCGTCGATCCCGGGGTGAGCTTCGCGAAGCGCGCCGCGAGCGCCCGATGAAGAGCCGGGTGGCGCTTCAGGCTCGCGACGAGCCCGGGCGCGTCGGCGCAGAGGCGCGGCAGCTCGCCGAAGACGCGCCGCGCGAGGAGGACCGCCCAGGCGTCGAGCGTCTCGACCTGCGCCGCGCCCACGCCGAGCGGCTCGAGCAGCCGCCGCGAGAGGCGCGCCAGCCCTTCCTCGGGGACGATGACGCGCGTCCTCGCGAGCGGGTAGGTCTCGGGCTCGCGGGTCGCGATGCGCGCGAGCCGGTGCAGCGCGACGGTGGTCTTCCCGCTGCCGGCGCTGCCGAGCACCACGAGCGGCTCTTCCGCGGGCGCGCACACCGCAGCGAACTGATCGCCGTCGAGCAGCGCGGTCACCTCCGCTCCGCGGGCCCGCGTGGCGTCGCCCGCGCCCACCCCGAGCGCGCCCGGCCGCGCCGCGGCCCCCGCGCCGCCGCCCTCGAGCGCGAGCGCGTGCCGGTCGGATCGGCTCCACGCGCCGTCGCCGCCGCGCGTGAGCACCAGCCCGTCGCCGAGGATGCGCGAGAGCTCGCCGCGCTCGATGACCACGATGCGCCGCGCCTCGACGCGGCCCTCGGCGATCCTGCCCGGGAGCTCCGCCTCGTACTCGTCGCCCTCGCGGTGCCGATAGAAGATCTGCGCGACCGGCGCCACGCGCCAGTCGACGATGCGCACGCCGGCGGCCCCATCGAGGAGGCTGGCGTGGCCGAGCAGGTAGTCCCTCGTCGCGCCGCCCTCGCGCACGCGGAGGTGCGCGAGGTACGGCGCGTCGACGTCGGGCAGCGCCGGCTCGGCGTCTCGCTCGAGGAGCCGCTGCCGCACGCTCATCTCGTGGAGGAGCGCCGGCAGATCGTCCGCCGAAGCCGCCTTCGCCTCCTCGCGGAGCTCGCGCAGCGCTTCGACCGATCGAAGCTCGCCGCGCGGTCGCCGCCCCGCCCGCAAACGCGCCTCTGCGATCGCGGCGCGCGCGCGCGCGAGGAGCTGCTCTTCCTCGTCGACGATGGCCTGCTCGGACGGCTCGAGCTGCGGATCGCGCTCGGGCTCGAGCGACCGCGAATGCGGATCGCGGCCGGCCTCGAGACGGCTCTCCCTCGCTCGGTGCATCGCGCCTCCTTCCCGCCGGGATGCGCGAAGATGAGGTCGCCTATCGCACTGGTCAATGCCTTGATTTTCAATCACTTTCGGCTATGCTGATCCTCGTCGCGGCGCCCGCCCTCGACGCGCGATCCGCCCTCGACGCGCGCCGTTCCAGAGCGGAGCGGTGGACGCCGCGGAGCCCGCTTGACCCGGCGCGACGGCAAAGCCACGGACGCCTCATGTCGAAGCGCGGCGCCGAGTACGAGCTCTATTACTGGCCGTCGATCCAGGGCCGAGGCGAGCTCGTCCGCCTCGCGTTCGAGGACGCGGGCGTCGCCTACGCCGACGTCGCGCGGTTGCCCGAGGCCGAGGGCGGCGGCGTGCGCGCGATGATGGCGCTGCTTCGCGGCGAGGGCGTCGCCGGGGCCCTCCCGTTCGCGCCGCCGTTCCTCAGGGCGGGCGAGCTCCTCGTCGCGCAGACGGCGAACATCCTCCAGTTCCTCGGCCCGCGGCTCGGCCTCGTGCCCGCCGACGAGGCCGCGCGCCTCGCCGCCAACCAATTGCAGCTCACGATCGCCGATCTGATGAGCGAGGTTCACGACGCGCACCACCCCATCGCGACGAGCCTCTACTACGAGGATCAGCGCGCCGAGGCGCGCCGCTACGCCGAGCACCTGATCGAGGAGAGGCTCCCCAAGTTCCTCGGCTACTTCGAGCGGGTGCTCGAGAAGAGCGGCGGCGACCACCTGCTCGGCGCCGAGCCGTCGTACGTCGACCTCTCCATGTTCCAGGTCATGGCCGGGCTGGCCTACGCGTTCCCGAAGGCGATGGCTCGCCTCACGCCGGCGATCCCGCGGCTCGTTTCGCTGCAGGGCCGCGTCGCCGCACGGCCGCGCCTCGCCGCCTATCTCGCCTCGGAGCGGCGCCTTCCCTTCACCGAGCAGGGCATCTTCCGCCATTACCCCGAGCTCGACGTCGAGCCGGGCGCGTGACGAGCCGGTCGTGACCTTGGTCGTGACCCTGACGGTGCGCGCCGAGGCGCTCGAGGCGTTCCGGTCGTTCGAGGCGGGCGCCGCGCGCGTGATGGCCAAGCACGGGGGCGCGATCGAGCGCACCATCGTGGTGCCGCCGGCCCAGCCGGGCGCCCCGACCCGCGAGGTGCACGTCGTCACCTTCCCGGACGAGCGCGCGCTCCGGGCCTACCAGGCGGACCCCGAGCTCGACGCGCTCCGTCCGCTCCGCGAGGCGTCGGTGCTCGCCACCGAGATCCTCGTCGGCGAGGACGGCCCCGACTACCCAGCCCCGGCTCGATGAACCGAGCGCGCCGGGAGCCGGGCGTCCTCGTTCCTGTGGGTCGTGGTCGCGTGCCTCGTGGCCGGCGGAGTCGCCGGCGCGATCCCGAACGGCCTCGCGTGACCCGACGGAGCGAAGAACAGCGACACTGTAAGTCAGTGACCTACATTTTCTTACGTACAACTTTCCAGGTTGGTGATAGAAGCGCGCCCACCTTCCTGGAGGTCACCATGCGTTTCGCAGCAGCCACCCTCGTCTTCGCGTCTTGGATCGTCGGCCTCGGATGCAGCGCAGCCCCGGCGGATCCGTCGTCGGACGACGCCGTCTCGGCGGAAGAGGCCCTGAAGGGCGGCTGCCGCTACAAGTGCCCCAAGTGCCACCCCGGCGAGGTCTGCCCCAAGATCGCATGCTTCCTCGAGTGCCCCGGCGGCAAGACGCCCTGCGGCGAGAACGTCTGCAACAAGGGCGAGTACTGCTGTAACGAAAGCTGCGGTCTCTGCGCTCCCGAGGGTGGCTTCTGCACCCAGGAGTACTGCGGGCCCACCGGCTCGGCGTGCACCACCGACGCCGACTGCGCCGCGGTCGCCGACTACTGCATCGGCTGCAACTGCCTCGCGCTCGGCGCCGGCGAGCTGCCCCCCGTCTGCGACGGCTCCGGCGTGCAGTGCTTCTCGGATCCCTGCCAGGGGAACACCGCCGTCTGCCTCGACGGCGCCTGCTCGCTCGTGTCGGCGTTCTGATCGCGGGCTACGCTCGAGCTCGTGGGCTACCACGAGGTCGCCGTCCCCCCGCCTCGTCCGACGATCGTGATCGCGGGCGAGAGCTACGACGTCGATTACTTCGGGATGGATGACGGTCGGAGCGAGGAGCCCGACGCCGCGCTGCGCCTCCTGTTCCAGCTCGGCTCGGGCCTCATGATCTACCTCTACGTGATCCAGGCCGGCGGGGCCTCGGACCTCAAACACTTCGCGCACAACTTCTGGCTCAAAGACTGCGCCGTCGCCTACGTCGAGATGGAGGAGCGCGGACCGCCCGCGAGTGTGCACGCCGGGACGATGACGCTCCCGCGCGTGTACGGCTCGGTCGAGCTCTCCGGCCCACCGCCGCTCGGCGAGCGCTCCTTCTCGATCGAGTCGCAGGAGTTTCGCGCGCGAGAGGCGCCGTCGGGAGAGCAGGAGCTCGAAATGACGTTCGTGCTCGGCGATGGCGGACGCCCCGCCGGCGCGCTGCGCTGGACGCGCCGGGACGCCTGGACGATCGACCTCGGCGGCGGGGCGCGCCGGGCGCTCGGGCCCGATGAGCGGATTCGGTTCGGGCGACCCCTGTAGTCCAGCAGGCGCGCGTCCGCGCGGCGGTCATCGTCCACACGGTCCGGATTGCAGTCCGCCCTTCGCGGCTCCGGTCGGATTGCTGCCGGGTGACGCCGGGATGGGCGCTCGCGGGGTACTCTGTATGTCATGGCGCGGGTGCGCACGAGAGCCACCGTTGGCGTCGCTTCGCTGGCGATCGTCGCAGGCTGCATCGATCTCGGCTCCGACTGGGGCGGGGACTGGAACTGGGACGTGTGCCAAAGCGACGACGACTGCCCTGCCGGCGAGATTTGCACGGGGTTCTTCGGCGGGTGCACGGCCGGCACCTGCGATTCGGACGAGGACTGCCCCGCGCACGACGAGTGCCGGCTCCGCGGGAGCTGGTTCGAGCCGGGCTCGCCGACGCGGACGACTTGTGAGACGCGGATTTGCTACTTCGACGACGACTGCCCCGACCCCTACGTGTGCGACAAGCAGTACTGCGCCATCGACCTTCGCATCTGTCACAGCGATCTCGCGTGCTCCCCCGATGAAGTCTGCGGCCATCGGCCGGGCCACGAAAGCGACGTTCATGACAAGAAGGTCTGTCTGGCGGGCGATGCCGGAGGCGCGGGCGGAGACGGCGGCGGTGCCGCGGGGGGCGCCGGGCCTGGAGGCGGCACGGGCGGCGTCGGCGGAGCCTGACGAGCCCGAACCGGGCCAGTCGTTGGCTGCGCTCGAGCCCTCGCTTCAGGGCCGGTTCTCGGCGGGTGCGGCGCGCTTGCAGGGGGCGATCCTCAGCGCGCGCCTCTCTTCCGTCAGCCGTTGCGACACGTTCACCAGCATCGGCGGCGGCCCGAACCAGACGTCGATGCGCTCGTCGAAGAGGTGGAGGGCCTCGGGCGTATGGAGCCGCAGCGTCTCGTAGCTCTGGAGGTGCCGGTGCTCGGAGTAGATGACGATCTCTTCGTAGAAGCACGTCTCGGCCGCGCGCGCGGGCGCATACAGGAGCTGGTGCTTGCCCTTGGCGACCACGAACCGGCGGCGGTCGATCTCCCTCCCGCGCGCGTCGCGCGCGACGAGCTCGTGGTCCCCCTCGGAGACGCGCACCTGCACGACGGCGCGCTCGTCGTCGGCCATGGCCGAAGGCAGGCGATCGGCGATCACTCTCTGGTCGAGCAGCACCACCACGCCGTCCTCGCCGGAGACATTGGCGACCACGAGGCGCGAGCCCGAGTCGAGGTACATCGCGACCGCGCCGATCGCTCCGATGAGCGCGAACGCGAGCCACCCGTACCGATGCACCCGGTTCGGCTGCTCGCGCGTGCGCACGAAGTGCTCCCATTCGGTGAAGGCTGGCGGCGCTGCCGTGGCGAGGAGCCGCTCCAGCTTGGCCCACACGATCTCGTGGAGACCATCGAGGGAGGCGCGCTCGGCCCCCGTCGTCTTGCGGCTCTCCCAGCGAGCCATGGTCAGCGCGGCGATTAGAAAGTGCGGGTCCATCGTCGCCGGATCCTGGGCCACCGCCCGCCACCGCGCCCCGGGGCCGAGCTTCTCGCGGTAGCTCTCCGGCGCGACCGCTGCCCGCTCGTCCAGGAACGCCCGCAGCGCCGCGTCGAAGGGGTAGTCGGCTTCCGGCGCGAGCCAGACGGGGTCGACGGGCGCGCCCGTCCAAGTGGCGTACGCGATTCGCTGGCGGCGCTCGGCTGGCGACAGCCGGCCGTACCAGAACCAGAGATAGAGGGTCGCCACCAGGGCGATGGCGCCTGGGAGCAGCCAGAGCCGCGACACGACGGCGCCGATCAGCGAAACGAAGAAGAGGACCGGCATCCAACCCGAGAGGTAGCCGGCGATGACGGTCCGGCGGACGCGCGGGATGGGGATGTCGCGCCAGCCGCTCGGGTAACGCGCTTCGATCACCGACCCGAGTGGGAACAGCGGAACGCCGTTGAACATCTGGAACCGAGTCGCGACGCTGTTGCCGGCGATCGTCTCGATTCGTCCCAGGGTGATCGGACCGAGGACCCAGACCATGAGACGATTCTACGCTTCGCAGCGGGCGGATGCCGAGCGGAGCGAGCGGGACGTCAACGCTTCGGCGCGGTGTCGCCATCGGCGCCGCCGTCGCGCTCCGGTCGCTCCGTGGGCTCGCCTCTTCGCGCCGCGCTCCCTGCGCTCTCTGCGGCGCGGCGGTCGGCGCGGCGGGACTCCTCCGCCATCTCGAGGGCCACCGCGGCCGCGTCCTCCGCGGGCGTGCCGCGGGTGCGCTCGGCGTACGCGCGCTCCTGGCGCTCGTCGAGCTTCCGCACCTGCTCCTTCTCTTCGCCGGTCGTCTCGCCGGGCAGCTCGACCCGGAACTCGTGCACGAGCATCCGCAGCGCCGCCGCGATCGGGAGCGCGAGCAGGGCGCCGAGGACTCCCTTCAGGGTGCCGCCGATGAGCAGCGCGACGATGACGGCGGACGAGGGCAGCCGGAGCACCCGGCCGTAGACGCGCGGGATGAGCACGCGGCCCTCGATCTCCTCGTACACCAGCAGGACCGCGAGGATCGCGAGGGCGGCCGCCGGGCCCTTCGCGACGAGGCCGGCGAGCACGGCGGGGATCACGGTGAGGAACACGCCGAGGTACGGGATGACGTCCGCGAGGCCGCCGAAGATCGCGAGCGCCACCGCGTTCGGCACGCCGAACGCCGTGAGCGACACGAACACCACGATCGTCATCGCCGCCGAGGTGATCACCTGCCCGCGCACGTACCCGCCGACGATCGTCTCGAGCTGCATCGAGGCGCGGGCGAGCTTGAGGTGGTACGCGCGGGGCGTGACCGCGTAGAGGGCGCCCCGCACGCGATCGCGGTCGAGCAAGAGGTAGATCGCGAGCACCAGAGCGGTGAGCGCGTAGGTGCCGACCTCGAGAATGCGCGGCGAATAGGCGACCACCTGGCGCAGCATCCCGACGACGACCTCGGGCGAGGCGCCTTGCCGGATCGAGGCGGCGATCGGCGCCGTCAGCCGATGTCGCGCGAACAGCTCGGCGGCGTGCGCCTGGAGCGCCGGAGCGCGGTCGACCAGGCCGGCGATCTGGGCGATGAGCGGAGGGAACAAGAGGGCGCCGACCAGCGCCGCGCCGCCCGCGATGCCGAGGAACACGAGACCGATGGCGATGCCGCGCCGGACGCGCCGGCGCTCCAGCCACGCGACGAACGGGCTCAGCGTGCCGACGAGGATCAGCGCCACGATGACGAGGAGGACGACCGGCCAGAGCTGGACCAGGAGCCACGCGCCGAACCCGACCGCGACGGCGGCCAGGAGAGTCCGCAGCGTGACCTCGAACCGCACGATCTCAGGTCGGCGCTCTGGCGTGCTCGTGCGCCTCATCCCATGCTCTCGGGCTCGGAGCCCTGTCGCGTTCGTAGGGATCGCGCGACCCGCACGCCACCGGCGCTCCCGCGGCGCGGAGCCCGCCGGCCGGGACGCCTCGAGCGTCGGAACCAGTGCGCCCGGACGCTCTCCGCCGCGGGCGCGCGGCCCTCAGGGGACCTTGCGCGGCGCGCCTCCGTCCGGCGTCGTGAGCTCGGGCGGGGCGGCCACGCCGTACGCGGCGGCGGGCGGCGGGATGGCCGTCGCGCTCGTCGTCGCCGTCGGGCTCGGCTGCGGCGCGACGTCGGGCGGAGGCGCGGGCATCCCGTAGGCGGGCGTCGGCGTGGGCGCGGCGGCGTTGCAGCCCGCGACCACGGCGGTGAGACCGAGCAGCGCCGCCGACGCGGTCCGAGCGATGCTGCCGTCGGTAGCGCGCAGGGCACGGCCGCAGAGCGGGCACGCGATCTCCTCGCGGCGGACGTGGCAGGCGCAAGCGGGACACGCGACGAGGGAGCGCATCGCGCAAGCTTCGGCGAGCGCCTCGCCGTCGGTCAAGCGGCGATCCGGGCCACGTGGCACGGACGGCGCCCGTTCGACTCGATTCTGCGGGGAGTTCGGGGCAGAGCTCCGTCGTGATCGACCCGGTGCGGTGGACACGCCGCGTCGCCCTTCGCTACGGTCGGCGCATGCGAACGCGAGCCGCGGCGATGGTCATCATGCTCGGTCTCTGGGGCTGCCCCACCAGCCCACCCACGCGCACGCCCGAGGATTTCGGCGCTCCGACCGAGGGCGACGAGCCGGTCCCGCTGAGCGGCAAGCCCAAGCACGACGATCACGCCGACGACGCGCCCGAGATCAGCCGCTCGCGCGGGACCCGCGGCGGTGTCGTGGTGCTCTGGCCGCGCGTGTGGCCGAAGGGCAAGGACGAGGCGGCGTCGGCCGAGCTCGCCGGCAAGGTGCAGAAGCGCCTCGAGGCGTTGGCGAGGCGCGCCGCCGGCAGCCGCACCATCGAGGTGCGCCCGGCGCCGGAGCGCGCTTGCCCCAAGGAAGGCTGCGAGGCGACGAGCGTGAGCGCCGTCGTCGTCGTGCGCGACAAGGCGTGCGCCCTCGTGGCGGTCGTCGGCGGTCCGGGCGTGTCGCCGAGCCGCATCCTCCCCTGGGCGGGCAAGGTCGAGCTCACGCCCGACACCGTCCCGTTCCGCGAGCCGCCCGAGGAGCAGGTGAAGGTCGTCGATCACGTGCCCTGCGCGACGATGCTCGACGGGCTCGAGGACGCCGACTCGGCGATCACGCGCTACATCGTCGGGCTGATGCCCGGCGGCTGACCCAACGACGAAGCGCCGCTCGGCGGCGAGGGGTCGGCAGGGGCGTCAGGGGCCGTACTTGCGCTTCTCGAAGATCTGGCGCGCGGTCTCGATCGGTTGGCCGTGGACGAAGTACGCCTTCGCCGCGGCGCCGAGCGCCATCGTGCCGGCGAAGGCGACGCCGGCGCTGACCATGGCGCCGGCTCCGGGGAACACCGTCTTGATCAGGGCGCGAGCCGCCTCGCGGAGCGCGAAGGCCGCGCCGACGTTGACGCCGAGCGCGCCGAGGAACTCGCTCACCGCCTTGGTGTCGAGCGCCCGGCCGCTCACCCAGGCGATGCTGGCGACGAGCCCCGCCTGCAGCGTCGTGAGCGGCAGGACGTCGGCGATCGGGATGGGCACGGCCGCCACGCCGGCGCAGACCGCCGCGGTGGCGCGGGTGAGATCGCTCGCGACCTCGTCCTCGAGCGCGCGCACCTGCGACAGGCGCGCGAAGGCCGCGCGGCCCTCGCTGGGGAGGTGGTCGTAGAGCGCGCGGCAGAGATCGTCGATGCGCCAGCGCTCGTCGGCGCGGATGGAGCCGTCGGACCGGAACGAGAGGTACGTCGAGACGCCGATGGCCTGCTTGACGTGCGGCGCCAGCGACGGTCGCGTCCTCACCTTCTCCTCGAGGACGCGCTCGGCGAGCGCCACGAGGGAGAGCTTCTCGTCGCGCTCGCGCTGGTCGTCTTCGCTTTGCTCGTGCAGCTTCACCGCCTTCGGCTCGAGCAGATCGGCGTGGGTCACGGCGCAGACGATGGGCGGCGCCACCTTGTGGGCGCGCAGGGCCGCCCGGAGCACGTGCTCAAGCGCGTCGAGGTCGCCGTCGATGGCGCTGTCGACGTCGATCGCGCGCACCACGAAGACGACCGCGTCCGGCGCCTTGGCCCGGACCTCGACGAGGATCGACGCGACCGGCGTCTTGGCGTCGTCGTCCTCGACCGGCCGCGATCCCTCCTGGACCCCGCGCGTGTCGAGCAGCGAGAGCGAGCCGCGGGGCGTCTCGATCTCGAACCACCGTCCCCGCCCCGTCTGGGCGCGGACGTGCCCGACCTCGGCGACCTTGCCGCCGACCAAGGCGTTGACGACGGACGACTTGCCGGCGCCGCGCCGTCCGACGACGGCCAGGGCGGGAGGTCGCTGCTCGACCATGAGCGTCCTCAGCGACGCGATTCGCCCCCGCAGGTCCTTGGAGGCGTCGCTCGGGAGCATCCCGAGCAGGGACTCGAGGCGCTTGAGCGATTCGGCGATCTGCTGGCGGGCTGACTTCTCTTCGGCCATCGCCCGCAAAGATGACACGGCCGCGAGGATGCGCTGGTCCCAGCGGCCACGGCTGTGCCACGGCCGCACAGGCGTCGCGCCGCAGCCACGCGTTCACGGTCACGCCGGACGCCGCGGTTCCGTGATCTCCAGCCTCTCCGGGTGAGGCACACGCGTTGCACCGCCCACCGAGGACCGTTCGCCCGGGGGGGGAGGAGCGTCCGATGGATCCAGCGACGATCGTGCGCGGCCTCGCCGCGCGCGCAGGGCTCCGTCCTGCGCCGATCTCGGTCGGCTTCGAGATCACCCACCTCTGCAACCTCGCCTGCTCGTATTGCGATCGCCACACCCCGGCGCCGGACGAAATGACGCTCGAGCAGATCCGGCGGGCGCTCGGGGAGCTCTGCGATCTCGGGATGCGCCACGTCTCGCTCGACGGCGGCGAGCCGCTCGCGCACAAGAGCATCGACGACGTGGTGGCGCTCCTCGTCTCGCGCGGCGTGCGCGTCTTCATGAACACCAACGGCATCCTCGTCCCGCGCCGCATCGAGACCGTACGCCGGCTCGCCCGCGTGAAGATCAGCCTCGACGGCCCCCGCGCCTGCCACGACGCCATGCGCGGCGAGGGCAGCTGGCAGAAGGCGCTCGCCGGCGCGGATGCGGCGCGCGAGGCCGGCGTCGAGGTCGAGCTGACCTGCGTCGTCGGCCGGCACAACGCCGACCACCTCGACGAGCTGCTCGCGATCGCGGACGAGCGCCGCCTCGCCGTCGTCTTCCAGCCCGCGCGCAACAGCCTCTTCCTGGGGAGCGAGCGCGACGGCGCGGCGTTCCAGCTCGACGCCCGGCGCCTCCGCGAGGTCTTCGCGCGCCTCGCGCGCCGCAAGCTCGACGGCGACGGAGCGATCGCGAACGGCTGGGCGAGCCTGCGCCACTTCCAGCGCTTCCCCGACGACGTCGCCCTCCCCTGCGCCGCGGGGTGGATCAACGCCACCATGGATCCCGAGGGCAACCTCTTCCACTGCGGTCAGGTCGATCGCAGCGATCGCTCGCACAACGTCGTCCGGCTCGGCGCGCGCGCCGCGTTCGAGGGGCTCACCCGGCGCGGCTGCGCCCAATGCTGGTGCGCCCGCGTCGTGGAGGAGAACCACGCCTGGGGCGGGCGGCTCCTCCGGATGCTCCCGCCGCTACGCTTGCCGAAAGCGGCCGACGCCTGCGCTGCCCCGCTCGTGACCCTGTCGCGGCGTTCGTGACGCCCAGGCCGTCCGCCGGTCGCGCCGTTGCGTTCGATGTGCGAGGCAGGCAGGATGCGGGCATGAAGCGGAGCCGCCTGCGCGATCGGCACGGCAGGCGATGGACGGTGACGGTCGTTCCGAGGGCCAGCGCCGACGCCGAGGACTTTCGCTTCTGGTTCGAGGAGCTGACGCCCGAGCAGCGCGTCGACGTGGTGGACGAGTGCCTCGTGAGCTGCCTCGAGGCGAGAGGGCTGGATGGCGCACCCCGACTACGAAGAGTTTGTCGCCGCGTTGAATGCGCACGGGGTCCGGTACCTGATCGGGGGCGCGCACGCGGTGGGCCTCTACGCTCGTCCACGGGCGACCAAGGACCTCGACGTGTTCATCGCTCCCACGGCCGCGAACGCCAGGCGGGCCGAGGCGGCCATTCGTGATTTCTTCGGGGGGGCGCGTCCAAAGTACGCCGACGCCAAGACGCTCCTCGATCCGGACTCGATCGTGCAGCTGGGAAGCGCCCCGGTCCGCATCGACCTCCTGTCTCGCTTGGGCGCGGTGCCACGATTCTCGGACGCGTGGAAGCGACGGCTCGAGGCGCGCTTCGGACGAGTGCCGGCCCACTACGTATCGCTCGACGACTTGATCGCCGAGAAGGCGCACTGGGCTCGCGACCAGGACATCGCGGACCTGCGACAGCTCGAACGGGCGCGGGCACGTCGTCGCCGTCGTTCGGCGTCCCGGCGATCGTGACCTGCCTGCCCACGCGGCGGTCCTGTCCGCCGCCGCAGCGTCGACGCGATGGAGCGATCGCAACGAGCTCGCTTCCGCGTTGCACTATCCTCCTGGAGACGTGAAGGACGAACGCTTGGAGGACATCGCGACGCTCGGGCGCAGCCCGCTCGTCTCCGCGCTCCCCGTCGAGGACATCGGCGCGCTCCTCGAGCTGCTCGAGACGTCGGGCGGAGCGGCGGGCGCGGTGCTCGCCCTCGAAGGGGAGATCGGCGACGGCCTCGCCTTCGTGCTCGAGGGGGAGGCGAAGGTCGAGCGCCGGGGCGCGGAGCTCGGACGGCTCGTCGCCGGCGACTGCTTCGGCGAGCTCTCGCTCGCCGGTCCGGGGCCGCACCCCACGACGGTGACGGCGCTGACCCAGGTCCGGCTGGCGCGGCTCACGCGGCCCCGCTTCGAGGCGCTCGGGCGTGCCCGCCCGGCGACGGCGCTCCACGTCGCGACCGCGCTCCTCGCGCGCACGGCGGACGCCCTCGCGCGCGCGACGGCGCCGGGCTCGGGCTCGGCGTCGCTC
>CAYJPW010000155.1:0-25285 GCA_964372055.1 uncultured Polyangiaceae bacterium
GAATCCTCCGAGTGGAGCCTCGCAGGGCGCTCGCCGCTCAGTCGCGAGCGGGGGCGCTGCCCCCGCGCCCCCGGACTGAAGAGGCGTCGGACCTGCGCGTTTCGAGGGACGTTGGTCGGACGACTGTCCGACACCTCTTCAGTGGCGCAAGCCCACGACGCGCACCCCGCCGGCGCCGACGGCGAGGTGGACCTCGACGGGCCTCGCGGTGAGCAGGCCGCGGTGCGCTCGGATGCGCACCACCGCGCGATCGCCGCGCAGCGCGGGGAGCTCGACGAGCAGCGTCTCGCGCATCGCCTCGAGGTTCTGCGGGAAGGTCACCGGCCAGCCGTCGTCGTCGACGACCTCGACGCGGTAGCGCGCCGGCCGGCCCTCCCCGAGCCCGCTCGCGACGGCGACGTCGCGGAGCACGAGGACCCGGCCCGACTCGACGCGCGGGTCGACCAGCGGCGTCACCCCGGCGAAGGCGCGACGCACGACCTCGTCGCGCCGCGCCACGAGCAGGCGCGCGAGCCGGGCGCGCGCGTCCTCCTCGTCGATGCCGGCGTCGGCGACGATCGCGGCGATGCGCTCCGCAGAGAGCGCCAGCATGCGCCGGGCGATCCAGAATGCGTCGGCCGGCGAGGTGCGCTCCAGCGGCTCCCACGGAGGCGTCGGCTCGTAGTCCGATCCCGAGACCGTCTCGCCGATGGCGCCGATCGCCGGCAGCGGCGGGGGGGCCGGCGGCGGGAGCAGGCCGAGGGTGCCGATCTCGACGAAGACGCTCCGGTAGGTGCGCCCGAGCCCCGCCTCGGCGCTGGGGCTCGCCGCGCCGGCCCCGAGCGCGCCGCCGAAGCCGAGGATCACGTGCTCGACGTGCCCCCGCCCCGGCGCCCCGACGTAGACGTCGCGCAGCGCGCGCGCGTCGAGCCGCCCGACGGCGAGCCAGGCGAAGACCTCGCGGAGCGCGCGCAGGGTGCGGCGGTCGCGGTGCGGGACGCGGTCGTTCGGATCGTCGGCGCGCCGCCCGGAGAGCGGCGTGGGGCCGAGATCGATCCCGAGCGGCCAGCGCGTGGCGCTCACGCGCAGCGGCCCTCGGGCCATGGCCCAGCGCGGGTCGGCCGGAGCGCCGACGAGATCGCCCGGCGCGAGGGAGAGCGCGACGACGTCGGGCGTCGTGTACCCGAGCGCCCGGAGGGCGCGCGCCGAGACGACCGCGCTCGCGACCCGGTGGGCTTGCTCGCCGGTCTCGTCGAGGCGGAGCTCCCAGCGCACGCCGCGCGCGTCGACCACCGAGAGCCCGGGCAGCCCCGTCACCGTGGGCCCGGCGAGCGCGGAGAGCGGGAGCGCCGGCTGCGCGCGCTCGGCGCCGGCGCTCGCCGGATCCCAGAAGGTCGAGCGCGGGACCTCGTCGAGCGCGTTGACGTCGAGCGCGTCGGGGATGCGCTCCGGATCGAGCGCGCCCACGATCTTGCGGCGGAGCTGGGCGTCGAAGAGGTCGCGCGCCGGCGGAGAGTCGGTGCGCGCCGGCACCGGCACCGGCGCGCGATCGGCGGCGTCGGTCACCGGCGCGCGGTCGGCGAAGCGGGCCGGCCGGCCCTCGCAGGCCGAGACCGCGAAGAGCAGGAGCAGGCAGGCGAGAGGTCGTGCGCTCACGTCAATCCCGGTGCTGGCGGTCGCCGAAGCCCGACGGCACGCCGAAGGAGAGGAACACGTTGGCGCCCTCCGGGCTCGCCGAGACGGCGATCTGCCCGAGCTCGGTGGAGGCGCTGGAGACGTCGAGCCCGATCCCGAACGCGAAGCGCATCCGGTCGATCTGGGTCGATCCCACGCCGCCCGCGACGGTGGCGCCGTCGACGAAGACGCGGGCGGCGACGTAGCGCGCGATCGACCAGCGGTAGTCGAGGGAGGCCACGAGCGAGACCGCGTCCCTGCGCGTGTCGTAGCCGCGGAACTCGGGCTGCCCGACGAGCTCGGTGAACGGGATGCGGCGTCCGCCGAGAGGCAGCTGGGCGTCGACGACGATCTTGGGCGACAGGATGTTGTCGGGCTTCAGGATCGGGATGAAGGCGGCGGCGCGCCCGCCGAAGCGGAGGAAATGGACGTCCTCGGGACCGAAGATGGAGCGCGACGTGCCGGCGTAGGCCTCGAACAAGCCGCCCGGCGAGGGGCGCCCGCGGTCCTCGCGCGTGTCGAGGCGGAGCGCGAGCTCGGAGTAGAGCAGCCCCGTCGCCTCGGACGCGCCGGGGATGCTCTCCGGCTCGAACACGCGCGAGAGCGCCCGTGGGCCGGCGTCGTCGGCGTCCTCGACCTCGTGGCGCAAGAGGCTCGTCGAGAGGAACACCTCGATCTCGTCCGAGGGGCGGATGCCGAGGCTCAGGATCCCGCGCGAGCGCTCGTCGCGGTAGATGCCGGTGCGGAAGACCGTGCCCTCCCGAAAGCGGTTGCGGCGATCGAGGACCGGCACCTGGCCGACGCCGTGGAACTCGAGATCGCTGCGCCGGTCGAAGAACGTCTCGAGCGCCACGGCGATGGGCAGCGCCGGCGAGCCGAGGCCGATGCGGACCTTGGACTCGAGCGCGATGTCGTCGACGCCGCCGAAGCCCGCGCGGAGGCTGGTGGCGGTGCGGCCGCCCTTGGCGATCATCCGGGCGCCGACGCTGGGGTGGCGGCCCGTCTCGGCGAAGGCGGTCGGGAAGACGAGGATGCCGTCGCCGCCCGCGAGGAAGTCGCGCACGCGCGGGACGAACTGCTCGTCCTGCACCAGCCCCGCCGCCGCGCCGCTGGCCTCGAAGAAGAGCTCGACCGTTTTGCGCGGCAAATAAAGGAGGGGGCCGGCCGCCTCCCGCGCGAGATCGCCCGGCGGGGCGGCGGGCCGCTCGATGCCGCCGAGATCGCCGTCGGGCCAGGAAGACGCCGGGGCCTCGGCGCCGTTCGGGGGGCCGCTCGCCGCGGCGTGCGCCGCGTTGGCCGGCGCGGCCGACCCCTTCGCGTCGGCCGAGGTCGGAGCTTGGGCCGGCGCGCCGGGCGCCGCGGACTGGGCCCCGGCCGCCTCCGCGCGCAGCAGCAGCGCCGAGAGAAGTGCGACCGCCAACCCCACCCGCATGATCGGGGACAACCTTAGTCGCGGCGGCCGTCCTGGTCGATTGACGCAACGCGGCAACGTGGTAACCCAACCCATCGCGCGGCGCCCCCCACACATTTCCCGCCCGCGCCAGGAGGCCCCGTGTCCACCCCCCAGGCCCAGAACCGCTACAAGGCCGATCTCCGCGAGCTCCGCTTCCTGCTCTTCGAGCAGTTCGCCCTCGACGAGATCCTCGGCAAGGAACCGTTCGAGGCGTGGGGCCACGACGAGGCGTCGATGGTCATCGACGAGTCGTACAAGTTCTGCTGCGAGGTCCTCGGCCCGCTCAACGGCGTCGGCGACCGGCAGGGCTGCCGCCTGGAAGGGGGCCAGGTGAGCGCGCCCGACGGCTTCAAGGACGCCTGGAAGAAGCTCTACGAGGCGGGGTGGAAGGCGGTCGCGGTCGCGCCGGAGTATGACGGCCAGGGGGCGCCGCACACGCTGCAGGTCGTGGTCGAGGAGTTCCTCTCGGGCTCGAACATGGCCTTCGCGATGTACGCGGGCCTCGCGTTCGGCGCGGCCGAGGTGGTCGAGCTCTTCGGCACGCCGCGCCAGCACGAGCTCTACCTGAAGCGCATGTACCACGGCACCTGGGGCGGGACGATGTGCCTCACCGAGCCGCAGGCCGGCTCCGACGTCGGCGCCTCGCGCACCAGCGCCGTGCGCCGCCCCGACGGCACCTACGCGATCAAGGGCACCAAGATCTTCATCAGCGCCGGCGATCACGACCTCGCCGAGAACATCGTCCACCTCGTGCTCGCGCGCGTCGAGGGCGCCCCCGCCGGCACCAAGGGGCTCTCGCTCTTCCTCGTGCCGAAGCTCCGCATCGACGAAGACGGCAAGACGCTCGGATCGAACGACGTCGCCGTCGGCTCCATCGAGCACAAGATGGGCATCAACGGCTCGTCCACCTGCGTCCTGCTCTTCGGCGACAACGACGGCTGCGTGGGCGAGCTCGTGGGCACGGCCGAGAACATGGGCATGAGCCAGATGTTCAAGATGATGAACGGCGCCCGCATCTCGGTCGGCCTCCAGGGCGTCGCCGTCGCCTCGTCGGCCTACCTCAACGCGCTCGAGTACGCGAAGGAGCGCAAGCAGGGCGCGCCCATCCAGAGCTTCAAGGACCCGACGGTGCCGCGCGTGGCCATCCTCGAGCACGCCGACGTCCGCCGGATGCTGCTCGACATGAAGGCGCGGGTCGAGGGCATCCGCGCGCTGGTGGTCAAGCTCGCCCGCCACCAGGACGCGGTCCGCGTCGCGCAGGGCAAGGACGACCAGCTCGCCGCCTATCACCAGGGCCAGGTCGATCTCCTCGTGCCGCTGGTGAAGGCGTACGGCGCCGATCAGGCGTTCCGCGTCTGCGAGCTCGCCATCCAGACGTTCGGCGGCGCCGGCTACACCAAGGATTTCCCGGTCGAGCAGTCGTGCCGCGACGCCAAGATCCTCTCCATCTACGAGGGGACGAACCACATCCAGGCGATGGACCTCGTCGGGCGCAAGCTCGCCCAGTCCGGCGGGAAGAACCTGCAGGACTTCCTCGGCGACGTCGCCAAGTTCATCGCGGCGAACGACGCGCACCCGGCCATCGGCCCGCTCACGCGCGAGCTCGCCCTGGCGCACGAGGCGCTCGCGGGCACCGCGATGCGGCTGCTCTCGTGGTTCCAGTCGGGCCGCCTCGAGATGGTCCCGCTCGCGGCCAACGCCTTCCTCGAGATGATGAGCGAGCTGGCGGTCGGCTGGCTCCTCCTCGACGGCGCGCGCATCGCGCACGACGCGCTCGGCAAGCTCCCGGCCGGCGACGCCGGCGCCAAGGAGCGCGCCTTCTACGGGGGCAAGATCCACGCGGCCCGGTACTTCGCGCGCACCGTCCTGCCGCACGTGAAGGCGGCCGCCGAGGTCCTCGGCGCCGAGGACCGCTCGGCGATCGACATCCCGGCGGAGAGCTTCGCGACGGTGTAGGCCCGGCGGTCGCCCGCGACGCGGCCCGGACCTGAAAGGCTTCGTCGCGGCCCCGGCCCTGGGCCTATATAATGCCGCCACGATGCGCCGCCTTCACCTCCCCGCACTGCTCGTCCTCGCCCTGCCCATCGCCATCGCCTCCCAGGCGTGCAGCGAGTCCGCCGACACCAACCAGTCGACGGGGAGCGGCAGCGTGTCCAGCAGCGGCACCGGCGGCGCCGGCGGCGGCACCACGGCGACGACCGGCGCCGGCGGCATGGGCGGAAGCCTGCCGACGGGGCTCACCGAGGACTGCGTCGAGCTCTGCGCCTACCTCGACTCGATCATGTGCCCCTCGTGGGACAACTGCGAGACGGAGTGCCCCGCGGCCCCGGGGTGCGCCGCCGAGTACGCCGCCAAGATCGCGTGCTGGGTCGAGAACAAGGCCGACTTCCAGTGCTCGGCGAACCAGCTCCTCCCGCCGGCGCAGTGCCAGGACGAGGAGGAGGCCTTCGACATGTGCTTCGGCACCGGCACGGGCGGGACGACCTGCATGGGCCAGGTGTGCAACTCGAGCGGCACCGAGTCCTGCTCCTGCAAGACGAGCTGCCTCGACTCCGAGTACAAGAGCGCCTGCGCCAAGCAGGGCGACGCGTTCGCCTGCTCCTGCTACGACTTCGACAAGCTCCTCGGCACCTGCGTCGACGACTCGGCCGAGTGCCCCAAGGACAACTACTCGAACTGCTGCGCGTCGTACTTCTTCGCGCAGTGAGGTAGGCGCGCGCGCCGCGTCGACGCTGGAATCGGACGGGCCCCGGCGGCGTTGGAGGTCGGCCATGGATCCGAAGCCCCCAGAAGCAGCCCCCCGCCCCCGCGGCACGAGGCGCCATGTCGCCGTCCTCGTCGCGGTCTTCGTGCTCCTCGCGATCTCCCGCCCCGCCGGCGCCCACCTCCGCGCGGCCTCCCTCCTGCTCCGCTTCGCCGACCCGCACGCGACCGGACCGCTCGCCACCTACGGCACCTACGAGGTCGACGAAGCGGAGGACCGCGTCGCGCTCGCCTCGGGCGAGGCCCGGGCGCGCCTGTACGTGCCGCGCGGTCGCGCCGGCGCGCCCGGCGTGGTGATCACCCACGGCGTGCACCGGCTCGGGATCGACGAGCCGCGCCTGATGCGGTTCGCGCGCGCCATCGCCGCCACCGGCGTCACCGTGATGACGCCCGAGGTCCGGGAGCTCGCCGACTACCGCGTGGCGCCGAGCTCGATCGACACCATCGGCGCCGCGGCGCACGCGCTCCGCGAGCGGCTCGGCGAGGGCCGCGTGGGGCTGATGGGGATGAGCTTCGCCGGCGGGCTCTCGCTCCTCGCCGCCGCCGACCCGCGCTGGGCCGACGACGTCTCGTTCGTCGTCGCCGTGGGCGCGCAGCACGATCTCGCGCGCGTCTCGCGCTTCTTCGCGACCAACCACATCGAGCGCCCCGACGGCCGCGTCGAGAGCCTCGAGGCGCACGACTACGGCGCGCTGGTCCTCGTCTACTCGCACATCGAGGCGTTCTTCCCGGAAGGCGACGTGCCGGCGGCGCGCGACGCGCTCCGCCTCTGGCTCTGGGAGGAGCAGGACCAGGCCCGGCTCAAAGCGGCCGAGCTCTCCCCGGCGTCGCGCGAGCGGATGCAGGCTCTGTTCGAGCGCCGCATCGAGAGCATCGCGCCCGAGCTCATCGCCGAGATCGATCGCAGCGGCGAGGCGATGGGGCGCGTCTCGCCGCGCGGCCACCTCGCGTCGGTGGCGGTGCCGGTGTTCCTCTTGCACGGCGCCGGCGACACGGTCATCCCGGCGACCGAGACGCTGTGGCTCGCCCAGGAGGTGCCCGAGGGCCGGCTCGAGGAGGCGCTGGTGAGCCCGGCGATGGTGCACGTCGAGCTCGAAGGCGCGCCGCCCCTCGGCGACCGCCTCGCCCTCGTCCACTTCATGGCGGGCGTGCTCGAGACGGTGGAGGCGGCGGGACGTTGAAGCCGAGGGTCACCCGCCGCGGGTTCCTCCACGCCGCGCTCGCCGCGGGGGGAGGCCTGCTCCCGGGGTGCTCCTCGGCGCGCTCGCGGACCGAGGCGACGGGCGGCGGCCCGAGCGCCTCGAGCGGCGCGGCGCCGGCGGCGTTGACGCCCGAGGGCGCGCGCCCGCGCATCCTCTCGGGCGTGCAGAGCGGCGACGTCACCGACAAGCGCGCCGTCATCTGGAGCCGGAGCGATCGCAGCGCGCGCATGGTCGTGGAGTGGGCGGGGAGCGAGTCGTTCCAGGGCGCGACGCGCGTCGAGGGACCGATGGCCGGCGAGGAGACCGACTTCACCGCCAAGATCGATCTCGACGGCTTGCCGCCGGGCGAGCCGGTCTTCTACCGGGTGACCTTCGAGGACGGCAGCGCCAAGAGCGAGCCGGCGATCGGCAGGCTTCGGACCGCGCCGACCGCGCCGCGCGATCTGGTGGTCGCCTGGTCGGGCGACACCGCCGGCCAGGGCTGGGGGATCAACCCCGCGTGGGGCGGGATGCGCATGTACGAGACGATGCGCAGGCACGCGCCGGACCTCTTCATCCACTGCGGCGACCTCATCTACGCCGACATCCCGATCCGCCCCGAGGTGCGGCTCGCCGACGGCAGCGTGTGGACGAACCTCGTCACGCCCGAGAAGTCGAAGGTCGCCGAGACGCTCGCCGATCTGCGGGGCAACTTCCGCTACAACCTGCTCGACGACAACGTGCGCCGCTTCAACGCCGAGGTGGCGCAGCTCGTCATGTGGGACGATCACGAGATCCACAACAACTGGTACCCGGGCGAGCTCTTGCGGCGCGACCGGCGCTACAGGGTCAAGCTCGCGGGCGTCATCGCCGAGCGCGCCCGGCGCGCGATGTTCGAGTACACGCCGATCCGCGCCGCCCCCGACGATCCGGGGCGCATCTACCGGAGCTTCCGCTACGGCCCGTCGCTCGAGGTGTTCCTGCTCGACGAGCGCAGCTACCGCGGGCCCAACTCGACGAACCGCCAGGAGGCGATGGGGCCCGCGACCGCGTTCCTCGGGCCGGGCCAGCTCGCGTGGCTCCAGCGCGGGCTCGCCGCCTCGACGGCGACGTGGAAGCTCGTCGCGGCCGACCAGCCGCTCGGCCTGGTGATCGCGGGCGAGCGCGTCCGGAGCAAGCCGCAGATGGAGGCGTGGTCGAACGGCCCCGGCCCCCCGCTCGGGCGCGAGCTCGAGCTCGCGGCGCTGCTCGGGTTCCTCAAGGAGCGCAAGGTCAAGAACGTCGTCTGGGTCACCGCCGACGTCCACTACGCCGCCGCCCACCGCTACGATCCGGCGCGGGCGGTGTGGGGCGGGTTCGATCCCTTCTGGGAGTTCGTCGCCGGGCCGCTCCACGCAGGCGCCTTCGGGCCCAACCCGCTCGATCCGACCTTCGGCCCCGAGGTCCGATTCATGCGGACGCCGCCGCACGGCAACCCGCCGCCGTCGGACGGGCTCCTGTCGTTCGGCACGCTGCGCATCGACGGCAAGAGCGAGGTGATGACGGTCTCGCTCCGCGGTCTCGACGGCGCGTCGATGTTCGACCTCGACCTCGTCCCCGAGCGGTGACGCCGGCCGCAAGCTCGACTTTCCTCCTCGCGCTCGGAGCGATAGCTTTCCGGCATCATGGCCCCCCGACGATCTCGAGGTGACTTCCTCGCCGTGCTGGTCTTGGTTCTCGCCGGTTGCGGCGGCGCTCCCGCCGAGCCCGCGCCGCCGGTCCCGCCCGCTCCGGCGCCGCCGCCCGCCGAGACGACCTCGCCTCCGCCGGCGACCGCGCCGCCCAGCGCACCCGCGCCCTCGGCCAAGCCGGCGGATCCGCCGACCGGGCTGGCTCCGGGAGACGGGCCCAAGCCGGGCGAGCCCACGCTGGTGCCGGCGAAGATGAAGATGACGCTGTCGCCGCCCGACGTCGTCGAGGGCGGCAAGCTCGACATCGTCCTCGAGAACGTCGACGACCACGAGCATCGCTTCTGGCACCCGGGCGGGAGCAACGGCTGCGCCGCGTTCCGCTGGCAGGTCTCGGTCATCGACGAGAAGGGCGTCCGCTTCTTCGATCACCTCCGGCGCCCGGACGAGATGTGCACCGCGGTGATGGTGCCGCCGAGCTGGATCGTGGTGAAGCCAGGCGAGCGCGTGACGCTGCCGCTCGCCACGAACGCCGGCTTCTACGTCGACGACCCGGCGGACCCGACGCACGCGAAGGCGCTCCCCAAGCGCCTCCCGGCCGGCAAGCTCACGGTCGTGGTGACGGGTGCCGGGATCGACGAGCGCGCGCCGCTCCGGATGATGGCGCGCAAGCGCTGACGCATCGGTGCGTGCAAGAAGCTCCCTCCGGCCTCAGACTGGGCGCCCATGAAGACGGTCGAGCACCGCGTGCCCAACGGCGACGGCTGGGAGCTCTCCTTGTTCCAGAGCTGGGACGAGGAGCGGCTCGCGCCGGGGAGGAACCCGGTGGTGATCGTCCCGGGGTACGGGATGAACTCGTTCATCTTCAGCTTCCACCCGCGCGGGCCCTCGCTCGAAGGGCACCTCGCCTCCGCCGGCTTCGAGGTCTGGCGCGTCGATCTGCGCGCCCAGGGCGGCTCGACCTCGACCGGCGGTGGGGACACGTTCGGCCTGGCCGATCTCGCGCTCACCGATCTGGGAGCCGCCATCGACACGGTGCTCGCGCGGACGCGCACCGGGGCGGCGCGCGTCAACGTGATCGGCGCCTCGCTGGGCGGGACCATCATGCTGGTGCACGCGACCTGCACGCCGGGCCACCGCATCGGCGCCATGGTGGCCATCGGCACGCCGGTGCGCTGGGTGAAGATCCACCCGCTGCTCCGCTTCGCGTTCCGCTCGCCGACGCTCGTCGGCCTGCTCAAGGTCAAGAACACGCGCCGGCTCGCGGCCGCGGCGCTGCCCCACCTCGCCAAGCGCACGCCCTGGGTCCTCTCGGTGTACCTGAACCCGTCGATCACCGACATGAGCGCCGCCGAGGAGATGATCAAGACCGTCGAGGACCCGAACCGCCACATCAACCGCGAGATCGCCCACTGGATCCGCGGGCAGGACCTGATCGTGCGCGGGATCAACGTCTCCGAGGCGCTGCGCGGCGTCACGCGCCCGATGCTGTGCGTGCTCGCCCGCGGCGACGGCATCGTCCCGCGCGAGACGGCGGAGTTCGTCCATCGCACGGTGAGCTCGCCGGTGAAGGCGGTCCTCGAGGTGGGCGACGACACCGTGACCATGGCGCACGCCGATCTCTTCGTCTCGAACGAGGCGCACGAGCGCGTCTTCCGCCCGGTCGCGGCCTGGCTCGAGGAGCAGCACCGGAGCGGCGCCGAGCGGTAGCCTACTTCGAGGGCCCGTCCCCGGAGCCGATCCAGACGACGTCGCCGAGCGCGACCAGGATGTCGCCTCGCCCGTCGAGGATGGCGAGCGGCGCCCCGCGCACGATCACCTGGACGCCGATGCTCGCCGCCTCGATCTCCAGCGCCGGGCGGCTCGGCCGCTCGAGCCGGATCTTGTCGGGATGGACGACGCAGCGCTCGCCCCGATCGGTGACGAAGACCTCGACGTCGCGGAGCGGGTGCCCCGGCTCGCCGGCCTCGACCGCGAGCCCCTGGAGGTGGAGCATCAGCCCGACGATCTGCGCCTCGAGGACCGCGTCGCAGGCGGGCTGGCTGGGATCGGCGAAGCGCGTGAGGAGCTCGGCGAGCTCCTCGCGGGCGGCGCGGCCGTCGCGCGTGGCGCGCACGAGCTGTGCGGACTGCCGGTGGACCGCCGGGTGCCAGCCGGGATCGGCCCCCCACATGGTCTTCGGCGAAGAGGGCCGCGCGCGCATCAACGTCGAGCTCACGTGCGTGAACGTCCGGCGCGACTGCTCCCAGTCCTCCTGGCCCCGCACCGCCAGGCGGAGCCGGCGCACCGCCGAGGTCGTCATCCGGTTGGAGCGCAGCGGGTGCCCGAGGCGCACCGGATCGACCAGCGCCATCGTGCCCTCGCTCGGGACCGGGCCGCCGTAGATGTTCTGGTAGACGAAGCGTCGGGCCCGCGCGTCGCCCCCGGCGCCCGGGGCCGAGATCTGCACGAGCGACCCATTGTGGGTGAGGATGAGCGCCCCGCGCGACTCGGACGGGCCGAGGTGGACGCCGTCGAGGAAGCCGAACTGCGCGGCGACCTGGTCGAATGCGCGGCCCTGCTCGAGGTACTCGGCGGCCTTCATCTCGAGGAGCGCGTCGAACTGGGGCTCGCACGGGACGCGGAGGAGCGCGGCGAGGTGCTGGCGCATCGCCGGGTCGAGCGCGGCGACCGCGCCGCGCGAGCGCTGGAGGGCCTCGTCGACCGGCTCGCCCGCGGCGCGCGCGATGTGGTCCTCGAGCTCGAGGCGGAGCCCGGCGAGCTCGACGTTGAGCTGGGCGCGCTGGTCGGCCGAGAGCCCCGGCTGGCCGATGCGCCAGGCGATCTCGTGGGCGCGCCGGTCCATCTCGGTGGCGCGGGCGAGGGCGAGGTCGGCCCCGGGCCGTCCCTCGATCCGCGCGCGGAGGCCCTGGAGCCGGAGGGGCAGCTCGATCCGGTGCGGCTTCTTGTGCCACTCGACCGACGGCGGGGTGGTCGTCACCGGGGTTCCCCCTTTCGGAAGAGCATGGGTGGCAAGACCATCAAGATAGGCATCCCCAGGCCTCCGCGCCAGGACCTCCCCTCGATCCAGGCCCCGCCCCGCGTGACGCGCCGCGGCCGCTCCCGCACCGCGCCCGGTCTCCGGCCGCGTGGCGGCGCTCGGCCCCTTGGTCGCCAGCGCCGCCGCCGGATTCGGCGCCCCCGGGTGACGGGGCGCTGGCCCGGCGCTAGGTTCGGGCCTCGATGCCCTCGCTCGTCCAGCTTCGCAAGGGTTCGCGGGCCGCTCCCCGCGACCGATTCCTGCCGACGACGCGGGAGGAGATGGAAGCGCGCGGGTGGCCGGAGCTCGACGTGCTCATCGTCAACGGCGACGCCTATGTCGACCACCCGGCGTTCGGCGGCGCCCTCATCGGCCGCTTCCTCGAGGCGCGCGGCTTCAAGGTCGGGATGATCGCCCAGCCGGCGTGGACGAGCACCGCGGACATCTCGAGGATGGGCGCGCCGCGCCTGATGGTCGGCGTCACCGCCGGCAACCTCGACTCGATGCTGAACAAGCTCACCGCGCAGAAGAAGGTGCGGAGCGAGGACCAGTACTCGCCGGGCGGCCGGCCGGGGATGCGCCCGAACCGCGCCTCGATCGTGTACGCGAACCTCTGCCGGCAGGCGTTCCCCGGCGTGCCCATCGTCCTCGGCGGCATCGAGGCCTCGCTCCGGCGCATCGCGCACTACGACTACTGGTCGGATCAGGTGCGGCGCTCGGTGCTGCTCGACGCCAAGGCCGACCTCCTGATCTTCGGGATGGGCGAACGGCCGGTGTGGGAGGTGGCGCGGCGCCTCCGCGACGGCGAGTCGATCCGCGATCTCCGCGACGTGCGCGGGACGGCGCACGTGCTCCGCAAAGGCGAGCACGAGGGCATCGAGCCGAGCGCGCACGTGCCCGATCGCAAGACGGTCGTCCTGCCGAGCTACGAGGAGGTCGTCGCCGACAAGCGCGCCTTCTCCGAGATGTCGCGCGCGTTCCAGTACGAGACCAACCCCGGCAACGGGCGCCCGCTCCTCCAGCGCCACGGCGCCGAGGCGGTCTACCTCAACCCGCCGGCCCTGCCGCTCGAGACGAGCGACATGGACGAGCTCTACGACCTGCCCTTCGCCCGCGTGCCGCACGCCTCGTACACCGAGAAGATCCCGGCGTACGAGACGGTCAAGCACTCGATCGTGACGATGCGCGGCTGCTTCGGCGGGTGCACCTTCTGCTCGATCACCGAGCACGAGGGCCGCGTCATCCAGTCGCGCTCGGCCGAGTCGATCCTGCGCGAGGTGCGGGCGCTCCGGCGGATGGACGATTTCCGCGGCACCATCACCGATCTCGGCGGGCCGACGGCGAACATGTACCAGATGAAGTGCAAGAGCGAGGAGATCGAGACGGCGTGCCGCCGCCTCTCCTGCGTGCACCCGGGCGTGTGCGAGAACCTCCAGACGGATCACGGGCCGCTCCTCGACGTGATGCGCCGCGTGCGCGAGGAGCCCGGCGTGAAGAAGGTCTTCCTCGCCTCGGGCATCCGCTACGACCTCGCCGAGCTCTCGCCCGAGTTCGTGGGCGAGCTCGCCGCCCACCACACCGGCGGACAGCTCTCGGTCGCGCCCGAGCACAGCAAGAAGGAAGTGCTCGACAAGATGAAGAAGCCGGGGATCGAGAGCTACGAGCGGTTCGTCGAGCAGTTCTCGTGCGCGAGCGAGGCCGCGGGGAAGGACCAGTACCTGGTGCCCTACCTGATCTCGGGCCACCCCGGCTCGACGCTCGAGGACATGGTCGATCTCGCCGTCTACCTGAAGCGGCACGGCTACCGCCCGCGCCAGGTGCAGGACTTCATCCCGACGCCGATGTCGATGGCGACCTCGATGTACTACACGGGGCTCGATCCATTCACGCGCGAGCCCGTCTTCACGGCGGTCGATCTGCGCGAGAAGCGGCTCCACAAGGCGCTCCTCCTCTACTGGGATCCCATGCACCACGACGAGGTGCGCGAGGCGCTGATCAAGGCCGGGCGCCGCGACCTCATCGGCACCAAGCCGCACTGCCTCGTGCCGCCCGGCCACGGCGCCGGCGCCCCGCCGCGGCACGCCCGGCCCGGCGGCCTCTGCGCGAGGCCGCGAGGAGCGCGGCGCCCCGTCGCGAAGCGCTGAGCTCTACGCCGCGGAGCGCGTCATCTGCCGGCTGAGCCGGGTGGGCAGGCCGAAGTCCACGTTCGCGCCGGCGAGGCCCTTCTCGATCACCCACTCCCAATAGCGGCGGCCCGCCTCGATCGCGAGGCGGTGACCGCCCGGCAGGCGGGTGCGCACCGACTCCATCCGCGAGACGACGCCGCGCGCCGCGGGCACGAAGTGGCGCCACGAGGTCACCGGGAGGTCGAGCTGATCCGCGAGCTCGTCGCCGAGGAAGGCGCGGCAGAGGCCGCGCGCGAGGGCGCCCTGCCGGAGCGCGCGCTCGCGCTCCTTCGGCGTCTTCGCGATCTCCTGTGCCGAGTCGATGAGCGCCTGCACGAGGGCGCGCGAGTCGTCGTCGGGCGCGCCTTGCGTCGATCGGATGAGGAGGGCGAGGCGCTGCGCTTCGGCCTCGCTCGCGGGGACGAGCTCGGGCTCCGAGCCGATCAGGTAGCCCGAGTAGCGCCAGAGCTGCATGTAGCGCTCGCTCTCGTCGGGGGTGACGTGGAAGCCGAGCTTGTTCATCCCGTCGAGCACGACGAGCGAGAAGAGCATCGTGGTCGCGGACATGTCGTGCTGGTTGATCGGCTCGCCCCAGAGCTCGGGCCGCCACCGGCCGGAGAGGCGGATCATGCGGCGGACCTGCGCGTGCATGAGGCGCACCTTCACCGTGATCTTGAACCCGTCCGAGTGGCGACGGAGCCCGCCGGGCAGGCAGGTCGCGTGCACGAACCTCGACGTCTCGTTGAGGCGGCGCGCCGCCTGCTCGCGGAGGCGGCCGGAGAACACGAGCGGTTTGTTGCCCGCGGGCGAGCAGTAGCCGAGCACGAGCGAGTAGGCGCCGAGGATCATCCCGCCGAAGACGCCGGCGCGGAAGAGCAGGTCGCCCGCCCTGTCGATCGTGGACCAGTCGACCCACACGGGGACCCGATCGACGTGATCGAAGAGCGCGCGGAGCGGCTCGGGCGCGCCGTCGACGTCGGCGATCCCGCGGTCGAGCGCGCGGGTCAGCATCGCCCAGCCCCGGCCCGACTCGAGCGAGGCGAAGCTCTCGACGACCGCGTCGGCGAGAGGATCGGTGCGCCACAGGAAGGGCGCGAGCCGATCGACACGATCGCCGTGGACCCGGCGGGCTTGATCCACGTTCTGGTAGCGCGCGGGAAAGATGATGAGGGGATCTGGATCGCCCGTGGGCCGGCGACAAGGGGGCTCCTCCTCGATGGCTCGAAGCGCGCCGTCCGGTGTGCCCTAGGCACACATCGAGCTCGCGATGGGGCTCGGCCCCCGAACCCCTGCGGGTCGATCGCGAGCTCGCGGACCGCGAGGCGGCCGGAGCTATGCGCACATGCCGATGATCATCGCCTCGAGCACGGCTTGCGCCGGGCGCTTCGAGCCCTTCAGAGCGAGATCCGCCTCCGCCATGAGGCGCAGCCAGCCCTCGAGCGACGCGCGCGGGACGGCGCGGGTCACCTGGGCGAGCTCGCGCGCCTTGAATGGCGGAGCGCCGGCGCGCTGGGCCGCCTCGGCCGGATCGCAGCCGGCCGCGACCGCCGCCTCGAACTTGACGAGCTGGCGCACCGACCACGAGATGGTGCCGAGGAGGCGGAGCCCGCCGTCGCGCGGATCGTAGACCTCGGCGAGCGCGCCGAGCGCGCGGTCGAGGCGGCGGGCGCCGAGCGCGTCGAGCAGCTCCCAGACCGTGCTCTGGCGGACGCGCGTCACGATCCTGGCGACGGCGTCCTCGGTGATCGGCTGCTTGGGGCCGACGAACAGCGAGAGACGCTCGAGGGCGTCGGCGACGTAGCCGAGCTCGGGGCCGGCGATCTCGGCGAGGAGGTCGGACACCTCGGGGCCGATGGCGTGGCCCTTCTCGCGCGCGGCGCGCTCGATCCAGAGCGGCAGATCGCGCCGGTGGATCGGGTCGCAGGCGACCCAGAAGCCCGCCTTCTTGGCCATGGCCATGAGGCGGCGCTGGCCGTGGATCTTCTGCGCGACCAGCACGAGCACGGTGCTGGGCGCAGGATCCTTCGCGTACTCGGCGAGCAGGTCGAGCGGGCTCTGCTCCTTCACGCCGGTCGCGGGCTCCGGCTCGTCGTCGTCGGCCTTCTTCTCCCAGCGCTCGAGCCCGCGCACGAGGACGAGGCGCAGCCGCGCCATCATCGGGATCATCTTCGCGGCGGAGAGGATCTTGTCGGCGCCGGCCTCGCCGGCGGTGAACTTGTCCTCGTTGAACCCGGCGATGCCGCCCTTCATCGTCGCGTCGCGGATCGCGGCGACGACGCGGTCGACGAGGAGGCGCTCCTCGCCGGTCACGAGGTAGACGGGCCGGAGCTTGCCCTCGTTCGCCTCGGCCATCGCCTGCTCGGGAGTCATCGCCCCACGGGCATCGTGCCGGATCGCCGTCGCGTCAAGCGCCCGCGCTGCGGTATGACACGACCCATGATCGACCGAATCGCGCCCACGCTGCGCCCGGACGACCGGCCGGCCGGGTTCCAGCGCTGGCAGAGCCTGCTCTTTTTGCACTGGGAGCTGCCGGCGGCGGCGCTCGAGGCGCACGTTCCTCGAGGGCTCACCATCGACACGTTCGAGGGCAAGGCGTACGTCGGCGTGGTCGCGTTCGCGATGCGCGACGTCTCGCTGGCGCCGTTCCCGGCGATGCCCGGGGCGCGCCACTTCCTCGAGCTCAACGTGCGCACCTACGTGCACCGCGAGGGGCGCGATCCGGGCGTGTGGTTCTTCAGCCTGGACGCGGCGAGCTCGCTCGCGGTGGTCGCCGCGCGCGCGACGTTCCACCTGCCGTACTTCCGGGCCTCGATGCGCCTCGAGCGCGACGGGGACCGGGTGCGCTACCGGAGCGAGCGCAAGTGGCCGAAGCCGACGCCAGCCGACTTCCGCGCCCGCTACACGATCGGCGCACCGCTCGGCACGTCCGAGCCGGGCACGCTGCGTCACTTCCTCGCCGAGCGCTACATCCTCTTCACCGACGTCGGCGGCGGGCGGCTCGAGCTCGGGCGGGTGCACCACCGCCCTTATCCGCTGCGCGAGGCGCACGTCGACGAGATCGAGCAGTCGATGGTCGTGGCGGCGGGGCTCCCCGCGACCGAGGGCGCCCCGATGGCGCTCTACAGCGACGGGGTCGACGTGGACGTGTTCGCGCTCACGGCCCCGTGATCGACGCGGCGCGCGTTCCACGAGGCGCCCCCGCCGGACCGGTCGCGCGGCGAGCGCCGTCCGCAGGGCGCCGCACGACCGGGCGACGCGCTTCGGTTCATGCGGGGCGGCGAGCTCCGCGAGACAGCAGACGCAGCGGGTCGGCCTCGCCCGACGGCCGCACCCGGGCGCGCGGCCGCCAACGGCGGAACGCGGTGGTCAGCGGTCGTCGCACGCGCCCGTCACGGGCGTCCAGCCGGGCGGATCGCTCGCAGGGAACGACTCGAGCGAGGCCTCGTCGACCGCATCCGACGCCTCCACCGAGGCGAGCGCGCCCCCGCGGTCCGCCGGGGTGAGCGCTTCCTCGACGGCGGACGGTCGCGACGCGCGCTCACGCGGAGCTTTGCGCTCGGCGCGCCGCCGGGCCCGCGCCTCCGGCCCCGCCGCCCGCCCCGCCCACCGCGCCAGGCGGCCGGCGCCGATCATCGCGGCAATCGACAGTACCGAACGAAGGACACGCATCATGGGACCTCTCCACGGGCGAGGAGCATCGGCCGTGCCGCGTCAGCTCGAGATGGGGTCGCGCCAGGCGTAGTCGCCCTCGACGAGCGCGGGATCGAGCAGCTGGCGCTCCTCGGCGCGCACGCAGCGGAGGAGCTCGACCACGACGCGGCAGAGCGTGGCCGCGAGCTCGAGCTCGGGGGCGAAGGCCTGGCCGCCGGCCCCATCCGGGTCGGCGACGACCTCCTCCTCGCGCTCGTGCAGGGCGCGCAGGCGCTCGCAGCGCAACTCGCCCCAGGCGTCGAGCTCGCGCAGCACCGGCTCGAACCGCTCCTCGATGTCGACGTGCCTGCGCACGAGGACGACGAGGTCGGCCGCAGCATCACGGAGCGGATCGTGGCCCGACACGTCGCCCGCCTTGACCCGGTGCGCCACGCACCAAGCGCGGCGCAACGCATCCCGCAGCTCCGCGTGGAGCTCGAGCGTCTGGTCCTGGACATCCCGCGCCGCTGACACCGGGACGTCTAGGGCCGGCGCCCGCCGTCGTCGAGGGGCCATTGCAAGGCACGAACGACGCCGCGTACACGCGCGCAACCGGGCGGGCTCGGCGAAGCGCCGGCGGCGCAGCGCCCCGGGTCGTTGGCTGCGTCGGCGGCGGTCGTCGAGCTGGCCTGGCACCCGGACGGGCGCGGCGCCGAGATCGACGGGCGCAGACGGCCGCGATCGCAAGGCGCCGTCCGGCCCCTCGGTGCCCACGCCTTCTGGTTTGGACCTACGCGAGGCCCGAGTGACGCCGCACGATCCAGTGCGCGCCCATCGCGATCGCCGCGCAGAAGGTCCACGCCCACGGCGGGAGGAGGGGCGCGACGTGGCGCTCGGCGGCGATCTGCGTCGCGGCGGGGAGCGAGAGCGAGGCGGCGTCGGCGGCGACGACCGAGGAGCCCCCGGTCGCGGCGGCGATGGCGTCGAGGCGGGCGCGGTCGGGCCGCGAGTCGGCCCACTCGTCGCCCCCCTTCTCGCACGCGAAGTCGCGGCGCGTCGTGGGGGCGCGGGCGGCGCCGGCGCCGATGTCGACGGCGGCGGCGTAGCCGCCCGGCTCGAGGCGCCCGAGCGGCACCTCGACGGCGGAGGCGCCGCTGGGGATGGGCACCTCGAGCGAGCGGACCTCCTTGGCCTCGCCGAGGCGCGTGACCTTCACCGTGGCGGGCCCGCGGGCGCCGGGGAGCGGGCGCAGCACCATGGTCGTGTCCTCGCCGGCGATGCAGCCGCCCGGGAGATCGATCACCGCGGGCTCGAAGCGGGGATCGCGCATCAGCCAACCGAGGATCGCGTCCCAGAAGGCGCCGTGGGCGCGGCCGGCGGCGCTCGCGGCGAACGCGCTGAACAGGAGGCGGTGCGATCCGTCGATGGTGAGCGCCATGGTGCGGCCGCTCCCGTGCTCGCCGAGCGCCAGCACGGGCATGGGCGCGCCGGAGGGCGTCGTCAGGCTCGGGTGCTCGAGGAGGACGGTCGCGCCCGGGCGGGGATCGAGCACCAGATCGGTGCCGGGCATCTCGGGGAGATCGTCGCCGATGAGGGCGCGGAGCGGCGCGAGCACCGGCGCGGCGCGCCCCGCCGCGGTGAGCCGGGGCACGAAGGGCGCAGGGTCGACGCCGCTGCCCTGGCGGTCGCGCGCGAGCCCCACCGGCAGCACCTCGGCGAACGAGGTCTCGCCGTAGTGTCCGGGCACGAACGCGTCGGGACCGCCCACCATGATGAGCCCGCCGCCCTTCTCGACGTAGCGCGCGAGCGCCGGGAGGTGGCGCGAGAGGCCGTACGGCTCGGCGTTGAAGTCCTGCAGCACGACGGCGTCGAAGCTGGGCAGGTGCTCGCTGAAGAGCTCGTCGACCGGGAACGGGATCAGCGCCAGCTCGTCCTGCGACGCGTTCACGTCGTCGCCCGGGGTCCTGAGGATGAAGAACGCGACCACATCCACCGAGGCGTCGGACTTCAGCCACATCCGGAGGGCGCGGACGTCGTACGTCGGGCGGCCGGCGACGTGGAGGACGCGGACCCGGTCGCGCGCGACGTCGATGCTCACGAAGCGGCGGTCGTTGTCGGCGATGGTGTCGCCGTGCGGCGGCGTGATCTCGATCTCGAGGATGCGGGCGCCGGCGCGGTCGAGCGTCATCGCCAGCTCG
Source organism: uncultured Polyangiaceae bacterium (assembly GCA_964372055.1). Lineage (GTDB taxonomy): Bacteria > Myxococcota_A > Polyangia > Polyangiales > Polyangiaceae > CAYJPW01. The sequence continues at coordinate 19,730 of CAYJPW010000155.1, forward strand.
AGCACGGCCTTGCCGCCGCTCACCCGCGCGACGCCCGACGCGAGCGGCGTGGGGGCGCCCTGATCGCGGAGCTCGCGCGCGGTGACCGGCACGTCGTCGCAGGAGATCCCGCCGTCGCAGCCGATCTCGATGCGAAGCGAGAAGGGCTGGTGGGCGACCGCGGCTCCGGCGACGCGCACCTCGCGGATGCTCGCGTCGGCGGGCGCCGCCGAGGCGACCGCGACCGTGTGCACAGGCACCTGCAGGGCGCCGAGGGCGGCGCGCACCGCCTCGCCCGCGCCCTCCGCGCCCGGTCGATCGAGCCGACCGTCGCTCACGACCACGATGGCGCTGGGGCGCTCGTCGGCCGCCTTGGCCACCGACTCGAGCGCGGCGCCCAGATCGCTGTGCATGTCGGGGCGGAGCGCGGCCGCGGCGGCGCCCGGGCCCTCGAGCGGCAGCGGCGCGCCCTCGCCGAAGCGCAGCTTGGCGAGCCGTACGTCCCCCGAGCGCTTGTCGAGCTCGGCGAGCGCGCGGGCGAGCGTCTCCTTGCGCGAGCCCTCGGCGCCGGGCAGGTCCATCGAGCGCGACGCGTCGGCGAGCACCACGACGCGCGGGCCCACGAGGCTCCCGCGGGACACGATCGACACCGGGCGGAGGACGGCGGCGAGCAGCGCGGCGACGGCGAAGAGGCCCGAGCCCGCGATCCCGGCGAGGCGCCTCGCGCGCCGCGCGCCCCGGCGGGAGCCGAGGCCGATCTCGACCGCGAGCAGCACCACGCTGATCGCGGCGAGGGCGCAGGCGAGGATCACGTACGGGCGATCGAGATCGCCCGAGAGCGCCCACGATCGCGTCACGGCGGCTCCCGGCGGCCGCGCTGCATCAGGAACGGCGCGTGCACCTGGTCGTCCTTGTAGTTCGAGCAGAGCACGTACATCGCGATGTTCACGGCCAGGCGGACGGCCATCTCGCGCTGCGCCTCGCCGCCCGGGGTGACCGCGACGGGGTGGACGCCGCTCGGCGCGCGAGCGAGCGCGCCGGTGAGATCGTGCGAGGAGAAGATCACCTGCGGCAGCCCGCCGCGGACGATCGCCTCGAGGCGCGGCACGCCCTCGATCCGGCCCACCGGCCGGCGGAGCAGATAGAAGGAGCGGAAGACGACGTTCTCGGCCCCGATGGGGATGGGCGATCCGTCCGGGATCACGCGGCGGAGCTCGCGCCGGGCGGCGCGCCCGAAGCTGCCTTGCTCCGGGGCGAAGTCGTCGACGAGGAGGATGCCGCCCAGGGCGATGAAGCGGCGCAGTCCCGAGACCTCGCGCGGGGTGAGCGCGGGGATGTCGGCGTCGCCTCCCCAGAGCGCGAACGGCTCGGCGAGCAGCGCGGGATCGTCGGCTCGCACCGTTCCGGGCGAGAGCCGGGCGGGCGCGCTGGTGCGCCCGACGAGCTCGCTCGACCACCGGGCCGGCCCGCTCGTCCGCACGCCCTCCCACCGTGCGGTGCCGGTGAGCAGCACGCGCGGGTTGAACGCGCCCTCCTCGCCGAAAGCGCGGACGGACCGCGGGAAAGCGATCACGAGCAACGCGAACGCCGCCGCCGCGAGCGCGCTCGCCAGGGCCCTCCGGAGGAGCATGCAGCGGGATACCTAGCTCGGCGGCGCTCGGCCGGCCAGCGTGCGGCGCCGCCTGCTTGACAGGGGGTCCCGCGGCCCAAGACCCCTCGGTGGAGGAGCCATGACCCAGCCGCCGCGAGTCGCCGCCGCCGATGCCCGCGAGAGAGCCCGGCGCGGCGCGCTCGTCATCGACGCCTACGAGGACGAGGCCAAGAGCCGGAGGACGATGCTCGACGGCGCGATGTCGCTCGCCGAGCTCCGCGCGGTCGCCTCCACGCTGCCCAAGGACCAGGAGCTCCTCTTCTATTGCGCCTGACCCCGCGAGGCGACCTCCGCCGGTCGGGCGGAGCAGTACCGGGCGATGGGCTGGCGCGAGGCCAAGGCCGTCGCGGGAGGCTACGAGGCGCTGAAGGCGGCCGGGATGCGGTCGGCCGCGGCCTGACACCCTCTTCAGTCGAAGTCGTCGACCTGCCAGACGCCGGCCTCGCGCTTGAGCCTGACGCGGTGGCCGCCGGGGACGTCGACGGTGGCGGTGTCGCCGGTGACGTGCACCTCGAGGCCCTCGGGACGCTCGAGGCCGAGGACGAGCGAGCGCAGATCGTTCTCGATGGCGCTGCGGGTCGCGGGGGAGAGCACGCGGACGAGGCCCGCGTAGCTGCGGCGCGCGAGCACGCGGCGGAGCTGCTCGAGCGCCTGCACCGGGGTGCGCGCGCCGGCGGGCAGCGCGTCCGCCGAGGTGATCCGGAAGGCGCCGTCCTCGAGATCGAGCGAGGCGTCCTCGCCGTCGGGGAACTCGACGCGCGCGCGGGACTTGATCACCACGCCGGGGGCCGAGAGGCTCTTGGCCTGATCGGCGAGCTCGGCGCGCTCCTCGCCGACGATGCGCCGGACCTCGTCGCGCGTGAGGGCGCGCCGGCTCTTGTCGCTCATCAGCTCGTAGATGGCGTCGGCGTCGCCCTTGTTCGCCGCCTCGGCGTACGCCTTGACCGCGTCCTTGGGGTCCGGGATCGAGGCGCCGCCGCAGGCGCCGCCGAAGAGGCCGAGCCCGAGGGCGATGGCGATCGAGACGGGGCGAGGCGGCACGCCGCGCGAGCGTAGCAGGCTCATGGCGTCCGCGCGCGCGACGAGCCGGGACCGGCGTCGACGATGCGGACGCTCAAGCCGAGCGCTTCGCGGAGCATCCCGCTCTTGGCGGTGACGGTCCACTCCTCGAGCGCGCGGTCCTCGCCGCCCGAGACGCCGATGACCAGCGTGTCGCCCTCGATGCGCCCGGTGACCTCGGTCACCTTGGTGCGGTGCTCGCGATCGAGCGCGTCGGCGATGCGGAGGATCGCGGCCAGCGCCTTGACCTTGCCGCGCGCGTCGCGGGAGAGGGCCTTGAAGTTGTCGTGATCGGGGCTGGGCGGGCTCTTGCGGTGGTAGCGGGCGATGTTGGCGACGATCTCGCGCTCGACCGGCGTCAGGCCCATGAGGTCCGAGTGCATGATCACGTAGTAGCTGTGCTTGTGGTGGCCCTCGTAACGGACGAAGTCGCCGATGTCGTGGAGCAGGGCCGCCGCGTGGAGCAGGATGCGGTCGCGCGGGCCGAGGCGGTGGCGCGGGGCGGTGTCGTCGAAGAGCCGGGTCGCGAGCTTCGCGACCACGGTGCCGTGCTGCTCGTCGAAGCGGTAGCGCCTCCCGAGGCGGAGGCACGCCTCGCTGATCGCCGCCTCCTCGACGGTGAAGTCGGGCGGGAAGAAGTGGGCGCGCGCGAGATCCACGAGCACGCCCTCCTTGAGCCCGACGCCGGGGGCGCTGATCGCGTCGAGGCCGAAGTGCGCGGCGACGTGCCGGAGGACCGTCGCCGCGGGGAGGATGGTGTCGGCGCGGTCGGGCCGCAGGCTCCAGCGCGTGACCCGCTCGTCGACGCCGGCCCCGGCGAGCTCGCCGACGAGGTGCGCCATCGTGCTCACCTCGATGGCGCGGCCCTCGGGGAACGCCGAGGGCATCGGGCAGATGTCGGCCAGGCTCTCGATGTTGCCGCCGGTGCCGATCAAGAGGTCGATCTTGCCGCCGGCGATCTCGGCGATCTCGCGGAGCGCGTGGGCCGACGAGCGCGCCACGTACTCCTCGAGGAGGTGCCGGTGCGACGAGTCGACGGGGCCGCTTCCCTCGAGGAACGCCTCGATGAGGCGGACGGTGCCGATGGGGAGCGAGCGGCTGAAGATCGCGGTCCTGCCGCGGAGCAGGGTGAGCTCGGTCGAGCCGCCGCCGATGTCGATGAGGAGGGCCGTCCGCTCGCCCAGCGCGAGCCGCTCGACGACCGCGAGCTGGACGAGGCGCGCCTCCTCGATGCCCTCGATCACCTCGACGTGGATGCCGGCCTCGCGCTCGGCGCGCTCGACGAGGAGCTCGCCGTTCGCGGCCTCGCGGGCGGCGCTGGTCGCGACCGCCCGGTAGCGGTCGACCTTGGCGTCGTCCATGCCGGCCCGGAAGCGGCGGAGGGCCTCGCAGGCGGCGGCGATGACCCCCGGCTCGAGCTCGCCGCGGGTGAAGACGTCGTGACCGAGGCGCACGCTCGCCCGATCGGCGAAGACCTCGCGAAAAGCGTAGAAACGGGGGCCCGTGGGCCCTTGGGCCGGGGGATCGACGTCGACGATGCGGAGGCGGATCGCGTTCGAGCCGATGTCGATCGCCGCCAGGCGGGCCATGCGGGAGAAGTAGCGAAGCTCGGGAGCGTTGGCTACTCTGTCGCGGAATGAAACCGTCGCTCGGCCTCATCGCTCGGACCGTGGCCCTTTGCGCGGCCGCCGCGCTCGCGGCCTGCGGGCCCGGCGAGGTGAGGGCGCCGAACCCGACGCGACCGCTCGACGAGCGGCGGGCCATCGAGGTCATCCGCCGCGCCGTCTCCCTCGAGGGCGCGAAGCCGGTCGACGGGCGCGAGGTCACCCTCACCAACACGCAGAAGCCGATCCACGTCGACGTCGGCGTCGAGGGGCACGAGTACGGGATCGCGTACGTGACGCGCGAGGACGCGAGCAAGCTCGGCGACGCGATCCCGCCGCGCAACCAGAAGGACGAGCGCCTTCGGCTCGCGCGCGCCGGCACCGACGGCGAGACGCGCGTCGTGCTCCTCTACCAGGACAACTACCTCTACGACGATCTCGTGGGCGAGTCGCACGAGGCCACGACGATCACCTGCGAGCGCGCCCTCGCGCGCGACGTGCAGGACTTCATCACCCACGCGCGCACGCAGAAGTACAAGTGAGCGACGACGAGGACACGCCCGACGCCGAGGAGGCGGACGAGGCGCCCGGCAAGGGCGAGGCCCCCGCGAAGGGCGAGCCCCGGGCGAAGAGCGAGGTCCGGGCGAAGGGCGAGGCCCGCCCAAAGGGCGAGGCCCCCGCAGAGGGCGCTGCTCCCGCGAGGGGGACGCCCGCGCCGGCCGCCTCGCCGAGGCCGCGCCGCTCCAAGCGCGGCACCCCGCCTGCCGAGGCGGGCGAGCACGCGACCGCGCGCGCGAACGCCGCGCTCCGCGACGCGAGGGCCGAGACGCCGCGCCGCGCGCTGCTTCTCGGGGGCGCGCTCCTGCCGCTCGGGCTCGCGCTCGTCGGCATCGGCCCGAGCGACGCCGGGATGGTGATCACCCTCGGCGGGCTGCTCGTGCTCATCTACGGCGTCCACTCGTTCGGGCGCCTCGGGCCGCCCGCGTCCGAGGCGGGGCCGGCCGATGCCGAGCCGGGTTGACGAGCGCCGCGCCGATCGCCAGGATGCCGCGCATGAACCGCCCCGCCCGCAAGCGAAACCACCTGCTCGAGAAGGTCGCCCTCAAGGAGCGCCGCACGTCCGCGACCAAGAAGCCCGGCAAGCGCACCAAGCGCTGGCGCAAGTGGATCGAGACCTACAAGGCGATCGCCGAGTAGGCGCGAACCGGCCGTGGCCCCCCGCGGGCCGCCGGGGCGGCCGCGGGGGGGGCGGGGATCGCCGCC